>NZ_JBIBWQ010000003.1:610822-816698 GCF_043081505.1 Streptomyces sp. NPDC014870
GTCCCCGGTCCCCGGTCCCCGGTCCCCGGTCCCCGGTCCCCGGTCCCCGGTCCCCGGTCCCCGGTCCCCGGTCCCCGGTCCCCGGTCCCCGGTCCCCGGGTCTCGTTGCCCGGTGTCCCCGGTCCCAGAGGGTCCCACTCGGTCCCCGACGGTTGGGGGACCGGTCCCCGATCCGCTGGTCGTCGCCGGTCAGGCGGAGGGGCGAGCGCGGCGGCGGTCGGGGCCGTCGAGGATGACGCGCTCGGTCATCTCGGCGAGGCGGGAGGCGACGCGGTCACCGAGGGCGGTGCGCAGGTCGGCGGTGGGGAGGTTGGTGGTGATCAGAGTGGGGCGCAGGTGCTCGTACCGGTGGTTGATCAGCCGGTAGGTGAGCTCCTCGGTCCACTCGCTGGTCTTGGCCGCTCCGAGGTCGTCCAGGAGCAGCAGCGGGCACTTGGCCATTGTCTGCAGCTCGCGTTCCGCGTCGTGGCCGGAGCGGGGGCGCAGGCGGGCGTACAGGTCGGCGGCGGTGACGGCCTCCCAGCGAAGCCTGACTCCGGCGGCGAGGAGGGCGCGGATGGCGCCGTACGCCTGGTGGGTCTTGCCGGTGCCGGTGGGGCCGGCGATCAGCAGCGACGGTCCTTCCGAGATTCCGGGCGCGCCTGCCGGTCCCGGGCGGCCTGTGCGAGCGATCTCGTTCACCCAGGCCGTGACGTGGGGATGGTCGGCGAGGGCGTACCGGTAGCGGGCGGGGATGCGGGCGTCGGCCAGCTCCAGCGCGGTGACGGGCTCTGCCTGCGGCTCCAGCGCGGCGGCGTCGGGGCTGATGCCACGCTGGCTGAGGATGACGCCGAGGCGGTCGGCGATCCGGCCGACCTGGTGCGGGGCTTGGGCGAGGGCGGCGGTCACAGGTCACCACCGTAGGCGGCGGCGACGTCGGCGGGGTTGGTCCACGGTCGGTGGGCGGCCTCGGGGGCGGAGGCGTTCATGGCCTCGTGCACGAGGCTCGGCAGGGTACTCGGGTGCAGTCCCTTGGCCCGGTGACGGGCGAGACCGGCTCGTACGTGGGCAGGGTCGATTCCCTCGTCGAGGAGCTTGCGCACCTGCCCGCCGAGATGCCCGAGCACATCGGAGGGAGGGCGGTGGGTGCACGCGGCGGCGTACTCGCCGATGAGATCCTTCGCCGAGACGGTCTGCGGCGCGGGGGCGCTTGCGCCCCCCAACGGGGTAGATCCTAGATCCCTGTTCCTAGGTCCTAGATCCGGACCGTGAGGGCTCACCGCAGGCTCGACGAGTCCTCCCTGGATTGGCGGTGAGGGCTCACTGAATCCCTCCTGACCTGCGGATTCGTCGCTCGCTGCTGCCTCCGTCACTCCTCCCTGCCGATTCACGGAGTGCTCCATGACCGCTCCGTGCGTCGGCGGTGAGGGTTCGCGCAAGACGCTGAGGTCGTGGTGCGGGCAGGCCGGGGTCCGGATGCCACTGGGGCGGTTGATCTTCTGGTGCTGCGTGAAGGTGACGATGTGCAGGTACCGCTTGCCGTCCGCGCCCTCGTAACGGCAGATCAAGTCGGCGGCGTGGAGCTGGTTCAGGTCGTCCTCGACGCCCATGGGGCCGTGATCGGGGCGCAAGGACCACAGCAGGCCGGCGATGACGGCCGCTTGGTCCCGGAAGCGGCCCTGGTCGTCGGCCTGGGTGAGCAGGCCGAAGAAGGTGCGCTCGGCGGACAGGGACACCGCCGCGAGGGACTCGGACGCGAACGCCTCGGGCTTGATGGTGCGGATACGGGCGATGTCGATCGACCGCCTTTCGGTGTCGGGGCAGGGAAACCGGCGGGGCCGGGGTGCGTGGACAACACAGCCACACCAACGGCGAGAAAGTCCAGGGTTAGTTCAGAAGCCCGCTACAACTTCTTGTCGGCCGGAAAACCGTAGACCCGGAATCGCGGTTGACCAAACCGACCTCGAAATCGCTGAAGTGCCCCGCATCGCTCACAGCAGACAGGAAAGTGTTCCCAAGCGGCCGGCGCGCAAGCTACAACACACCAATGCCGCCACGCCCCCTCGAAATCGGACCCGCCGGACGGGCCACCGCCCACGCCATCGAACGCACCCGCACCGCCCGCGGCTACTCCCAGCGCCAGCTCGCCGCCCGCGTCACCGCCCTCGGCCGGCCCATGACGTTCACCGCGCTCTCCCGCATCGAACGTACCGTCCGGCGCTGCGACATCGACGACCTCGTCGCCATTGCTGCCGCCCTTGGCACCCCGCCCCAGGCCCTCCTCGCCGACCCTCGCGCGTGCCTGGATCCGGTCGGAGCGGGCGCAACATAGCCGACGATCGCCGGTTAGCCAAACCGGGGATTCTCCGGATCATTGTCCTGTCGCCGAACCCGCCTGCCTGCAATGGGGAACTCTTTGTCGAGTCCCCGGATTGGAATCCTGCGTTGTCCGCTCCTGGAATATCCTCCGCGCTTCCACGGCTCCATACCGCCCGAGAAGTCGCCGAAGCTCTGGGCTGTTCCGTCTGGTGGGTCAAAGAGCGTGCCAGGCGCCGTCTCATTCCCTTCACGTACGTGGGTGGCGCCTATCGCTTCACAGCTGAACACGTGACGGAAATCGTGCGCCTTCACGAGGAATTCCCCGCACGCGCTCCGCAGCGACCCGCCCCGCCTGCACCTGTGCGCCCCAGCGGTGAGCCCGGCGCCGTCCCGTCCGGCCCCGCGCTCACCGCTCGGCCCCCACGTCGGCTGCTCAAGTCCCAGCCCCAGTCCCAGTCCGAGTACGGCATCACCGCCTAGACAGGCTCAACGAGAGATAGGGAGTGAACACTTGGGGTACGCGGAGAAGCGCGCCACCTACTGGCGAGGCCGGTACAAGCTCGCCGACGGCAAGTACGGGACCGTCTCCGACCCGACGGGCACCGTGATCAGGTTCGCCACGAAACGGGAGGCCAAGCAGGCGGCCGACGCCGAGGAAGTCACCGTTCGGCGCGGTGAGTGGCGGAACCCCGCCCTCGGTCAGGAGACCTTCGGCGAGTACGCCAGCCGCTGGTACGCCGACCAGGACCTCGCGGCGTCGACCATGCAGAACTACAGGCGTCACATCGAGGAGCATCTCCTCCCCACCTTCGCGGACAGGTCCTTGTCCGGCATCCTCCGCTCGGACGTGGAGCGCTGGGAGAAGGCGGAGAGGTCCGTGTACGCGGCCTCCAGCGTGAAGACCTGGCGCTCGACCCTGCACCTCATCCTCGAGGACGCGATCGACGAGGGGCTGATCACGTCCAACCCTGCCGCCCGTCGGCGCGGGCGCGGCAAGCGAGCCGGCCGCTCCCGCGACCGAGGACCCGAGAAGGTGATCACCGACCCCCTCGGCGCCTTGTTGATCGCCGAGCGTGCGGCGCTCCTGTCCGGGCGCGACGACGAGTTCGTGGCCGTCATCCTCAAGGCGTACACCGGCATGAGGTGGGGAGAAGTCGTCGGTCTGGAGACCGAGTTCGCCCGGCCGGGCGCCATCCGCGTCGAGTGGCAGCTGTACGAACTCGACTCGGGTGAGCTGGTGCGCGTGCCGCCGAAGGACGACAGCTACCGCACCATCGACGCCACGGACTGGCTGTCCGCCCTCGTCGCCGACCACCTCGCCCGTACGAAGCCGATCCCGTGCCCCTGCCACGGCAGGTCCTACGTGTTCCGGGGCCAGGGAGCCGCCCGTACCGGGGGACATCACGGCGCGAAGCTCGTCGACGTCGCTCGCCGGGCCGGAGTGTCCACGGGCACGGTCTCCAACGTGCTCAACCACCCCGAGCGCGTACGGGAGGAGACACGCGCCCGAGTTGAACTTGCCGTCGCCGACCTCGGGTTCGTACGCAATGCCGCTCCCTCCCAAGAAGCTGCCCACTGGCGTCGCAACGGCTTCGCCACGTGGCTCTTCCAGCCGGCCGTCACCGGCTGGTACCCGAAGAAGGCACCCCAGGAGCCGCGCCCCGTCCCGCTCCTCGGCGATCCCTGGCCTGGAGTCCCTGTCCGGGGCCGGAACGCCAGCCAACGCGCCGACGCCTGCTGGCTCCCCATCGCCAAGGGCCTCACGCCGCACGGCCTGCGGCACTCCCACCGCACCGTCATGGAGGACCTCGGCACGGAGAAGGTCCTCATGGACGATCGGATGGGACATCTCGACGGCTCGGTCTCGGCTCGCTACGCGCACGTGACCCCCGGCATGCGCCGCCGTCTCCTCGCCGGCCTGACCGACCAGTGGGAGACGGCCCTCGATGCCCGCCGTCTGATGTGCCCGCGCTCGCCGGTGCGCGTGCTGGACCGCCTCCTCGCCATGCGATGACCTCGAGTCCTCGGGGTCGGCCGGCGGAGCGACGGCCAAGGTGCACGGATGAACGTAAGACTCTTGTCACCCGCTGAGGAGTGGCCGACCGCGCGCCCGGCATCGTTCAATGTGGGCGACAAGGCTCGGATGCGGGAGGAAGAACATGGGTCGGGGTGGCAGACGGCGCGGTCCGCTGTTGGCGGGCGGGCTGATCGTGGCGATCGTCCTCGGAGGCGTCGGGCTCTACTGGTTCCAGCCGTGGAAGCTGTGGCAGGACGAGACAGTCGAGGAGGCGCTTCCGAGCGTGGCTCCGACAGCGGCAGGACCGGAGCCGACGACGTCCGTCGTCCCGTCCGCGTCCGCGTCCGCGTCCGCGTCTGCGTCTGCGTCTCCGTCTCCGACGGAGGAGGAGGGGCCTCGGACCGTCGCACAGGGGTCCCTGATCAGCCACGAGCACACGACCACCGGGACGGTGAAGCTCATCCGGCTGCCCGACGGCTCGCACACGGTGCGGCTGGAGAACCTGGACACCAGTAACGGCCCCGACCTGCGCGTCTGGCTGACCGACGCCCCGGTCAAGGAGGGCAAGGCGGGCTGGCACGTCTTCGACGACGGGAAGTACGTCAGCCTGGGCAAGCTGAAGGGCAACAAGGGGGACCAGAACTACACCGTCCCCGCAGGCGCCGACCTGTCCGGCCTCACCAGTGTCGCCATCTGGTGCGACCGCTTCGACGTCTCCTTCGGTGCCGCCAAGCTGGCATAGCTACTGGCGTCCCCTGGGCTGGGCTGGTGGGCGGGAGTTCCCGCCCACCAGCCATTTCACGTCCCTGTCTGTGCTGTCGGGCTACGCCTTCGCAGCCGCGTCGCGGCCGTCCTCCGGCGCACGGAGGATCACGACGGGACACGAGGCGTGCAGGGCGCACTGCTGGCTCACGGAACCGAGCAGCAGCCGGGCGAAGCCGCCCCGGCCTCGATTTCCGACGACCAGCAGCTCGGCGCCCTCGGATGCGGTGATCAGTGCCTCGACGGCGTTCCCACGCACCATGTGCTCCTCCACCGGTACGTCATGGAGCGTGCCGAGCACGTCTCTGATCTCGGCCCCCAGTTTCCGCCTTGCCTCTTCGGCATCGAGGGCCGCGTCCACCGCGGGGGCCGACCAGCCGATCCCTCCTGCCACGTCGTACGCCGCCACCGCCTCGACTCCCGCTCCGGCCATCCGCGCGTAATCCACGGCCCAGCGCAGCGCCGCGTAGGAGGCCGGGGAGCCGTCGATGCCCACGACGACGCGCTTACCACCTGCTTCGGCCTGCATCTCAGGTCACTCCCTTCGATGGCCGACGATGGCGTTCGAAAGCCACGAATCTCCTCTAAAAGGGCGGCTTCCCACCCAGCTGCTCCGTATCCATGAGCGGATGGTCGATGTCCACGCACCCGCAGATCAGCCCGGGGATGGCGTGTCCGTGTCGCGTGCCCTCGCGCCGTGTCTTCCCAGCAGTTCGGCGAGGCCGCGGCGGGTGGCCGCGATGACGACGCGGTCCTCGGGCCGCAGCACGTAGCCGGGGTGGAGGTCCCACAGCAGTTGGGGTTGCTCACCGTCGTGACGGGTGGAGGCGAGGTCCGGACGGCGTGAGCCTGGGGAGGCGGTGTCGAGGGCGTGGACGCGCCAGGCACCGGAGCGGAAGGACTCGGCGACGGTGCGGCCCTCGAACTGAGGATGCCCGGCGACCAGGAGGGCGGCGAAGAGCAGGACCTTGCGCTCGACCGGGATCGCGCCGAGGATCTGGCGCCCCATCATGGCCCCTGCGAACGCGGGCGCCGCCAGGTGGGTCACGCTGCGGCTGCGGGTGAGGGCCTCGGGGTGAGCGGTGCGCAGAGTGCGGTAGACGGCGGTGGCGAACTCGTCGTCGTACAGCCGCAGGGCCACGCGCAGATCGGCCTTCACGGTCCGGGCGTAGAGGGCGGCTTCCAGGTTGGTGGTGTCGAAACTGGTGAGGGCGAGCAGCGCGTGCGCCCGGTGGATTTTGGCTGCTTCGAGTACGCCTTCCTCGGTGACGTCTCCCAGGACGACGGGCACGCCCAGACTGCGGGCGAGGGGGATGCCACGCGCGTCGGGGTCCTCCTCGACGCACACGACGGGGATGTCGAGTTCGCGCAGGCGGGTCAGCACCCGGCTGCCGATCTTGCCGAGGCCGAGCAGGACGACGTGGCCGGACAGTCCGCGAGGCGGTCGCCTCAGGGCGCCGGCAGCGCGGAACGTGCCCAGTGCTTCCAGCGCCGCCGCGATGAGGAGCGGGAGCAGAGCGAGGCCGACGAGACCGGACAGCAGTTGGAGGACCTGGTGGGTGACGGACGCGTCGAGGGCCGGGTCGTTGATGGAGAACAGGTCGAGCAGCGTGATGTACGCGGCGTGCACCGGGTCGGCGTCGGTGAGCGCGGTGGTGGTGAGGGTCAGGGCGAGTACGGAGGCGACGATGCCGGCGAGCGCCCAGCGCAGCCGGCGGGAGAAGAGCTCGCGCAGCGGTGCCCCCCGGCGGGCGAGGCGGCGCGCGGGCAGGGAGGGACCGGCGTACTGGACGGTTTCCAGGACGACGCTGCCGCGCCCGGTGCTGCCCGCCACGGTCCGGTCGTCCGGCAGGAGGACGGGGCCTTGCGGCCCGCTGACCTCCGAGCCCTCGGCACCCGCCGGGTCGGCCGTCGTGGACGACAGCAGCGCCAGCGTGCACAGGCCGGCCTCCGGCACCTCGCCGCGCCCGGGCGGAGTGCGCTCGGCGGCACGTAGCAGGACCCCGTCGGCCTGGACGACCTTGCTCGTGCCGGCGACGGCGGTGGCAGCGAGGGCCGGGGCCGCGGTGTCGGCGTCGGACAGGACGGTCGTCGAGGCGTCCAGGACGGCCCGGTCCATCCCGGGGGAGTGCACGAGCGCCGCCTGGTCGAGCAGCTCCTCCAGGTGCTGGCCGAGCTTGCGGTTGTACATGCGGACGACGAGCCGCAGCCCGGGGCTGAGGCGGCGGGCGGCGAGTGCGGCACGCAGGTTGGTCTCGTCGTCCTCGTACAGCAACGCCAGCGCCTCCGCACGGTCCACACCGGCCCGGAGCAGAGCCTCCCGTGTGGGCGCCGGCGCGGTCGTCACCTGTACGGGGACGATCGTGCCGCCGCTCGTTGTACCCGGCTCCGCGACCAGCTCGGCCGCCGGTTCCTCGACCGCTTCCTCCGTGACGACCAGGACGACACGCTGCCGGTAGACCTCCCGCAGCTCGTCGGCGAGTCGTCGGGCGAGCCCGTCGTCGCCGCAGACCACCATGTGTCCCCCGGCATGCGCACGCGTGCTTCCCTGGTGCGGCAGCGCCGTCATGTCTCCCCCTGCGGCGTCGTCGAGATGCGTGAAATGCGGCGGCTGGGCGCGGACTGCTGTCACTGGCGTGCACGGCCTCGCCGACCACGGTGGACGAGGAACGCGACGGCCGCCAGGGTGGTGGGAGTCCACACGGCGACGAATGTGCCGAGGGTCAGGTCCCACCCGTCGAGTACGAGCAACAGCAGGAACGTCCAGGCGCTCAGGCCGGCCACGGCCCAGCCGCTCCTGGCGAGCGGATGCGAGTTCCGCCGGTGCACGGCGGGCTCATGGTCCCGCAGGAACCACCGCGACGCGTGAACGCCCCACCCGCCGCCCAGCAGGAGGATGATGCCGACTCCGGCGGAGGACTGCGCGGCACCTTCTGGATAGGCGTCGGTTCGTTGTCCGGCGTCGCCCTTCCAGAGCACGATGATCTCGCCCCGCCATATCGTGCCCGCGACCCGATCGCCCGGGCGCACCTGGTTCAGGAACTCGCTGACGCCGCTGAACGTCACCTCCCCGCCGGCCGCGTCGGATCCGGAGACCTCCACCCAGCCTCCCGGACTCTTGCCACGGTGCACTCGAACGGAATCGACGGTGAACCAGGCTGCTCGCAGGCAGTCTCCCGTCACGGCCCCACGGCACTCGCGCGCCGCCCTGAACGCGCTTTCCTCGGCCACCCAGTGGGGGAGCCGTGCGAACAGCAGCGTGCCCGCGACGAGGGCTGCCGCTCCGGCGAGCCCGAGCAGGGCCGCCCGTATGCGAAGCCGCGTTCTGTCGTACGGTTTGCCGCGTCGTGGGGCCGATGTCACGGCCGGGTCGCCCAATCGTCCAGCTTCGCGAAGACGAGGGTCACAGCGCCGCCGCCTGCCGCGATGAGGCCGTAGATCGCGAACATGGTCCGCTGGCCCTGCTTGCTCAGCGCCTCGTACTGGCTTCTGGTCACCTCGATCCTCTGGCGTTGCGGGTCGGTCGTGTCGACCGCGTAGTAGCGTCCCCGGACGCTGTCGGTCGCCTGGAGACCCGAGTCGTCCGAGAACGCGCCGGTGACCAGGGCGGCTCCCGACAGGGCCAGTGCGATGAGCAGGGCGTGCACCCGGCCCGGCAGGGCTTTCAGGGCATGCCACTGGTTCGACTTGCTGCTCGCGAAGCCTCTGGCGCGGAACTCGAGCGAGATGCTGCGGAAGATCGTCGCGGCGTGGAGCGGGAAGAGCAGCGCGAAGCCGACGCCGAAGAGAATTCCCTCGCGGGTGAAGGGCGGAAGGTAGGGGACGGCGCTGTAGGCGGCCGCCAGGAGCGCCACTGTGGCCAGGGCCAACTGCAGCCCCGCGTGTACTTCGTAGCTTCTCTTCACACCGTCCCCCGTCGGATCCGTGACAGATGCTGCCACCGAACCGCACAGGAGTTCACTGCCGGAGTCCGGCAGTTCTTTACGCGTTCCTGATGCCGCTAGCGCACGCCCAGCGCCTCCCGCACGACCGTGGCGACCCGGTCCGCCGCCTCGTCCAGGGCCAGGTGCCCCGCGTCGCCGATCTCGAGCAGGTCGGCGCCGAGGCGGAGTCCTGCGGCACGACGCAGCGCAGACGCCGGCAGGAAGACGTCGTGTGCCCCCACGAGCACGAACGCCTGAGTCGTCCGGGCAGCCGTCAGTACGGACCGCGGCAGCGGAGGGGGCGCGAGGCTGCTTCGACAGGACGCGCCCACGAGCGCCATCCAGTCGGCCAGGATGCGAGGCGGCTGGGTACCGGGGGACACCATGTGCTGCAGGAGTCGCTCGGCGTGGCCGACAGTCGGACGCAGCAGCCACGGAAGGGTCGCTCCGAGGACGGCGGGGCTGACTCGCAGCCTGACCAGTCCCGCCGGCGACACCAGTACGCGGGCCGTGATCCGCTCCGATCGGCAGGCGAGCGCGATCGCGCCACCCAGCGAATGCCCCACGACCACCGCGCCCCGGGGCGCGACCCGGTCCACGACCTCCGACAGCCAGCGCCCGTACCAGGCCGTACGGTCGCGCCTGGGCCGCACGTCCGCACTGAGACCGGGCTGCCCTGGAACGTCGAGCGCGATGACCTGACCGACCGCTGTCAGGGACTCCAGAGTCTCCAGGGAGACGGCCGCGTTCATGTTCGTGCCCGGTACGAGGACGATGCTCGGAGTCCCTGGAGCCGGGGCGGCCCCGACCGTCGTCACATGAGTGGCTCCCGCAGAGGTGCCGACATACGCGCGGGTGTGGGGCACCGGCCACGCGCCGAGGCGCTGCTCGCACCAGTCGCGTACGCGGTCGTGAGCGGCCGGGCTGCGGTAGATCGATCGCATCGCGGCATCGTAGAGCCGCGTAACCGGGACCGCACCGCGCCGGACGTCGAGTCCGGCGCGGTGCGGGCGTACTGTTGCGACCGTCATTGACGCCCTCTTGACGCCACATCAACAACGACCTGCCGAAAAGGGACAGTGCCGGTGGTAGTAACCGTGCCCCAGCGCGCACGAGCCCTCTTCACCACCCATCCCGCCCGAACGGTGGTGCTCGGGTTCGCGAGTGTGGTCGCGATCGGCACGGTCCTGCTGATGCTGCCGCTCGCGACGCAGGACGGTGGTGCCACCGATCTGCTGACCGCCCTGTTCACCTCGACCTCCGCCGTGTGCGTCACCGGCCTCGCGGTCGTCGACACCGGCACCTACTGGAGCGGTTTCGGCGAGGGCGTCATCCTCGTGCTCATCCAGGTCGGCGGCTTCGGCATCATGACCATGGCCTCACTGCTCGCCCTCCTCGTCTCGGGACGGCTCCGGCTGCGGATGCAGCTGACGGCCCAGGCGGAGACGAAGAGCCTCGGCATTGGAGACGTACGCAAGGTCCTCCTCGGCGTGGCCGGCACGACGCTGGCCGTGGAGCTGGCCGTCGGCGCGTTCCTCGCGCTGCGGTTCCGTTTCGGGTACGACAACGGCTTCGGCGAATCCGCCTACCTGGGGTACTTCCACGCGGTGTCGGCCTTCAACAACGCCGGATTCGGTCTGCACGCCGACAGCCTCACCCGCTATGCCCAGGACCCGTGGGTCACCCTGCCGATCGCCCTCGCCGTCATCCTCGGCGGCATCGGCTTCCCGGTCATGCTGGAACTGCTGCGCCACCGCCACCGGGCGCGCACGACCGGCCGTAGGAACTGGACCCTGCACACGAAACTCACCGTCGTCACGACTGTGGTCCTGCTGGTCGTCGGGACGGTGCTCACGGGCCTGCTGGAGTGGACCAACCCCGCCACGCTCGGGCCGCACGACGTCTGGGGCAAGCTCCTGAACAGCTTCTTCTACTCGTCGATGAGCCGCACGGCCGGATTCAACTCCCTCGACATCGGCGCACTGGAATCCTCCACGCTCCTGATGACCTGCGTCCTGATGTTCATCGGCGGCGGCAGCGCCGGAACGGCCGGCGGTATCAAGGTCACCACCTTCGCCGTCCTGGCGGCCGCGATCCTGGCCGAGGTACGCGGCGAGCCGAACTCCGTCGTCCTCGGCCGCCGGCTCGCCCCGCACGTGCTGCGCCAGGCGCTCACCGTGGCGCTCCTCGGCGTGGGCCTGGTCATGGCCGCCACCCTCGCGCTGCTGTCCGTGAGCGACGAACAGCTCGACGCCGTCCTCTTCGAGACGGTGTCCGCCTTCGCCACCGTCGGCCTGTCCACCGGCATCACCGCCGACCTGCCCGCACTCGGGCAGCTCATCCTCATCGGCCTGATGTTCATCGGCCGCATCGGCCCCATCACCCTCGTCTCCGCGCTCGCCCTGCGCGAACGCACCCGACGCTACGAACTGCCCGAGGAGCGACCTGTCATTGGCTGACTACCTGCACAACCTGCGCAAGCGCCGACGGCGGCGGATGGCCGAGCAGCCCCAGGTCTCCGCGGACCAGCGCGTCGCCGTCATCGGGCTCGGGCGCTTCGGCTTCTCCCTCGCCAACGAGCTGATGCACCGGGGCTGGGACGTCCTCGGCATCGACACCGACGCCCGCCTCGTCCAGAAGTACAGCGACCTGCTCACCCACGCCGTCGTCGCCGACTCCACCGACCCGGACACCCTGGGCCAGCTCGGCGTCCATGAGTTCACCAGCGCCGTCGTCGGTATCGGCACCGATATCGAGGCCAGCATCCTGGTCAGCTCCAACCTCCTCGAAGCAGGCGTCCCGAACATCTGGGCCAAGGCGATCAGCCGCCAGCACGGCAAGATCCTCGAACGCCTCGGCGTCCACCATGTCGTCCTCCCCGAACACGAGATGGGCGAGCGGGTCGCCCACCTCGTCACCGGCCGGATGCTCGACTTCATCGAGTTCGACGACGACTACGCCCTGGTCAAGACCGTCGCCCCGCAGGTGGCGACCGGCCGGCCGCTCGGACAGTCCCAGGTCCGCAGCCGCTACGGCATCACCGTCGTCGGCATCAAGCGCCCCGGTGAGGACTTCACGTACGCCACCGCCGACACCGTCGTCGAGAAGGGCGACATCATCGTCGTCACCGGCAAGACGGCGGCTGTCGAGACCTTCACAGATCTCCCCTGACCGTTAGGATCCCCTGCGGTGAGCCGGGAAGCCTGGTCGGCACAGTCCTCCGCCTGCCCGGAAGCAGCCACCATGCCCCTCACCCTCGTCCTGATCGCCCTGTGGGCCCTCGCTTTCCTGACGTTCAACACTGTCATCGCCGTGCGGGTCTGGCGGCTGACCCACCTGCCTCGATGGCGCCGCGCGATACCGGCGCTTCTGCTCTGTGCTGCTGTGGCCGCGAGCCTCAGCCGGGCCACGGGCACGACCGTCGTCGCGGAGACCTTCGCGTTTCCGCTGAACGCGGCCACCGCGATCGTCGGCGTTCTCGAAATACGTCGGCACCGCGCACGTGCGGACGGGGTCGCGCAGGGAGAGTCGGCGTGAGCCCATGGGCGAGCTGGACGCTCCTGGCCACTGGTGCCGTCTTCGTCCTCGTGCCGAGCGTCGCCCTGCTCCGAGGCTGGAGACCTGGCGGCTTGTGGTGGTCCGAGGGGCCTGTGTCTTTGCTCGGCTCGGCGGGCGTGGCGCTGTACGGGGTGGTGCTGGCCGGAGAGGTCCCGCGCCTGGCCGGCACGTCGGCCGACGTGCGCGCTGCGTGCGCGTACACGGCTCTGGGGCTTGTCGCCTTGGCCACGGCCCTCGTGGTCCTCTACGACCACTTGGCGCAGCCTTCGCGGTCGAAGCGTCGCTGAGCCCTGTCATCGGTACGTGGTCAGCGCGGCGGAGTGCGCCGCCGGCCGGGTGATCTCACCGGCGGGAGGCGCGGGCGATGAGTTCAGGGCGGCCGTGAGGATCAGTCCCAGCAGGGCGATGACGGCCAGAACGACGGCGGTCACGAGTCGTGGATCGCGTCGTGAGAGGCGGGCCTTCACGGATTGTTCCGGTTGCTTGGGAAACTGCTGGTTCAGCGTCTCCAGCGTGGCCTTAAGTGCGGGGTCGTCGTGGGTGAGTCCCCGCTCCATGTCGGCAAGGATGCGCTCGTCATCTGCGGGGTGACTCATGGTGACCCCCTCCACCGGCCGCTGCGGGAAGTCCTACTGTCAGTGTGCCCGTCCGGTGCCGACTCGACGCGTCGAGCGGTCATAGCTCCTGGTCGGGCCAGCCGAGGAGGCGTGCTCCGATGACGGCGGTCTGGAGGGTGTAGCGCTGGACGGGGTCGCCGGGGTCGGCGCCTGTCAGGCGTTGGATGCGGGCGAGTCGGTACGTCATGGCCCGCACGCTGAGGTTGAGGTGGCGGGCCGCCTGTGCGGTGACGCAGCCGGTGTCGAAGTACGCGGTGAGGGTGTCCAGGAGCGGCTGGGCGCCGCCGCGGGAGTGCTGGAGGGGTCCGAGGATGCTGCGCACGAGGTCGGCCATGGCCTGCCGGTCGCGGGTCAGGACGGGGTAGACGAGCAGGTCGGCGGCGTGCAGGACCGGTTCGCTCAGGTTCATGCGGGCGGCGAGGTCCAGGGCGTTGAGGGCTTCCTCGTAGGAGTGGACGACCCCGCCGGCGCCGGGGTGGGACCGCCCGATGGCGACCTGGCCGCCGTCGGTGGCGGCGTACGCCTGCTTGGCGAAGTGGGCCAGCACCTCGGGCTCGTCGGCCGGCGCGATGCATATGAGCCGGCCGTCCTTGGTGGTGAGCAGGATGCGACGGTTGCCGAAGCGGGCGACGAGCGAGGACTCGACGGCACGGGTGACCGCGTAGCCGTCGTCGTACGGCTCCGGACCCTGTGCGACGGCCACCGCGTGGGCGTGGGAGAGGAGCAGTCCGAAGCGTTCGGCCCGTTCGGCGAGCCTCCCGAGGTCGCTGCGGCCGTAGAGGAGATCGTCGATGAACTCTCGTCGCGCCGCCTCTTCCTGGCGCATCGCCAGGTGCTGCGCACGCTCGTGTCCCTCGGCGAAGGAGTCCACGGCCTCTCCGACGGCGCTCAGGAGATGGGCGGCAGCCGCATGCGGCAGCTCGGGGTGGAGACGCTCCGCAGCGGAGAGATGCGCCCGGATGAGGCTCCGCAGCCCGATACCGGCCTCCGCGGCCCGCTCTCCCTGGGACCGCAGCGCTTCCCTCTCGTCGCGCGTGAGCCTGCGGCGCGTTGCGCAGACACTGGACAGGATCTCGGCATACCCCTCCAGATACTGTTCGTCGATCTCTCGCTCCGTCATTGCCTCTCCCGAAATCCTGACGCGCGGCTGACGAGTTCCTGACGCGCGCGGACCAAGACTCGCACGCTGCCCGTTGGGGGGTGTCTCTGGCATCAAGAAGACGTCAAAGGCTGCCGGTTCACGGCAATGCCGACGCGGTCTCCGCTGCGCCAGAATGGTCTCGCGAGAGGGCAGGGGCATCGAGTCGATGCCTGGACCCGGAAATTTCGAGCCGACAGGGGGAAGGATGGGGCCGTTCCTGGACGCCGCCGTCGGCTTCCCGACCATGCTGTTCACCGCCGCCCTGATCGTCGTCGCGGGCTTCTGGCTGTTGGTCCTGTTCGGTGTGGCGGAGCGCGACGGCTTCGACTCCGATGTGGACGTCGAGGCCCTGCGTCTCGACGGAGTGCCGGTCTCCGTGGCCGCGACCCTGGCGATCGTGGTCGGCTGGCTCCTGAGCGTGGGCGGTTCGGTGCTCCTCACGCGTGCCGGCCTGCCTGGCTTCCTTTCGCACCTGCTCTCCACGGCTCTGCTGCTGGCGGCCCCGCTCCTCTCCTGGCTGGTCACGCGACGGCTCGTACGGCCACTGGCGCGGCTGTTCCCCGATGAACCCGGGCGGTCTCCGTCGGGCGTCACGGGTCTGTCAGGCCCACCCGAACGGGACCGATCCGCTGCCCGCGGGGAGCGTCGAGCCGCCGCGCCCGTACGCCGAGGCCGGTAGCTCGTCCGGGGCACGCCGCCCATAGGGCGCTCGCCCCCCCGTAACGCCGCCGCTCGCGCCTGCGGCTCCCCATTTTTCTTCTATCGACACGGGGTTTCTCATGAATGCCATCACCCCGGGCATCGGCGTGCTCATCGCCGTTGTCCTGCTCATCGCCGTCGCTCTGCTCTTCGCCGTCACCCGGCTCTTCCGGAAGGTGGAGCAGGGCAAGGCCCTGATCGTGTCCAAGATGCGGAAGGTCGACGTCACCTTCACCGGACAGGTCGTGCTGCCCGTCCTGCACAAGGCCGAGCTCATGGACATCTCGGTGAAGACGATCGAGATCTCCCGCACCGGTCGCGACGGGTTGATCTGTCGGGACAACATCCGGGCGGACATCCGCATCTCGTTCTTCGTGCGCGTCAACAAGACGGTCGAGGACGTCATCAAGGTCGCGCAGGCCATCGGAACCGCTCGGGCCAGCGACAAGGAGACGCTGCAGGAGCTGTTCAACGCCAAGTTCTCCGAGGCGCTGAAGACGGTCGGGAAGCAGATGGACTTCACCGATCTCTACACCAAGCGCGAAGAGCTGCGCTTCAAGATCATCGAGCTGATCGGCATCGATCTCAACGGCTACAGCCTTGAGGACGCGGCGATCGACCACCTGGAGCAGACTCCGCTCTCCCACCTCGACCCCGGCAATATCCTGGACGCCCAGGGCATCCGAAAGATCACCGAGCTGACGGCCGTCGAGAACGTCCGGACCAACGAGTTCCGTCAGCACGAGCAGAAGGAGATCACCCGCCAGAACGTCGACGCCCGCGAGGCCATCCTGGAGCTGGAGCGGCGGCAGGCGGACGCGGAGATCAAGCAGAAGCGGGAGATCGACACCGTACGCGCCCGGGAGGAGGCCGAGACCGCACGGGTGGTGGAGGAGGAGCGGTTGCGCGCGCAGAGCGCCTTCCTCCGCACCGAGGAGCAGCTCGGGATCCAGCGCGAGAACCAGGCCCGCGAGGTCGCCGTCGCGCAGAAGAACCGCGAGCGCGTCATCGCGATCGAGAACGAGCGGATCGAGAAGGACCGGCTGCTCGAAGTCATCGCCAGGGACCGGGAGACCGAACTGACCCGCATCTCCGCCGACAAGGAGGTCGAGGCGGAGCGCCGGGAGATCGCCGAGGTGATCCGGGAGCGGGTCGCCGTGGACCGTACGGTTGCCGAGCAGGAGGAGTCGATCAAGCGGCTGCGGGCGGTCGAGGAGGCCGAGCGCGAGCGGCAGGCGGTCATCATCGCGGCCGAGGCCGAGGCGCAGGAGAAGCTGGTCAAGGACATCAAGGCCGCCGAGGCCGCCGAGCAGGCGGCCGTGCACCGCGCCGCCGAGGAGCTGACCCTCGCCGAGGCCCGGAACAAGGCAGCCGACATGGACGCCCGTGCCAAGATCCGCCTCGCCGAGGGCATCCAGGCCGAGGCCGCCGCCGAAGGGCTCGCGGCCGTGCAGGTTCGGGAGAAGGAGGCGGACGCGATCGAGAAGGCCGGCCGCGCAGAGGCGGAGGCCACCGAGGCGCGGCTGCGCGCCGAAGCAGTCGGCACGCGGGAGAAGGCCCTGGCGGAGGCGACCGCCATCGGGGAGAAGCTCAAGGCCGAGGCGGCCGGTCTGACCGAGAAGGCGGCGGCGATGGCCGCGCTCGACGAGGCGTCCCGTACGCACGAGGAGTTCCGGCTGCGTCTGGAGGCGGAGAAGGACATCCGGCTGGCCGGGCTCGACGTGCAGCGGCAGGTCGCCGAGGCACAGGCCACGGTGCTCGCCACCGGCCTGGAGAACGCCGACATCAACATCGTCGGTGGCGAGTCGGTCTTCCTCGACCGGCTGGTCCAGTCGATCGCGCTCGGCAAGTCCGTCGACGGTTTCGTGGAGCACTCGCAGACCGCCCGGGCACTCGCCGGCCCGTGGCTGAACGGCGACGGCTCCTTCACGGAGGACCTGACCAAGGTGCTCGGCTCCCTGTCCACCGCTGACGTGCAGAACCTGAGCGTCTCGGCGCTGCTGGCCAAGGTCATGAAGTCGGGCGTCCTCGACAAGGGCGGCGACGCCGCCGAGACCGGCGCTCTGAACGGCGCCGCCAAGAGCTGACCACCCACGGGGGTGTGGTCAGGCGCGGGTCCGGTGCCGGGAAACGGGGGAGTTACCGGCACCGGTCCCGCATCACCCACGGTACAAGGAGCGGAACGGATGAGCGCGGGAATCGACCAGGACACGTACGCGGTGCTGCGCGACCGCCTCGTCGCGCAGGCCGGTGAGCTGGCCCGGCGTACGGAGGCCCTCAACCGGGCGCGGATCGCGGAGTTCGGTTCGGGCGAGCTGACCCTCACGGGCACCGACCGTATCCGCGCCGGGAGCAACGGCCTGGCCCGGGACGTCGTCGCCGTCGGCGACGGTGTCCTGCTCTTCGGCCGCCACACGACCTCCGGACGGCGGGCTGAGACCTCGGTCTCCGACGTCTTCACGCTGTACGACCGCGCGCTGAACCCACTGCCCGAGGGCGCGGTGCCCGGCCTCCTCGACGACCCGGACTTCGTACGGGAGTTCACCGGCCTGCACCGCTACTTCCGTGGCACGCGCCTGCTGCGGCTGCGCCGCCTGGAAGGGCGTCTTCTCGCGGTCTTCCAGACGGGGGAGCAGGCCGACGACCTGCGTGTCCTGCGGTGGTCCGTCGGGCCGTCGGGCGAGCTGAGTTTCCTCGATGCCCAGGGCGAGCGCGACCACGTCTTCCCGCCCTCCCACGACGTCGACTGGGTGGAGACGACCCGAGACGATCACGTACTGGGCCGGCATCCGCACATCTCGCTCGGCGGCCGTCTCTTCGTGTCCACGGTCGGCAGGGCGCTGACGGTGAAGACGGAGAACGACACGGAGACCGCCGAAGGCGTCCACAGCGAGCCCGTCGACGAGCCGCTGCAGTCCCTGGCCGACGCGGAGGTCGCGTACGCGACCGTGGGCGCCCTGATACTCGTGCGGGTCCGCCCGTACAAGGAGGAGGTCCGGCGACACCTCGTCTTCAACATCCTGACCGGCACGGTGGTCAGGCTCGACGGCATCGGACAGGCGTGTCTGCGGTTGCCGGAGGACGAGGGGATCGTGTTCCCGGGCGGCTACTGCCTTGCCTCCGGACCGGTGAAGACCTTCGACACGAACTCGTCCGGGCTGACGTTCGAGCGGGCGGTCCGCTCACCCAACGGCGAGGACATCCTCTTCGTCTTCCAGGCCCAGGAGGCCGACCGAAGCCTTCTTCTCCCGTACAACCTGATCCGGAAGGAGATCGCCAACCCGGTCGCCTGCCGCGGATACGCGCTCCTCGACGACGGAACGATGGTCGTGCTGCGTGTCGAGGACGGGGAGCCCGGCCGCGTGCACCCCGTGCAGATCTGGCAGACCCCGTACGTGGCCGACACCCACCTCGCTCCGGCCGGGACCGGACCGCTGGCCCGCATCGGCAACGCGGATCTCGTCCGAGGCATCTCCGACTGTCTCGCCATCGCCCGGCAGGCCACCGAAACGACGCCCACCGGTGCGGTGTACGTGTCGCTGGTCGGCGCGTGCGAACGGACTGCCGATCTCCACCACTGGTTGGGCGATCAGGAGACGGGCGACCTGCACGGACCGCTGGCCGCGCTGAAGGACACCGCCGCTCAGGTCCTCGACGAGTTCGAGACCGTGACCACACTCACCCGTCAGGCGGCCGAGGCGCTGGCGGAGTCCGCCCAGCGGATCTCCCAGCTGGTCCGACGTGTCCGGGGCGAGGCGCCCGCCGGCGCCGAGGAGTGGGTCGCTCGAATCACCGAACTCCGTCAGGCCCAAGGGCACCTGGTGACCCTGAAGGAGATGCGCTACGCCGACACGGAGCGGATCGACACGCTCACGGGGGACGTCGAGGCCGATATCGCCTCGGCCGCGCAGCGGGCTGTCGTGTTCCTCCAGTGCGAGGACGCCTTCACCGGCCACCACAGGGACGCCGAACGCCTCGCCGTCGAGGCCCAGGAGCTGACAACCGTCGCCGCTGCCGTCCCTGTTGGCGAGCAAATCGACACGCACACTCTCGGCCTGCGGACGCTCAGCGAGATCGTCGCCGGTCTGGACATCGGCGACGCGACCGTCCGCACGTCGATCCTGGAGCGGATCGGAGACGTCCTCGGCTCGCTCAACCGCGCCCGCGCCGTCCTGACCTCGCGGCGCGCGGAACTCCTCGACCAAGAGGGCCGGGCGGAGTTCGCCGCCGAGCTCGCCCTGCTCGGCCAGGCCGTCACCGGCGCTCTGGCGGCTTCGGACACCCCGGACCGCTGCGACGACCAGCTCGGCAGGCTGCTGCTCCAGCTGGAGAACCTGGAGTCCCGCTTCGCCGAGCACGACGGCTTCCTGGCCGACATCGGCGCCAAGCGGACCGAGATCTACGACGCCTTCACGGCGCGCAAGCAGTCGCTCCAGGACTCCCGTGCCCGCCGCGCGGAGCGCCTCGCCGAGTCGGCGGTGCGGGTGCTTGAGGCGATCACCCGGCGCGCCTCCGCCCTGGATGACGTCGACGAGGTGCACACGTACTTCGCCTCCGACCCCATGGTCACCAAGGTCCGGCGCCTCGTCGCGGACCTGCGGGAACTCGGTGACCAGGTACGGGCGGAGGAGCTTGACGGCCGCCTCGCCGCCGCCCGCCAGGAGGCAGGCCGAACCCTGCGGGACCGCACCGAGCTGTTCTCCGATGGCGGCGACACGATCCAGCTCGGCAGGCACCACTTCGCCGTCAACCGGCAGGCACCCGAGCTGACGCTCGTACCGCACGGGGAGACACTCGCGTTCGCGTTGACCGGGACCGACTACCGTGCCCCGGTCGCCGACCCGGAGTTCGCCGCGACCCGGCCGTTCTGGAACCGGACGCTGCCGTCCGAGTCGCCGGAGGTCTACCGCGCCGAGCATCTGGCCGCCCGCCTGCTGGCCGAACACGGCGCGGACGGCCTGGCCGGCGCCGACCTGGCAGGACTCGCACGCCGTGCTGCCGAGGCCGCCTACGACGAGGGCTACGAGCGCGGTGTCCACGACCACGACGCGGCGGCGATCCTGGAGACGGTGCTCAGGCTCCAGGAGGGCGCCGGCCTTCTCGGTCACCCGGCGAAGGCGCGCGCCGCCGCCCAGATGTTCTGGGCGCACTCCACCACCTCCGAAGACCGCGACCAGTGGACCCGACGCGCGGTGTCACTCACGCAAGCCCGTGATCTCTTCGGCTCGGCATCGGCCCTGGACGGACTCCAGCGCGAGCTGGCCGGGGAGATCGGCAACGAGAGCGCCGCCGCGTACCTGATCGCCGAACTGGCCTCCGGTCCGGCGGGTTTCGCGGTCGAAGCCGAGGCGCACGCGCTGCTGGACAAGTTCCGCCACGCCGTCGGCGCCTCCGCGTACCGCGAGACCCTCGCCGCTCTCACGGAGCCGGGCGCGCGCCGACAGCTCGTCGAGGCATGGCTGAGTTCGTACGTTTCGGCGTGCGGCGAGCAGCTCGACGAGGGAGTACTGGCAGAGGCCGTCGCCGTCGAGCTGAGCCCGGATCTCGCCCGCTACGAGATGGGCGCCCCGACCACGGCCACGGTCGCCGGACTCCTCGGCACCCACCCCCGTGTGCGGGGCCGCGCACTGGAGCTGCGGCTCGACGAGTACCTGGCCAGGACGCGGGCCTTCGCGGACCTCGACGTGCCCGCCTTCCGCGCCTACCAGCGGCACCGGACAGAGCTCGTCGCGGCCGAGCGCGCACGGCTGCGGGTGGACGAGTACCGGCCCCGGGTCATGTCGTCCTTCGTCCGTAACCGGCTCGTCGACGAGGTCTATCTGCCGCTGATCGGCGACAACCTCGCCAAGCAGCTCGGCGCGGCCGGCGACGCGAAACGAACCGACTCCCACGGCCTGCTCCTGCTCCTCTCCCCGCCCGGCTACGGCAAGACCACGCTGGTCGAGTACGTCGCCGACCGCCTCGGCCTGCTCCTGGTCAAGGTCGACGGACCGGCTCTCGGCCAGGGCACGACGTCGCTGGACCCCGGCGACGCCCCCGACGCCGCGGCGCGCCGGGAGCTGGAGAAGATCGCCTTCGCGCTCGCGGCGGGCAACAACGTCCTGCTGTACGTGGACGACATCCAGCACACGACGCCGGAGTTCCTGCAGAAGTTCATCCCGCTCTGCGACGCCACGCGCACGCTGGGCGGCCACGACCTGCGGGGGAAGCGATTCGCCGTCTGCATGGCGGGCAACCCCTACACCGAGTCCGGGCAGCGGTTCCGCGTCCCCGACATGCTCGCCAACCGGGCCGACGTGTGGAACCTCGGTGACGTGCTGACCGGCAAGGAGGACGCCTTCGCCCTGAGCTTCGTCGAGAACGCGCTCACCTCCCACCCGGTCCTCGCTCCGCTCGCCGGCCGCGACCGGGCGGACCTGGAGCTCCTGACCCGGCTGGCGACGGACGACCCGACAGCACGGCGCGACCGGCTCGCCCATCCCTACGCCCCCGCCGAACTCGACCGCGTCCTCTCCGTTCTGCGCCACCTGCTGACCGCCCGCGCGACCGTCCTCGCCGTCAACGCCGCCTACATCGCCTCCGCGGCCCAGTCCGACGACGCCCGCACCGAACCGCCCTTCCGGCTCCAGGGCTCGTACCGGAACATGAACAAGATCGCGGGGCGCATCTCGGCCGCCATGAACGACGCCGAACTGGTCGCCGTCATCGACGACCACTACGCAGCCGAAGCACAGACCCTCACGACCGAGGCCGAGGCCAACCTTCTGAAGCTCGCCGCGCTGCGGGGAACCCTCACCGCCGAACAGGTCGTCCGCTGGTCGGAGGTCACCGCTGCCTACACGCGGAGCCAGGCACTCGGTGGAGCCGGAGAGGACCCGCTGAGCCGGGCCGTCGGTGCCCTCGGCCTGCTCGCCGACCGCATCACCGCCGTCGAAGCGGCGATCAGCCGGGCGACCGATCCGTCCCACCTCCTGACCGGGAGTCGAGACAGGAGCATCATCCAGCAAGCTCCTGACCAGCAGAAATAGGTGCACTGTGAACGGACGCGGTTGTTCGGATAACGGTCACGTCACGCTCGCTGGCGATTCTCTCGATCGCCTTGCGTGACGTGATCCGTGTCACACGGAAGCCGTCAAGAATGTGTTAGGAATGCGCAACTTCGCAGGTGGGCACCACCCCTCGCCCCTCCCTCGAGGTGCCGGTACGCACCGGCAGCACGACCGAGGTGATCACGCTCCGAGTCCGCGGAGGTCGTCACCCCGCTCGCCGATCGGACAACGGCGTTCGCTCACAGACCGCACTCCCCACCGGCGCACCTCCCGCGCGTCGGTCCTGCGTTACTGAGGTCCCCACCGTGTCACTCGATTCCTTCACCCAGTCCGTCGACAAGGCTGTCAGCGGATTCTTCGAGCCCATAGCCAAGTGGCTGGGCGAGATCGTCTTCTACTCCGTGCCCGTCGGCGGTACGGAGCTTCCCCTCATCGTGGCGTGGCTCGTCGTCGCCGGTCTGGTCTTCACCGGATGGTTCGGCCTCGTCCAGCTGCGCAAGTTCAAGCTCGCTGTGAACGTGGTGCGGGGCAAGTACGACGAGAAGGGGTCGGCCGGTGAGGTCAACCACTTCCAGGCGCTGACCGCCGCTGTCTCCGGCACGGTCGGACTCGGCAACATCGCGGGTGTGGCCGTCGCCGTCTCCATCGGCGGCCCGGGTGCCACGTTCTGGATGATCCTGTGCGGTCTGCTGGGCATGGCGACGAAGTTCGTCGAGGTCACCCTCGGTGTGAAGTACCGCGAGGTGCATGCCGACGGCACCGTCTCCGGCGGTCCGATGCACTACCTGCCCAAGGGCCTCGCCGAGCGCTTCGGCAAGAACGGCAAGACCCTCGGCAAGATCCTCGCCGTCCTCGCCTCCCTCTTCGTGCTGTTCTTCGGCCTCTTCGGCGGCAACCTCTTCCAGGTCAACCAGTCCTACGCCCAGCTCGTCTCCGTCACCGGCGGCGAGAGCGGCCTGATGGGCGGCTCCGGCGGCGCGCTGTTCTTCGGCATCCTGATCGCGGCCCTGGTCGGCATCGTCCTCCTCGGCGGCATCCGCTCGATCGCCTCGGTCACCAGCAAGCTCGTGCCCGCGATGGCCGGCATCTACATCGCTGCCTGCCTCGTCGTCATCGCCGTGAACGTCACCGCCGTGCCGACCGCCATCTCGACGATCATCGAGGGCGCTTTCAACCCGCAGGGTGTCGCGGGTGGTGTCCTCGGCGCCCTCATCATCGGCTTCAAGCGGGCCGCGTTCTCCAACGAGGCCGGTCTCGGCTCCGCCCCGATCGCGCACTCCGCGGTGAAGACCAAGCACCCCGCGAGCGAGGGCCTGGTCGCGCTGCTGGAGCCGTTCATCGACACGGTCGTCATCTGCACGATGACCGCGCTGACCATCGTCATCGCCAACCCGGCCAGCTACGTCGAGGTCCGTCAGGGTGGCGATTCCATCGGCGGCGTCACCATCACCTCCGATGCCTTCGCCACCGTCCTGCCCTGGTTCCCGTACATCCTCACCATCGCGGTGATGCTGTTCGCGGTGTCCACGGTGCTGACCTGGGGCTACTACTGCATGAAGGCGTGGACGCACCTGTTCGGCCGCAGCAAGGTCAGCGAGGTGACCTTCAAGATCTTCTACACCCTGTTCGCGGTCGCGGGCTCGCTGCTCACGCTGCAGACCCTGATCGACATGGCCGACGCGGTGCTCTTCATGCTCGCCGTCATCAACATCATCGGCCTGTACCTCCTCGCCCCGGTCGTCAAGCGCGAGCTGAACTCCTTCCTCGCCTTCGTCAAGCGCCGCGACGCCGGCCTCGACGCGGACGACGACACCGACCAGGAGCCGGTGAAGACCACCGTCTGACCGCCCCCCGGCGGCCCGGCTCCCGAAGGGCCCTGACCCCACCTCGCGCCTTGGTGGGGACAGGGCCCTCACCCTTGTTCCAGCAGGTGAGAGACGCCTGGTGAGACCCCCGGTCACCCGATAGGGTGTTAAGAACGCATCAAGACGATGCTGGTGTGCCGGGAAGTCTGGTCGGCGTCCGAGGGGCCTTTGCGCCCATCTGTCGACATGCCCCGGAGGCTTCCCCTCATGACCCAGGCACGCCCGCGCAAGACCGTCTTCGGACTCCTGCCCTGGCCCGAACGCCAGGCGGTGGCCGAGGCCCTGCGGACCGAGACGGTCGGTGGATTGGTCCTCCTCGCGGCGGCCGTCGTTGCCCTCGTCTGGGCGAACAGCCCGTGGAGCGAGGCGTACGAGTCCGTAAGGGACTTCCACTTCGGCATCCCCGCCCTGGGTCTGGACCTGTCGGTCGCTCACTGGACCGCAGACGGACTCCTCGCGATCTTCTTCCTGGTCGCCGGCATCGAGCTGAAGCGCGAACTCGTCGTCGGCGAACTGCGCACCCCCGCCACGGCGGCCCTCCCCGTGATAGCCGCCCTGTGCGGCATGGTGGTACCGGCGGGCGTCTACACCTTCATCGCCGCGTCTGGTGGCGGAAGTCTCGACGGCTGGGCCGTCCCCATGGCCACCGACATCGCCTTCGCCCTCGCCGTCCTGGCCGTCATCAGCACCCATCTGCCCTCCGCCCTGCGGGCGTTCCTGCTCACCCTCGCCGTCGTCGACGACCTCGGCGCCATCCTCATCATCGCGATCTTCTTCACCAGCGACCTCAACTTCTGGGCCCTGGGCGGAGCCTTCGCCGGCTTGGTCCTCTTCTACGCCCTCCAGCGCCTCCGCGTGCGCGGCTGGTGGTGGTACGTGCCCCTCGGCCTCACCATCTGGGCGCTGATGTACAACTCCGGCGTCCACGCCACCGTCGCCGGCGTCGCCATGGGCCTCATCCTCCGCACCACCCGCGACAAGGGCGAAGCCGTGTCCCCGGGTGCGCGTGTCTCCCACCTCGTCCACCCCTTCTCCGCGGGCGTGGCCGTCCCCCTCTTCGCCCTCTTCGCCGCAGGAGTCGGCATCTCCGGCGCCGCGCTCACCCACGTCTTCACCGATCCGGAGCCCCTCGGGGTCTTCTTCGGCCTCGTCGTCGGCAAGGTCCTCGGCATCTTCCTCGGCACCTACCTCGCCGCCCGCTTCACGCGCGCCCAACTCAACCCCGACCTCGCCTGGGCCGACGTCCTCGGCCTCGCCACCCTGGCCGGCATCGGCTTCACCGTCGCCCTCCTCATCGGCGAACTCGCCTTCCCCGACGCCGCCGCGGCCGAGCACATCAAGGCCGCCGTCCTGCTCGGCTCCCTCACCGCCGCCGTCCTCGCCGCCGTGTTCCTGCGTCGCCGCAACACCCTGTACCGGCGCCTGTGGGAGGACGAGGAGCGCGACGACAACGCGGACGGCATCCCCGACATCTACCAGACAGGGCCAGCAGGCGGCGGCCGGTGACCACGGGGGACGCGGGACCGGCACTTCTCGGCACGGCTGTCGTGGTGGCCATCCTGGTCATCCGCACCGCCATACGAGAGATGCGGGAGCCCGGGAGCGCCCGCCGCGAGTGGGCCGCCCTCCGACAACGGCGGTCCCTGGCCATCGCCGCCGCCACGGCCCTGGTCCTCGGCACAGTGGGCTGGGCGCAGTCCGGACCGGCAGCCGCCCCATGGGCCGTCCTCGCCGGGCTCCTGGCAGCTCGGATCTTCAGCAGCGGAAAGTGACTGATGATGTTTCAGGTCGTGTGGATCGTGCTGTGTACGGCCAGCCTGGTGCCCATCGGGATGGCCTCGCCACATCGCGCTGAATCCGGAACCGACGGGGCAGCAAGAGCGCTGCCGGGTCGATAGGGCGGCAACCTGCGACCGGCGAGTTCGTCGGCCGCGCAACGATCAGACGGGGTGGAAGTCATCAGCACACGCGCGAAAGCAGTCATCGGAGTGCTCCTCATGGTGCTCGCGGGCGGTGTTCTGTTCCGTGTCGCGGGCGGAGCGGATGAGGCTTCGGGGGACGATCTGGAGGGTGCCTGCCGTGGGTTGATGGCAACGGACGAGGCCCGCGCCTTCTTCTCAGGAGCGGACCTGAAGGCCCGCGGCCACACCTCCGAATGGGTCGGGCACGATGTCGAGCGGTGCTCCGTCTGGGCGCGCTCGGACGCGAGCGGTCCGGTCCTGCGCCTGCAGATCCGGCCAGTGGCGGCCCACCGGACCAGCGGAGCCGCCGAGGAGGCGTCGGCGACCCCGCTCGGTCACGGCTGGAACGGCTCGTTCCTCATACGCAAGAACCCGGAGGCCGCCGTGCTCGTGGACTGCGACTCCCTTCCGGGCAAAGGACTGCTGGTTCTGACCGAGTCGGCTGAGGATGTCGAGGACCTGTCCGAGCAGCAGGTAATCCAGGTGGCGCGCTTCGCGACCGAGAGCGCCCGTCTCGCGGCGAAGCACTTCGGTTGCCAGGGCACCCTGGGTGAGCGTCCCGCGCGGGTCGACCGGACCGACTGGCAGAAGCGGAGCCCCGCCTCGGCTGCTGGGACGTGCCGAGGCGTGGTGGACACCCGTGCCGCGAGCCGGGCCGGAATCACCACGGTCACGGAGAAGCCGGCCGGGCGGGCGCTGACCGAGTCGTGCTCGGTGGAGACCGCCGGGGGAGGTCGCTACCGTCTGACCGCGTACTACGGGGCGTCGGCCAAGCAGGAGATCCATCTGGACACCCGGTACCC
The DNA here is from genome assembly GCF_043081505.1 of Streptomyces sp. NPDC014870. Classification (NCBI taxonomy): domain Bacteria; kingdom Bacillati; phylum Actinomycetota; class Actinomycetes; order Kitasatosporales; family Streptomycetaceae; genus Streptomyces; species Streptomyces sp. NPDC014870. Next base: position 637,516 of record NZ_JBIBWQ010000003.1, read on the forward strand.
AGGCAGCGTGAAGGGCGCGCTGATGCGCCCGCACACGTGCCGTGGGGCCATGGAGACGGCGTACTACAAGCTCGTCCACTACAGGCCGTCCGGTGCGTCGGACAGCGCCGAACCGGCTGGGCGAGGAGCCGTCGGCGACCCGCAGAAGTTGCTGGAGCGCTTCGCCGCCGCATCTGCCGAGAGGCACGGTTGCCCACGGTAAGTACAGATCGGCTGCCGAGTACGAGATAGGCAGCGGCGAACTTGCCGAGCACCGGCAAGTTCGCCCTGTTTCTCGTTGCGTGTCAAGGGCCTGTCAATAATGCGTAAGGAACGTATAAGGTCGGTAGCGGTGTGCCGGGAAGTCTGGTCGGCGAACAGAGGAGACGTCTCTGTTCTCAGCTGCCGACAGGGGGACTTCTGCCATGGTGCTCGTTGCCGTCTTCGGAGCCGCGCTGCTCATCGCAGTCCTGCTCTCCGGGCTCGCGGCCCGGACCGTACTGTCCACGTCGCTGCTCTTCCTGGTCGGCGGGGCGCTGGTCAGCGACGGGTTCCTCGGGCTGATCCACATCACGCCCGAGAGCGAGATCGTGTCGGTCACGGCCGATCTCGCTCTGTTCGCCGTGCTGTTCACGGACGGCATGCACGTCTCGTTCGCGAAGCTGCGCGCCAACTGGCGCAACCCGGTACGGGCCTTGGGGCTGGGGATGCCGCTCGCCTGCGTGGGGATGGCTCTGATCACCCACTACCTCGTGGGTCTGGACTGGACGACGTCCTTCCTCGTCGGAGCCGTTCTCGCACCGACCGACCCGGTGTTCGCCTCGGCGATCGTGGGCCGCAAGGAAGTTCCCGCCAGGCTGCGTGAACTCCTCAACGTGGAAAGCGGCATCAACGACGGGCTCGCCCTCCCGGTCGTCCTGATCCTCATCGCCGTGGCCGGCCCGACCTCGCCGCACGCCGAGGCGTCTTTCGGGAAGATCGGTCTGGAGCTGGGGCTCGGTCTCGCCTTCGGCGTGGCTCTGCCGCTGCTCGTCAACTTGCTCACCCGGGTGAGGTTCCTCGGCGCCGAGCCGAAGCTCCAGCCGCTGCTGCCGCTGGCCACCGGCGTCATCCTCTACGCGGCCTGTCACCTCACCCACGCCAACCCCTACCTCGCCGCCTTCTCCGCGGGTGCGGTTCTCGCAGCTGTCTCGCCCGAGTCGCACAAGGCGTTCGAGCCGCTGGGCGAGTCGCTCGCGGAGCTCGCCAAGTTCGCGGCCCTGCTGGTGTTCGGCGCACTGCTCACCCCGCAGCTCTTCGGGGAGCTGTCGCTCGGCGGGTACGTGGCCGTGGTCCTCGCGATCGTGCTGGTCCGGCCGGGTTCGCTGCTGCTGTCGCTGTGGGGCACGCGGATCGACCGCAGGGAGAAGCTGGTCGCGGCCTGGTTCGGTCCGAAGGGCTTCGCGTCGGTCGTCTACGGCCTCCTGGTCCTTCAGGCCGGCATCCCGCAGGGGCACGAGGCGTACACGCTGATCGCCGTCTGCATCGCCTTCTCGATCATCGCCCACAGCAGCACGGACGTCCCGATCGCCCGTCTCTTCCACGTCGACGACCTCGTCGAGGCCGGCGGGGAGCGGACGCAGGTTCGCTCGGACGCCGCCGACAGGGAGGCCGCCGACGCGGAGGCGGGCGCCCATGCGCGCACGTGACCTCGCCAGGCGGTGCGCCTCTCTGTCCGCCGACGAGCCGGTCCTCCGGGCCGTCGAGCTGCTGGCGGACGAGGGCGCGGCCGAGATCGTGGTGGTGACCGGCGAGGGGCACCCCTTCGCGATCCTGGAGGGCCGTCACATCCTGGCCGGAACCCTCCCCGACGCGGTGCGCGACGACCATCTGCGAGCCATTGTCGTGGCCGACCGCCTCGATCACGAAGTCCGTTCGAGCATGGCCACGTTGACGGTCGCCGACGTGTTGCCCAGACGCCGGCCCGCCCTCGCGCTCGTCAGCCCCCATGCCTCGCCGCTGCAGATGTCCGCCGTCATGGCCCGGACCGGCAGCACCGTCGTCGCGGTCGTCGAGTACGACGGCGACGAGCGCCCGCACCTGCTGGGGACCGTCACGGCGGCCACGCTGCTCGCGCATTTCCGCTGACGGCCTCGGCACCCGACCACCAAGGAGCACGCGTGAACAACGACGACGAGCCCGTCTTCAAGAAGAGTGCATGGGGGACGAACCGCTACTACTACAACCCGAACAACCCCATCGGTCTCTTCCTGATCTTCGCCAGCGTGGCCCTGGTCATCGTGAGGATGGTGATGATGGAGAACCGCGCGGGCCCGTTCGCGCCGCCCGCCACTCCCACCTGGAGCCCGCCCGCGTACGACGAGTCGTGGACCTTCTCGCCTCGTCCACAGGCCCCGAGCTCTGCGCCTTCCGCGCAGCCGTGAGAGGCGTCAGCGGTCTGCGGCCTCCAGCCGGACGAACGGGATCCGCTCACCCGCCGCGCGGTAGGCGGCCTCGCTGCCGTCGACCGTGAAGCCCATGTAGTGGCAGAGGGTCCGTGCGGCCCGTGGGTGCCGGCGGGCGTACTCGGCCATGACCCGCCCGCCCTCCTCGGGGGAGGGGAAGCGCGCGGTGACCACCTGGTATCGGCGACCGAACTGGATCGTCGCCTGGGGCGTGTGGCGGAGGTTCCGGTACCACTGGGCGTCCGGGCCGAATCCGGAGGCGACGGTCCACGTGCCCTGGTCGCCGTCGTGGGCGACCACTTCCAGGACCACCTCGCGTGATCGGCCGGACGTCCGGCCCGTGTGGATGAGGAGCAGCAGTCGCCCTCGGAACAGCGGGCCGAGACCGCCGCGGAAGAGGCTCACCGGGAGCCGGAGGAGGCGGCGCCTCCAGCCGGAGGGAGGACGGGGGCGCTGGGGTGCGGTTCGCATGCGGCGGCTCTCCTGCGCGGCTATGGCTACCGGGCGGCGTCGGTTCGATAACAGCTGGTGGGCGGGTGTTACTCGATGAGGCGGAACCATTGCATAGTCTAAAGGTGAGGGCGTGGGCACGACTGAGCGACAGGCTCCTCGGCTCCGCCGCATACGAGGGCAGCCCTCCGCTGTGGTTGGTGACCGAGGGTCTCGTCGTCGCCGCCACAGGCGCCGCCCTGGTGGCCGCTTCCGGTGCCCTGGCCGTTCTCGCCGGCTTGTCTCCCGCCCAGGCCACAGCCGCTGTCGCGGTGGCCGTGGCCGCCGTCGCGCTCTACCTCCTGATCACGCGAGCGGGGCACCTGCTGGTGGCGGGGACCGCGCTACTCGGGATCCTGCTCTCCCCCGGCGTCTCGGGGGTAGCCACGGAGGCCGTGCTGACCGGGGCAGGGCGCACCCAGGACGTGGTCGTAACGGCAGTCGCCCACGAGCCGGCGGGCAGCCCCGCGTACTACTGCTCCGTCCGCCACCAGGACGGCGCTCCCGTCGGGGCCAGGCTGTGGCGGGGATGCGGCCCCACCGTGGCCCCAGGAGACCTGATCGGCATGGTCTACGACCCGGCGGGGAGAGTGGCTCCGCGCGGGATCGAAGGTCCCGGCGCGCTGCTGTGGGGACTCGCCAGGGCGGCCATGCTCCTTCTGACCTTCGCCGTGGTCTGCTTCGTCGCCGTCGTGCGGTCCTACTGCGTGCCGCCGTCCGCCCAGTCGGACCACCCGAGGGGGTGGGGGCCCACGTCCCCGTCCCCGAAGGCCGGTTCCTGACCGGCGGAGTTGAAGGCGCCGAGAGCCTCCACGAGGGCGCTGCGTTGAGCGGGCTCGAGGCGACGGAGAATGGCCGTGATCTCCGTACGACGCCGGGAGGTCACATCCTGGACGACGCGGCTCCCCTCCTCGGTGAGGCGCAGGACGGTCTCGCGGCGGTTGTCCTGGTTCGTCCGACGGTCCATCAGGCCGGAGGCGATCAGCCGGTCCACCATCCGCATGGCGGTGGAAGGCTTTACGCCGAGGTGGTCGGCCAGCGCCACGAGCTTCGACGGACCGCGGGTGGACAGCACCACGAGCATCCGGAACTGCGGCAGGGTGATGCTCTCCTCGACCGTCGCCAACGACCGGGCCGAGACCGCCACCAGCAACCGCGATGCCGTGAGCACGGCACGCGTCACGGCTTCGATGTCATCCTGGGCCGGGTCGGTCTCCTCGTGCTCTCGCATACGAACCTTTGTACCGTGCGCCGGGAGAGCGGTCGTCATGCGCGGTAGCGCAGCAGCAGCATGGCGGCATCGTCCCCGAGCGGACCGCCGGCGTGCGCGACGATGTCGCTGTGCAGGGCGTCGAGGGCGAGTTCGGGGCTGTCGGCCTCCAACAGGTGGAGCCGGGAGTCCAGGGGGTAGAACTCTCCCCGCCCGTCCCGGGCCTCCGTGACACCGTCCGTGTACAGCAGAAGCTGGTCGCCGGGGTGGAACGCCGTACTCAGCGTCTCGGGGGACTGCGCTCCATGTATGCCGAGCCCGAGAGGCATCGCTCGTGTCTCCGGCGCGAGGAACCGAGCCGTCCCGTCGGCGTGGACCAGCAGCGGGGACGGATGCCCGTAGTTGAGCAGCGCCACGGTCCGGTCCTCCCGGATCTCGGCGATCACCGCGGTGACGAACCGCTCCCCGCACAGAGCTCGGTTCATCGCCCGCTCCAACCGGGTGCTGACGCCCGTGAGGTCGGGCTCGTCGTGAGCGGCTTCCCGAAAGGCGCCGAGCACGTCGGCCGCCGTCTCCACGGCGTCGAGCCCCTTCCCCTGGACGTCGCCGACGATGACCCGTACGCCTCCGGGCGAGGTCACCACCTCGTACAGGTCCCCGCCGATACGGGCCTCGGCGACGGCGGCCGTGTACGAGACAGCGACACTCAGCTTTCCGGCGGTGCGGGGCACGGGGCGGAGCAGAACCCGCTGTGCCACCTCGGCGATCGAGCGGACACTGGCCAGCTCCGCCTCGCGGCGCCTGCGCATCACGGCGGCGACCAGACCGGCGGCGGTGACCCCGGCCACCGACACCAGCGCCGTCGTCCCGCGCCGCCCCGGAAACAGGCCGTCGTACCAGCCGAGTGCCAGGCACAGCACGAGAGCTAGCGCCCCGATCGCGGCGGTGCGGCGCGGTCCGCCGGTGAGTCCGGCGAACGCGGGTCCCAGTGCGACCAGGGGCAGCAGACCGACGGTGGGCCCCGCAGTGACGTCGGCCAGCGCCGTGACTGCCATGACGAGATAGGGAAGGACGGACAGAGCGCGAGTTCCGGGCGGCGGCAGGTCGGACAAGATGCTCCCCGGGATCGGGCGGTGGCACCCTTGGGGCCCGCCCGGCACGTTCCGTGCGGCGGACCCCGGCGAGAGCGCCTGGCTACCTTTAGCCTATGCAACGATCCTGTGTGCGTCGGGCCGCGTTCGCGCAGGGGTTACCGAATCGATTCCCGCGTCGGAACCAGATGTGTGCCAGCCCATGGGAGGTCAAGGGGAGCCTCGGGCGGGCGTGTCATGGCCCCGGTCCGCCCTCCGGTGCGGGATGTTCGTCCCGGCGACTGCGATGTGCGGAGGTGTCCCGGTGGAGGAGAGCGACGGCAAGCGGAATCGGCCCGAGCCTCCGTCCCGGGCGCCGTCGGAGCCTCCGAAGGGGCCGGCTCCGCTGACGCGTCTGCGGGCTGCCGTGTCGGTGCCGCCGCCGGGGTCGTCGCGGCCGGAGTTCTGGCGCAGCCCGCTGCGGGGGCTGTGGCTGACCGCCGTGCTCGGGCTCGTCCTGCTGGTCGGCATCACGCTGCTCTTCGTGACGGGCCTGGTGTCGTACGCCGCGTACAACCCGGATCTGTCACCGGTCAACGACCAGACGCCGGACAAGGGGTGGCTCGGCTTCTACCTGTTCTCCTGGCCGACCTCGCCGTACTGGCTCTACCGGGTGAACCAGGGCGTGCACGTGGTCCTGGGCGTCGTTCTCGTGCCGGTGCTGCTGGCGAAGTTGTGGTCGGTCATCCCCAAGCTGTTCCAGTGGCCGCCCGTGCGGTCGGTCGGCCACGGCATCGAGCGTCTCTCCCTGCTCCTGCTGGTGGGTGGCGCGCTCTTCGAGTTCGCCACCGGCATCCTCAACGTGCAGCTGCACTACATCTTCCCGGGCTCCTTCTACGTCCTGCACTTCTACGGGGCGTGGGTGTTCATCGGGGCCTTCGTCGTGCACGTGGCCTTCCGGCTGCCGCGTGCCCTGCGCGCGGTGAGGTACGGACGCGAGCTGCCGGAAGCCGGTACGGAGGAAGCGGCCGGACTCAAGTCGCCCCGGCCGGCGCCGCCGACCATCTCAAGGCGGGGCGCCCTGGGCATGGTCGGACTGGGGTCCCTGGCGCTGTTCGTGGTGACGGCCGGGCAGAGCGTGGGCGGCTGGTGGCGCCAGACGGCGCTGCTCGCCCCGCACGGCACGGATCCCGGCTCCGGGCCGAACGGCTTCCAGATCAACAAGACCGCGGCGTCCGTGGGGATCCGGCCCGATGACATCGGCCCCGCCTGGCGGCTGACCGTACGCGGCGCGGGCCGCCAGGTCGTCCTGACCCGAGACGAGCTGCTGGCAATGGAGCAGCAGGAAGCGGCACTGCCCATTGCCTGCGTGGAGGGCTGGTCGACTCCGGACCAGCTGTGGAGCGGCGTTCGGCTCACGGACCTGGCCGCACTGGTCGGGCGGGGCACGGACACCCCACGGGCTTTGGTGGAATCGGTACAGCGGGGAGGGGCGTTCAGCTCGGTCGTGCTGAGGGACAACCAGGTACGCGACCACCGCTCGCTCCTGGCCGTACGCGTCAACGGAGCCGTCCTCTCGCAGGACCACGGCTACCCGGCCCGCGTGATCGTCCCCGGCGCGCCCGGCGTCCACAACACCAAGTGGGTCACCCGGATCACCTTCGGAGAGCCGGCATGAGCGCCATGGCCGTCTTCCGCCGCCGCTACGGAGCCTCCCCGCTCCACCTGCTCCTCGTGCTGGCCTCGTTCGCCCTCGCCGCCTACGCCGGGGTCCGACTGCTCAAGGGGGACACCCTGGGCGTGGCCCTGTGGTTCGTCGGGGCGGCACTCGTGCACGACCTTGTCCTGCTCCCCCTGTACGCGGTGACGGACCGGGCCGCGCAGCGCCTGTTCCGGGAGATCCCGGGACAGAGGCCGCCGAGGCCGAGCGTCAACTACGTGCGTGTCCCCGTCTTCGTCTCGGCGCTTCTGCTGTTGGTCTGGTGGCCGCTGATCCTGGGCCAGGTCGACCGCTACACGGCGTACACGGGGCTTCCGGCCGACGGGTTCCTGGGACGCTGGCTGCTGATCACAGCTGCCCTCTTCGTCGCCTCGGCAGCGACCCTCGTCGTCCGGAGGTGGCGTGAATCGGCGCCTCGACGACGTGCCGCACGACGTCAGCGCCGGGCGCGCCGCCCCGCGAAGTAACGGACACGCCGGCGCGGCGCCCCTTCGGACTGCGTGTCTCCCACCGGACCTGGCCGCTTCCCGGGCAGCGCGTCGCGGGGCCGTGCGGGAGAGTGGGTTCCATGACGTACGACGAAGGTCTGGCCCAGCGGATCAGGGAGCGGCTCGGTGAGCGGTCGGGCCTCACCGAGAAGCGGATGTTCGGCGGCCTGGCCTTCCTGCTGGGCGGGAACATGACCGTGGGCGTGGTCGGCGACGAGCTCATCGCCCGGGTGGGCCCCGAGCGCGCCGAGGAGGCGCTGGCCCGCCCGGAGGCCCGCCCGATGGACTTCACGGGCAAGCCGATGCGCGGCTGGGTGACCGTCGGCGGCCCCGCGCTCGGGGAGGATCAGGTCCTCGACCACTGGATCACCACGGCCGTGGGTTTCGCGAGCACGCTCCCGTCGAAGTGACCGCACGTGAGGCCACGCGACCGGGGACCCGATCTACGTCGCCCGGACTCAGGTGTTCCGCTCCAGGAGCGCCTTGAGGCGGGCCAGGTCCTTGTTCTGGGCGCGGCGCATCGCGGCTTCCATCACGGGGGCGGCCAGTGCGGCGAAGCCGCTGGGCTCGCCCCGGTTCCGCAGCGTCATGCGGGTGCGGTCGCCCGTTACCCCGTGCGGTTCCCACGCATAGGTGGTCTCCATGGGGAAGGGGCCCTCGCTCGTCCGCATCACCAGCCTTCGGCCGGGCTGGTAGGCGGTGATCTCGTAGGTGTAGGCGAGGCGCCGGCCGAGGAAGCGCGCGGTGAACGCGATGCGGGAGCCGATCGCGACGGGCGGCGGGGTCTGCCAGGCGACGGAGTCGATGTTGGCGTACCACTCCGGCGCGTGCGTGGGGTCGGCCGCGTAGGCGGCGACCCGGTCGGACGGGACGGCGATCACCGCCCCGGTCAGGACATCGACCTTCATCGGAATCCTCGGAATCCTCAGACCGTGAAGAAGGGCTTGGGCTCGCCCGTCTCGGCGTAGTCCTTCAGGCGGGTCATCAGGGTGCCCCAGGTCTCGCTGATCATCGGGATCTCGGGCTCGCCGTCCGGGAAGCCGGAGTGGGAGAAGGCGAGGCGGGTGCCGCCGCCGGGGGCGTCGGAGAGCTCCCACGTGATGGTGGTGCCGGCCCAGTGGGGCGGGAAGGCGCCGATGTTCACCCAGACGACGCGGTCCTCGTCGGCCCGGTCGCGGCGGAGCCGGAAGGGCTCGGGGATGCCGGGGAAGTTGAAGAAGAGGACGTCGTCCTTGCGGTTCACGTCGTTCGTCCACCAGCCGGTGAGGCCGTCGTGGGTGTTGAGCGCCTCCAGGACCGTGGCCCGGTCGGTGGCGACGTCGGTCTCGTAGGTGATGGCGGTCATGGAGTGCTCCTGCTCGTGCTGGGATCCCGTGGGGGGCTTATTTGAGTTCAGGCTAAAATAAGACCTTCGAGGCGGCAAGCTGAAGCCTCGACTAAAATTCGAGGCATGGACGCGGTACAGGTGATAGCCGAACCCAGGCGGCGCGAGATTCTCCGGCTGATCTGGGACGACGAGCTGTCCGCGGGGGACATCGCGGCACGTTTCGAGGTCACCTTCGGGGCGGTCTCCCAGCACCTCAAGGTGCTGCGGGACACCGGTCTCGTTACGCTGCGCAAGGACGGGACGAAGCGGTTCTACCGGGCGGACCGGGAGGTGCTGGGCCCGCTCGCCGACTACCTCCAGGCCATGTGGGCCACGAAGCTCGACACCCTGGCCCGGCTCGCCGAAGAGGCCGAACGGAACGAGACCTCCTGATGACGACACCCTCGCCCGCCACGGACACCGTCACCGTGGAACGGCACATCGCCGCCCGCCCCGAGACCGTCTTCGCTTTCTTCACCGACCGCGAGATGTGGCTGTCATGGATGGGCGCCGACGGCACCTTCTCCTTCGAACCCGGCGGCGCCTACCGCACCCGCGTCACCGGCGAGAATGTCGCCTCCGGCCGCTTCCTCACCGTGGACCCGCCCAGGCGGCTCGTCTTCACCTGGGGCTGGGAGACGGGCCCCATGCCCGTCCCGCCCGGATCCAGCACAGTGGAGATCACCCTCGAGCCCTCCGCCGGCGGCACCTTGCTGCGCCTGGTCCACAGTGGACTCCCCTCTCCGGAAGCGTGCGCCGCGCATGCCGAGGGCTGGCAGCACTACGTCGGCCGGCTCGCGGTTCGAGCCGAGGGTGGCGACCCGGGCGCCGATGCGTGGATGGAGCCGTCCTCGGGCTGACGCCCGCCGGTTCCGCGGTGCCGCCGCACGGCGGTGGCCGCGATGACGAGGAGGGCCGCGAGCCCGTACGCGATCGAGGCCGTCAGCTCCCGGTCGTCGAACGCCCGGCCGAAGACATAGACGGCTGGGCCCGCGAGGGCGAGGCCCAGCCACTCCCAGCGCCCGTCCAGTGCCGCGAGGGCGACCAGGAGGAGGGCGTACCAGGAGTAGCCGGGCGTGAGGAGGGCGAAGGCCCAGCCCGTGACCAGGAGTGCGCCGCTCCACGGCCGTTGCGGGTCACCGCGCCACATCACGTACAGGGACACGCCTGCCATGACGGCGAGGACCACGGGCAACGCCCAGCTGTCGGGCAGGACCAGGCGGAGGAGCGCGTATCGGGGTCCGGCGGCGGGGTCGTCGTAGCCTTCCTCCTCCACGTAGCCGCCCAGGTAGCCGAAGACGGACCCGTCCGAGAGGAGGACGTACGGGAGGTAGGCGAGCACGGTGAACGCGGCGGCGGGCAGCAGCACTGCGGTCGCGTCGCGGACGCGGCGGACTCCGGACAGCGCGCCCGGCAGCACGATGGCTGGCATGAGCTTGGTGGCGATGGCGGCACCGAGGACAAGCCCGCCGGCGGACCGGCGATGCGGGAGGACGGCGAGGAGTCCGAGTCCGATCACGGTCAGGAGCGCCCCGAGGACGTCCACATGCGTGTTGTTGACCGCCTCGATGGGCACGACGGGGCACCACGCCCAGTACGCGGCCCGGCGCGGGTCCGTACCCCTGCGACGCAGGATCAGCAGCACCGCACCGGTCACGCCCAGGGCGATCAGGCCGGAGCCGATCTGGAGGGGCTTGTGCCGGGCCCCCTCCGGGGAGAGCTGGTCGACGGCCAGGAAGTACGCCTCGGCGACGGGCGGGTAGATGGTGTGCACGGTGGGCCGGTTGAGACGTGTGCAGTGCGGTACAGGCCCGGCACCGGGGATACGGGCGCGGTCCGGGCCGGTGCAGGCCGCCCCCGTGGGAAAGAGCCATGAGTCGCGCAGCCGGATCAGCTCCGGGTCCTGCGGAGCGTGGTCGTAGGGGGAGACGCCGGCCGACTGGACGCGGCCGTCCCAGACGTAGCGGTACGAGTCGGTGCTGGTCCGGGGCTGCGCGACCAGGCCGGTTACCGTGACGGCGATGGCCCCGGCCGCGATCAGGGGTACGACGTGGGAGGACGGAACCCGCCGCAGCGCGAGCAGAGCACCGACGAACAGCACCCAGCACGCCGCGTACCACCAGAACAGCCCGCCGGGGTCGGCGAAATAGCCGTCGTACCGGACGGTGAGGACGAGGACCGTGGTGAGCGCGGCGAGGACCGTGGCGGTGAGGGCGGTGCGCGAGTTCACGACCGCAGCGTTCCAGGAACGGGCGCGGAAGTGCGGTCGGTCACCCTGTGTGTCCATGTTTCGTAAGGTGTTCAGGCCACCCACTGGGGCGTTGACGGGGCGCCATGGGCTTGGGCCTGTCTGAAGTCGTGATCAAGGGGTGAGATTCCTCCTACGGCCGGTGTTTCGACCGGATGCTCGGGATTCCGTGAACCTTTCCGCCCGGAATGCCGACTGTCTGTGTGACGGACGGTGCAGAGCAGGGAGGCGTGGTGGGCAGCGACGGGTTGCTGGTGGTGCGCTGCCAGCTTGGGGAGCGGGAGGCGTTCCGCGAACTGGTGGCCATGTGGCACCCCCCGCTGTGGCGCTATGTCCGGGGCATGGTCGGCTCGCCGCACCTCGCGGACGATCTTGCTCAGGAGGCGTGGGTCGCTGTGGTGCGCGGCCTGCCGCGGCTGCGGCAGCCGGAGCGGTTCGCCCCGTGGCTGTTCACCATCGCCCGGCGCACGGTCACCGACCATCTGCGGCAGACGTACAGGGCGCCGGAGACAGCCATGGAGGAGGCCACGACTGTCGTCGCCGACGACGAGCTCAGCGGTGTGCTCACCACGATGCAGATCGAGGCAGGTCTTGCTGGTCTGCCGCCCTTGGAGCGCGAGGTGCTGATCCTCTTCCATCTGGAGGACCTGCCGCTGGCTTCGTGTGCGGAGGTGCTCGGCGTACCGGCCGGCACGGTCAAGAGCAGGCTGCACCGCGCCCGGCGCATGCTGCGCAACCACCTTGCCGAGAAGGGATACGAGGCATGAGCGAGCAGAACCGCGCAGCGCAGCGGGCGGTGCCCGAGCAGCTGGAGCGCGTGCTGGCCACGGAGGTGTCACTGCGGTCCCGGCTGCGCCACGTGGCAGTGGGCCTGGCCGGGGGATGCGGCGCGGCCGTGATCGCGGTGCTGTGGGCCACCGAGCCGAATGCTCTGCCGGCGCGTACCCAGGCCGTCTTCGCCGGGCTGATCGCCATCGGGCTGGCCTGGGCCGTGTTCGCCGGCTGGGTGCTGAGCAGGCGTCGGCCATTGTTCGCCCGGGACCGGGTGCTGTCCGCCCGGATCGCGCTGGCGGCAACCGTGGTGACCGCCCTGGCCGGGGTGGCGCTGGCTGCAGTCCGCGGCAGCACCGCGGACCTGGTGGCCACCGCCGCGGGCGGGGTCGTCTTCACCGCCGCCGCGATGCTCACCCTGGTACGGGCGCGGCGCCGCCGACGCGAACTACTGCGACTGCGGGATGCCTTGCGACAAGACGCCCCCTGAACCACCGAATTCGCCCAATCCAAGATCACCCACATCATCAGGGAGACAGACATGGACCACAAGACTCCTCCGATCGGCCCGCTGGCCTTCGCGCTCCGCCTGCGCGGTGCAAGCAAGCGCACCGTCCTGGTCGTCGCGGCCCTGGCCGGTTCCGCCCTGCTGATCGGCATCGGCCTGCTCCTGACCTGAGCTTGCGACCGGGAGCGAGGTTGCACCGGTGAGACCTCGGTGACACACCCGAGAATTCAATGACACAGGGCAGCTGGCAGAGGTCGGGGATGGCACGCAGGGAACTCGCTGACGATGAGTGGGAGTTGATCGAGCCGTTCCTTCGTCTCGTCAGCGGCGTAGCTCCACGAAGTTGCGGCCCGCTGCCTGCCAGGTGAGGGATCGGGTCCAGCCGGCTTTCGGGGCCTCGGCGCAGAGCGCCCGGGCGCCGAGCCGGGCCCACCGGAACGGCGCTCCGCGCCCGCCGCGGCCGTCGTCGACGTGGACCTCGACGCGTTCGTCGACGTCGACGGTGGCCACCTCGACCAGCAGGGAGCCGGAGGGTGAGGCGAGTTCGGCGGCGCGGCGGAGCAGGACGGCCGGATCGCCTCCGATGCCGACGTTGCCGTCGACGAGCAGGACGGTGTCCCAGCGCCCCTCACGAGGCAGGGGATCGAAGACCGATCTGCACAGGGCGCTGCCTCCCGCACGCACCGTGCGGGCCACCGCCTCGGGGGTGACGTCCACTCCCAGAGCCCGATGTCCGCGTGCGGCGAGGGCGGTGACGAGGCGGCCGGGGCCACACCCGATGTCCAGGACGGGCCCCGTGCAGCGGTCGAGGACGGTGGCATCGGCCTCGTCGGGTTCGGCACACCAACGCTCGACCTCCAGGGGCAGCAGCCAGCCGTCGCCTCGGCGCAGGTAGAGAGGGCCCCGGCCGGTGCGGAGTGCCTCGGCGTACGGGTCGGCCCGCCAGGCGAGGGCGGGTTCGGCCAGCTGGGCGGTCATCGAGCCACCGCGCAAAGGGCACGGTGACGGGTGGCGAAGCGGCTGCCGGGTATGGCGGCCGCGACCTGTGCCGCGTCGGCCGGGGAGTCCACGTCGCGCAGCTCGGGCAGGTCCCGTACCACCCGCCCGGACGCGGTCAGCCGTCGGCGCTGCTCCCGCCCGGTGTGCGCCACCGACATGGGGACGCCGAGGATCAGCGCCGGGTCGGGCTCGGCCAGGCCGAGTGCCCAGAACCCGCCGTCTTCGGCCGGGCCGAACCAGGCATCCGTCTCGCTGAAGTCGAGGCCCTGGGCGAGGAGATCCGGGGTGACCTGGGGGGTGTCCATGCCGATGAGCAGGGCCGGCCCGTCGACGTGGGAGAAGGCCGCGGCCAGTCGGGAGTCGAGGCCGCCGGCACCTTGCGGAAGGACCTCGATGCCCTCGGGCACCCAGGACCCCGGTCGCCCGTCGAGAACGAGAACACGGCGCTCGGCGGGGGCCCCGAGCACGGCATCGAGCGTGTCCTGGAGGGCGCCGCGGGCCAGCTCGGCCGCCTGCTCCGGGGTGAAGTGCGGGGTCAGACGCGTCTTGACCCGCCCCGCCACGGGTGCCTTGGCGATGACGAGAAGGGTGCTCATACGGAGACCTCCCCGGCCGCGACGGACGGTGCGCCGGGCGGCTCGGCGAGTACCCGGCGCATGTCGCGCACGGCATGCCAGGTGCCCCGCCAGGTCCCGGTGACCTTCGACTTCCCCGAGCGGGGCAGGTACGGGACGTCCGTCTCGGTGACCCGCCAGCCCGCATCCGAGGCACGTACCACCATCTGGAGCGGGTAGCCGCTGCGCCGGTCGGTCAGCCCCAGCCCGAGCAGTGCGTCTCGTCGTGCCACCCGCATCGGCCCGAGGTCGTGCAGCCGGAGTCCCGTGCGGTGACGCAGCATGTGCGCGAGGGCCAGGTTCCCGGCGCGGGCATGAGGGGGCCAGGCGCCTCGCCCCTGCGGGAGCCGACGCCCGAGCACCAGATCGGCCTCACCCGAGGCCACACGGGCGGCCATCGGGACGAGCAGCCCCGGGTCCATCGAGGCGTCGCAGTCGCAGAAGCAGACCAGGTCGGCGCGGGACGCGAGCAGCCCGGCGTGGCAGGCGGCCCCGAAACCACGTCGGCTCTCGTGTACGACGGTCGCACCGAGGCTTCGGGCGATCTCCGCGGAGCCATCGGTCGAGCCGTTGTCGACGACGATGGCCCGCCACCCGGCGGGCACCCGCGCCAGCACCCAGGGGAGCGCTTCGGCCTCGTCGAGGCACGGCAGTACGAGGTCCGCGACGGGCGGTGCGCAAGCAGATGAAGTCACCCTCCACACCGTAGGAACCGACAAGCGGGAAACGGCCCTTCCGGTCCTTACGAAACGCGGACGTCATCCCGGGGAGGGGTACTTGTGCCAGAGCCGCGGCCGGCCGGGCGGGTGGCAACCTGGGGCGGCCGCTGTGTCGCCGGCCACCGCGCTGCTTCTGGGCCGTCAGGTCGCACGGCGATGCCGCGAACTCGTCGCCTGGATCTCACACGACCTGCGTTGTCTTGCCGTCCTGACTACGAGGCACGTATCGGTCGATGAGCGGTGGCGATTCACGAACGCACAGGAGGGCCGGACGTCACGGCCGTGCCACCCACTCCCCACCGTGCACCGTCCTGGGAGACCCCGACCAAGATCGTCTCCCAGATTTCTCCCAAACGATCTACAAAGCCAGTCAGGGGCCTGATTCGATCTCTCGAATCAGGCCCCTGACCTGGTCTTACTCTGTCGGGGTGGCGGGATTTGAACCCACGACCTCTTCGTCCCGAACGAAGCGCGCTGCCAAGCTGCGCTACACCCCGATGTCACTGCTCAGTTCTTCACGTCGCGGCGACATCGATTACTTTAGCCCACCCGCGCCCTGAGACGAAATCCGGTTTTCGCGGCCCCTCACCGCAGGTCGGACGCGGTCCAGGGCCACGACCGCGAGGCCGAGCGCGGAGAAGGCGAGGCCCAGGACGACGGCGTTGACCGCCACGCTCCCGAGAACGCACTCGATCACCACGCCCGTCGCCGCCGCGAGCGCGATCAGCCCGCGGAGGACGGCGGCCACGGGCCGGCGGACGGCGGGTACGACGGCGGCGGCCGGTACCGCGGCCGAGGCGGGGTTCGGCGTGAGCATCCCCCACCGTACGGGCGTCGCGCGGTGGTCCGCAGGCTCAGTCCCGCGCCGTCAGCGTCAGCAGCGTCGCCTCGGGGGGGCAGGCGAAGCGGACCGGCGTGAAGCGGTTCGTGCCGCAGCCGGCCGAGACGTGCAGGAACGACGTCCGGCCCGCCACCGTGTGCGTGGAGAGGCCCTTCACCCGGTCCGTGTCCAGGTCGCAGTTGGTCACCAGCGCGCCGTAGAAGGGGATGCACAGCTGGCCGCCGTGCGTGTGCCCCGCGAGGACCAGCTCGTAGCCGTCCGCCGTGAAGGCGTCGAGGCTGCGGAGGTACGGGGCGTGCACCACGCCCATCGAGAAGTCCGCCGACGCGTCAGGACCGCCGGCCACCCGCTCGTACCGGTCCCGCTTGATGTGCGGGTCGTCGAGCCCGGTGAAGGCCAGGTCGAGACCACCGGGCAGCTTCAGCCGGCCGCGGGTGTTGGTGAGGTTCACCCAGCCCGCCTCGTCGAACGCGTCCCGCAGTTCCTCCCACGGGTTGTGCACCGCGCCCACCACCGGCTTGTTGCCGTTCAGGCCGTGCCGCCCCTGGGCCTTCTCCAGGAGGTAGCGGGCGGGGTTGCGCAGCCTCGGCCCGTAGTAGTCGTTGGAGCCGAAGACGTACACACCCGGGTACTCCATCAGCGGGCCGAGCGCGTCCAGGGCCTCCGGCACCGCGTCCGTGTCGGAGAGGTTGTCGCCGGTGTTCACGACGAAGTCGGGACGCAGCCCCGCGAGCTTCTGCAGCCAGGCGCGCTTCTTCCGCTGCCCGCACACCATGTGGATGTCGGAGACCTGAAGGACCCGCAGATCCCGCATCCCGCGCGGGAGAACCGGGATCGTCACCCGGCGCAGCCGGAACGAGCGGGCCTCGAAGCCTGCCGCGTAGACGATTCCGGCCGCGGCCGTCGCCGTGAGACCTGCCGTGACCTTCAGGGGGATCCCGTACCGTGCGCGCATCCCCCCATCGTCGCAGACCCGATGGGCGGAAATGCGCGGGCGGGTGGGGTGGGACACCTGACACACTTGGGGCATGACCACGCTCAAGGCCACGCTTCAGGACGACCTCAACGCCGCCATCAAGGAGCGCGACGAGCTGCGCTCCTCGACGCTCCGGCTCACCCTCACCGCGATCACCAAGGAGGAGGTCTCGGGCACCACCAAGCGCGAGCTCTCCGACGACGAGGTGCAGAAGGTGATCGCCAAGGAGGCGAAGAAGCGCCGCGAGGCCGCCGAGGCCTTCGCCCAGGGCGGCCGCGCCGAGTCGGCCGAGCGGGAGAAGGCGGAGGGCGAGATCCTCGACGCGTACCTGCCGAAGCAGCTCGACGACGCGGAGCTCGAGCAGATCGTGGCCGCGGCCGTCGCCGAGGCCAAGGCCGCCGGCGCCGAGGGCCCGCGCGCGATGGGCGCCGTCATGAAGATCGTGAACCCGAAGGTCGCGGGCCAGGCCGAGGGCGGGCGCGTGGCGGCCGCGGTGAAGAAGCTGCTCGCCGGCTAGCGGGCGACGTCGGTACCGACGGTGCCGACGGTTCGGACAGTACGGACGACTGAGGGCGCCCCCGCCGCGCGGGAGGCGCCCTCAGTCATGTCCCTGCCGGTGCTACGGGCCGTTGCCGCCGCCGCCCCGGCCGTCTCCGCCACCGTCCCCGCCGCCGATCACACCCGGCGGGAGCGTGATCCCGGGGAGGTTCGGCCGGTTGGGCTTGTTGGGCTTGTTCGGCTTGCCGTCGTCGCCGGGCTTGTCCTTGTCCTTCTCCTCCGGCTTCTCGCCGCGCGGTACGGAGATGGGGGCGAACCGCGGCGTCTCGGAGGCGTCGAGCGCCCCGCGCATCGCGATCTTCCAGATCGGGCCGGGGAGGCAGCCGCCACAGACCTTCGGGTAGTACTGGCCGCCGATGGTGATGTTGAACATCGACACCTTCTCGCCGACGTCGTCGCCGACCCAGACGGCCGTGGACAGGTTCGGCGTGTACCCGACGAACCAGGCGTCCTTGCGGTCGTTCGTCGTACCCGTCTTGCCCGCGTTGTCGCGGTCGCTCAGACCCGCCCTCGTACCGGTGCCGTCCTCGACGACGCCCTTCAGCATCTGGTTGATGGTGTCGGCCGTCCGCTCGCTCATCGCCCGCGAGCACTCGGTCTGGGGCACCTTCAGCTGCTCGCCGCCCGCCGTCTTGATCGACTCGATGGCGATCGGCGTGCAGTACGTACCCCGGTTGGCGAAGGTCGCGTAGGCGGCGGCCATGTCGAGCGGGGTGGCTTCGATGGCGCCCAGCGTGATCGAGGGGCTCTCCTTGACCTTCTTGCCCAGCTCCCGCTCGTAGCCGACGTTCTTCGCCATCGTCACCGTCTCGCACAGGCCGGCCATCTGCTCCAGCTTGGCGAAGTAGGTGTTGATGGACTTGCCGAGCGCGCTCGTCATGTCCCAGGTGCCGGTCTCGGACTTGAGCTCGTTGCCGACCTTCCAGTCCGCGTACCCGGCCGGCTTGCCGTCGCAGCGGGTGTACGAGTTCTCCGGGACGGAGATCTCGTAGCCGGTGGAGAAGCTCTGCGCGGGGCTCAGCCCCTTCTCCAGGGCGGCCGCGGCCGTGATCGGCTTGAACGTCGAACCGGTCTGGAAGCCGTACGTCGTGCCGCCCATCTTGCTGCCCACGGCCAGGTTGAGCGTGGTCTGGTGCTGCTTCTGGTCGAGACCGTACGGCCGCGACTGACCCATCGACAGGATCTTGCCGCTGCCCGGCTGGACCTGGACGACAGAGGCGGCGACCTTGTCGTCCTCGTTGACGTGGGCGACGGCGGCCTCGTTGGCCGCCTCCTGCGCGCGCGGGTCGAGCGTGGTCCGGACGGTCAGGCCGCCGAGGTTCCACAGCTTCTGCCGCTCCTCGACCGTCTTGCCGAAGACCGGGTTGGTGAGGATCGTCTTGCGCACGTAGTCGCAGAAGAAGCCGGCGCCGTCGACGGCGGTGATGCAGCCGTTCTTCGGGGTCTTCACCTTCAGCTTGATCGGCGCGGCGATCGCCTTGTCCGCCTCGGCCTGGCTGATGTCCTTCACGTCGGCCATCCGCTGGAGGACCACGTTGCGGCGCTTGGTGGCTTCCTGGAGGTCGTTGATCGGGTCGTAGCGGCTCGGCGACTGGACGAGGCCGGCCATCATCGCGGCCTCCTCCAGCTTCAGGTCGGCGGCGGGCTTGGAGAAGTAGCGCTGGGACGCCGCCTCGATGCCGTAGGCCTGCTGACCGAAGAAGGTGATGTTGAGGTAGTTCTCGAGGATCTTCTTCTTCCCCAGCTCCTCCTCGACCTGGATCGCGTACTTCAGTTCGCGCACCTTGCGGCCGATGGTCTGCTGGGTGGCGGCGGCGACCTTCTCCGGGTCGTCACCGGCCTCCTCGACGAAGACGTTCTTCACGTACTGCTGCGTGAGCGTGGACGCGCCCTGGGCCACGCCGCCCGACTGGGCGTTGCGGTTGATCGCGCGCAGCACGCCCTTGAGGTCGATCGCGCCGTGCTCGTAGAAGCGCGAGTCCTCGATCGCGACGATCGCCTTCTGCATGTACGGAGAGATCTTCTCCAGCGGCACGACCTTCCGGTCGCGGGAGTAGACGGTGGCGAGGACGCCGCCGTCCGAGTCGAGGATGGTGGTGCGCTGACTCAGGGGTGGCGTCTTCAGGTTCGACGGAATCTCGTCGAACCCCTCGACCGTCCCCTTCGCCGCAAGACCCAGTGCACCGGCCGCGGGCAGGGCGATGCCCGCCAGCACCGCTCCCGCGAGCACACTGACACCGAGGAACTTGGCGGCCTGCTGGGTCCCGGTCAGACCTCCGCCCGAGCGCTTCTTTGCCATGGGGGCAGCCTAATCCGTAGTGATGAGCGTTCCGTAGGAGCGGGGGCCTCTCGGAGCGTTCGAGTACGAGACCGTGACATCCGGGCCGGTCGTGGCAGGTCCGGGCCCATGACGACGCGGACATGACGTGTCGACGTTCGCATTCGCCGGACAGACGGGAATGCCTTGGCCTAAGCTGCTCCCAACTGTCACAGCAGTGTGGTTTCGCATCAAGGTCCAGGCAAGACCCCGGGCGTGACATCGGCAGGAATCCCTTGGCCCCGAACCCTGGGAACCCCCTGTCCGATTCCGCCCCATGCGTCACTCGACGCCCTAAGTGGCACCGACTCAGCCGGGCGAACTGTACCGGTTCGCCCGATTCGACACGCATGTCCATCGGTCACTCCCCTGGGTGATCTGCCGCGTACGCATAGTCCGTTCGGGCCATTCAAGATTGGGCCCGAAGGGGGTGTTGCGCTGTGCCCACCTTCCGTAACGTCACCAACTGGCAGCGGTGAATATGCCGCTACCGCCGTGGGGGAGCCTCGATTCGGGAGAGGACGGCGCCGGTATGGGCTGGGTAGCTGACTGGAGTGCGCAGGCGGCCTGCCGCACTACCGATCCGGATGAACTTTTCGTGCAGGGAGCGGCGCAGAACAGGGCGAAGGCGGTGTGCACCGGCTGTCCGGTGCGGACCGAGTGCCTGGCCGATGCCCTCGACAACCGTGTGGAGTTCGGTGTGTGGGGCGGCATGACGGAGCGCGAGCGCCGTGCCCTGCTGCGCCGGCGGCCGACCGTCACCTCGTGGCGGCGCCTGCTGGAGACCGCGCGGACGGAGTACGAGCGGGGAGCGGGCCTGCTGCCCGTGGCGATCGACGACGACGCGACGTACGAGGCGTACGCGGCGGTGGGCTGACCGCCCGCCGTTCGGACCGATCGGCTGCCGGAGCGATCGGCTGCCAGAGCGTCGGCTGTCGGCGCGATCGACTGTCGGAGCGCGATCGACTGTCAGGACGACGGCATGCGGCCCGCCGTGAGGCGGTCGCCGATGGCGCGGAGTCCGGACAGGTCGTGTACGTCGCCCGGCAGGGCGGCCACTTCGGCGACGGCCACCTCGGGGTGGAGCGCCGTGAACCGGTCTCGTGTGCGCTGCTCGCGCGCGAGCACCTGCATCCGCTCCGCATGGAGCCGGAGCAGGCCGGCGGTCAGTCGCTGGATGTCCGCTGCGTCGGGGTCGGCAGGAACATCGGCCTCGTCGGCTGTGGGGGCAGCCTCGGTGCTCGGGGCGATGTCCGCGCTGATGCCTGCGGTCGTGCCTGCGGTGGTGACTGCAGTCGTGCCTGCGGTGATGCCTGTCGTCGTGTCGGCGGCGGTCGCTGAGTCGGACAGCTCGTTGTCCGACGGCTCGTCGGTGGCGGTGGCGGTGGCGCGGGAGCCACGCCCTCCAGTCTTCCCGGCGCCCTGATCCACCATGCGCCCCTCGTCAAGATTTTCCGCCGCGGCCCGCGCCCGCTCGGCCGAGAGCCGGGCGGCGCCACTGCCGTGGACGCGGTTCAGGACGAGGCCCGCCAGCGGCATCTCCTCGGCCGCGAGACGCTCCACGAAGTACGCCGCCTCCCGCAGCGCGTCCCGCTCCGGCGTCGCGACCACCAGGAACGCCGTACCCGGCGCCTGGAGCAGCTTGTACGTCGCGTCCGCCCGGGTCCGGAAGCCACCGAACATGGTGTCCATCGCGGCCACGAACGTCTGCACGTCCTTGAGGAACTGACCCCCCAGCAGCTTGCCCAGGGTCCCCGTCATCATCGACATCCCGACGTTCAGGAACTTCATCCCCGCCCGGCCGCCCATCTTCGCCGGCGCCATCAGGAGCTTGATGAACTTCCCGTCCAGGAAGGACCCGAGCCGCTTCGGCGCGTCCAGGAAGTCGAGCGCGGACCGCGACGGAGGGGTGTCGACGACGATCAGGTCCCACTCGTCCCGGGCCCGCAGCTGCCCGAGCTTCTCCATCGCCATGTACTCCTGCGTGCCGGCGAAGCCGGCCGACAGGGACTGGTAGAACGGGTTCTCCAGGATCGCCCGGGCCCGCTCGGCGTCCGCGTGCGCCTCGACGATCTCGTCGAAGGTCCGCTTCATGTCGAGCATCATGGCGTGCAGTTCGCCGCCGTCGGACCCCTTGATCCCGTCGACCTTGCGCGGCACGTTGTCCAGCGAGTCGATCCCCATCGACTGCGCGAGCCGGCGCGCCGGGTCGATCGTCAGGACGACGACCCTGCGGCCCCGCTCCGCCGCCCGAACGCCCAGGGCCGCCGCGGTCGTCGTCTTCCCGACACCGCCCGCCCCGCAGCAGACGATGATCCGGGTGCCCCGGTCGTCGATGAGCGGATCGAGTTCGAGGACGGGTACGGAGTCCAGACCGTTCGCCGTGCCGTTCACCGGACCCGTCACGCGCCCACCCCTTGTTTCCGCAGCTCCTTCGCCAGCCGGTACAGGCCCGCGATGTCCGCCCCGTCCCCCAGGAACGGGAGTTCGTACGCCGGTACGTCGAGCCCCGTCAGCACCGCCCGCTGCTCGCGCTCCAGCTCCACCCGCTGCGCGTGCTCGGCAGCCTGCTCCAGGAGCGGCTCGACCAGCTTCGTGCCGCCCCGGACGCCCGCGGCGGCCAGTGTGCGCGCGACGGCGTCCCGGTGGTCGCCGGAGGCCGCCCGTACCGCCGCCTCGTCGAGGACGTGCGGACGGACCATGTTCACGATGACACGGCCCACCGGCAGTTCGGCCGCCTGCAGCTCCGCGATGCCGTCCGCGGTCTCCTGGACCGGCATCTCCTCCAGGAGCGTCACCAGGTGCACGGCGGTCTCCGGGGACTTCAGGACGCGCATCACGGCCTGGGCCTGATTGTGTATCGGGCCGATCCTGGCCAGCCCGGCCACCTCGTCGTTGACGTTGAGGAAGCGGGTGATGCGGCCCGTCGGAGGCGCGTCCATGACCACATGGTCGTAGGTGTAGCCGCCGTGCTTCTCGCGCCGCCTGACCGCCTCGCACGCCTTGCCGGTCAGCAGCACGTCCCGTACGCCGGGCGCGATCGTCGTCGCGAAGTCGATCGCGCCGAGCTTCTTCAGGGCACGGCCCGCGGTGCCCAGCTTGTAGAACATCTGGAGGTAGTCGAGGAGGGCCCGCTCGGCGTCGATGGCCAGCGCGAAGACCTCCCCGCCGCCCGGGGCAACGGCGATCTTGCGCTCCTCGTACGGAAGCGCCTCCGTCTCGAAGAGCTGTGCGATGCCCTGTCTGCCTTCGACCTCGACGAGGAGGGTCCGTTTGCCCTCCGTCGCGAGGGCGAGCGCGAGGGCGGCGGCGACCGTCGTCTTACCGGTACCGCCCTTGCCGCTGACGACCTGGAGCCTGCTCACGCCTTCGAGCCTAACCACTGGAGCGCTCGCCTAAGCAGGAGGCTGCCTGTGGCAGCGGATACAGTCGGCTCCATGACCAAGTGGGAATACGCGACCGTGCCCCTTCTCGTGCACGCGACGAAGCAGATTCTGGACACCTGGGGCGAGGACGGGTGGGAGCTCGTCCAGGTCGTTCCCGGCCCGAACAACCCCGAGCAGCTCGTGGCCTACCTGAAGCGGGAGAAGTCCTGATGAGCGGCGCCGCGAACGGGACCGGCACCGTCGAGGCGAAGCTCGCCGAACTGGGCCTGACCCTGCCGGAGGTCGTGCCTCCGCTGGCCGCCTACCAGCCGGCCGTGCAGTCGGGCGTGTACGTCTACACCTCGGGCCAGCTCCCGATGGTGCAGGGCAAGCTTCCGGTGACCGGCAAGGTCGGCGCCGAGGTCACCGCCGAGGAGGCCAAGCAGCTCGCCGCCACCTGCGCGCTGAACGCCCTCGCGGCCGTGAAGTCGGTCGCCGGTGACCTGGACCGGATCAAGCGGGTCGTGAAGGTCGTCGGCTTCGTCGCCTCGGCCGCCGACTTCACCGGCCAGCCCGGCGTCATCAACGGCGCCAGCGAGCTGCTCGGCGCGGTCCTCGGCGACAAGGGCGTGCACGCGCGCAGCGCCGTCGGTGTGGCGGTCCTCCCGCTCGACGCCCCGGTCGAGGTCGAGGTCCAGGTGGAGCTGGCCGAGGCCTGACCGCCCGTACGTCCGTCAAGAGCCGGTTCTCCCGCGCAGGGGGAATCGGCTCTCGTGCATCACGGTAGTTGCGCATACCATCCGGCCATGCCGAATGGTCAGTGGTACCCACCGGAATGGCCCGACCGCATCCGCGCCCTCGCGGCGGGCGAGCTCACGCCCGCGGCCCCCAGGCGGGCGGCGACCGTCCTGCTGCTGCGCGACGCCGCCGACGGGCCGCACGTCCACATGCTGCGGCGGCGCACGTCCATGGCCTTCGCGGGCGGCGCGTACGCGTACCCCGGTGGCGGGGTCGACCCGCGCGACGAGCACCCGGTGCGCTGGGCCGGGCCCTCCCTGGAGAGCTGGGCCGGGCGACTCGGTGTCACGGGTACCCAGGAGGCGCAGGCGATCGTCTGCGCGGCCGTGCGCGAGACCTTCGAGGAGGCGGGCGTCC
Organism: Streptomyces sp. NPDC014870; assembly: GCF_043081505.1. Taxonomy (NCBI): domain Bacteria; kingdom Bacillati; phylum Actinomycetota; class Actinomycetes; order Kitasatosporales; family Streptomycetaceae; genus Streptomyces; species Streptomyces sp. NPDC014870. Next base: position 661,353 of record NZ_JBIBWQ010000003.1, read on the forward strand.
TCCTCGCCGGGGAGACCGCGGACTCCGTCGTCGACGACACGACGGGGGAGGACTGGGAGAAGGACCGCGAGGCGCTGGTCGCCCGCGAGCTGTCCTTCGCCGACTTCCTGGACCGGCGCGGGCTCGTCCTGCGCTCGGACCTGCTCGGCGCGTGGGCGCGCTGGATCACGCCCGAGTTCGAGTCCCGGCGGTACGACACCTGGTTCTTCGTGGCCGCCCTGCCGGCCGGCCAGCGCACCCGGGACGTCTCGACGGAGGCGGACCGCACGGTCTGGATCCGCCCGGCCGACGGCGCGGCCGGCTACGACCGGGGCGAGCTGACGATGATGCCGCCGACGATCTCGACCCTGCGCGGCCTCGAACGCTTCGGTACGGCCGCCGGGGCGCTGGCCGCCGCCGTGGACCAGGACCTGACCCCCGTACTCGCGCAGGCCCGCCTCGAAGGGGACGAGCTGATCCTGAGCTGGCCGGGCCACGAGGAGTTCACCAAGCACATCCCGACGGGGCCCGCTCCGGAGAGCGGAGGTGCGCGGTGACCGCCGCCGGTTCGCTGCCGGGGCAGCCGCGGGGCGGGGTGCTGTCCGGTCCCGCGACCGCCCGTACCGTCAACGTCCTCGCGCCCAACCCGTCCGCGATGACCCTCGACGGCACCAACACCTGGATCGTCTCCGAGCCCGACTCCGACCTGGCCGTCGTCATCGACCCGGGCCCGCTCGACGACGGCCACCTCCACCATGTCGTCGCGACCGCCGAGAAGCTGGGCAAGCGGGTCGCGCTCACCCTCCTCACGCACGGCCACCCCGATCACGCCGAGGGCGCCGGCCGGTTCGCCGAGCTGACCGGTACGCGGGTGCGCGCCCTGGACCCGGCGCTGCGCCTCGGCGACGAGGGTCTCGGCGCGGGGGACGTCATCACCGTCGGCGGCCTGGAGCTGCGCGTCGTACCGACGCCCGGCCACACCTCGGACTCGCTCTCCTTCCATCTGCCCGCCGACCGGGCGGTCCTGACCGGCGACACGATCCTGGGGCGCGGCACGACGATCGTCGCCCACCCCGACGGGCGGCTCGGCGACTATCTGGACTCGCTGCGCCGGCTGCGTTCGCTCACCGTCGACGACGGGGTGCACACCGTGCTGCCGGGCCACGGGCCGGTCCTGGAGGACGCCCAGGGCGCCGTGGAGTTCTACCTCGCGCACCGCGCGGGACGGCTCGCCCAGGTGGAGACGGCGGTCGAGAACGGTCACCGGACGCCGTCGGAGGTGGTCGCCCACGTGTACGCGGACGTGGACCGCTCGCTGTGGCCGGCCGCCGAACTCTCCGTGCGGGCGCAGCTGGAGTACCTGCGGGAGCACGGTCTGATCTGACCGCTCGCCCCATCCACCCCCGAGGGCGCGCGGCGCCCGGAGCGTGCTTTACGCTCCGCTTACCTTTTGACCGTAGTCCTCGGGGGGAAAGCCTGTGTTCGTCATATCGATTCTGCTGCTCGTCGCAGCGGTCGTGCTGTTCTTCGTCGGCCGGTCCAACGACTCGAAGGGGCTGAAGCTGGGCGCGGTCGGTGCGGTCCTCGCCGGCGCGTTCTCGCTCGTCGCCTCCATGACGTACGTCGTCAGCGCGTACGAGGTCGGTGTCCCGGTCGCCTTCGGCAAGGTGGGCCAGCCGATGACCTCGGGCATGCACGTCAAGTCGCCGTTCACCGATGTCACGACCTTCTCCACCCGCCCGGTCGACCTCAACCTCTCCGACAAGGACGTGGTCGAGGTCCGTTCCTCGCAGGGTGGCGTGATGGAGGTCGAGGTGACCGTGAAGTGGGCGGTCACGCCCGCCAAGGCCGTGGAGCTGTACCGGCTCGCGGGCAGCGAGGAGTCGATCCAGACGCGGCTCGTCTACCCGGACAGCCGGGAGATCGTCCGTAACGTCTTCGCCCGCTACACGAGCGAGCAGGGCTACGCGAGCGACCGCGAGAAGATCAACGCCGAGATCGGCGCGCTCATCAAGGAGCGCCTCGCCCCGCGCGGGATCGACGTCACCGCCGTCAACCTGCGCAACGTGAAGCCCTCGGCGGCGCTGCAGACCCAGATCGACCGCAAGATCCAGCAGCAGCAGGCGACCGAGCGCGCCACCGAGGCGGCCCGCACCGCCAAGGCCGAGGCGGACCGGCGCCGTATCGAGGCCGAGGGCATCGCCCGCGCCAACAAGATCCTCAACGAGTCGCTGACCGACAAGGTCCTGGCGAACCAGTGCATCGACGCGTACAAGGAGGCCGCGGCGAAGAACCCGGTGTACGCGGTCCCGTGCGGCAGCGGCACGGGCACCCCGGTGATCGTGGACGGTTCGAAGCGCTAGTCACCCGTCACTCCTGACGGGTCCTTACGGGTCTCGACGGGTCCTTACGGGTCCCTATGCGAGAAGGCCGCCCCGGTTCCTGACCGGGGCGGCCTTCTCGTCCGTACGGGAGGGTTACCGCGAGCGCTTCGCGAGCCGCTCCACGTCCAGCAGGATCACGGCGCGGGCCTCCAGGCGCAGCCAGCCGCGCTGGGCGAAGTCCGCGAGGGCCTTGTTGACCGTCTCGCGGGAGGCGCCCACCAGCTGGGCCAGCTCCTCCTGGGTGAGGTCGTGGACGACGTGGATGCCCTCCTCGGACTGCACGCCGAAGCGGCGCGACAGGTCGAGGAGCGCGCGGGCGACGCGGCCCGGCACGTCGGAGAAGACCAGGTCGGACATCTGGTCGTTGGTCTTGCGGAGCCGGCGGGCGACCGCGCGCAGCAGGGCGGTGGCCACCTCGGGGCGGGCGTTCAGCCAGGGCTGGAGGTCGCCGTGGCCGAGGCCGAGCAGCTTGACCTCGGTCAGCGCGGTCGCGGTGGCGGTGCGCGGGCCCGGGTCGAAGAGGGACAGCTCGCCGATCAGCTCGCCGGGGCCGAGGACGGCGAGCATGTTCTCGCGGCCGTCGGGGGACGTGCGGTGGAGCTTCACCTTGCCCTCGGTGACCACGTACAGGCGGTCGCCGGGGTCTCCCTCGTGGAAGAGCGCGTCGCCACGGGCGAGCGTCGCTTCACTCATCGAGGCGCGCAGCTCCGCGGCCTGCTCGTCATCGAGCGCCGCGAAGAGCGGGGCGCGCCGCAGAACGTCGTCCACGAGTTCTCTCCTATGTCGACCTGCTCAGGGGACCTTGATCCCATGATGCCGGACGCACAAAACAGTGCGATCAATCACAACAAGTTTGACGTACCGAACCGCCCGTCCGTACGTCAGGGCCCCGATTGGGTCCTCATCGGTCGTGCCCGGGGCGGATGTCAGTGGCGGCCCTTAGGCTGGCCGGGTGTCCAACTCGCCGGTGAGAGCGCAGGCCAAGGGGGCTGGAAGAGTGTCCGCGAAGGGTAATTCCGCTGTGGGCGAACAGGGTGCGCCGAAGCGGACAAATGCCGCTAAACGCACGACAGAGGCTGCCCCAGAGCCCGACCGGAAGCCCGACCGGAAGCCCGCGAAGAGCACGGCGAAGGCGGGCCCGAAGGCGGCCGGCGGGAAGGCGGGCGCGAAGACCGCCCCGAAGACGGCCGCCCCCAAGGCCGCGAAACCGGAATCCCGGCTCGGGATGGTCCGCCGGGCCCGGAAGATCAACCGGGAGCTGGCCGAGGTCTTTCCGTACGCCCACCCCGAGCTGGACTTCCGGAACCCCTTCGAGCTGCTCGTCGCGACGGTCCTCTCCGCCCAGACCACGGACCTGCGGGTCAACCAGACCACCCCCGCGCTCTTCGCCGCGTACCCGACGCCCGAGGACCTGGCCGCCGCCGTGCCCGAGGAGGTCGAGGAACTGATCAGGCCCACCGGCTTCTTCCGTGCGAAGACCAAGTCGATCATGGGCCTCGCGGCCGCCCTCAGGGACGACTTCGGCGGCGAGGTCCCCGGCCGCCTCGACGACCTGGTCAAACTGCCCGGGGTGGGCCGCAAGACCGCCTTCGTCGTCCTCGGCAACGCCTTCGGGGTGCCCGGGATCACCGTCGACACCCACTTCATGCGCCTCGCCCGCCGCTGGAAGTGGACCGAGAGCGACGACCCGGTCAAGATCGAGGCCGAGGTCGCCGAGATCTTCCCGAAGAGCGAGTGGACGATGCTCTCGCACCGGGTGATCTTCCACGGCCGCCGCATCTGCCACGCCCGCAAGCCGGCCTGCGGCGCCTGCCCGATCGCCCCGCTCTGCCCGGCGTACGGCGAGGGCGAGACGGACCCGGAGAAGGCGAAGAAGCTCCTGAAGTACGAGAAGGGCGGCTATCCGGGCCAGCGCCTCAGCCCGCCGCCGGACTACCCCGGCCGACCGGCCGCCCCCGCCACCGGCGTGGCCCCGGGCGCCGAGTGAGACCTGGCCGGGGAACGAACCGGCGCACGGATCGCGTTGTGAATCACGGGGGTGCCTGCCTATGACGCGCACGGACGAAGAGACGGAAGAGACCGACGGCATGCCACCGGGCGTGGGCGCCGGCGGCCTGGTGCGCCGGGACGGGCTGCCCGACTGGCTGGGCCCCGTCGACCGGGCCGCGCGCGGCGTCCGGCCCGAGCAGCTCAGCCGCTTCCTGCCGCCCGCGAGCGGCGCCGGACGGCAGTCCGCCGTCCTGATCCTGTTCGGCGACGGGGAGCGCGGCCCCGAGCTGCTGCTCATGGAGCGCTCGGGCTCGCTCCGCTCGCACGCGGGCCAGCCCTCCTTCCCCGGCGGCGCCCTGGACCCCGAGGACGGCGACCCGGCCGACGGGGGCCTGCTGCGGGCCGCCCTGCGCGAGGCCGAGGAGGAGACCGGCCTCGACCCGGCCGGCGTGCAGCTCTTCGGCGTCCTGCCCCAGCTCTACATCCCGGTCAGCGGCTTCGTCGTCACCCCCGTCCTCGGCTGGTGGCGCACCCCCAGCCCGGTCGGGGTCGTCGACCCCGCAGAGACCGCCCGGGTCTTCACCGTGCCCGTGGCGGATCTCACGGACCCCGCGAACCGCGCGACCGCCATCCACCCGAGCGGCCACGCGGGCCCCGCCTTCCTTGTCGCATCTGCCCTGGTCTGGGGTTTTACCGCCGGAGTGATCGACCGGCTACTGCACTACTCCGGCTGGGAGCGGCCGTGGGACCGGGCCAAGCAGGTCCCGCTCGACTGGCGGTCATGACAGGCTGACCCAGGAACGGACCGACCCGGAGCTGGGGCGACCCTGGGCTGGGGCGACCGAAGACGGAACTGCGAGGCTATTGACGGTGAACGTGCTGGACATCCTGCTGCTGCTCGCCGCCGTGTGGTTCGCGATCATCGGCTACCGCCAGGGCTTCGTGGTCGGCATCCTGTCGGTCATCGGCTTTCTCGGCGGCGGTCTCGTCGCCGTCCTGCTGCTCCCGATCATCTGGGACCAGCTGACGGACAACTCCGAGGTCTCGACCACGGCGACCGTCGTCTTCGTGGTCGTGGTGATCGTCTGCGCGTCGGTCGGCCAGGCCTTCACCACCCACCTCGGGAACAAGCTGCGCCGCCACATCACCTGGTCCCCCGCGCGCGCCCTGGACGCCACCGGCGGCGCGCTGGTCAACGTGGTCGCCATGCTCCTGGTGGCCTGGCTGCTCGGCTCCGCCCTCGCCGGCACCTCGATGCCCACGCTCGGCAAGGAGGTCCGCAGCTCCAAGGTGCTGCTCGGGGTGGAGCAGGTGATGCCCGATCAGGCGTCCACCTGGTTCACCAACTTCACCTCGACGCTCGCGCAGAACGGTTTCCCGCAGGTCTTCAGCCCGTTCGCCAACGAGCCCATCACCGCGGTCCGCCCGCCGGACCCGGCACTCGCCGGCAGCCCGGTCGCGGCCCAGGCCAAGCGCGCCATCGTCAAGGTCGTCGGTACGGCCCCGAGCTGCGGCAAGGTCCTCGAAGGCACCGGCTTCGTCTTCGACGAGCGCCGGGTCATGACCAACGCCCATGTGGTCGGCGGCGTCGACGAGCCGACGGTCCAGATCGGCGGCGAGGGCAAGCTGTACGACGCGAAGGTCGTCCTCTACGACTGGCAGCGCGACATCGCCGTCCTGGACGTGCCGAACCTGAACGTCAGGCCCCTGCAGTTCACCGACGAGGACGCCCGCAGCGGCGACAGCGCGATCGTCGCGGGCTTCCCCGAGAACGGCTCGTACGACGTCCGTTCGGCGCGCGTCCGGGGCCGTATCAACGCCCAGGGCCCGGACATCTACCACCGCGGCGAGGTGCGCAGGGACGTGTACTCCCTGTACGCGACGGTCCGTCAGGGCAACTCCGGCGGCCCGCTGCTCACCGAGGACGGCAAGGTGTCCGGTGTGATCTTCGCCCGCTCCCTCGACGACAAGAACACCGGCTACGCGCTGACGGTCGACGAGATCCGCGAGGACATCGTCCAGGGTCGCGCGGCGACCCAGCAGGTCGACAGCCAGGGGTGTGCGCTGTAACAGGCGGCGTAGGCGGGGGCGGTGCGCCGGGGCCGAGTCCCGGGCGTGCCCGACTCGGTCCCGGATGTGACCGACTCAGTCCCGGGTGTGCCTGAGCCGGGCCGAGACCCAGCGGGCCCGGCGGCGCAGGATGCGCGGGATCCCGATCTCCTGCACGGGATGCGAGCGGCCCTGTTCCTGTGGGCCGCTCCTCTCGTGTGAGCCCGGCCCAGCGGCCGAGCGGCGGTTGCGTGCTGTGTCACCGAAGTCGTGCGTCCAGCCCATACCTCGACGTCTGCCCGTGCCCCAAGGTCGGTAACCGCCCCGGGGCCCGCCAATTGGAGTATGCGCCGGGCACATGGCCGTTCGGGGAACGGACGTACGGCGTCGGGGTGCTGACGGTGCGCCGACCCTGTGCCGACGGGGTGTCAGCGGTCCGGCTCGGGGTCCTTGAGCCAGTTGATCAGCTCCGTGGAGAACGCCACCGGGTCCTCCTCGTGGGGGAAGTGCCCGAGGCCGTCGAAGAGCCGCCAGCGGTACGGCGCCTCCACGTACTGGCCCGATCCCGCCGCGCTGCGGGTCCGCATCACGGGGTCCATGGAGCCGTGCACATGCAGCGTGGGCACCCGCACCGGGCGCTTCATGCGCCGGTTGAACTGGATGCCGTCGGGACGCGCCAGGGAGCGCACCATCCACCGGTACGGCTCGATCGAGCAGTGGGCCGTCGACGGGATGCAGATCGCCCGCCGGTAGACCGCGACCGCCTCCTCGTCGGGCAGGCCGGGGCCGGACCAGTCCTCGATCAGCCGGCCCACCAGGGCCGCCTCGTCCGCGACGAGCTGACGTTCCGGCAGCCACGGGCGCTGGAAGCCCCACACGTACGATCCGGCGCGGGACTGCGCGAAGTCCGACAGCATCGCCGAGCGCCAGCGGCGCGGGTGCGGCATCGAGGAGACCGCGAGCCGGCGCACCAGCTTGGGCCGCATGACCGCCGCCGTCCAGGCGAGGTAGCCGCCCAGGTCGTGGCCGACCAGCGCCGCGTCCGGCTCGCCGAGCGAGCGGATGACACCGGTGATGTCGAGCGCCAGGTTGGCGGGGTCGTAACCCCGGGGCGTGCGGTCGCTGCCGCCGACGCCCCTCAGGTCCATGGCCACGGCCCGGAAACCGGCGTCGGCGAGCGCGGGCAGCTGGTGGCGCCAGGTCCACCAGAACTGCGGGAACCCGTGCAGGAGCAGGACCAGCGGCCCGTCGCCCATCTCGGCGATGTGGAAGCGCGCTCCGTTGGCGGCCACGTCGCGGTGGGTCCACGGACCGTCGATCCGGACGGGGCTGCCGACGGGGCCGCTGCCGTTGCTGCTCTCGGGGACGGTCATGTGGACGAGCGTCCCACAGCCGCGACCTTGTCCTGGACCGCGGCGGGCAGCGCCACCTGTTCGGGGCGGGGGTGCGGCTTGGCGTTCTGCAGGATCGCGGCGGTCTGCTTGGCCGAGGCGATGGACTTCTCCGGCGGCTTGACCTTCTTGAACTTGGCGTACGCGATCAGCCCGAGCAGGCTCGCGAGCAGCACGTTCGCCGCGAAGGAGAGCAGGAAGCACCAGGCGAGGTTCCAGCCGCCCTCGCCGTTGTGGCCGCCGGTCCAGGCGTTGATGCCGTACGCGAGCGCGAAGCTCAGCATCGGCAGCGAGAAGAGGAGCACCGTGGCGGCCGTCACGCCTGCCGCGCCGCCGATGGCGCCCCGCTTGACGTCCTGCCGGATTTCGGCCTTGGCCAGCGCGATCTCGTCGTGCACCAGCGCGGACATCTCGGCGGTCGCCGAGGCGACCAGCTGGCCGAGGCTGCGCTCGGCTCCGTTGACCGGGTCGCTCATCGCTGCTCCCTCTTCTCTTCTACGGTCCGACCTCAGATCATGCCGGACTGTCGCCGTCATCGCGCGATGCCCCCGCCAATAGGGCGCGCTCTCGGTGCTCGGCGGCCTTGCGCTCGTAGATGGCGGCCATCCGGAGGTGGTACTCGGGGTTGTCCTCCTCGTAGATGTCCGGGATGCCGTCCTGGTCCTCGTCGCGCTCCTCCTCCGCCATCAGCGCCTCGTACTTCCGCACGCGCAGCTTGAGCAGGATGGTGGCGAGGACGGCCGCGGTGAGCGAGCCGATGAGGACGGCCGCCTTGACCTCTTCGGTCAGCGTCGGGTCGCCCTCGAAGGCCAGTTCGCCGATGAGCAGGGAGACGGTGAAGCCGATGCCGGCGAGGGAGGCGACGGCGAAGACGTCCGGCCAGGCCAGGTCGCTGTTGAGCTCCGCGCGGGTGAAGCGGGCGGCGAGCCAGGTGCCGCCGAAGATGCCGACGGCCTTGCCGACGACCAGGCCGAGGATCACACCGAGGGTGACGGGGTTGGTGGAGACCTCGGCGATGGACTTGCCGGTGATGGTGACGCCCGCGGAGAACAGCGCGAACAGGGGCACCGCGACGCCCGCGGAGAGCGGCCGGACCAGGTGCTCGATGTGCTCGCCGGGGGAGTGCTCCTCGCCCTCGTGCTTGGTGCAGCGCAGCATCAGGCCCATGGCGACACCGGCGATGGTGGCGTGGATGCCGCTGTTGTACATCAGGCCCCAGATGACCAGGGCGAGCGGGACGTAGATGTACCAGCCGCGGACGCCCTTGCGCAGCAGCAGCCAGAAGACGGCGAGGCCGACGAAGGCGCCGGCGAGGGCGGCGAAGTTCAGGTCGCCGGTGAAGAACACAGCGATGATCAGGATGGCGAAGAGGTCGTCGACGACGGCGAGCGTGAGCAGGAACGCGCGGAGCGCGGACGGCAGCGAGGTGCCGATGACGGCGAGGACCGCGAGGGCGAAGGCGATGTCCGTTGCGGTGGGCACGGCCCAGCCCTGCATCGAGCCGTCGCCGATGAGGTTGGTGAGTACGTAGACGAGCGCCGGTACGGCCATGCCGCAGAGGGCGGCGATGACGGGGAGCGCGGCGGCCTTGGGGTCGCGCAGCTCGCCCGCGACCAGCTCACGCTTGAGCTCGATACCGGCGACGAAGAAGAAGATCGCGAGGAGGCCGTCGGCCGCCCAGTGCTGGATCGAGAGGTCCAGACCGAGCGCGGCCGGGCCTATGTGGTAGTTCCGTACTGTTTCGTAGCTGTCGCTGAGGCCGGTGTTCGCCCAGACGAGGGCGGCGACGGCGGCCACCAGCAGGAGCACGCCACCGACGGTCTCGGCGCGCAGTGCGTCGGCCACGAACCGTCGCTCGGGCAGCGACAGGCGGCCGAGGAACTTACGGTCGGTGCGGGTGGGTGCGGGCGCGGGCACGGTGGGCGACCTCCGGTCGGGTAGGCAGGGCGAAGCACATGCCGACCAGACTTCCCGGCGCACCTAGGTTTTTCTGTCGCGTCTCTGACGCGATCTTTACTTTACCTAACGAGCGAGGGTTGTGTCCGGTGATCTTCACTTTAAGTACAAGGCCGCACTCCGGCTCGTTGGGGACAAATACGCACATGGAGGTGTGAAGCGGGCCATCTGCGGCAAAAGGGCGCCCGCTCCAGGTGGTCTGGAGCGGGCGCCCTACGGGAAGCGGGGGTTGGTGCTCAGTCCTCGCTGGCCGCGCTCGGCAGCTTCGTCTGGATGAGGTCCATGACGGAGGAGTCCGTGAGCGTCGTCACATCGCCGAGCTCCCGGTTCTCGGCCACGTCCCGCAGCAGACGGCGCATGATCTTGCCGGACCTGGTCTTCGGCAGCTCGGCCACCGGCAGGATCCGCTTCGGCTTCGCGATCGGGCCGAGCGTCGTACCGACGTGGTTGCGCAGCTCGGCGACGAGGCTCTCGTCCTCGCTCGCCGTACCGCGCAGGATCACGAAGGCGACGATCGCCTGTCCGGTCGTCTCGTCGGCCGCGCCCACGACCGCCGCCTCGGCGACGGCCGGGTGCGAGACCAGCGCCGACTCGACCTCGGTGGTGGAGATGTTGTGCCCGGAGACGAGCATGACGTCGTCGACCCGGCCCAGCAGCCAGATGTCGCCGTCCTCGTCCTTCTTCGCGCCGTCGCCGGCGAAGTACTTGCCCTCGAAGCGGGACCAGTACGTGTCCAGGAAGCGCTGGTCGTCGCCCCAGATGGTGCGGAGCATCGACGGCCACGGCTCGGTCAGGACCAGGTAGCCGCCGCCCCCGTTCGGGACCTCGTTGGCCTCGTCGTCGACGACGGTCGCGGAGATGCCGGGGAGCGGGCGCTGGGCCGAGCCCGGCTTGGTCTCGGTGACGCCGGGCAGCGGCGAGATCATCATCGCGCCGGTCTCGGTCTGCCACCAGGTGTCCACGATCGGGGTCTTCCCGGCGCCGATGTGCTCGCGGTACCAGACCCACGCCTCGGGGTTGATCGGCTCGCCGACCGAGCCGAGCACGCGCAGGCTCGACAGGTCGAACTTGGCGGGGATGTCGTCGCCCCACTTCATGAACGTGCGGATCGCGGTGGGCGCCGTGTAGAGGATCGTGACGCCGTACTTCTGGACGATCTCCCAGAACCGGCCCTGGTGCGGGGTGTCCGGGGTGCCCTCGTAGATGACCTGCGTCGCGCCGTTGGAGAGCGGCCCGTACGTGATGTACGAGTGCCCGGTGACCCAGCCGATGTCGGCGGTGCACCAGTAGACGTCGGTCTCCGGCTTGAGGTCGAAGACGGCGTGGTGGGTGTAGGACGCCTGGGTGAGGTAGCCGCCGGAGGTGTGCAGGATGCCCTTGGGCTTACCCGTCGTCCCCGAGGTGTAGAGGATGAAGAGCGGGTGCTCGGCGTCGAACGCCTCGGGGGTGTGCTCGGTGGACTGGCGGCCGACGATGTCGTCCCACCAGACGTCCCGGCCCTCGGTCCACGCGACGTCCTGGCCCGTACGCCGGACCACGAGGACGTTGTCCACGCCGGCACCCCGGGTGAGGGCCTCGTCGACGGCGGGCTTCAGGGCGCTGGGCTTGCCGCGGCGGTAGCCGCCGTCGGCGGTGATCACCAGCTTGGCGTCGGCGTCCGCCACCCGGGTGGCGATGGCGTCGGCCGAGAAACCGCCGAAGACCACGGAGTGCGCGGCGCCGATGCGGGCGCAGGCCAGCATCGAGACGACGGCCTCGGGGATCATCGGCAGGTAGATGGCGACCCGGTCGCCGGAGGTGACGCCCAGCTCGGTCAGGGCGTTGGCCGCCTGCGAGACCTCGTCCTTGAGCTGCGCGTAGGTGATGGCGCGGCCGTCGCCCGGCTCGCCCTCGAAGTGGATGGCGACCCGGTCGCCGTGGCCGGCCTCGACATGGCGGTCCACGCAGTTGTACGCCACGTTCAGCGTGCCGTCGGCGAACCACTTGGCGAACGGCGGGTTCGACCAGTCGAGGGTCTCGGTCGGCTCGGTGGCCCAGGTGAGGCGCTTCGCCTGCTCGGCCCAGAAGCCAAGCCTGTCCGCCGCGGCCTGCTCGTAGGCCTCCGCCGTCACGTTGGCGTGCGCGGCCAGCTCGGCGGGCGGCGCGAACCGCCGCTCCTCCTTGAGCAGGTTGGCCAGGCTTTCGTTGCTCACGACATCTCCCTTTCCCAGGGCGTCCTATGTGCCTATGTGTCCCGCGTCATAGCTCATCAGTCAGAGGGCCGGGTGACAAGAGCCTCCAGGCAATTGGTTTAGACCTGTGAGTCGACGTGGGTGCGCGGTGGCGGGATGCGCGGTGGCCCCTCCGTCCCGAGCGGTAGGACGAAGGGGCCACCCAGTCTCACGGACGCGCGGGCGGGACGGTTCAGGACGCGCGGGCGTCCGTCAGGTCGTCGACGCGGGACGCGGCGACCCGGTCGCCGTCGGCGGTCCGCGCGAGCACCTCCTCGGCCCGCCCCTCCGGTCGTCCGACCGGTCCCTCCGGGCGTCCGACCGGTCCCGACGGTGCGACCCGGTCGAAGACGTCCTCGTAGCGGTGCTGCTCGTCCGGCTCGGCCAGCAGGTACGCCTGGGCCTCGCCGACGTGGAAGTACATCCCGTGCAGCGTCAGCGTGCCCTCGGCGAGCCGCCGCGCCACCGACTCGTACGCCCGCAGATGCTCCAACTGCTGGACCACGTTGGTCAGGCAGAGCTGCTCCACCGCGTCGGCCGGCAGCCGTCCAGAGATCCGGGCCCAGGCGTGGTGCCGGCTGGCCATCCGCTCCAGGCTGGGCTTCCCGTGCCGCAGCCAGCGCCGCAGCGGGGTCCGCGGGGCGTCCGGCGCGCTGTTCAGGAGGGCCTGCATGGCGCCGCAGCCGGAGTGTCCGCAGATGGTGATCGACTGGACCCGCAGCACCTCCACCGCGTACTCGATCGCCGCCGCGACCGAGTCGTCACCGCTCTCCTCGCCGGGCAGCGGAACGAGATTGCCCACGTTCCGCACGGTGAACAGGTCACCGGGACCGCTTGAAGTGATCATGCTCGTCACCAGGCGGGAATCGGCGCAGGTGAGGAAGAGCTGCGAGGGGCGCTGGCCCTCGCGGGCCAGCCGGGCGAGCTCGTCGCGCACGAGCGGCGCCGTGTTGCGCTGGAACTTGCCGATGCCGCTCGCCAGTTGGTGCCCGGTGCCCGGCCGGTCGTCGGTCGCCGACGGGTGCCCCGTCGCCCGGCGCGTCTCGTCGGTGGGGTGATGGTGCCCGCCGCAGTGGTTGCGCCAGGGCGTCCAGGGGCGGCAGCAGGCGTGGGAGGCCGGGTCGGGCTCGGCGATCCGGGCGCCGGACGGGCCGGTCACCTCGACCTCGCCGCCGAGTCGCACCTGGCTCGCCTGCCAGTCGTGCAGGGTCTCGTACGCCGCGTGGTCCATGAACGACCCGTCCAGTTCGACGACGACGCGGGCTCCTTGGGGCAGTTGGTGCAGAGCCCGGCTCAGCCGGGGAACGGCGAGGAACGTCAACTGCCCGCGGATGCGCACCAGGTGTCGGCCGTCCCGCTCCTCGCGGGTGATCCGGGTCTTGGTGAGGCGGTGCATGGCGACCGCGGTGGCCACGGCGATCCCGAGCGCGACGCCTTCGAGGATGCCGACGAGGACGACCCCGCTGAGCGTCACGGCGTACACCAGGACTTCGCGGTGGCGGGTGACGCTGCGGATGTGCGTGATGCTGACCATCTGGATGCCGACGACCATGACGAGCGCGGCGAGCGCGGGCAGCGGGATCAGGTCGAGGACCGGCACCAGGAGGAGCGCGGCGAGCACGATCCACAGGCCGTGCAGCATCGTGGAGTGGCGGCTCACGGCGCCCGCCGAGACGTTGGCGACACTGCGCACCGCGACCCCGGCGACCGGGAGCCCGCCGAGGGCGCCCGAGACGACGTTCGCGGCTCCCTGGCCGGCCAGTTCGCGGTCGAGCCGGGACCGGGGCACGCCGTGGCCGTGGTCCGCGCGGGCGGCCACCAGCTTGTCCACGGCGACCGCGGAGAGCAGCGACTGCACGCTGGTGACCAGCGTGATCGTGAGGACGCCCGCCGCGATCCCGAGGACGGGGCCCTCCGGGAGTCCGGGCAGGGCGTGACTGCTCCAGGAGGGCAGGTCGACGCGGGGGGCGGCGAGCCCGGCGAGCGTGGCGGCGACCGTCGCGGCGGCCACGGCGGCGAGGGCGGCCGGGACCTTCCGCAGCAGCCGTCCCGTACGGCCCGGCAGGCGTGGCCACAGCAGGAGCAGGGACACCGTGAGGGCGCTGATCACCAGCGCGGCCGGGTACGCGTCGGCCACCTGCGAGGGCAGGCCGACGACGTTGTCCACGGCGGAGCTCTGCGGGGTGCCGCCGAGCACGATGTGGAGCTGCGCGAGGGCGATGGTCACGCCGATGCCGGCGAGCATGCCGTGCACGATCGCGGGGGAGACCGCGAGGGCGGAGCGGGCCACCCGCAGGGCGGACAGGCCGAGTTGGGCGAAGCCGGCGAGGACGGTGATGGCGCAGGTGGTGCGCCAGCCGTAGCGCTGGATCAGCTCGGCGGTGACCACCGTGAGGCCCGCGGCGGGGCCGCTGACCTGGAGCGGCGAGCCACCGAACCGCCCGGCGACGATGCCGCCGACGGCCGCGGCCACGAGACCGGCCTGGAGCGGGGCTCCGGTGGCGAGCGCGATGCCGAGGGAGAGCGGCAGCGCGATCAGGAAGACGGCGATCGACGCGGACACGTCGGCGCCGGCGATGCGGAAGCGGCGGGCGGGGCCGCCGTCGGGCGGGCTGTGCGGTCGCTGGTCGGGGGTTCGGCGCAGGGGTGGGCAGAGAGTCATGTGTTCCCGTCTTCTCCGGGGCAGCGCGGTCGCGGCTCGTGCGGGACGAACGTGGGGGTCGCGGCCGTGGGTCACGGCGTGCAGTGGCGGGATGACCGGGCGGCGACACACGCCGTGCAGGGCGACGGCGACCATCAACGCTCAGTAAATGGATCGTAATGGAGAGTAAAGACTGCGGCATTATTTTCGGGGCAAACAGGGCAATGATTCACCGGTTGGGGTGACAGTCCGTTGCCGTTCCGCTTGTCGTTTCATCGTTCCGGCCTCCGTGGTGCGACGTTGACGCCGCTCGTACCCGTACGGAACCGAGGAGAGGTGGGCGGATGTCGACCGCCGGGAGAAGGACCACTGTCCGCACTGTCCGCAGGAGGGCACTCGGCGTCGGTGCCCTTGCCGTCGCCCTGATGACCGGCCTCGCCGGCTGCTCGGATCCCTCCGGGTCGGCGCCGAAGGAGAAGGGCGCCCCCGGGGCGAAGAAGCCCGCCCCGGCCGCCGCGCCGAACGCGCCGCGCCTGATCGGCGACGGCTCCACCGCCTTCACCGGCGCGCAGCCGCGCCAGCCCGTCTGGGAGAAGCTCAAGCCGGGGCAGCAGCCCCCGCAGTTCGTGGTGTTCTCCTGGGACGGCGCGGGCGAGGACAGCCAGAAGCTCTTCTCCCACTTCCGTGAGGTGGGCAAGAAGTACAACGCGACCATGACCTACTTCCTCAGCGGCGTGTACCTGCTGCCCGAGGACAAGCGCACGCTCTACGACCCGCCGGGCCACGCGGCCGGCCGCTCCGACATCGGCTTCAACGACACCGAGGGCATCCGCGCCACCGTCCGCGAACTGCGCGGCGCCTGGCAGGAGGGCAACGAGGTCGGCACGCACTTCAACGGCCACTTCTGCGGGCCGGAGAGCGGCGTCGGGACCTGGTCGGTCGAGGACTGGAAGAGCGAGATCGGTCAGGCCAAGTCCTTCGTGAAGAACTGGAAGACGAACTCCGGCCTGACCGCCGAGCAGCCCCTGCCGTTCGACTACGACAAGGAGCTGGTCGGCGCCCGCACGCCCTGCCTGGAGGGCCGCGAGAACTTCGTGAAGGCCGCGTCCGAGCTGGGCTTCCGCTACGACACCAGCGGCGTCAACGACCAGATCTGGCCGAAGAAGGACCACGGCCTGTGGGACCTGTCGATGCACCTGGTCCCGATGCCCGGCCGGGCGTTCCAGACGCTCTCGATGGACTACAACTTCATGGTCAACCAGTCGGGCACCACGACCCAGGGCGACCCCTCGCAGCACGCGTACTGGGGCAACCAGATGCGGGACGGTCTGGTGCAGGCCTTCAATCGCTCGTACCACGGCAACCGGGCGCCGGTCGTGATCGGCAACCACTTCGAGTCCTGGAACGGCGGCACGTACATGCGCGCCATCGAGGAGACCATCGCCACGGTCTGCGTGCAGAAGGACGTGAAGTGCGTGTCCTTCCGGCAGCTCGCGGACTGGCTCGACGCCCAGGACCCCGCCGTCATCGAGAAGATGCGGACCCTGAAGGTCGGCGAGGCCCCGCAGGGCGGCTGGGCGACCTTCCTGGCCTCGCAGCCGCAGGCCCCTTCGGACCCGCTGGCTCCGCCGGCGAAGCCGATGACGGGCTCCGAGCCGCTGGCCGGATCCGCCCCGCTGGCCGACTCCGAGCCGCAGACGGACTCCGAGCCGCAGGCGGACTCCGAACCACAGGCCGGCTCCGAGCCGCTGAGGAAGCCCGGACAGGACTGACCCACCCTCGGGGCGGCCGCCGCTCAGCCGGGCTGGGCCACGGCAAGCTCCTCGCCGAGTACGAAACCGGGGTCGACCTGCGCCGCCAGGTCGACCCCGGTCTTGGCGTTGCCCCAGCTCTCCGCGTTCCGCAGGTGGAAGTGGACCATCTGGCGCGTGTACCGCTCCCAGTCGCGCCGCTCGTACGAGTCGTCCGCGGCGTCCTGGAGGGCCTGCAGCGCCATCCGGTTGTCGGCCTCCAGCAGCTCGAAGCGGGCGGGGCGGCCCTTCTCCATGGCGCGCACCCAGTCCGAGTGGCCCACCGTCACCAGCAGGTCGTCGCCCACCTCGGCGCGCAGGAAGTCCACGTCGTCCCGGCCCTGCACCTTGTTGCCGACGACCTTCAGGGCGACGCCGAAGTCCCGGGCGTACTCCTTGTACTGGCGGTAGACCGACACCCCCTTGCGGGTCGGTTCGGCGACCAGGAAGGTCATGTCGAAGCGGGTGAACATCCCCGAGGCGAACGAGTCCGAGCCGGCCGTCATGTCGACGACCACGTACTCGTCGACCCCGTCGACCAGGTGGTTCAGGCAGAGCTCCACCGCGCCCACCTTGGAGTGGTAGCAGGCCACCCCGAGGTCCGACTCGGTGAACGGGCCCGTCGCCATCAGCCGGATGTCGCCGTCGTCGAGCCGGACCGTCCGCGCGCAGGCCTCGTACACCGGGTTGTCCTCGCGCACCCGCAGCAGGCGCGAGCCCTCGCCGGGCGGGGTCGTCTTGATCATCGAGTCCGCCGAGGCGATCCGCGGGTTCTCGCCCCGCAGGTACTCCTTGATCATCGGCAGATGCGCGCCCATCGCGGGCAGCGCGGCCGACTGGGCCTCGTCGAGCCCGAGCGCGGCCCCGAGGTGCTGGTTGATGTCGGCGTCCACCGCGACGACGGGGGCTTCATTGGCGGCCAGATGGCGGATGAAGAGCGAGGACAGCGTGGTCTTGCCGCTGCCGCCCTTCCCTACGAAAGCGATCTTCATGTTCACGAAGCGTAGCGCCATGACTGCGTCACGTGGTCAAGGTCCGTGAAGAAGACCACTCCAAGGTGGGGCGGGCCGGGGTGGGCGTCGCAGGCGCGTAGCCTCCCTACTTATGAGTACGCACGCCTCTGACCCCCTGGCCGCCCTCGGCTCCCTGCCGGGCGTCGCCGACTCGGTGGACTCCGTACGCAAGGCCGTCGACCGGGTCTACGGGCACCGCGTCATGCGGCGCCGCAGCAACGAGATCACCTCCGAGGCCGCCCTGCGCGGGGCGCGCGGCTCGGCGGCGCTCTCCGGCGCCGACTGGGCCCTGGAGGAGGTCCGCCGGCGTACCGACTTCGGTGGCGACGCCGAGGCGCGGACGGTGGGCGCGGCCCTGCGGCTCGGCGCGGAGGCGGGCCAGCTGCTCTCCATCTGGCGCCAGTCCCCGCTGCGGGTGCTCGCCCGGCTCCACCTGGTCGCGGTCGGCGACACCCCCGACTTCGGGGACTCCGTCGGCAGGCCGCGGCAGCTCGGCGAGGCGGTGGACGAGCCGCTGGTCGAGGCGCCGCTGCCGGATCCCGCCGAGGTCGCGGGGCGGCTCGACGGACTCAGTGAGCTGATCATCGCGGGTGGTACGGCCCCGGCGCTGGTGACGGCCGCCGTGGTCCACGGCGAACTGCTCGCGCTGCGCCCGTTCACCTCGTACAACGGGCTGATCGCGCGAGCCGCCGAGCGGATCGTGCTGATCGGCAGCGGGCTCGACCCCAAGGCGATCTGCCCGGCGGAGGTCGGGCACGCGGAGCAGGGTCGTGCGGCGTACGTCGCCGCGTTCGAGGGGTACCTGTCGGGGACCCCGGAGGGCATGGCGGCCTGGATCGCGCACTGCGGCCGGGCCGTGGAGCTGGGGGTCCGGGAGTCGACGGCGGTCTGCGAGGCGCTGCAGCGCGGCGCGGCGTGAGGCGTTCCCTGAGGCGTTCCCCGGCGGGGGCCGGTCTGTCCTTGGCGCTGTCCCCGGCGCGGCGGGGAGGCGGTCTGAATCACCCCTGACAAAGGGTTGCGGCGGTACCAGTCCTGGTACCGCCGCTGGCACGTCTGCCGAGTTACCAAGCGTCCTCGATATGTGCCCATCAGGCGGGGAACTTTGCCCATCGCCTGGTGCGGCTGGCCCGTAATCGACGGGTCGACGTCGCGTGGGTGCTCAGCTTCTGTGCGTGGTCCGTGGGGCCTTCTTGCTCAACAGGTGATCCTCTCGGATGTCCTAGGTCTCGCGGGCCTGATTCCTTTCTACTCCTGTCGGGTGGGAAGCGAAAGTCCTGACTCCAGTTCTTTACTTTCGCCTCAAATCCGGGCAAAGCGATCGGCAAGGGCGGCGTGGCGTCGCCGGTTGGCGTACCAGACGAGACCGGCCGTCGCGGCGGCCGCGCCCACGGCGGCGGCCGCGAGGAGCGCGGGGCGCGGCGGCATCCGGAACGCCGGCAGTCGCTGCTTGAGCCGGACCGGCTTCTCGAAGGAGAGTATCGGCCAGTCCCGGGCGACCGCCTCACGGCGGAGCGTCCGGTCGGGATTGACCGCGTAGGGGTGGCCCACGGACTCCAGCATCGGTACGTCGGTCGCCGAGTCGCTGTACGCGTAACAGCGTGAGAGGTCGTAGCCCTCGGACTCCGCGAGCTCGTGGATCGCCTCCGCCTTGGTGGGTCCGTAGGCGTAGTACTCCACCTCTCCGGTGAAGCAGCCGTCGTCGCCGACGACCATCCGGGTGGCGACGACGCGGTCGGCGCCGAGCATCTCGCCGATCGGCTCGACCACTTCGGCGCCGGACGTCGAGACGATCACGACGTCCCGGCCGGCGGCGTGGTGCTCCTCGATGAGGGACGCCGCCTCGTCGTAGATGATCGGGTCGATCAGCTCGTGCAGGGTCTCGGCGACGAGCTCCTTGACCTGCGCGACGTTCCAGCCTTTGCAGAGCGCGGAAAGGTATTCGCGCATCCGCTCCATCTGATCGTGGTCGGCGCCGCCCACGAGGAAGACGAACTGGATGTAGGCCGTCCGCAGGACGGCGCGGCGGTTGATCAGTCCGCCTTGGTAGAAGGACTTGCTGAAGGTCAGCGTCGAGGACTTCGCAATGACCGTCTTGTCCAGGTCAAAGAAGGCGGCTGTGCGCGGCATCGAGTGGTTTTCCACGAGCCGAGCATAGGTGGCCGCCATTCGGCGTACGCTCGGGCGTGTGGGTTTGCCTGAGAAGGCTCTCGGGTACACCATGGAAGTCACGGATCGTTCGCGACCGTGCTAACCCGGTCCGGCTCCTCCCCCCCCGAGTCGGCCGGAGAGACGACCCCCGCTCTCCCCCCCGGCGGGGGTCGTCGCATGTCCGGACGCGTTTTCGTCCGCCGGATCCTCATCTCTCCCCCTCTCCGCGGCCGGGTGGCCGCGATGGCCTGATGCCCTCATTCCGTTACTCAGCGTAGCGGTCAGGCTGCTCTCCGGGCATCCCCGGTATGGGGCACGGGGATATTCACATCGGCGGGGTTATCCACAGTTTTTGAGCAAGATCCACACGATTTCCGGGATGGCGCCACGGTGATTCCGACCGCGAACTCCGCGGACGGAAGGAATCACCGATCTCGGCCGTGCGAGGGCGCGGCCGGGATCGCATCGACAGGGGGCGTGTGCTGTGGCGGGAACCATGACTTTCGGACCGGCGAGGACCGCGAGGACCGCGAGGGCTTCGGGGGCTTCGCCGACGCGGACGGCGGGGACGCCGGGGACGTCGAGGACGCCGGGAAGGGCTTCGGGGGCGCGCGGTGCTCACGGGTCGGCGGGCGGTCGCGGGGCCCCGGGAGCGCGGGGGGCTTCGCGGACCTCGTCGGCGGTCGGGCCGGCCGGGGGCGTTCGTGCGGCCGGGCCGCTGATCGTGACCGAGGACCTCGGGCTCCTCGACGACCTGCTGCGGCTCTGCGCCGCGGCGGGCGCCGAGCCCGAGGTGCACCACACGGTGCCCGAGCGCCGGGCGAGTTGGACCGACGCCCCGCTGGTCCTGGTCGGCACCGACGTGGCGGCGCGCTGCCGTGGGGCGGCGCGCAGGCAGGGGGTGATCCTCGTCGGCAGGGACCCGGACGTGCCCGAGGATCCCGGGGTGTGGCGGCAGGCGGTCGAGATCGGCGCCGACTGCGTGCTGCGGCTGCCGGACGCCGAGAGCTGGCTCGTCGACCGCATCGCCGACGCCACCGAGGGCGCGGGCCGCCAGGCCCTGACCGTCGGTGTCATCGGCGGCCGCGGCGGAGCCGGGGCCTCCACCCTGGCCTGCGCGCTCGCCCTCGCCGCCGCCAGGACCGGGCGGCGCACCCTGCTGGTGGACGGCGACCCGCTCGGCGGCGGCCTCGACGTCCTGCTCGGCGGGGAGCGGGCCGAGGGCCGGCGGTGGCCCGATTTCGTCGCCTCCAAGGGGCGGGTCGGCGGCGGCGCCCTGGAGGAGTCCCTGCCCTCGGTGCGCGGGCTGCGGGTGCTCAGCTGGGACCGCGGCGACACGGTCCTCGTTCCGGCGGAGGCCATGCGCGCGGTCCTCGCGGCGGCGCGCAGGAGGGGCGGGATCGTCGTGGTGGACCTGCCCCGCCGGATCGACGAGGCGGTGACCGAGGCGCTGGCCCAGCTGGACCTCGGACTCCTCGTCGTCCCCGGCGAGTTGCGGGCCGTCGCGGCGGCCCACCGGATCGCCTCCCTCGCCGGTCAGGTCCTCGCCGACCTGCGCGCGGTGGTGCGCGGACCGTACGCGCCCGGGATCGACGACCAGTGGGTCGCGGACACCCTCGGGCTGCCGCTCGCGGGGGAACTCCCGCACGATCCGGGCCTCCTGGCCGCGCTCGACAGCGGGGCGCCGCCGGGCGACGAGGCGCGCGGACCGCTCGGCCGGTTCTGCGCCGCGTTCTGGGAGCGCGCGCTCGCATCGGAGGCCGTCGCATGACCGCCGTCACGACGCACGGCGGCGGCCCGGGGCTCCTGGAGGCCGTGCGGCAGCGGCTCGCCGAGAGCGGGGCGGAGCCCACACCGGCCAGGGTGGCGGCGGCGCTGCGGGAGCAGGGCAGGCTGCTCGGGGACGCGGAAGTCCTGGGCGCGGCCGAGGCGTTGCGCAGTGAGCTGGTCGGCACCGGACCGCTGGAGCCGCTGCTCGCCGATCCCGCCGTCACCGACGTGCTGGTCTCCGGCCCCGACCGGGTCTGGGTCGACCGGGGCAGCGGTCTCGAACTGACCGGGGTCCGCTTCCCTGACGCCCTGGCCGTGCGCCGACTGGCGCAGCGGCTCGCGGCGGTCGCCGGCCGGCGCCTCGACGACGCCCGGCCCTGGGTGGACGCCCGGCTGCCGGACGGGACCCGCATGCACGCCGTGCTGCCACCGGTGGCCGTCGGATCGACGTGCCTGTCGCTGCGGGTCGTGCGGCCCCGGGCCTTCTCCGTAGGGGAGTTGACCCGGGCGGGCACGGTGCCGCCGGACGGCGAGCGGATCCTGCGTGCCCTGATCGAGGCCCGGGTCTCGTACCTGATCTCCGGAGGGACGGGCTCGGGGAAGACGACGCTCCTGTCCACGCTCCTCGGCCTGGTCGGCGAGCGGGAGCGGATCGTCCTCGCCGAGGACTCGGCCGAGCTGCGGCCCGACCATCCGCACGTGGTGCGCCTGGAGGCGCGGCCGGCGAACCAGGAGGGCGCGGGTCTGGTGACCCTGCGGGACCTCGTCCGGCAGGCGCTGCGGATGCGGCCGGACCGGCTGGTCGTCGGAGAGGTGCGCGGAGGCGAGGCGGTCGACCTGCTGGCAGCCCTGAACACGGGCCATGAGGGCGGCTCGGGCACGCTCCACGCCAATACGGCGGCGGACGTACCGGCCCGCCTCGAAGCTCTCGGAACGGCAGCGGGGCTCGACCGGGCGTCCCTGCACAGCCAGTTGGGCGCGGGACTCTCCGCGGTGCTGCATCTCGTACGGGACAGGGCGGGAGTCCGTCGGATCGCTGAGATCCACGTCCTGGAGCGGGACCCGGCGGGGCTCGTGGTCACCGTGCCCGCGCTGCGCTGGGCGGCGTCCGGCTTCGAGCGGGAGCGCGGCTGGGAGCGGCTGCGGGCGCTGATCGGGGGTGGCTCATGACGGCGGACCAGTGGGCGCCGGCCCAGGCCGCGGCGGTGCTCTGTGCCGGGGCGGCGCTGTGGCGGGTCGCCGAGCGGGAGCGAGGACTGCGCCGGGCGCGCCTCGTGCTTGCGGGCGTCGGGGCTCCGGGTGCGGCGGGGGAACACCGGCGTCCGTCGTGGCGGGCGCTCGGCGAGCGCTGGTGGGCCGCCGCGCGGGGGCGGCGCGCATGGCTCTGCCTGCCGGTGGCGGCGGTCCTCGCGGTGCTCGGTGAGTCGCCGCTGCCCTTGGTGGCGGGCGCGGTGGCGGTCCCGCTGGTGGGGCGCCGGCTGCGGGCCATGGAGCTCCGCCGGGAGCGGGAGGCGCGGTCCGACGCGGTGGTGGGCCTGTGCGGCGCGGTCGCTGCCGAGCTGAGGGCGGGGCGGCAGCCCGCGCGGGCGCTGCGGTTCGCGGTCCGGGCGACGGGGGCCCTCGGGCCGCGGGAGGAGGCGGAGGTGCTCGCGGCGGCCCGGTTCGGCGGCGATGTGGCACTGGCCCTGCGGAGGGCCGCGCGGCAGGACGGGGCGGACGGGCTGGCCGGTCTCGCGGCCTGCTGGCAGGTCGCGGTCGACGGCGGCGCGGGGCTCGCGGCCGGGCTCGACCGGCTGGAGGCCGCGCTGCGGGAGCACCGGGCCCAGCGGGAGCGGCTGCGGGCCCAACTGGCCGGTGCCTGGGCGACGGTGGCCGTGCTCGCGGTGCTCCCGGCCGTCGGGCTCGTGCTCGGCTCGGCGCTCGGCGCCCGCCCGCTGTACGTGCTCCTGCACACCCCGGTGGGTCTCGGGTGCCTGGCCGTCGGCGCGGCCCTGGAAGCGGCCGGCCTGTGGTGGGCGGCCCGGATCGTCCGAGGAGGGGAGCGGGTGTGACCGGGGAGTTCGTCCACAGCCTGGGGGTGACCGTCGCGGTCCTCGCCTCGCTCGCCTGGGCGGCCTGCGCGGTCGCCGACCGTCGGCGCGAGCGACGGACGCGGAAACGGGCCGAGGCCCTCCTGGGCGTCGGGCCGACGCGGGGGCGACGGTTCGGGAACGGATGCCCGCCCTGGCTGCGGACCTGGGCCGCACCACTCGCGACCGCGGCCCTCGCCTTGGCCCTCGTCGGTGGCGTGCCGGGGATCCTGGCGGGCATCGCCGCCGGCTGGGGCGTCCGGCGGTGGAGCGCGCGCCGCGCCCCGGCGACCGGTGACGAGGACGAGGCCGTACGGCAGTTGCCGCTCGCGGCCGACCTGTTGGCGGCCTGCGCGTCCGCCGGAGCGGGGCCCGGCGAGGCGGCCGAGGCAGTGGGGCGCTCGCTGGGCGGACCGCTCGGCGAACGGCTGACGCGGACGGCCGGAGAGCTGCGGCTCGGTGGTGAACCGGCCGATGTGTGGCGGAGGTTCGGCGCGATACCCGGAGCCGAGGCCCTGGCCCGCTGCCTTGAGCGGGCCGGCTCCTCGGGGGCGCCCGCCGCCGAGGCCGTCGCACGGCACGCGACCGACCTGCGCGCGGAACGGGCCCGCGCGGCGGCGGCCCGCGCCCAGCGGGCCCAGGTCCTGATCACCGCGCCCGTGGGGCTCTGCTTCCTGCCCGCCTTCCTGGCGGTGGGAGTGGCCCCGGTGGTGATCGGACTCGCGACCGGACTCCTGCGGAACTGACCACGAAGCACGACGAACGCGATGACGACACAAGGGGGTTGGCATGACGAACACAGGTGAGACGGATGCAGCGACCACGACAGCCATGGCCGCACAGAGGCGGCGCAAGCGGCGGACGTCCGCCCGGTGGCGGGATCGACGGGCGGCAGCGCGGGGCGACGCGGGGATGACCACCTCGGAGTACGCGATGGGGACGATCGCGGCGGCCGGGTTCGCCACGGTGCTCTACAAGATCGTGACCAGTGGGTCGGTGTCCGGGGCGCTGGAGTCCGTGATCGGGAAGGCGCTCGATGCGCCGTTCTGACGACCAGGGGGCCGTGACCGTGGAGGCGGCGATGGCCCTGCCCGCGCTGGTGGTGTTCACCATGGCGCTGGTCTGGGCGCTCGGCGCCGCCGCGGCGCAGATCCAGTGCGTGGACGCGGCGCGGGCCGGGGCGCGGGCGGTGGCCAGGTCGGAGCCGGTGGCCGGTGCCGAGGCGGCCGCCCGGGCGGCCGCGCCGGAGGGCGCGCGGGTCGCGGTCACCCGTTCGGGCGAGCTGTGGCGGGTGACTGTGGAGGCCCCGGCACCCGGCCCCGGCGGCATGGGTCTGACGCTGCGCGCGGGTGCGGCGGCGCTCGCCGAGGACTCGGTGGGGGTGCCGGTGTCGTGAGCGGGGGAGGGGCGGGCACGGCGGTGCGCGCGCCGCGTGGCGCCGGCCGGGACCGGGGGATGGCCACGGTGTGGACGGCCTTCGCGGCCTGTGTCCTGTGCGTGGTGTTCGGCGCGGTCCTGGCGCTCGGGCAGGCGGTGGCGGCCCGGCACCGGGCGGGCGGGGCCGCGGACCTGGCGGCGCTCGCCGCCGCCGACCGGGCCCTGTGGGGTGAGGAGACCGCCTGCGCGGCCGCGGACCGGGTCGCCGCCGCGCAGGGGGCGGCCGTGGTGCGCTGCGTGGTGCGGGGCGATGTCGCGGACGTGACGGCGGCCGTGCGCCTCGGGCCGTACACACCGCGGGTCAGGGCGCGGGCGGGGCCTCCTGGGGCGCTGTCGGGGCGGGAGGGGCCGGAGGGGCTTCCCGCAGCAGTTCCGTGAGCAGGCGCACGGCGCCGCGCTTGTGGAGCGGGTCGTTGCCGTTGCCGCACTTGGGGGACTGGATGCACGAGGGGCAGCCCGCCTCGCACTCGCAGGACGCGATCGCCTCCCGGGTGGCCGTCAGCCAGGCGCGGGCCGTGTGGAAGGCCCGCTCGGCGAAGCCCGCGCCGCCCGGATGCCCGTCGTAGACGAAGACGGTGGGCAGCAGCGTGTCGGGGTGGAGCGGTACGGACACCCCGCCGATGTCCCAGCGGTCGCAGGTCGCGAAGAGCGGCAGCATGCCGATGGAGGCGTGCTCGGCGGCGTGCAGGGCGCCGCCGAGGATCTCCGGGTTGATCCGGGCGGCGTCGAGCTGGTCCTCGGTGACCGTCCACCACACGGCCCGGGTGCGCAGGGTGCGGGGTGGCAGGTCGAGCTTGGTCTCGCCGAGCACCTCGCCGGTGATCAGGCGGCGCCGGAGGAAGGAGACGACCTGGTTGGTGACCTCGACGGAGCCGTAGCAGAGGCGGCCGGCGCCCCAGGGGATCTCGGTGTCGGTCTCCAGGACGGAGATGGAGGTGGTGTCGCGGGCGGTGGTCGAGTACGGCGGGGCGGCCTCCTCGACCAGGGCCACGGAGTCCTTCAGGTCGAGGGTCTTCACGAGGTAGGTGCGGCCCTGGTGGAGGTGGACGGCGCCCTCGTGGACGGCGGTGTGCGAGGCGGCCTCGTCGACCGTGCCGAGGAGGCGGCCGGTGGCGGCCTCCACGATCTGGACGGGGCTGCCGCCCCCGCCCCGGATGTCGGTCAGGTCGGCGGCCCGCTCGCGGCGGGTCCAGTACCAGCCGGCGGCGCGGCGGCGGAGCAGCCCGGCGGCCTCCAGTTGGGGCAGCAGTTCGGTGACGGCCGGGCCGAAGAGGGCCAGGTCGGCGTCGGTCAGCGGCAGCTCCGCGGCGGCGGCGCACAGGTGTGGGGCGAGGACGTACGGGTTGTCGGGGTCCAGGACCGTCGACTCGACCGGCTGCCGGAACAGCGCCTCCGGGTGGTGGACCAGGAAGGTGTCCAGCGGGTCGTCGCGGGCGACCAGGATCGCCAGGGCGCCCTCGCCCGAGCGGCCCGCCCGGCCCGCCTGCTGCCACAGGGAGGCTCTCGTGCCCGGGTAGCCGGCGATCACCACGGCGTCCAGGCCGGAGACGTCCACGCCCAGCTCCAGGGCGGTCGTGGCGGCCAGGCCCAGCAGCTCGCCCGAGTGCAGGGCGCGCTCCAGGGCCCGGCGCTCCTCGGGCAGGTAGCCGCCCCGGTAGGCGGCGACGCGGCGGGCCAGGGAGCGGTCGACCTCGGAGAGCCGCTCCTGGGCGATCACCGAGATCAGCTCGGCGCCGCGCCGGGAGCGCACGAAGGCGACCGAGCGGACGCCCTGGACGGTCAGGTCGGTCAGCAGGTCGGCGGTCTCGGCGGTGGCCGTGCGGCGGACCGGGGCGCCCTGCTCGCCGTGCAGCTCGGTCAGCGGCGGCTCCCAGAGGGCGAAGACCAGCTCGCCGCGCGGGGAGGCGTCGTCGGAGACCTCCGTGACGGGCAGGCCGGTGAGCCGGCCGGCGGCCTGGGCGGGCTCGGCGGAGGTGGCGGAGGCGAGGAGGAAGACGGGGTCCGCGCCGTACCGGGCGCAGACGCGGCGCAGCCGGCGCAGCACCTGGGCGACGTGGGAGCCGAAGACGCCCCGGTAGGTGTGGCACTCGTCGATCACGACGTAGCGCAGGGAGCGCAGGAAGGAGGACCACCTGGGGTGGGAGGGCAGTATGCCCCGGTGCAGCATGTCGGGGTTGGTGAGCACGTAGTTCGCGTACTGGCGGACCCACTCCCGTTCCTCGACGGGCGTGTCGCCGTCGTAGACGGCCGGCCGGATCCGGTTGCCGAGCGGAGCCGCCAGCTCACGGACCGCGCGCCGCTGGTCGGCGGCGAGGGCCTTGGTGGGCGCCAGGTAGAGGGCGGTGGTCCCCCGGCCGTTGGCGGCCTCCGAGCCGTCCAGGAGCGTCGAGAGGACCGGGGCGAGATAGGCCAGCGACTTGCCCGAGGCGGTGCCCGTCGCGATCACCACGGACTCGCCGTTCAGGGCGTGCTCGGCGGCCTGGGCCTGGTGGGCCCAGGGGTGCTCGATGCCCGCGGCCTGGATCGCCGCGATCACCTCGGGACGGATGCGATGCGGCCAGACTGCATGGCGACCCTCCCGGGCGGGCAAGTGCTCCGTATGAGTGATGCGCGCGGCCCGGCTCTCGCCCGAGGAGAGCCGGTCGAGGACCATGCCGGGGGAGGGGCGGCTGCCCGTGTCCCCGGCTGGACGACTGGGGCGGTGATTCTTGGCCATCGGCATCGAGTGTGTCACTGGCGTGACGGACAATGCTCCCAAGGCGTCGTGCATGGCTGCTGGTAAGTGATTGAATGCCATCGCGGCTGGCGATCCGTCCCCCGACTCCGCCCGGGAGACTTGAGGGACGACCGCTCGATAGCAAGGTGCTGGAGGATCCGTGGACCTGTCCCTGTCGACTCGCAATGTGTCCGGCCCGAGTGGCGACCGTACGGTCGTCGAGGTCGGTGGCGAGATTGATGTGTATACCGCGCCCAAGCTGCGCGAGCAGTTGGTCGAGTTGGTGAACGACGGCAGCTACCACCTGGTTGTCGACATGGAAGGCGTGGACTTCCTCGACTCGACCGGCCTCGGCGTGCTGGTGGGTGGCCTGAAGCGCGTGCGCGCGCACGAGGGCTCGCTGCGCCTGGTCTGCAACCAGGAGCGCATTCTCAAGATCTTCCGGATCACTGGTCTGACCAAGGTGTTCCCCATCCACACCACGGTCGACGAGGCCGTCAGCGCCACCGACTGACGGCCCGCAGAGGCCGGAAGAAGGAGTGGAGAACCGGGCCGCACACGCCCGGTCCTCCGAGTTGCCCGCCCAGACGTTCCTAGGGGGACCGCATGGCCACCGTTGAACTCCGCTTCAGCGCCCAGCCCGAGCACGTCCGCACGGCCCGCCTCGTGGCGGCCGCGGTGGCGCGCCGGGCCGGGGTGGACGAGGCGGTGCTCGACGAGGTCAGACTCGCCGTCGGCGAGGCGTGTTCCCGCGCGGTCGGACTGCACCGCAGCAACGGCGTGAGTACCCCCGTCCGGGTCGTGCTGACCGAGGAGGAGAAGACGTTCTCCATCGAGGTCGGCGACGAGGTCCCGGGCGCGGGTGTGGCCGCGGCGGACGCTGCCGGTGTCCCCGGCGCGCGCGACGAGGCGCCGGCCGAGGAGTTCGACGACGCCGACGGCGAGGACGAGATGGGTCTCGCGGTGATCCGCGGGCTCGTCGACGACGTCGAGGTCCGGGCCGGCGAGGAGGGCGGGGTCATCAGGATGAGCTGGCCGACCAACCCGGCGGTCGTGATTCCCTGACCGCGTCCGTACGGCCGAATGCCGTAGCCAAGATCGTGAAAAGAGGCCCTGCCGAGCAGGGCCTCTTTTCATTTCTCTAGATCATCGATCATGTGCCAATGCTTTTGGCCCATTACCGCATTCGGTGGGAAGATCAAGGCAATGTTGAATTCCATTTGCGGCGCCCTGTTTTGATCAGGTTCCGCTCCCTACAATCCGTCCACGTCTTGACCTCGCAAACGTCAAGGAGGACGAATGGCGGGGCTCTTCAACCCAGAACTGACCGGACACCCCACTTCTCTCGCCGCGGCGGTACTCACGGACGAGAACCGTACGATCGTGATCGTCATCGCGGCCGTCGCGCTCGCGGCCCTGCTCGTCGCCCAGGTCCTGACCCGTCAGGTGCTGGCGGCCGGTGAGGGCACCGACTCGATGAAGAAGATCGCGGCAGCCGTGCAGGAGGGCGCCAACGCCTATCTCGCCCGGCAGTTGCGCACACTCGGGATCTTCGCCGTCGTCGTGTTCTTCCTGCTGATGCTGCTGCCCGCCGACAACTGGTCGCAGCGCGCCGGGCGTTCTCTGTTCTTCCTGGTGGGTGCGCTTTTCTCGGCGGCCACCGGATACATCGGCATGCGGCTCGCGGTGCGGGCGAATGTGCGCGTGGCCGCTGCGGCCCGAGAGGCGACCCCGGCGCCCGGTGAACCGGAAAAGGATCTCACCACCGTCGCGCACAAGGCCATGAAGATCGCTTTCCGCACGGGCGGAGTGGTCGGCATGTTCACCGTGGGCCTCGGCCTGCTCGGCGCGTCCTGCGTCGTCCTCGTCTACGCGGCCGACGCGCCCAAGGTTCTGGAGGGCTTCGGACTCGGAGCGGCCCTCATCGCCATGTTCATGAGGGTCGGCGGCGGCATCTTCACCAAGGCGGCCGACGTCGGCGCCGACCTCGTCGGCAAGGTCGAGCAGGGCATCCCCGAGGACGACCCGCGCAACGCGGCGACCATCGCCGACAACGTGGGCGACAACGTCGGCGACTGCGCGGGCATGGCCGCCGACCTGTTCGAGTCGTACGCCGTGACGCTCGTCGCCGCCCTCATCCTGGGCAAGGCGGCCTTCGGCGACCTCGGCCTCGCCTTCCCCCTGATCGTCCCGGCGATCGGCGTGGTCACCGCGATGATCGGCATCTTCGCGGTCGCCCCGCGGCGCGCCGACCGCAGCGGCATGTCCGCCATCAACCGCGGCTTCTTCATCTCCGCCGTCATCTCCCTCGCCCTGGTCGCGATCGCCGTCTTCGCCTACCTGCCGTCCTCCTACGCCGACCTCAAGGGCGTCACCGAGGCCGGGATCTCCGACCACCCCGGCGACCCGCGGATCCTCGCCCTGGTCGCCGTCGCCATCGGCATCGTCCTCGCGGCCCTGATCCAGCAGCTCACCGGCTACTTCACGGAGACGACCCGGCGCCCGGTCAAGGACATCGGCAAGTCCTCGCTCACCGGCCCCGCCACCGTCGTCCTCGCGGGCATCTCCATCGGCCTGGAGTCCGCCGTGTACACGGCCCTGCTCATCGGGCTCG
Organism: Streptomyces sp. NPDC014870; assembly: GCF_043081505.1. NCBI lineage: Bacteria > Bacillati > Actinomycetota > Actinomycetes > Kitasatosporales > Streptomycetaceae > Streptomyces > Streptomyces sp. NPDC014870. The sequence continues at coordinate 691,509 of NZ_JBIBWQ010000003.1, forward strand.
GCGTCTACGGAGCGTTCCTGCTCGGCGGCACGTCCATCATGCTGGCGCTCTTCGCGGTCGCCCTGGCCGGCACCGGGCTGCTCACAACGGTCGGGGTGATCGTGGCCATGGACACCTTCGGGCCGGTCTCCGACAACGCGCAGGGCATCGCCGAGATGTCCGGCGACGTCCAGGGCGCGGGCGCGCAGGTCCTGACCGACCTCGACGCCGTCGGCAACACCACCAAGGCCATCACCAAGGGCATCGCCATCGCCACGGCCGTCCTGGCGGCGGCCGCGCTGTTCGGCTCGTACCGCGACGCCATCGCCACGGCCGTCGCCGACGTCGGCGCCAAGGCCTCCGGGATGAACCTCTCGATGGACATCTCGCAGCCGAACAACCTCTTCGGGATGGTCCTCGGCGCGGCGGTCGTCTTCCTCTTCTCGGGGCTCGCGATCAACGCCGTCTCCCGCTCGGCCGGCGCCGTGGTCTACGAGGTGCGGCGGCAGTTCCGCGAGCACCCCGGGATCATGGACTACACCGAGAAGCCCGAGTACGGGCGCGTGGTCGACATCTGCACCAAGGACGCGCTGCGCGAACTCGCCACGCCCGGGCTGCTCGCCGTCATGGCGCCGATCGCGGTCGGCTTCACGCTCGGCGTCGGCGCGCTCGGCGCGTACCTCGCCGGGGCCATCGCGACCGGCACCCTGATGGCGGTCTTCCTCGCCAACTCCGGCGGCGCCTGGGACAACGCCAAGAAGCTCGTCGAGGACGGCCACCACGGCGGCAAGGGCAGCGAGGCACATGCCGCCACCGTCATCGGCGACACCGTCGGTGACCCGTTCAAGGACACCGCGGGCCCGGCCATCAACCCGCTCCTGAAGGTGATGAACCTGGTCGCCCTGCTGATCGCGCCCGCCGTGGTGCAGTTCAGCTACGGCGACGACGCGAGCGCCGGACTGCGGACCATGGTCGCGATCCTCGCGGTCGCCGTCATCGTGGCCGCGGTCTACGTCTCCAAGCGGCGCTCCGTGGTCGTCGGGGACGACGAGAGTGACGAGAGCGGCGAGAGCGGGGACGTGGGTGACGAAGGCAACGCCGCGCGGCGCTCGGCGGGCTCGCCGGACGCTCCGGTGATTTCGTAATACCAGGTCAGAAGGCGGGCGGACGGCACGTTCTGACGTGCTGTCCGCCCGTTTCGCGTGTCCGCGTGAGGTGTCTCTCCCTTGGTGCAATCGGCTGCAATATCGGATGAATCAGTCGCCTGAAAGGTGGATGTCGCGCGCTCGGCGTGTATGTTCCGGGGCCGAGAGCCTTGGAAGGGACCGAACCGGTGAACAAGAAGCTTGCTGTCGCGCTGTCAGGCGCCGCTGTGCTGGCGCTCACGCTGTCCGGCTGCAGCGACGACGGCGACAAGGTGAACGACTGGGCCAAGACGGTCTGCGACCAGGCGAAGCCGCAGATCCAGAAGCGGGCCGACGCCCAGCAGCTGATCATCTCGACGGCCGCGGACGGCAAGCCGGCCGACATCCAGGCCGCCGACTCCAAGGCCTTCCAGGACATCGCCAACGCGGACCGGGCGCTCGCCAAGGCCATCGAGGGCGCGGGGGCGCCGCCGGTCGACAACGGCGAGAAGCTCCAGCAGGACGCCGTCAAGGAGCTCAACTCCACGGCGGTCGCCTACGAGGCGCTGAAGAAGCAGGTCGACGCGCTCGACCCGAGCAACCAGCAGAAGTTCGCGGACGGTCTCCAGGACGTCGCCGACGGCCTGAAGAAGATCGAGAAGATGGACCAGGACGCGCTGGCCAAGCTGCAGTCCGGCGAGCTGGGCACCGCCATGGCGAAGCAGCCGGGCTGCCAGAAGGCCACGCCTTCGCCCGCCGGGTCCTCCCCGAAGGCGGGCTCCACGCCGTCCGGCGGGACCTCCGCCAAGCCGTCCGGCTCCGCGAGCAAGAGCTCGGAGTAGAGCGGACGTTTCGGCGGCGCGGGAACGCGCCCGACGAGGGCCCCGGGCCGAGCACGCCTCGCCCGGGGCCCTCGTACGACCGGCCTGGGCGCGCGTGGGGCCGGTACGACGCACGCGGGCGTGGGGCCCGGTACGCCGCACGTGTGCGTGATCCTCGACGACCTACGCGCGCGTGGGCCCGGTACGACCTACGCGCGCGTGGCCCCCGTACGGCTCCACGCGCGACCCCACGCGGGGTGGGGCTGACGCGGCAATGTCGGTGTCGGCCGCCACAATGGTGGGGTGAGTACGACCAGCCTGACCTCCCGCCTCCCTGTCCCCGCGCGCGCCGCCCGGCTCCGCGAGGCCCTGCTCGCAGCCGACTTCACCGCCGACGGCCTGCTCGAACTGCTCGGCGCCCCCGCCTACGCCGCGCTCGCCCGCAGCGAGACCGTGCCCGCGCTGCGCGCCACCCGGGGGGACTCCGCACTGGAGACCCTCGTGCGGCTCTTCCTCCTCCAGCAGCCCGTCTCCGGCGCCCGCGCCGCCGCGGCGCTGCCGCTGGAGGAGTGCCTGGAGGACGGCTGGCTGGTGGCCCGGGAGGACGAGCAGGAGGTCGGTGCCTCCGTCGACGTCCGGCCGTACGGCGGACCCGACGGGCAGGACTGGTTCATCGTCTCCGACCTGGGCTGCGCGGTCGGCGGGGCGGGCGGCATCGGCCAGAAGGACGAAGGGGTCGTCCTCGGCGTCGGCGGCGCCTCCACCACCCTGGCCGGCATCACGGTCCGTACGCCGGTCTCCTCCGCGCTCGACCTCGGCACCGGTTCCGGCATCCAGGCCCTGCACGCCGCCCAGCACGCCACGCTGGTCACCGCGACCGATCTGAACCCGCGCGCCCTGGACTTCACCCGCCTCACCCTCGCGCTCTCCGGCGCCCGCGGCGCCGAGTTGCTGTCCGGCTCGCTCTTCGAGCCGGTCGACGGGGACACGTACGACCTGATCGTCTCGAACCCGCCGTTCGTCATCTCCCCCGGCGCCCGGCTCACCTACCGCGACGGCGGCATGGGCGGCGACGACCTCTGCCGCACGCTCGTGCAGGAGGCCGGCGAGCGGCTCAACGACGGCGGGTACGCCCAGTTCCTCGCCAACTGGCAGCACGTCGAGGGTGAGGAGTGGCAGGAGCGGCTGCGCTCCTGGGTGCCGCGCGGCTGCGACGCCTGGATCGTGCAGCGCGAGGTCCAGGACATCACCCAGTACGCCGAGCTGTGGCTGCGGGACAGCGGCGACCACCGCGCGGACCCGGCGGAGTACGCACGGCGGTACGAGGCCTGGCTCGACGAGTTCGAGGCCCGCAAGACCAAGGCCGTCGGCTTCGGCTGGATCACCCTGCGGAAGAACGCGGCCGTGGCCTCGGGCGCGGTCGAGCCGTCCCTCGTGATCGAGGAGTGGCCGCACCCCGTCGAGCAGCCGCTCGGCGACACCGTGGTCGCCCACTTCGAGCGCCAGGACTACCTGCGCTCGCGCGACGACGCGGCCCTGCTCGCCGACCACTTCACCCTCGCGCCCGAGGTCGTGCAGGAGCAGGTCGGGCTGCCGGGCGCCGAAGACCCGGAGCACGTGGTGCTGCGGCAGAACCGGGGCATGCGCCGCGCGACCAAGGTGGACCACGTGGGGGCCGGTTTCGCGGGCGTCTGCGACGGGACACTGAGCGCCGGCCGGATCCTGGACGCGATCGGTCAGCTGATGGGCGAGGACCCCGTCCTGCTGCGGGACCGCACGCCGCAGGCCATCCGGCTCCTGGTGGAGGAGGGCTTCCTGCTCCCGTCGGGCTGACCCCTCGGCGCGGGGAGGCACCGGCAAAGCGCCGGGAGACCGCGAGGCCGGGAGACCGGAAGGCACCGGGCTCCCGAGGTGAGCCGCGACACGCTCCGGGCGCCCGTTCGCGCCGTCGTGAGGTGACGGACGAGGCGGCCGGGGGCGGGGGGACACTACCGGCCATATTCGTGAACCCGTACGGGACCGCCCGCGTCGTTCACCCGGAATTCGCACCTCGGACGCCGGAAGGTGCCAGCCTCGGCCTCCAGGGCCACCGGGTGCCACCGGGGCTCGTGAAGGGAACGGGGTAGGGGCATGGAGAGCGGGCCTGCGATCTTCGCCGGAACGGCGTTCGCGCTGTTCGGAGCCGCACTGCTGCTGTGGACGGGGGTGCGCGTGGCGCACGGGGAACCCGTCGCCCAGGGGGTCGCCACCCGGGTCGCCGGCACGCTCACGACGATCTTCGGACTGCTCTTCCTGCTCCTCGGGGTGTGGTGCTTCGGCCGGGTGTGACGAGGTCGTTCCGCTTGGTCCCGCCCCACCGGACCGGGAGTCCGGGCGGCAGGAATGCCAGGAGTCGGGTTACCGTTCGAGTGGCCGTTGCGGGCTTTCGCCGTTTGACACGGGGGCGGGTTGTACCGTCACACTCCGCAGCGATGGCAGCGTCACCCTGCGTGCCGCGGCCGTGCGTGCACGCGGAGTGCCAGCGCCGTACGTGCCACCGAGCGTCGACCGGAGAGAAGAGCGAAGTTGTCCCCGACCAGCGAGACCGCACAGGGCGGCCGCCGACTCGTCATCGTCGAGTCGCCTGCCAAGGCGAAGACGATCAAGGGCTACCTCGGCCCCGGCTACGTCGTCGAGGCGAGCGTCGGGCACATCCGCGACCTCCCGAGCGGCGCGGCCGAGGTGCCGGAGAAGTACACCGGCGAGGTGCGCCGCCTCGGTGTCGACGTCGAGCACGACTTCCAGCCCATCTACGTCGTCAACGCCGACAAGAAGGCACAGGTCAGGAAGCTCAAGGAGCAGCTGGCCGAGTCCGACGAGCTCTTCCTCGCCACCGATGAGGACCGCGAGGGCGAAGCCATCGCGTGGCACCTCCTGGAAGTCCTGAAGCCCAAGGTCCCGGTCCACCGGATGGTCTTCCACGAGATCACCAAGGACGCCATCCAGGCGGCCGTCCGCAACCCGCGCGAGCTGAACAAGCGCATGGTGGACGCCCAGGAGACCCGCCGCATCCTCGACCGGCTGTACGGCTACGAGGTCTCGCCGGTCCTGTGGAAGAAGGTCATGCGCGGCCTCTCCGCCGGCCGCGTCCAGTCCGTCGCCACCCGGCTCGTCGTCGAGCGCGAGCGCGAGCGCATCGCGTTCCGCTCCGCCGAGTACTGGGACCTCACCGGTACCTTCTCCACCGGCCGCGCCGGCGACCCCTCCGACCCGTCCTCGCTGGTCGCCCGCCTGAACTCGGTCGACGGGGCGCGCGTCGCCCAGGGCCGTGACTTCGGCGCCGACGGCCGGCTGAAGACCGCGAACGTGCTCCACCTCGACGAGGAGAAGGCGCGCGCGCTCGCCGCCTCGCTCGCCGACACCTCCTTCAGCGTCCGGTCGGTCGAGTCGAAGCCGTACCGCCGCTCCCCGTACGCCCCGTTCCGGACGACCACCCTCCAGCAGGAGGCGAGCCGGAAGCTGGGCTTCGGCGCGAAGGCGACCATGCAGGTCGCCCAGAAGCTGTACGAGAACGGCTTCATCACCTACATGCGTACGGACTCCACGGTCCTCTCCGACACCGCCGTCACGGCGGCTCGCGCGCAGGTCACGCAGCTGTACGGCGCCGACTACCTGCCGGAGAAGCCGCGCGTCTACGCGGGCAAGGTCAAGAACGCGCAGGAGGCGCACGAGGCGATTCGTCCTTCGGGTGATCGTTTCCGCACCCCGGCGGAGACCGGCCTGACCGGCGACCAGTTCCGGCTCTACGAGCTGATCTGGAAGCGGACCGTCGCCTCCCAGATGAAGGACGCGACCGGTAACTCGGTCACCGTGAAGATCGGCGGCCGGGCGGCCGACGGCCGCGACGCCGAGTTCAGCGCGTCCGGCAAGACGATCACCTTCCACGGCTTCATGAAGGCCTACGTGGAGGGGGCCGACGACCCGAACGCCGAGCTGGACGACCGCGAGCGCCGGCTGCCGCAGGTCGCCGAGGGCGACGCGCTCTCCGCCGAGGAGATCACGGTCGACGGCCACGCGACCAAGCCGCCGGCCCGCTACACCGAGGCCAGCCTGGTCAAGGAGCTGGAAGAGCGCGAGATCGGCCGCCCGTCGACGTACGCGTCGATCATCGGCACGATCCTCGACCGCGGCTACGTCTTCAAGAAGGGGACGGCGCTCGTGCCGTCGTTCCTCTCCTTCGCCGTGGTCAACCTGCTCGAGAAGCACTTCGGGCGCCTCGTCGACTACTCCTTCACCGCCAAGATGGAGGACGACCTCGACCGCATCGCCCGGGGCGAGGCCCAGGCCGTGCCGTGGCTGAAGCGCTTCTACTTCGGCGAGGGCGGCGGCACCGGCGAGGGCGGCGCGGCGGACGCAGGCAACGGCGACGGCGACCACCTCGGCGGTCTGAAGGAGCTGGTGACCGACCTCGGCGCGATCGACGCCCGGGAGATCTCCTCCTTCCCGGTCGGCGAGGGCATCATGCTGCGCGTCGGCCGCTACGGCCCGTACGTCGAGCGGGGCGAGAAGGACGCAGAGGGCCACCAGCGGGCGGACGTGCCCGAGGACCTCGCGCCCGACGAGCTGACCGTCGCGTACGCCGAGGAGCTGCTCGCCAAGCCGAGCGGCGACTTCGAGCTGGGCACCGACCCGGTCAGCGGCAACCAGATCGTCGCGAAGGACGGCCGGTACGGCCCGTACGTCACCGAGATCCTGCCCGAGGACACCCCGAAGACCGGCAAGAACGCGGTGAAGCCGCGGACCGCCTCGCTCTTCAAGTCCATGGCGCTGGACACCGTGACGCTGGAGGACGCGCTCAAGCTGATGTCCCTGCCGCGCGTGGTCGGCGCGGACGCCGAGGGTGTCGAGATCACCGCGCAGAACGGCCGCTACGGCCCGTACCTGAAGAAGGGCACGGACTCGCGCTCGCTGACGGACGAGGAGCAGCTCTTCACGATCACGCTGGAGGAGGCGCTCGCGATCTACGCGCAGCCCAAGCAGCGTGGCCGGGCGGCCGCCAAGCCGCCGCTGAAGGAGCTGGGCACCGACCCGGTCAGCGAGAAGCCGGTCGTCGTCAAGGACGGTCGGTTCGGCCCGTACGTGACGGACGGCGAGACCAACGCGACCCTGCGGACCGGGGACAGCGTCGAGGACATCACGCCGGAGCGCGGCTACGAGCTGCTCGCCGAGAAGCGGGCCAAGGGGCCGGCGAAGAAGGCGGCCAAGAAGGCGCCCGCGAAGAAGGCGGCCGCCAAGAAGGCCGCCCCGGCGAAGAAGACGGCGGCCAAGAAGACCGCCGCGAAGAAGACGACGACGGCCACGGCCAAGACGGCGGCGGCGAAGAAGACGACCGCCGCGAAGAAGACGGCGGCGAAGTCGGAGTGAAGACGGCGGCCAGGTCGGAGTGAAGACGGCGGCGAAGTCGGAGCAGTAAAGCGGAACCCCGCGCTCTGCGGCGGGGTCTTGTAAGGGGCGGGGGCAAGTGACCCCCGCCCCTTACACGTTTCCCCGCCCCCCGACGTTTGTTCGGATGGAGGCCACGGGGAGTCAGAGGGTCCGGATAGGGTGGACGGATGACGCGAGCAGAGCAGCCAGACTCCGACGTCGCGCTTGTCGCAGACTCAAGGGAGCGTGCCGTACGGGCGCTTTTGCGCCATCAGCCCTTGCGACGGTTGTGGAGCGCCCAGTTCGTCGGAGGCACCGGTGACGCGCTCGCCGTGCTCGTCCTGGTGCTCCTCGGACTCCAGGCGGCCGTCTCCGAGCAGGCCTTCGGAGGCGGGTACCGGGGCGCCGCGTTCGCCGTCGCGGCCGTGATCGGCGCCCGGCTGCTGGCCTCGGTGCTCTTCGGCGCCGTCCTGCTCGGCCCGCTCACACAGCTGACCGGCCCCAAGGGCCCCCTCGACCGGCGCTGGACCATGATCGGGGCGGACGCCCTGCGGATCGCGCTGCTCGTGATCGCGCCCCTGTGGATCGACTGGACCCCGGACAAGGCCCTCGGCTTCCTGCTCGGGACCGTCTTCGTCGTCGGCGCAGCCGAACGCCTGTGGACCATCGCCCGCGAGGGCGCGGCCCCCGGGCTTCTGCCGGCACCGCCGCTGGAGGGCGCCGCCGTGCGCCCGCTGCCGGACCACCTCGACGCGCTGCGCAGGCTGTCGCTGCGCACGGGCTTCCTGGCCGTACCGGCCGCCGCCGCCGTGCTGCTCGCCGCCACGCTGCTGAGCAACCTGCTCGGCGCGGGCATCGACTGGTTCACGCTGCACCAGGCCGCCCTCGGCTCGTACGTCGCCGCGGGTCTGTTCGCCGCCTCCGTCTCCGTCCTGTACTTCGTCGAGCTGCCCGGCGGACAGACCCCGAGGCCGCGCTCGCCCCTGGAGGGCCTGCGCCTCGCCGGCGCGGAGAAGGGCCGCACGGGCGCGGTCGGACTGCTCGTGATCGCCTGCGCCACGGTCGCCGGAGCCATCGCCGCCGCGGCGGCGGTCGCCGTCCTCCACGCGTACGACCTGGGCGGCGGTCCGGTCACCTTCGCGCTCCTGATCCTCGCGCTGAGCGGGGCCACCGCCGTCGGCATCCGCACGGCCGGCTCCGTGCTCACCGTGCTCTCCCGCCGCCGCCTCCTCGCCCTCGCGATCGCCCTCACCGGCATCGCGCTGCTCGCGATGGGCCTCGTGCCGGACACGGCCACGGTGCTGCTGCTCGCCGTACTCGCCGGGTACGCGGCCGGGGTCGCCGCCAACACCGGCCACACCCTCATCGACCAGGAGACCGAGGAGGCCCGGCGCCCCCGGGTCACCGAGCACCTGCAGGCCGTCGTCCGGGTCGCCATGGCCGTCGGCGCGCTCGCCGCGCCGCTGCTCGCCGCCGCGATCGGACCGCACCGGCTCGCCTCGGGCAGCTTCGTCTTCGCCCACGGCGGCGCCGCGTTCACGCTGATGCTGGTCGGCGCGCTGCTGCTGCCCGTCGCGGCCCTCGTCCTCGCCAAGACCGACGACCGGGCCGGCGTACCGCTGCGCCGCGACCTGCGCGACGCGCTGCGCGGTGCCGACCCGGTGCAGGCGCCCGCGCCGACCGGCTTCTTCATCGCCCTGGAGGGCGGCGACGGCGCCGGCAAGTCCACCCAGGCCGAGGCGCTCGCCGAATGGATCCGCGCCAAGGGCCACGAGGTCGTCGTCACCCGCGAACCGGGCGCCACCCCGATCGGCAAGCGGCTGCGCTCGATCCTGCTCGACGTCTCCAGCGCCGGGCTCTCCAACCGCGCCGAGGCGCTGCTGTACGCCGCCGACCGCGCCGAGCACGTCGACTCCCTGGTCAAGCCCGCCCTGGAGCGGGGCGCGGTCGTCATCTCCGACCGGTACATCGACTCGTCCGTGGCCTACCAGGGCGCCGGACGCGACCTGTCGCCGACCGAGATCGCCCGCATCAACCGCTGGGCGACCGGCGGGCTCGTCCCGCACCTGACCGTCCTCCTCGACGTCTCCCCGGAGACCGCGCGGGAACGGTTCACCGAGGCCCCCGACCGCCTGGAGTCCGAGCCGCCGGAGTTCCACGCGCGCGTGCGGGCCGGATTCCTCGCCCTCGCCGCCGGTGACCCCGGCCGCTACCTCGTCGTCGACGCCGGCCAGGAGCCGGAGGCCGTCACCACCGTCGTACGCCACCGGCTCGACCGGATGCTGCCGCTGTCCGAGGCCGAGGTGAAGGCCCAGGAGGAGGCGCGCCGGAAGGCCGAGGAGGAGGCCAGGCGCAAGGCGGAGGAAGAGGCCGCGCGCAAGGCCGAGGAGGAGCGTCTCGAGCGCGAGCGCCAGGAGCAGCTTGCCAAGCTCCGCGCCGAGGAGGAGGAGCGCAAGCGCCAGGAGGAGGAAGAGGCGCGCCGCCGCGAGGCCGAGCGCCAGGCCGAGGAGGCCCGCCGCCGCGCGGAGGAGGCCCGGCTGGCCGCCGAGGAGGAGCGCAAGCGGCGCGAGGCCGAGGAGAAGGTCCGCCGCGAGGAGGAAGAGCGGCGCCGCAAGCAGGCCGAGGAAGAGGCCCGGCTGCGTGCGGAGGCGGAGGAGCGTCGCCTGGAGAAGCAGCGCAAGGCCGAGGAGGCCCTGCTGCGCGCCGAGGAGGCCCGTCGGCTGGCCGAGGCGGCCGCCGCGAAGGCGGCTGAGGAGGCCCAGCGGAAGGCCGAGGCGGAGGCTGAGGCGGCGCGGAAGGCCGAGGCGGTGGCCGAGGCCGCTCGGAAGGCTGAAGCCGAGGCCGAGGCCGCTCGGAAGGCCGAGGCGGAGAAGGCCGCCAAGGCCGCTGCGGCGGCGGAGGCGAAGGCGGCCGCCGAGGCTGCCGAGGCGAAGAGGGCGGCGGAGGCCGCTGCGGCGGCGAAGGCCGCGGAGGCCAGGAAGGCGGCGGAGGCCGCCGCTGCGTCCGCCGCGTCCGCTGCTGCGGCGAAGGCGGCCGAGAAGGCGAAGGCCTCCGCGCAGTCGTCGCCGTCCTCGGACTCGGCCGAGTCGGCGAACGAGATCACCGTCCCGACGCCGGTCGTGCGGCCGGACGAGACCCGCCCGGACGACGACGTGACGCAGGTCGTCCCCATGGTGTCGCCGAACGAGGTCACCGTCCCCACACCCGTCGTGCGCCCCGACGACGTCCGGCCCGAGGAGCGGACGACGGTCCTCCGACCGGTGCGGGACGCGGAGGAGACCACGGTCCTGCCGCAGGTGCCGGCCGCCGACGAGACCGCCGTGCTGCCTCCCGTACGGGACGCGGACCCGGCGGACCGGGTCCCGCAGGGGATCTTCCGTGACGAGCCGGACGGTGCGAACGACCGGACGCGCGAGCTGCCCCAGCTCGACGATCAGGGCCGCCCCAAGCGCCGTTCCGACTGGGCGGAGGAGACCCCGCTCGACGACCTCCCGTCCCTGGCGGACGAGCTGCTCGGCCCGCACGACGACGAGAACGACGGCCGCCGCAGGGGCCGCGGCCGCTGACGCCCGGCACCCTCGGACCGCCCGTCGTCTTCCGGCGGGCGGTCCGGGGTGTCACGGGGGTGTCAGTGGGGTGCCCCACAATGGAGGGCGTACCAGGGCAGGACGTACCTGGGGCGTACCTGAGGAGCGCACATGGCCGTATGGGACGACCTCGTCGGGCAGACGCGGGTGGAGGAGCAGCTGGCCGCCGCCGCGCGGGACGCCGACGCGTTCGTGACCGCCCATGCCACCGGTGCGCCCGTCCCCGAGGCGTCCAAGATGACCCACGCCTGGCTCTTCACCGGCCCCCCGGGCTCCGGGCGGGCGACGGCGGCGCGGGCCTTCGCCGCCGCGCTGCAGTGCGTCAGCCCGGACCGGGCGCTCGGCGGTGCGCCGGGGTGCGGGTTCTGCGACGGCTGCCACACCGCGCTCGTCGGGACCCACGCCGACGTGGAGATCGTCCGTACGGACCTGCTCTCCATCGGTGTGAAGGAGACCCGTGACCTCGTCCGGCGCGCCCAGCTCTCCCCGGCGGTCGGCCGCTGGCAGGTGATCGTCCTGGAGGACGCCGACCGGCTGACCGAGGGCGCGGGGAACGTGCTCCTGAAGGCGGTCGAGGAGCCGGCGCCGCGCACGGTCTGGCTGCTCTGCGCGCCCTCCCTGGAGGACGTGCTGCCCACCATCCGCTCGCGCTGCCGGCACCTGACCCTGCGGACGCCTCCGGTGGACGCGGTGGCCGACGTGCTTGTCCGGCGGGACGGCATCGAGCCGCAGGTCGCCGCGGCCGCCGCCCGCGCCACCCAGGGCCACATCGACCGGGCCCGCCGCCTGGCCACCGACGAGCGCGCCCGGGCCCGCCGGGCCGTCGTCCTCAAGCTGCCGCAGCGGGTCGGCGACATCGGCGGCTGCCTCAAGGCGGCCCAGGAGCTGATCGACGCGGCCGGCGAGGACGCCAAGCAGGTCGCCGAGGAGATCGACGCCAAGGAGACCGAGGAACTGAAGGCCGCGCTCGGCGGCGGCCAGGGCGGGCGGATGCCGCGCGGTACGGCCGGCGCGATGAAGGAGCTGGAGGAGCGCCAGAAGCGCCGCAAGACGCGTACCCAGCGCGACAGCCTGGACCTCGCGCTCACCGACCTCACCGGCTTCTACCGCGACGTGCTCACGCTCCAGCTCCGTACGCGCACGCCGATAGCCAATGAGGACGTACGGGACGCGGTGGAGCGGATCGCCATGGACACGGCCCCCGAGCGGACCCTGCGTCGGATCGAGGCGGTCCTCGCCTGCCGCGACGCGCTGGACCGGAACGTGGCCCCGCTGCTCGCGGTCGAGGCGATGACGATGGCACTGCGCGACTGAGTCGTCGGCGGGGGCGATTGGACACGTTACGTACTCGTACGGATACGCTCCGGGCATGGACTCCAGGCGTTTGCTCCGCACGTCCGCGACGGCCGTCGTCGCCGCCGGACTGATCCTCTCCGGCTGTACGGGCGGCAGCGACGCCGCCGCCCCCGCGGGCGCGCCGGTGTCGCTGGCCAGGACCGCGCCCGCCACACCGGACCCGGCCCTGCGGAGCTTCTACACGCAGAAGCTCACCTGGCGGGACTGCGGCGTCCCGCGGTTCCAGTGCGCGACGCTCCGCGCGCCGCTCGACTACGCGAAGCCGGCGGCCGGCGAGATCGAGCTCGCGGTCTCCCGGGTCGCGGCCACCGGCCCCGGCAAGCGCCTCGGCTCGCTCCTGGTCAACCCGGGCGGCCCCGGCGGCTCCGCCGTCGGCTACCTCCAGGGGTACGCGGGCATCGGCTACCCGGCGGCGGTCCGCGCCCAGTACGACATGGTCGCCGTCGACCCGCGCGGGGTGGCGCGCAGCGAACCCGTCGAGTGCCTGACGGGGCCGCAGATGGACACGTTCACGCAGGTCGACCAGACGCCCGACGACGGCAAGGAGACCACCGCCCTGACGGCGTCCTTCAAGGGGTTCGCGGCGGGCTGCGCGAAGCGCTCGGGCGAGATCCTGCCGCACGTCTCCACGGTCGAGACGGCGCGGGACATGGACATCCTGCGCGCGGTGCTCGGGGACGAGAAGCTGACGTACGTGGGTGCCTCGTACGGGACCTTCCTCGGCGCGACGTACGCGGAGCTGTTCCCCGGCCGGGTCGGACGGCTTGTCCTGGACGGGGCGATGGACCCCTCGCTGCCCGCGATCGACCTCGCGCGCGATCAGACCGCCGGCTTCGAGACCGCGTTCCGGGCCTTCGCGGCCGACTGCGTCCGGCAGCCCGACTGCCCGCTGAGCACGGAGTCGGTCGACGCGGCCTCCGAGAACCTGAAGAAGTTCTTCCGTACCGTCGACGCGGAGCCCGTGCCGACCGGCGAGAGCCGCGCGCTCGGCGAGTCCCTGGCGACGACCGGGGTCATCGCGGCGATGTACGACGAGGCGGCGTGGCCGCAGCTGCGCGAGGCGCTCACCCGGGCGATGGGCGGCGAGGGCTCGGGCCTGCTGGCCCTGGCCGACAGCTACTACGAGCGCGAGGCGGACGGCACGTACTCGAACCTGATGTTCGCCAACACCGCCGTGAACTGCCTCGACCTCCCGGCGGCCTACACCGGCCCGGCGGACGTCGAGAAGGCGGTCCCGTCCTTCGAGAAGGCCTCCCCGGTCTTCGGCGAGGGCCTCGCATGGGCGGCCCTGAACTGCGCCTACTGGCCCGCCGAGGCCACCGGCCGCCCCCACCGCATCACCGCCGAGGGCGCCGCCCCGATCGTCGTCGTCGGCACCACCCGCGACCCGGCGACCCCCTACAAGTGGGCCCAGTCCCTCGCCTCCCAGCTCTCCTCCGGCACCCTCCTCACCTACGAGGGCGACGGCCACACGGCCTACGGCCGGGGCAGCGACTGCGTCGACACCGCGATCAACACCTACCTCCTGACCGGCACCCCCCCGACCGCGGACAAGCGCTGCACGTGAGGGGTGTCGCGCACCACACGAGCATGGTCAGGAGCACCCCGGAAACTGTGTAGACTTGGCGAGGCCGCTGCGCCCAACATGGGAACGCACGGCATGCCGCCTTAGCTCAGTTGGCCAGAGCAACGCACTCGTAATGCGTAGGTCTCGGGTTCGAATCCCGAAGGCGGCTCCATCGAAACCCCAGGTCAGATTCTTTCTGACCTGGGATTTCTTGGTTCAGCGGACGCGTCGACGGAGCCGGGCGCGGACTGTCTCCGCCGGGGTCGGGGGGAGCGTCGGGCCCTACGGGTTCCTCCGTGAGCCTTCAGGGGCGTTCACGGTCAGCCGGATACGTGAACCGCCGGGTGTGTCGGCGGTCCACGCCGCGAAGGACACCGACTGCACCAGCACGCTTTCGGCTGCCTTGACGAACTCGGGCCACTCGTCGGCCGCGCGGGTCAAGAGACCGGGGTTCTCGGACGCGCCTGATGTCTCCGTCAGCATCGTCGTCTCGGCTCCTCGCCCGCTCTCTGTGCGGGCATCATGACATTCCATCAGGCAGGCGATCTCGAGGCTCAGTCGGCAGACATCCGAAGCGCGGCCCTCCGGGGCTTCGGCGCGATCCGCGCCGGCGACGTCACCCGCGCCCTCGCCACGGGCCTGCGCCGCCGCCCGGCCGAGGAGACCGTCGCGGACACGTGGGCAGCCTGGCAACAGGGCGTGGCAGAGGGTGAGTTGAGGGCGGTCTAGGGCCGAGCGCGGAGGCGGAGGAGAAACTCCTCGCGGGAGGGGAGAGCCGGTAGCCGTCCGGTGGCCGTTCCGACAGGCGGGCGGTGGTGGCGGCGCGCGCCCGGAGGACGTAGAAAACCCGGAGCACGCGCTCACACCGCAACGAGCGATCGCATCGGAGTGCACGCTCGCACCGGCATACGCGCTCCCCGAAGAAGAGGACTCCATGAGCACCGCCCCCGCAGGGACACCCGCCGCACCGGACGACCTCGGCCCCACCGAGCGGACCCGCCTCCGCCGGATGCGCCACAAGGGCAGCCACCGGCGCGCCGATCTGGAGGCGGTGCTCGCCGCCGGGTTCCTCTGCCACCTCGGCGTCACCGTCGACGGCACCCCGATGGTGGTGCCCACCGTGTACGGCACCGAGGGCGACCGCCTGTACGTGCACGGCTCCGTCGCCAGCCGCAGCCTGGTCCAGGCGCCCGACGCGACGGTCTGCGTCACCGTGACGCACGTCGACGGCCTGGTCCTCGCCCGGTCGGTCTTCGAGCACGGGGTCAACTACCGGTGCGCGATGATCTACGGCGTTCCGCGCGTGGTGACCGACCCGGAGGAGAAGCTGCGCGGGCTGCGGGCGCTCACCGAGCAGAGCACGCCCGGCCAGTGGGAGTACGCGCGGCAGCCCAGCCGGAAGGAGCTGGCGGCGACCTCGCTGCTGGCCCTCGACCTCACCGAGGCATCGGTCAAGATCGCCTCGGGCCCGCCGGACGACGGCGAGGGACCGGACGCCGCACTGGGCCTGTGGGCCGGGGTCCTCCCGGTCGTCACGACCTTCGGCACCCCGGTACCCGACCCGCTCCTGCCGACCGGCATCGAACCGCCCGCGCACATAGCGGGCCGCTCGGGGAGCCGGCTCGGCTGAGGGTCACTTCCGCCAGAACAGATGGTGGGTGACACCGCTGGGGCTGGGCACGACCTCCAGGTGGAAGCGGTCGAGCAGCTCGTCCGGGGACTTCCAGAGCCGTGATCCCGCGCCGAGTTCCACGCTGTCGGCGACCGCGACATGGAGGGTGTCCACGAGGTCGGCGTCGAGGAACTCCCGTACCGTGGCGGCCCCGCCGCCGAGCCGGACGTCCTTGCCGTCGGCCGCCTCCCGCGCCTGCGCGAGGACCGTGGCGGGGTCGGCGTCGACGAAGTGGAACGTGGTGTCGGAGAGCGTGAAGGACGGCCGCACATGGTGGGTCATCACGAACACCGGTGTGTGGAACGGCGGTTCGTCCCCCCACCAGCCCTGCCACTCCAGGTCCTGCCACGGCCCGCGCTGCGGCCCGAACTTGTTCCGGCCCATGATCTCCGCGCCGATGTTGTTCGCGAAGTCCCGGGTGAAGTAGTCGTCGATGCCCCGGGTGCCCCCGGGTTCGGTGCGGTTCGGCCAGCTCGCCGTGGCTCCGGCCCAGGAGAACATGGTCCCGGGGTCGGCGTGGCCGAAGGGCCGTTCGAGGCTCTGGTTCTCGCCCGCGCCGAATCCGTCGCGCGAGACGCAGAAGTTCATGACTCTGAGCAGTTGGTCCTGGTGCACGGGTCTCCTCCTGAGGCTGTCGAAGGGGTGGACCGTCCCGGCTGGCGGAACTCATCGGCGGCGGCCGTGGGGAACCCTCAGCCGGCTTCCAGGACCTCCACGCGCAGCCGGTCCAGATGGGCGGGTTCCATCAGGACGTCGACGGCCGTCACGCGCCCGTCGATCACGGTGAAGGCCATCACCGCGTCGGGGCCCGTCCCGACCAGCCCCGCCGCGCCGTCCACGAGCGCGGGGCGTGCCGTCCCGGCCCGCTCGGCGAGGAGCTCCGCGACCGCCGGAGCCCCGTGGGCGGTGGCCGCCCCGGCGCGTACCGCCGCCGCGTCGGCGCGCAGGAGGACGTCCGGGTCGAGGAGCGCGCGCAGGCCGTCCGTGTCCCCGTCGCGCGCGGCGGCGTGCAGCGCGGCCACGACGTCGCGCTGACGAGGAAGGTCCCGCTCGGGCATCTCCTCCGTGCCCCGCACACGCGTGGCCGCCCGGCTCAGGAGCTGACGGGTGGCCGCGGGGGTGCGCTCCACGACGGGGGCGACCCGGTCGATCGGCACCGCGAACATGTCGTGCAGCACGAACGCCACGCGCTCGGCGGGCGTCAGCGTGTCGAGCGCGGCGAGCAGGGCCGGGTCGACGGAGTCGGCGGCGCCCGATCCGGAGCCGGCGCCGGTGCCTCGCTCCGGCGCGCGGGGCTCGCCCGTGGCCCACGGGTCCCAGGGGTCCTGGCGCCGGGACTCGCGGGCCCGGAGCCGTTCGAGGCAGACGCGCGCGACGAGGGCGTCGGGATCATCGGCACCGGGACCCACAGCGCCGTCCGCCGACCCCAGCGCCCGTCCGACCGCCTCTGCGGCCTCTGCGGCCTCGGCGGCCTCGGCGGCCGAGCCGAGCAGCCGGTACGCGATCGCCCGCAGCCGCCCGGCGTCGTCCTGCCTCACGGCGTCATCGACCACCTCTCCGCTCCACCTCCCTCTCGGGTCACTGCGCGATCAGTCGCCGTGACCCGTACCGCCGCTGCCGAAGCCGCCACTGGAGATCCCGCCCCACTTGCGCTTCTCCTCGCTCGGCGGGTCGGGCGAGGTCTCCGTGCCCGAGGTGCCGCCGTTCTTCAGCTCGTAGGGCATGAGGCGGTGCTCGCCGTCGGTGTGGGGCATCTCCGCCGGCCGCCGGTACTCGGACATCTCGCCGGGCAGACCGCCCTCGGGCCGGTGCGGATGCTCCTCGGCCTTGGGAGTGGGGGACTCCTTGTCCCGGACCCTCATCCCGAACCAGAACGCGCCGATCAGTACGGCGACCACGACCAGGCCGCCGAGAACCTGGGCCAGCCCGGACTGCCAGACACCGGCCGCCGTCGTGACCCCTGCGGAATCCACGAGAAAACCGTTCATGTTCCAGAGATACCCATCTCGGACCAATCTGAGCAAGACATAATTTTCCGGACCTGGTGATCTCCCGGCTCGAACACGGGTGAAACATTTCCCCGGCGCCGTCGCGTCAATGAGGTGTAGGGCGGTCGGCGCGACGGAGGGGAGGGACATGAGGCAGTCCCGTGCGGACGAGTTCCTGGAGTTCGCGGCTGCCAGGTCGGGCCATCTCTACCGGTCGGCATGCCTGCTGACCAGCGGAGACACCCATCTGGCCGAGGACCTGGTGCAGGAGACGCTGGGCCGGATGTACGCGATGTGGGGTCGCGTCCACAGGGTCGGCAACCCGGCCGGGTACGCGCAGACCGTCCTGGTCCGCACGTTCCTCAGCCACCGGCGGCGACGCTCCGCGACCGAGCGTCCCCTGGGCGAGCTGCCCGACCGGGCCCCGGAGGACGGCGACGATCCGGCGCTGCGGATCGCCCTGCTCGACGCGCTGGCGGCGCTCGCGCCCAAGGACCGGGCGGTGGTGGTGCTGCGGTACTGGGAGGACCGCAGCGTCGAGGAGACGGCCGACGCGCTCCATGTCAGCTCGGCGGCGGTCCGTACCCGCACGTCCCGGGCGCTCGCCAAGCTCCGGCAGCGGCTCGGCGGCAGCATCGTCGAGTTCGCACCCCGCTGACCGGCGACTTCTTTCAGATTTTCGATTCCTTTCAGCTCTTTCAGCTCTTCTCAGGGCTTCACTCATGGACCGGAGACGGTGATTCGGCATGCCTCTGAACGAGGGACACGACGGTTTCGAGGACGAGTTCGGTGCGGCGATCCGCCGTACCGGTGACGGTTTCGCCACCGAGGACGGCCGCGGGCTCGTGACCGGGGGCCTGACGCGCGGCAGGCGCCTGGTGAAGCGCCGCCGCGCGGCCGCCGTGACCGGCGGGGTGCTGGCGTTCGCGCTGGTGGGCGTCGGCGGGGTGTACGCCGGTGACCTGCTGGGTTCGGGTACGGAGGCCGAGGGCTCCTCGGTCGCCGCGCCGCGGGGCACGGCCCCCGAGGGAGCCCTGGGGGCCGTCCTCAAGGCGAACACGCCGCCCGGCACCTGGAGCTTCGACCACAGCGACGCCATGTCCGTCTCGGCCGTCTACGAGGACGGCAAGGGCCCGGCGGGCGTCACCGTGGGCCTCTACCGGGCGGGACAGAGCGAGGAGTCCTCCGCGGGCCAGGTGACCTGCCCGGACAAGACGTACGTCCCGCACGACGCGTGCAAGAGCGACAGGCTGCCGAACGGCGACCGGCTGATGGTCCTCCAGGGGTACGAGTTCCCGGACCGGCGCACGGACACCAAGACCTGGCGCGCGGTCCTGCTCACGAAGGACGGCTTCCTGGTCGACGCCAGCGAGTCCAACGCGGCCGGCGCCAAGGATTCCGCCGTCACGCGCACGGACCCGCCCTTCAGCCCCGCGCAGCTGGAGACGCTGGTCACGGCGCCGGGCTGGCGGCCGCTCCTGGAGAAGCTGCCGACCCAGACGGTGCCGCCCACCCCGGGCAACAGCACCCCGCCGCAGGCCGTGGGTGGTGCGGATGTCCGGGCGACCCTGCGCTCGCTGCTGCCCAAGGGCCTGACGGTGGTGTCGAGCGGGGAGCAGGACGAGGAGTTCGCGTACGTCGTCGTGAACGACGGCAAGGGCAAGAGCCTCGTCCAGATCAATGTGCAGAACCGCATGGCGGACGTCGCCCCGCACCTCAGGTCGGGCGGCGCTGCGCAGCTGCCCGACGGACGACTGGTCCTGGTCACCGAGCAGCCCGGCGAGAAGGGCGGCGCGGGCGTGACGGCCTGGACGGCCGAGTCCCTGACGCCGTCGGGCTTCCGGGTCGTGATCTCCGCGTTCAACACGGGCGCGCAGCACGAGGCGGCGACGCGCGCGAAGCCCGCGCTGACGAAGGCGCAGCTGCGGGAGATCGCGCTGAGCCCGAAGTGGTCGAAGTTCGAGACGGAGTAGTTCGAGACCGAGTCGTTCGAGACGGAGTAGTTCGAGACGGAGTAGTTCGAGACGGAGTAGTTCGAGACCGAGTCGTTCGAGACGGAGTAGTTCGAGACGGAGTAGTTCGAGACCGAGTCGTTCGAGACGGAGCGGTTCGAGGGGCATCGGCGGACGGGCACGGGCGGGGCAGTGAGGGACGGCCCCGCCCGTGCCCGTCGCGTCGGCCCGTCGCCCGCCCGTCACTTCGCGTCCGCGTACCGCTCCACCGTCGCCGTCGTGAACGGGAAACGGACCGGTGTGTGGCCGAAGGCGATGCGGCCCGCCTCGTCCCCGGCCGCGCGGATCGCCTCCGTCACCGCCTCGGCCTCCTCCGCCGGGCAGTGCACGATCACCTCGTCGTGCTGGAAGAAGACCAGCTCGGCCCGCATCCCCGCGGTGGCCCGACGCAGCGCGGCGAGCATCAGCAGCGCCCACTCCGCCGCGCTGCCCTGGACGACGAAGTTGCGCGTGAACCGGCCGCGGGCCCGTGAGTTGCCGGAGGCGTAGCCGGGCGTGTACTCGCCCTCCCCGGCCGCCGGTTCGACGTCCTGGCCGCCGCCCTCCTGTGGGATGCCGGCCTCGTCGTCCTCGGCGCTGCCGACGGCGCGCGGGCTGGTCCGGCCGAGCCAGGTCCGGACGAGCAGCCCGTCCTCGCCGGCCTTCGCCGCGTCGTCGACGTAGGCCACGGCGCGCGGGAAGCGGCGGCGCAGCGCCGCCAGGTTCTTCAGGCCGTCGCCGCTGGTCTGTCCGTAGATCGCGCCGAGCAGCGCGAGCTTGGCGTGCTCGCGGTCGCCGGAGAAGCCGCGGTCCGAGAGGCGGGTGTAGAGGTCGTCGGGGTGTCCGGCGACCTCCATGAGGCCGGGGTCGCGGGAGATCGCGGCGAGGACCCGGGGCTCCATCTGGTCGGCGTCGGCGACGACGAGCCGCCAGCCCTCGTCGGCGACGACGGCCCGCCGGACGACCTTGGGGATCTGCAGGGCGCCGCCGCCGTTGGTGGTCCAGCGGCCGGTGACCGTGCCGCCTGGCTGGTACTCGGGCCGGAAGCGTCCGTCCCGCACCCAGTCCTGGAGCCAGGACCAGCCGTGGGCGGTCCAGATCCGGTACAGCTTCTTGTACGCGACGAGGGGCGCCACCGCCGGGTGGTCGAGTTCCTCCAGCTCCCAGCGGCGCGTGGACCGCACCCGGATCCCGGCCCGGGCGAAGGCCTTGACGACGTCGGCGGGCAGGTCGGGGCGGACGCGGTGACCGAAGGCGGCGGAGATCTCGTCGGCGAGCTCCGCGAGGCGCCGGGGCTCGCCCCCGCCCGCGTACCGCTCGCCCAGCAGCTCGTGCAGCAGCTCCCGGTGCACGTCGGCGCGCCACGGCAGCCCGGCCCTGTGCATCTCGGCGGCGACGAGCATGCCCGCGGACTCGGCGGCGGTGAGCAGCCGCATCCGCCCCGGGTGGGCGGTCCGGTCGTGCCGGGCCTGCTGCTCGGCGTAGACGGCGAGGAGGTCCTCGAAGGAGACGGCCGTGGCGGTCGGCCGGGCCTCGAAGAGGGAGTCCTGCGAGCCCGGCTCGGCGGCCCGCTGCGGCGGATCGGGCGGTACGGGGGCGTTGCGCAGGCGGGCGAGGGCGGCGGCCGCGGACCGGGGCTCCCCGAGCCGCCCCTCGTGGCCGAGCAGGAGTCCCTCGGCGACCTCGATGTCGTAACACCGCTCGACGCGCACCCCTGCGGCGAGCAGCCTGGGGTGGATCTCGGCGGTGGACCGCCACACCCAGCGGGTGACGCCGGGCCGGGAGCGGACGGCCTCGACGAGGTCCGGCTCGCGCAGGACGGGGCCGGTGGGCAGCGCGTCGGGGCCGAGGGGGACGAGCCGTGCTCCGTCCCCCTCCGCCTCGGCGGCCAGCGCCCACCTCTCGCTCATGGGTGCGAGTCTGGCACCCGGCACTGACAGCGGCGGTCGGACAGGGCCGGTCGGACACCATCGGCCGGACAGTGCCGGTCCGACAGTGCCGGTCCGACAGTGCCGGTCCGACAGCGCCGGTCCGACAGGGTCGCTCCTCGCTCCTACGTGGCCGACTACGCCGCTCTGTGGAACATCGCGGCGGCCTCGCCCCGCGACCCCACCCCGAGCTTGGTGAGGATGTTGGCGACGTGGAACTTCACGGTCGACTCGCTGATGTGCAGCTCGGCCGCGATCTGCCGGTTGCGGTGGCCGAGGGCGAGGTGGGTCAGGACCTCCAGCTCGCGTTCGCCGAGGCCGGTGAGCGGGTCGACGGCGGCGCCGGGCGCTTCGGGGGTGGCGAGCGGGAGGGTCGCCGTGAAGGTCGTGCCCCAGCCGGGGACGGCGTCGAACTCGAGGCGCCCGCCGAGCACGTCGAGCCGGTCGGTGATGCTCCCCGCGCCCGCCGGGCAGGTGTCCAGGGTGCCGGGGCCGTCGTCCCGCAGGGTGGCCCGCAGTTCGTGCTCGGTGACCTGCCAGCTGACGTGGACCCGGCCGACCGCCTGCTGTTCGAGGACGACGAGCAGCAGCGCGTGCACGATGGCCCGCGCACCGTGGGCGACGTCGGCCGGCAGGGTGCGGGGGGTGTCGGGGGCCCCGAGTTCGAGCCGTACGGGGCTGTGCCGGAGCATCGTGCGCAGCCCGTCCGCGAGCCGTTCGAAGGCCTCGTGGGCGGGTTCCTCGGCGACGGAACGGTCCCGCGTCGCCTCGGCCCGCATCTGGATCAGCGCGTTGCCGGCGAGGTCGACGGCGGTGGTCCGGGCGGAGGCGTCGTCGAGGGCGCGGCTGCGGAGCACGGCGAGGATCCCGGAGAGCGCCGAGGAGTGCGCGGTCGTCAGCTCCGCGATGACCCGGGCCCGGGTGTCGGCGGCGGTCCGCGACCGGGCCAGGGCGCCGGGCATCGCCTCGACGGCGAACCGGTCGAAGTGACTGGTCACCAGATCCCAGAGCGCCTGGACGACACCGAGGACGTCATCGGCCACGTCCGCGTCCTCGTGCTCGTCCTCCGCGCGGACGAGCACGAGGACGGACCGACGGGCGGTCGCGTCGCTGGTGACGGCGACGATCGCGCGCTCGACGCCACCGGCGACGACGCGGCCCTGCCAGGGCCGTCCGGGGATGCCGGAGGCGAGCAGCGGGGTGAGTTCGGCGGCGGTCGGCAGCCCGGGTCCGGGCTCGCCGACGCTCTTGTACGGGGAATGGGCGCAGTGGGTGGCGAGTTCGGCGGCGGCGTCGTGCGGGATCAGCGGCCCGAGCGCGGCGGAGAGCCGGGGCAGGATCCGCCCGAGGGGCTGCCGGATGATCTCGTACGCGGTGGTCAGCGTGAGCGCGTCCATGGGGGGAGCTTAGGCCTGCCCTTTCGGCCAGGCAGGCCTGTCCGAACGACGGGCGGAGAAAGGGGAGCGGCGCGACAAGCTGGACCTCGACGGCGAACGACAGTCGACGTCAGCCAACGAGGGTCCACGGAGGCCGAGATGGAAGCGATCGTGTACGAGGAGTTCGGCGGCCCGGAGGTCCTGCGCCACGCTTCGGGGCTCGCGCTGCCCGAGCCGGGTGAGGGCGAGATCCGCGTGAAGGTGGTGGCGGTAGGCGTCAACCCGGTCGACTACAAGCGCCGTTACGGCTGGGTGGAGGCGTTCTACCCGACGACGTTCCCCGCCGTGCCGGGCCTGGAGTTCGCGGGCACGGTGGACGCGCTGGGGCCCGGGGTCACGGGGGTGCGGGTCGGCGACGAGGTCCTGGGCTGGACGACGACGGGCGCCTACGCCCAGTACGCGCTGTCGGACCTGTGGGTCCCGAAGCCGGCGGAACTCTCCTGGGAGCAGGCCGCGAGCCTCCCCGTGGCGGGCGAGACGGCGCAGCGGGTGCTGGACCTCCTCGGCGTGCGGGCCGGCGAGACGCTGCTGCTGCACGGTGCGGCGGGCGCGGTCGGCTCTGCGGCGGTCCAACTGGCGGTCGCGGCGGGCGTGACGGTGATCGGCACGGCGTCGGAGCGGAACCACGCGTACCTGAAGTCCCTGGGCGCGATCCCGGTGACGTACGGCGAGGGCCTCGCGACCCGCGTCCGAGCGGCGGCCCCCGACGGCGTCGACGCGGTCTTCGACGCGGCGGGCCACGACACGCTTCCGGTCTCGATCGAGCTGATGGCGGGCGAGAAGACCCGCATCGTCACGATCGCGGCGCCGGACGCGGAGGCCCACGGCATCGTCTTCTCGGGCGTCATCGGCGACCGGGAGAAGGTCCGCGCGGACCTCACCACCCAGGCGAAACTGGCGGCGACGGGCGCCCTGACGCTCCGCGTGGCGGAGACCTTCCCCCTGAAGGAGGCGGCACGGGCCCAGGAGCTGAGCGAATCGTCCCGCGCACAGGGCAAGTTGATCCTCCTTCCCTGACCAGGGCCCCCGTGCGAGGGGATGGGGGATGGGGATGACGGGCGTCAGCACGGCGGGGGAGGGCAACCTGCAGGCCGCGGAGGCGAGGGGCGGCCGCTACTTCGCCTTCGACGCCACGCCGCACGCGCGCGGCACGGTCGAGATCGCCCAGGGCGAGTACGAGGCCGTCCTGGAGAGCGACCAGCGCACGATGCTGGCGATCCCGGGCCTGCTCTTCCTCACCGCCGCGTACTTCGCCCTGGCAGCCGCAGAACTCCGCCGAGCGGAGCGCGAGGCAGGCCGGGCCCTTGTGGGTAAGGCCGGCTGACCTCCTCGGCGGGTGACGGTCAGCCGTACATCGCGACGCGGTAGAGCGCTTCGAGCGCGTGGTCGATGGCATGGGGCTCGGGCCGGCCCGAGGAGTCGAGCCTGTTGTACCTCTGCAGGTTCACCGCCACAGCCATCTGCCGCCTGCCGTCGGCGCGGGTCATGGCCAGTGTTCCGGCACCCCAGACCGTGCCGCCGTGACCCCAGAAGGTGGCCTGGCCGGGAGCTTCCATCGGGTACAGGCCCAGGCCGTAGTCATTCGTCTTTCCGTCCTGGGTGACGACCGGGACGGTGCGTCGCATCTGCGCCAGTGCCGAAGGGCTGACGATCTCGCCGGCCAGCAGCAGTCCGTAGAAACGGTTGAGGTCGGCGACGGTCGATATCAGTGATCCCGCCAACCCCGCCCATGACATGTCGAACACGCTGTAGTCGCGCGGTGGGTCGATCATGCCGAACCACGCCTCGTAGAGCCGCGAGTGAGGCCCGTCGATGTCGGGCCCGGTGGGGAGCTCGGTGTCGCGGAGTCCGGCGCGCTCGATGACGTTCCGGGTGATGTACCGCTCGGCCGTCGTGCCCGTCACCCGCTCCAGGAGTTCGCCCATGGCTTCGTGAGGCTGGGCGGCGGTCTGCCACCCTGAGCCCCCTCGATCGTCCGACCCTCCCCCGGCGGTCTGCCCTCTGCCCCCGGCGGTCTGCCCTCTGCGCCGCCCGGACCCCAGGACGGGGCGGTGACCCGGCTCCGACCCTGGTCACCGCCCCGTCCACCTACCTTCGCCGCTCAGCGCGTCGCGCGCCACGCGGGGAGGGCGGAGGCGGCCGTCGCGACGAGGGCGCAGGTGGCCGCCGACGCGGCGACGGCGATCCAAGGGACGGTGAGCGCGACCGGGGCCGAGAGGGCCGCAAGGGCGGCGCCCTGGAGGGCCAGGCAGGCCGCCGTCACCGTGAGGCCCAGCGCCGTACCGATCGCCACCGCGAGCGCCGACTCGCCCGTCACGACCCGCAGGATCTGGGCGCGGGTGGCGCCGACCAGGCGGAGCGCGGCCAGTTCCGAGCCCCGTACCGAGGTCGCCATCAGGAGTGTGTTGGCGAGCGCGATCACCGTGTAGACGAGGGCGATGCCGAGGACCAGGAGCAGGCCGAACCGGGCTTCCGGGCTCGATGCCGGGTGCGTGGCGGCAGCCCAGTCCTCCACGCTCCGTACCGTCCCGCCCGCGGCGGCCAGCGCCTCCGCGTCCACGCCCCGTACCGCCCCGCCGGCCCCCGCCCCCGCCCCCCGCGCGTCGATCCGGTCCACGACCGCCCCCGGGGCGTTCGCCCGCGTCACGTACGGGCCGTTGTCACCGGTCCCGAGCGCGAGCACCGCCGCCACCCGCAGCCGGACCGGGCCGCTCCCGTCCGCGCGCCACACCTCCACCACGTCACCCACCGTCCGCCGCTCGAACTCCTCGTTCACGACGATCGACCGGTCGTCCAGGTCGGCCACGTCCCCGGCCACCACCGGCAGCCGCGACAGTTCCGCGAAGGCCGCCGGGTCGGACACCGCCCGCGCCCCGTACTTCACCAGCGCCTCCTCCCCGTCCCGTACGAAGACCGAGGTGGCGCCCGTCGCCGACGTACCCGGCACCGGCAGCAGGGCGTCGCCCGTCACCACCCACTCCGCCCGCGTCTGCTCCCGCGCCTCCGCCGCCTTCGCGCTCGTGACCGTCGCCGACGCCCCAAGGAGCGAGCCGGCCAGCGCGACCGTCACGAGAACGGGCGCGGCGACGGCGGCGGTACGGCGGACGGCCGCCGCGCTGTTCTCCCGTACGAGCATCCCCGTCGCCCCCGGCAGCCGCACCGCCCGCGCCACCGGCCCGACCAGCACCGGGGCCAGCAGTGCCACGCCCGTGATCAGGAGCATGGGCACGGTCGTGTACGTCTTGCGCTTCAGCAGTTCCGAGGGCTCGGTGACACACGTCCACGCCAGCAGTGCCGCGCCCGTCACCAACAGGCCCGTGCCGAGCAGCGCCCGGCCGAGCGGCAGCACGTCCCGGTCGACGTCCGCGTCCCGCAGCGCGTCGGCCGGACCGACCTTCCCCGCCCGCCGCGAGGCGGCGAAGGCGCCCGCGAGAGCGACGGTCACGCCCGTCCAGAAGGCGACGTGGAAGGGCCAGGCGGCCCCGCCGATCGCGAACCACTCGGGCGCGAGGCCCCCGTCCACGAGCACGCGCGCCACCCAGGGCGCCGCCCACCCGCCGAGCGCGCACCCGGCGGCGGAGGCGAGCACGCCGACCCCGGCGGCCTCCGCGAGCAGCATCCGCCGCACCTGACCGGGCGTCGCGCCCGCCGTCCGCAGCAGCCCGAACTCCCGCCGCCGCAGGGCGACCGCGAACGCGAACGTGGACGCGACGACGAAGACGGACACGAAGGTCGTGACGCCCCCGGCCGTGCCGAGGAGGGCGTTGACGGCGACGAGCGCCTCGGCGTCGCGCTCCGGTTCGGGGTCGGCGAGCCGCCGCTCGTCCCCGGTGAGCACCCGGGCCCGGTCGCCGACGAGCGTACGGACCTCGGCGGCGGGGGCGTGGACGCCGACGGCGTCGGGGCCACCGGAGGTGGTGACGGTCCAGCGGGCCTTCAGCTCGCCGAGCAGTTCGATATCCACAGGCTGTGGACGGTCGAGCTGCTGCGACACGGTGGCGGTGGCCGGACCCCGCCGTACCTCGACGGTGACCGCGTCCCGCCCCTTCACGACCACGGGCGCCGCCGCGAACCGCTGCGGGGCGCGCTCGGGCGCGTCGAAGGTGGCGGAGAGGCCGAGGCCCATGGTGGTGAGGAGCCCGACGCCGAGGGCGAGGGCGACGAAGCTGCCGAGGAAGGCGGCCCAACGGGCGCGCAGCCCGGAGAGGGCGACGGTCAGCACGGGAGGACCTCCACCCCGGACTCGGCCACCCCGGAGGCGGCGGGGCCGGAAGCCGCCTCGGCCACCCCGGAGGCGGCGGGGCCGGAAGCCGCCGTCGACGTACCGGCCGACGCCGAACCCGCCTCAAGACCGGCCATCCGCCCCGCGACGCCCTCCACCGTGGGCCGGTACAGCTCACCCGCCACCGTCCCGTCGACGAGGAACACCACCCGGTCAGCCCGCGCCGCCGCCACCGGGTCGTGCGTGACCATGATGATCGTCTGGCCGTCCCGGTCCACCAGCTCCCGCAGCATCGTCAGGACCTCGCGGCTGGTGGTGGAGTCGAGGGCGCCGGTCGGCTCGTCGCCGAAGAGCACCGCCGGGCGCGTGATCAACGCCCGTGCGATCGCGACCCGTTGCTGCTGCCCACCGGACAGTTCCCCGGGCCGGTGGTGTTCCCGCCCGCCGAGCCCGACCCGTTCAAGGGCCGCCCGGACCTCGCCCCGCGACACCCGCCGCCCCGCGAGCCGCAGGGGCAGGGCCACGTTCTGGGCGGCCGTCAGCGAGGGCAGCAGGTTGAACGACTGGAAGACGAAGCCGATCCGCTCCCGCCGCAGCAGCGTCAACCGCCGCTCGCTCAGCCCCGCGAGACCGACCCCGCCCACCTCGACCGTCCCGCCCGTGGGCCGGTCGAGGCCCGCCGAACACTGCAGCAGCGTGGACTTGCCGGAACCGGAGGGCCCCATGACGGCGGTGAAGGTCCCGGCACGGAAGTCCAGGTCGACGCCGTCCAGGGCCCGCACGTCCCGGTGATGGCGGCGAAGGCCGACCAACCGAACGGCGATGTCGGAACAGTCGGATTGGCTCGTTGAAGTCATGCCCCAAGCGAATCGTCTCCCCGCCCGCCGATCACGACCACTGATGGGCGTCCCCGAGGTATGCCTGGCCCTACCCCCGCCGTACGGCTGTCCGTCCGCCGTACGCGCTACCCCCGCCGCACCGCCGCCACGAACACCTCCAGCGGGTCCAGCGGTGCCCGCCCCAGCAGCTCCCGCAGGTCGCTCTTGACCCCCGTACCGTCCATGAAGCCGTGGGCGATGGCCGAGTACGTGCCCGTCAGCATCGGCACCTGGAAGTCCACGGCCCCGGAGGCCGCGATCGCCGCCCGCGCCTCGGCGAGCGTCCCGGGGGCGTAGGTGGCGCCCAGGGCCTCCGCCAGGTCCGCCCCGCCGAGCGGGCGTTCGCCGACGAGTTCGTAGGTGCGGCCGGCGTGGGCGGCCGGGTCGGTGGCGACGCGGACCGCGATCTCGGCGAGGTCCGCGCGCGCCACCGCGGCGAGCCGGCCGTCCCCGAGGGGCCCGGTGATGCGGTGGTCGGCGTCGGGCGTCGCGATCCAGGTGAGGAACTCGGCGTACAGACCGTTCCGCAGCACCGTCCACTCGACGCTCGACCGCTGGAGCCGCCGCTCGGTCCAGCGGTGGGCGAGGGAGTACGTGAGATGGTCGCCGTCGCCGGAGAGGCTGGTGTAGACGACGTGCCGGACTCCGGTGGCCTCGGCGGCGGATATCGCGGCCTCGTGCCGGGCGATCACGACGTCGTCCTCGCCGTACCCGGCCGAGATCAGCAGCAGGGTGTCCACCCCGGCGAAGGCCTCCGGCAGGCTCGCGGGCGCGTCGAAGTCGACGTGACGGGTGCCGGGCAGCCCGGCCCGGGTGCCGAGGAGCACGTCCTCCCGCCCCGCGAGGCGCTCCGCGACGAGCGAGCCGAGACCGCCGGAGACACCGGTGACGAGCAGCATGATTCCCCCTGGTTTCGTGGTTCCGTCCTTCGAGGACCATCCTGGGAGCAAGGCGCGGATCTTGTAAGGAGGCACATTCGTGTACGAGGGGCACACCGAGGTAACCAGCGGGGCGGGAGCCGCCGACCCCCTGGTGAGCTGTGCGGAGGAGTGCGGAGTACGGGATGTGCAGGACCGCCTCGGCGACAAGTGGACCGTGCACGTGGTCGTCGAACTGGCCGCGGGCCCGCGCCGCTTCAGGGAGCTGCAGCGTCTGGTCACCGGCATCTCGCAGCGCATGCTGACCCTGACCCTGCGCCGCCTGGAGCGGGACGGGCTGGTGACGCGGACGGTGTACCCGACGACACCGCCGCAGGTGGAGTACGCGCTGACGGAGACGGGGCACAGCATGACGCACCTGATCAAGCAGCTGATCGACTGGTCGCTCGACCACCGCGCGGTGATCGGCCGCGCACGCGAGGAATGGGACGCGAAGCAGTCATGAGCACGGGGACGACGGTGGACAGGGCCCTGGAGACCGCCCTCTACACGGACGAGGAAGCGCTCCTCGACACGGCGGCGTCGCTGCTCGCGGCCGACCGCTCGGCGGACGCGGAACTGGCGCGCCGGGGCGAGGAGTTCGTACGCAGGGCATGGGAGCGCGGCTGGCAGCCGGCGGATCTCGTACGCCTGGTGAGACGGGACCTGGCGGAGGAGCACGTACGCCAGGCAGGGGCCCTGATCGCGGCGGAGACGGCGGGCTACGCGCACCTGCCGCACCGCTGGGCCGCCCAACTCGCCGACCTGGACACGAAGCCCGCCGCCCGCGGCGCGGACCGGTTCTCGTCGGCGACGACGACCCTTGAGCTGTACCGGCTCCTCGTCCGGCTGCCGTCCCTCGAACCGGTGGGCCCGGTGCCGGGCGACGCGCTTCCGGCGCCGGCGGCGGGGGAGCCGCGGATGCTGACGCGGGTCCGCGCGCTGCTGGCGAAGGCCGAGGCGACGGGGTACCCGGAGGAGGCGGAGGCGTTGACCGCCAAGGCCCAGGAGCTGATGGCCCGGCACAGCCTGGACGAGGCGGCCCTTGCGTCGCGTACGCCTTCGGGCGATGTGCCGGGGGCGCTACGGATCGGGGTGGAGCCGCCGTACGAGCAGGCGAAGGCGATCCTGCTGGACGCGGTGGCGACGGCGAACCACTGCAGGGCGGTGTGGAACGAGCCGTACGGCTTCTCGACGGTGGTCGGTTTCGAGGCGGACCTGGATCCGGTGGAGCTGCTGTACACCTCGCTCCTCGTCCAGGGGACGGCGGCGATGACGCGCGCGGAGGCGGAGCAGCGGGCGGGCGGCCGGAAGCGTACGAAGTCCTTCCGGCAGTCGTTCCTGCTGGCGTACGCGAACCGGCTCGGCACCCGTCTCGCGGCGACCGCGCGCCGGGTGTCGGCGGAGGAGCCCACGCTGCTTCCGGCGCTGCGCAGCCGCGAGGCGGCGGTCACGTCGCACACGGACGAGATGTTCCCGCGGACCCGCACGACCCGGGTCCGCGCGATGTGGGACGAGGCGGGCTGGTCCCACGGCACGACGGCCGCGAACGCGGCGGGCCTGGGCCGGGCGGGTCAGGGGGAGGTCGAGGGCGGCTAGGGCCTTTCGTTCGGATCAGGCGGCGCGGCAGAGCGCGTCGGTGTCGACGGTCCTGGCGAGGGACACGGTCCGGGCGGACCGCTTGCGGGCGAAGACGACGAGCCGCAGCACGGCGAACCGGGCGACTCCGGCGAGCGCGGAGGCGGAGAGGTAGACGACCTGCTCGAGGACCGCGCCGGGCGAGGCCACCAGCTGCTGCAGGACGAACATCGCGACACAGGTCACCGCGTAGGCGGCCACCGCGGACCCGGCCGACTGCACGTGCTGGCGCCGGGTCGCGCGCCCACCCGCACCGAAGGTGAAGCGCGCGTGCAACTCGGTGGCGAGGAGCGTCGAGACGACGGCGACGAGGGCGTTCGCCACGGCCCAGGGAACCCAGCCGGCGAGCGCGGCCACCCCGAAACTGGACGCGACCCCCACGCCCCCACCGCAGAGCACGAACCGCACGAAGGCCACGAAGGCACCGGGCGCCGCGCTCTGCGGGCTGCTCTGCGCTGTCTCCATGATCCGACCCCTTCGATGACCAGGCAGGTGCGTGAATGTCGTGGCGCCATAATGGCACACGAATGGCGCCATGGCGAGCCATGTGGCGCGGGATGGGGTGGGTGTAGGGGGCGCAGCCCGCCCTTTGCGGGATTGAGCGTGCGCCCAAAGGCCACTTTGAACTGCACTTACGTGATTACTGGCACCTCTTGGCGCCGTCGACGCCAACCATGGCGCCAGGGGCTTCCGGGCTGGCGCCGGCGGCGCCCCCGCACCCCTCTGCCCCCCGGCGCACGCCCCGCCGCCGGCGGGGTTTCGGGAAGGGGTGGAGTGGGGGGAATCAACCCTTTCGTACCGCTTCGCGGATAGGCTCCCGCCATGAGCTGGCTCCGGGCCCTGAAAGCGACCGCCCGTTCCGGGCTCACCGTCGAACGGCGTCCGCTCGAACCGCTCGTCGCCGCCCGCGCAGCCCTCGGCCTCGCCCTCGTCGTCGGCGCGACGCTCGCGCTCTTCGGCCCGGGAGCCGCCATCAGCTCCGCGTTCGGCGCCTTCCAGGCCGCCATCGCCACGTTCCAGCGCTCCTGGCGCCCCCGCCCCACCCTCGCCCTCGCCTCGGGCGCCAGCCTCGCCGTCTCCACCTTCCTCGGCTACGTCACCGGCGCCGGCTCCCACCCCGCCCTCTTCCTCGCCCTGCTCGCCGTCTGGACGTTCGTCTCCGGCCTCGCCTGGGCCGCGGGCCCCACGGTCGGCATCATCGCCTCCTCCAACGTCGCGATGATGCTGGTCACCGTCACCCTCCCCACCTCCGTCGCCGAGGCCGCCGGCCACGCCGCGATGATCGCCGTCGGCGGCCTCGTCCAGGCGGCCCTCGTCGTCCTCCTCCCCGTCCGCCGCTGGGGCGCCCAGCGCGACGCGCTCGCCGACGCCCTCGCCGCCGAGGCGGACTACGCCCGGCGCCTGCGCCACGACCCCACCGCCTCCTTCGACCCGGTCCCGCTCATGACCGCCCGCAGCGCCGCCGCCGTGACACCCCACCAGGCCCGCCGCCGCCCCGCCGAACTTCACGGCGCGCGCGGCCTCGCCGAGCGCATCCGCCCCGTGCTCGCCTCCCTCGCCGACCCGGCCGTCGGCGCCTCCGCCGAGGGCCCGGCACGCGACCGGGTCCGCGAACTCCTCGCCGCGGCCGCCGCCGTCCTGGACGCCGCCGCCCACGCGATCCGGCACGGCGAGCCCGTCGACCTACCGTCCGCCGCCGTCGCCGCCCTGCGCACCCCCGACACCGGCACCCTCCTCAGCGGCGCCCCCCGTCGCGCCGCCGTCCGCCTCGCCGCCCTCCTCGACGACGTCGTCGAGACCGCCGAGCCCCGTACGGAAACCCGTACGGAAACCGGCGCCGAGGCCCGTGCCCGCCCCACCCTCCTCCGCCTGACCCCCGTCGTCCTCGCCCGCATGCGCGCCGAACTCCGCCCCGACTCCCCGGTCCTCCGGCACGCCGTCCGGGTCACCGCCGTGACCGCCGCCGGCTACGTCCTGGGCTCCGCCCTCCCCCTCGGCCACGGCTACTGGGCCCCGATGGCCTCCGTGATGGTCATGCGCCCCGACTTCTCGCAGACGTACTCCCGTTCCGTCGCCCGCTTCGGCGGCACCCTCGTCGGCGTCGCCCTCGCCACCGCCGTCGTCGAGCTCGCCGATCCGGGCGTGTACGCCTCCGCCGCGCTCGCCGTGGCCTGCGCCTTCGGGATGTACCTGCTGATGCGCACCGGTTACGCCGCGAGCCAGGTGTGCGTCTCCGCGTACGTCGTCTTCCTGCTCGGCATGGGAGGTACGGCCTGGACCCAGACCGTGTTCGAGCGGGTGGTCCTCACCCTCCTCGGCGGAGTCCTCGCGATGCTCGCGTACGCCGTCTACCCCGCCTGGGAGACACCCCGGCTGCGCGGCCGTCTCGCCGACTGGCTGGTCACCGACGGCCGTTACGCCGCCTCGGTCGTCGCCCACTACGCCAACCCGGCCGGCCCGGTCTGCGCCGACGTGCGCGAGGCGCTGCTCAACACCCGGGCCGCGCGGATCGCCTGGCAGGAGGCCCTGGACCGGGCGACCCACGAACCGGTGCGCCACCGCGGCCTTTCACGGGCGGCGGCCGACGACGCGGGGCACGCGCTGGCCCAGTTCGGCCGGGTCGCGATGCTGATGGAGGCGCACCTGCCGGAACGCGGCGCCCCGCCCGTCCCGGCCGCCGCGACCCTCGCGGAGGCGCTGCGCCGGTCGACGGAACGGGGCGGCAAGGCGGTGCGGGAGCGCAGGGCGCCCGAGTGGGACGAGCTGCGCGAGACGGTCGCGGCCTGCGCGCCGCTGATGGGGGACCCGCTGCTGCGCAAGGGGGCGGGTCTGCTTCTGGACGCCTTGGACGACCTGTCGGAGTCCCTCACACCCACCCCCGCGCCCCAGCCCCGCCCCTGACGCGCAACCGCCCCCGGCAAGCCGCTACCAGCTGGCCCAAGCGCCACCCCAGCTGGCCCAAGCGCCTACCAGCTGGCCTTCCGCACCCCCGGCAGGAACCCCGCGTGTGCCTGCTGCCGCAGTCGTACCCGCGAGATCCCGAACTTCCGCAGATGCCCCCGCGGCCGCCCGTCCACCGCGTCCCGGTGGCGGATCCGCGTCGCGCTCGCGTCGCGCGGCTGGCGCCGCAGCTCACGCACCGCCGCCTCCCGTTCGGCCTCCGGTGTGGCCGGCCGCCGGATGATCTCCTTCAGTTCGGCCCGGCGCTCCGCGTACCGCTCCACCACGCGTCGCCGCCGCTCGTTGCGCGCGATCTTGCTCTTCTTCGCCATCAGACCCGCACCCCCCGCGCCCGGATCCGGGCCACGGCGGCCTCGATCCCGATCGTGTCGACGGTCTTGATCGCGCGGGCGCTCAGCGTCAGCCGGACGTACCGGCCCTCGCTCGGCAGCCAGTAGCGCTTCTTCTGGATGTTCGGGTCGAACCGCCGTGACGTGCGGCGGTGGGAGTGCGAGATGCGGTTGCCGAAGCCGGGCTGTGCGCCGGTCAGCTGGCAGTGGGCGGACAAGGGTGACCTACCTCTCCCGGGAATCCGAGGATTCTTTTGGAAACGAGAACCATTTTCATTTACTCTACACATCATGGCCCGCAACGAACTCCGCCCGATCATCAAGCTCCGGTCGACCGCCGGCACCGGCTTCACCTACGTCACCCGCAAGAACCGCCGCAACAACCCCGACCGCCTCACCCTGCGCAAGTACGACCCCGTCGCGGGCCGGCACGTCGACTTCCGAGAGGAGCGCTGAGCACCCATGCGCCACGGCATCCACCCCCCGTACGGCCCGGTCGTCTTCCGCGACAAGGCCGGCGACTTCGCCTTCCTCACCCGCTCCACGCTCGCCACCCACGACGGCCTGAAGACCGTGGTGTGGGAGGACGGCAACACCTACCCCGTCGTGGACGTCGAGATCTCCTCGGCGAGCCACCCCTTCTACACCGGCACCGCCCGCGTCCTCGACACCGCCGGCCGCGTGGAGCGCTTCGAGCAGCGGTACGGACGCCGTGAGGCGGCGCGCTGATGCCCACGCACCCCCCGGCAGGCCCGGTGGCCTCCCTCTCCGTCGCCCTGGTCGGCGGGCTGCACTCCGAGGCCCGTCGCGCCACCGTGGACCGGCTCCTCGCCGCCGTCCCCGGCAGCGTCGCGCTCCACCACGACCTGGCGACCGCCCCGGAGACCGGGACCGTCGCCCGTACGGTCCGCGACGCCACCGGGGTCCTGTCCACCGGCGAGACCCCGCTCGTCAACGACTGCGCCTGCTGCGCCCTGCGCGAGGACCTCGTCCCCGAGCTGCGGCGGCTGGCCGACTCCGAGCTCACCCGGCTCGCCGTCGTCGAACTCTGGGACTCCGTCGAGCCGAAGGCGATGGCCGAGGTCGTGGTCGCGGCCGGGCTCCGGCTGACCGCCGTGATCACCGCCGTCGACCCCGCCCTCGTCCTGCCCTGCCTCGGCAACGGCGACGACCTCGCCGACGTCGGGCTCGCGGCCGCCGCCACCGACCAGCGGACCGTGGCCGACACCTGGGCGCGCCAACTGGAGTACGCACCCGTCCTCGCGGTCGTCGACGCGCCGGAGGGCGAACTCGCCGCCGACGACACGGACCGCGCGCTCCTCGACCAACTCCACCCCACCGCACGGCGGATCGCGGTCGGCCCGCAGGCCGATTCCGGCCGGGAGCTGGCCGCGGCCGCCCTCGCGGGCTTCGACGTCGAGGCCGCCGCGGCCGCCCAGCACCCGGCCAGCGCGCTGCTGCCCCAGGACGCGGACGACAGCGGGGTGACCACGTTCGTCTGGCACCACATCCGGCCGTTCCACCCCGAGCGCCTCTACGCGGCGCTGGAGGAGCTGACCTGCGCCGCCGCCCGTAGCCGCGGCCGGTTCTGGCTCGCCGACAAGCCCGATGTCCTGCTCCACTGGGACGCGGCGGGCGGCGCGCTCTGCGTCGAGGGCGTCGGCCCCTGGCTCGCCTCGCTGCCCGACGCGGCCTGGGAGATGGTGCCGCCCGTCCGCCGGGCCGCCGCCGCGATGGACTGGCATCCCGAGCACGGGGACCGCTGCCAGCACCTGGTCTTCACCTCACCCGGCCTCGACCGCGTGGGCCTCGCCGAGGTCCTCGACTCCTGCCTGCTCACCGATGCCGAGTACGCCGCCGGGCGCGAGGCCTGGAAGCTGCTCCCGCCCGCCTTCGACTCCCTCCTGGAGGTCTGACCCCGTGCCCCCCAAGTCCCCTCGCAAGCCGGCCAAGCCGCGCCGGAACCCGCTGGATCGCGACGGCGTCTCCTATGTCGACTACAAGGACACCGACCTGCTGCGGAAGTTCATCTCCGACCGGGGGAAGATCCGAAGCCGTAGGGTGACGGGAGTGAGCGCCCAGCAGCAGCGCCAGATCGCCCGGGCCGTCAAGAACGCCCGGGAGATGGCACTCTTGCCGTACTCGTCGGTAGCTCGCTGACGCCGGACCCGCTCGCACGGAGTCGCGTAGTCGCTACGCCACCCCCCGTGCACGTGCATCTGCTCATGCATTGGCATATGAACACGGCTATGATCCGAGGAAGTTGACACCTGCACGAATCGTCTCGGGGAGCTACCAGTGCATCATGCGCACGCGCATCACGCGTACAACGGCATGGCGGCCACGGAGCTCCACGGTGTCGTGTGGCAGAAGAGCCGGCACAGCAACTCCCAGGGTTCCTGCGTGGAGTTCGCCAAGCTGCCGGGCGGGAACGTCGCCGTGCGCAACTCGCGCCACCCGGACGGCCCCGCCCTCGTCTACACGCCCGCCGAGATAGAGGCGATGCTTCTCGGCATCAAGGACGGGGAGTTCGACCACCTCGTCTGATGAGGCCGCACGCACGAGGGAAGGGCCCCGGCATCCCGCCGGGGCCCTTCCCGTATGTCTGTCCACCCGTGCGTGCGGCTACGCGCGTCACTCCGGTCCGAGCCGGAAGAGCGCCCACACCACCTTGCCCTGGAGCGTCCCGGCCAGCGGGTGCCAGCCCCAGCTGTCGCTGAAGGAGTCCACCAGGAACAGCCCGCGCCCCGACTCCGCCGCGAAGTCCTCGTCCCCCGCGCGCGTCTCCGGGCTCTTGTGGCTGGGGTCGCGCACCGCGCAGACCAGACGGCTCGTCCAGCGCATCAGGTGCAGGCGGACCGGAGGGCTGTTGCGGCCCTCGTCCGCGGGGGACTCCGACGGGAGGGCGTGACGCAG
Source organism: Streptomyces sp. NPDC014870 (assembly GCF_043081505.1). Taxonomy (NCBI): domain Bacteria; kingdom Bacillati; phylum Actinomycetota; class Actinomycetes; order Kitasatosporales; family Streptomycetaceae; genus Streptomyces; species Streptomyces sp. NPDC014870. The sequence continues at coordinate 728,222 of NZ_JBIBWQ010000003.1, forward strand.
GGCGTTGGTGACGAGTTCGGAGACGACCAGGGCGACGTCGTCGAAGCGTTCGGTGAGATCCCACTGCGTGAGCGTGGCCCGGGTGAACTTCCGTGCGCCGCGCACCGCTTCGTACGCGGGCGGCAGGGCGCAGGAGGCCGAGTTGGAGACCGTGGCGGGATCGATCGGCGGAAGCCCCTGCCGTAACGGCTCGAGCATGGTCGATCCATTCGTCCCCATGCGAGGCACTCCCGGGAATCGCGGCGAATCGCGGATGTGGTGCGGTTGCGCGGGGTCCATCGTTCCGAATGGGACCACTGGATGCAAGGGCAGATGCACGTGCACGCGCCTGACCTGTCCACCCCCGTGCCGATTTTGTGCATATCTTCTGCGCATCAGTTTCGCCTTGATCAGGAAGTCGCCCTGAAGTCGCCGTCTTTCCGTAATCGAATGTGTACGCGCTGAAGCGTTTAGTGGCAGAATCCGGGGCTCCGGGGGCCCGTGACCGCGAAGGAGAGGCTGGAGCCGTGACCGCAGTCGAATCGAGCGGAGCGAGCGGAAGCGTCGTACGGCGCATCCTGCTGGGTTCGCAGCTGAGGCGGTTGCGCGAATCGCGCGGCATCACCCGTGAGGCGGCCGGCTACTCGATCCGTGCGTCGGAATCCAAGATCAGCCGTATGGAGTTGGGCAGGGTGAGCTTCAAGGCAAGGGACGTCGAGGACCTGCTCACGCTCTACGGGGTCAGCGACGAGTCCGAGCGCGGCTCGCTGCTCGGTCTTGCCCGCGAGGCCAACGTGGCGGGCTGGTGGCACAGTTTCGGCGACGTGCTGCCCGGCTGGTTCCAGACCTACATCGGCCTCGAGGGCGCCGCCTCGCTCATCAGGATCTACGAAGTCCAGTTCGTGCACGGCCTGTTGCAGACCGAGGCGTACGCGCACGCCGTCGTCACCCGCGGCATGCCCGACGCCCCGCGCGCCGAGATCGACCGCCGTGTCGCGCTCCGCCTGGAGCGGCAGAAGGTCCTCGTCTCCGAGCGCGCCCCGCACTTCCACGCCGTCCTCGACGAAGCGGCGCTGCGCCGCCCGTACGGCGACCGGGCCGTGATGCAGGGCCAGTTGAGGCATCTGATCGAGATCTCCGAGCACCCGCACATCACGCTCCAGGTGATGCCCTTCAGCTACGGCGGGCACGCGGGCGAGAGCGGCGCGTTCACCATGCTGAGCTTCCCGGAGTCCGATCTCTCCGACGTCGTCTATCTGGAGCAGCTGACCAGCGCGCTGTACCTCGACAAGCGCGAGGAGGTCGCCCAGTACGCGCGCGTGATGGAGCGGCTGGCCGAGGAGAGTCCCGATCCGGCCGAAAGTCGCGATCTTCTCCGGGGACTCCTTCAACTCACGTAGGACGTCAGTACGATGACGTGACATCAGCATTTCCGGCCGTCTCGGAAAGCTCGGGGTGCACAGCCGTCCCGGCCGTCACGGTCGCCACAGCGTCCGCCACCGCGGGTTAAGGGGTCTCGCCTCATGTCCTACTTCACCGACCTGGCTCACCAGTACATAGACGGCGAGTGGAAGCCGGGCAGCGGCTCGTGGGACATCATCGACTTCAACCCGTACACCGGGGAGAAGCTCGCCTCGATCACCGTCGCCACCGCCGACGAGGTCGACCGCGCCTACCGCGCCGCCGAGCGCGCCCAGCGCGAGTGGGCCGAGACCAACCCGTACACGCGCCGGCTCGTCTTCGAGCGCGCGCTGCGGATCGTCGAGGAGCGCGAGCAGGAACTCGGCGACATGATCGTCGCCGAGCTCGGCGGTACGCGCCTGAAGGCGGGCTTCGAGCTGCACCTCGCCAAGGAGTTCCTGCGCGAGGCGATCCACCTGGCCCTGCGCCCAGAGGGCAGCATCCTGCCCTCGCCGGTCGACGGCAAGGAGAACCGCGTCTACCGCCTCCCGGTCGGTGTCGTCGGCGTCATCTCGCCCTTCAACTTCCCCTTCCTGCTCTCCCTCAAGTCCGTCGCGCCCGCCCTCGCGCTCGGCAACGCGGTCGTCCTCAAGCCGCACCAGAACACCCCGATCTGCGGTGGCACGCTCGTCGCGAAGGTCCTGGAGGACGCCGGTCTGCCGGCCGGTCTGCTGAACGTCGTCGTCACCGACATCGCCGAGATCGGCGACGCGCTCCTGACGCACCCGGTCCCGAAGGTCATCTCCTTCACCGGCTCCGACAAGGTCGGCCGCCACGTCGCCACCGTCTGCGCGCAGAACTTCAAGCACGCCGTCCTCGAACTCGGCGGCAACAGCGCCCTCATCGTCCTCGACGACGCCGACGTCGACTACGCCGTGGACGCGGCGGTCTTCAGCCGCTTCGTGCACCAGGGCCAGGTCTGCATGGCCGCCAACCGGATCCTGGTGGACCGCACGGTGGAGGCGGAGTTCACCGAGAAGTTCGTCGCCAAGGTGAAGACGCTGCGCGTGGGCGACCCGGCCGACCCCGCCACGCACATCGGCCCGCTCATCAACTCCCAGCAGGCCGAGTCCGTCTCCGCCGTCGTCGAGCAGGCCGTGGCGGCCGGCGCGACGGCGCTGCTGCACGGCTCCGCCGACGGCAACGTGGTCTCCCCGTCCGTCCTCGGCGGCCTCCCGGCCGACGCGCCCGTCCTCAGTCAGGAGATCTTCGGCCCGGTCGCCCTCGTGATCCCCTTCGACGGCGAGGAGGAGGCGGTCCGGATCGCCAACGACACCCCGTACGGCCTGAGCGGCGCCGTCCACACCGGTGACATCGAGCGGGGCGTACGGGTCGCCAAGCGCATCCACACCGGCATGATCCACATCAACGACGGCACCGTGCACGACGAGCCGATCGTGCCGTTCGGCGGCGAGAAGCACTCGGGCGTCGGCCGGCTGAACGGCGACGCGATGATCGAGGCGTTCACGACCCAGAAGTGGATCTCGATCCAGCACGGCCGGAGCCGCTTCCCGTTCTAGTGCGGGATTCAGGACCGAAGCTGTCCGCAAGGCTTCATAACGTGGTGGGTGTCGGGAGAGAGGAACTCCCCGGCACCCACTCTCTTTTTCACGTCAGGAAGGCGGACATCATGGTTGCTCTTGTTCCCGCGGAGGCCCAGGGCGACGAGCGCGGGGCCTTCCTCAACTTCGTCGAGGCCCAGCGGGCCGCGATCCGCCGTGCCTCCTTCGGTCTCACCGAGGAACAGGCGGCGAGCCGCCCCAGCGTGAGCGCGCTCAGCCTCTCCGGGCTGATCAAGCACGTCGCCGAGGTGGAGCTGGTCTGGCTCCGCCTCGCCCAGCAGCGGCCGAACGAGCGGCAGCGCAGCCGGGAGAGCTGGGGCGACGGCTTCCGGCTCGTGGAGGAGGAGAGCATCCCCGAGGTGCTCGCGTTCTGGGCGGGCGTGGCGAAGGAGACCGAGGAGTTCGTGCGCGCGGTGCCGAGCCTGGACGACACCTTCCCGCTGCCGCCGGCGCCCTGGTTCCCCAAGGACGGCCGGGTCTCGATCCGCTGGATGCTGCTCCACCTGGTCCAGGAGATGGGGCGGCACGCCGGGCACGCGGACATCGTCCGGGAGTCCCTGGACGGCAAGGACTCCTTCACTCTGATCGCCGAGGAGCGGGGAGAGCCGGGAGAGCGGGGATAGGAGGGCAGGGCGGGTAGGACGCCTGAGGCATACGGCCCGTACCCTAGTCAAGGTTGACTAGGAGGTACGAGGGTGTCTGCGATCCGGCTGCTTGTCCTCGGCGCGGTGCGCCAGCACGGGCGGGCGCACGGCTACCAGGTCCGCAACGACCTGGAGTTCTGGGGCGCGCACGAGTGGTCCAACGCCAAGCCCGGTTCGATCTACCACGCGCTCAAGCAGATGGCCAAGCAGGGCCTGCTGCGCGCGTACGAGATCGCGCCGAGCACGGCCGGCGGGCCGCCGCGCACCGAGTACGAGGTGACGGACGAGGGCACGGCGGAGTACTTCGCGCTGCTGCGCGAGGCGCTGACCACGTACGACCAGAAGATGGACGTCCTGTCCGCGGGGATCGGCTTCATCGTCGACCTCCCCCGGGCGGAGGCCGTGGAGCTGCTGAAGCAGCGGGTGCGGGCGCTCGACGAGTGGCGCGAGGCCGTCACCGAGTACTACACCCCGGAGGGCGGCCCGCAGCAGCTGGGGCACATCGGGGAGATCATGCACCTCTGGGTGCACTCCTCCGACGCCGGCAAGGAGTGGACGCTCGGTCTGATCGAGCGGATCGAGGCGGGCGCGTACACCTTCGCGGGTGAGGGCGAGCCCTTCGTGGGGGTGCTCGCGGAGGGCGAGGAGAACCCGTTCGCCACGGACGAGCCCGACCCGGAGCTGGAAGATCCCCGGAACACCCGGAACCCCCGGAAGAATTCTCTCTAATCAAGTTTGACTAATCGACCCGTCGGGGCATACCTTCGATCGAGTGGTCAAGTTTGACTACTGGCTTGGGAGGCTGGAATGACGGACGCGATCGTCGTCGAGGGCGCGCGGAAACGGTACGGCGACAAGCAGGCGCTCGACGGCCTCGACCTGCGCGTGGGGCGCGGCACGGTGCACGGGCTGCTGGGCCCCAACGGCGCGGGCAAGACCACGGTGGTGCGGATCCTGGCCACCCTGCTGCGGGCCGACGAGGGCCTGGTGCGGGTGGCGGGCTTCGACGCGCGGAGCCAGGCCGCCGAGGTGCGGCGCAGGATGGGGCTCCTCGGGCAGCACGCGGCCGTGGACGAGGAGTTGAGCGGCCGGCAGAACCTGGAGATGTTCGGCCGGCTGTACCACCTGGGGGCCCGCCGGGCGGGCGCGCGCGCCGACGAGCTGCTCGACCGGTTCGGGCTCACCGACACCGGGCGCAAGCCCGTCAAGCAGTACAGCGGCGGCATGCGGCGCCGCCTCGACCTCGCGGCCTCGCTGATCACCGAGCCGGAGGTGCTCTTCCTCGACGAGCCCACGACCGGGCTCGACCCCCGGGGGCGGGGCGAGGTGTGGGAGTCGGTGCGCTCGCTGGTGGGCGGAGGGACGACGGTCCTGCTCACCACGCAGTACCTGGAGGAGGCGGACCAGCTCGCCGACCGCATCTCGGTCGTCGACCGGGGCCGGGTCGTCGCCGACGGCACGGCGGACGAGCTGAAGACGAAGGTGGGCGGCGACCGGATCGACGTGGTCCTGCGCGACGCCCGGCGGCTGGTCGAGGCGGCGCGGTTGCTGCCCGTACCCGCCGCGGAGGTGAGCGTCGACACGGACCGGCGGCGGATCAGCGCGCCGGTGACGGACCGGATGGCGGCCCTCGCGGAGACCGTACGGGCGCTGGAGACGGCCGGCATCGAGGCGGAGGACATCGTCCTGCGGCGACCGACCCTCGACGAGGTCTTCCTCCACCTGACGGGGGACGAGGAGACGGCCGGCAGGAAGACGGGCGAGGAGAAGGCGACGGAGGGCGTGGCGGCATGAGCGTGGCGTATGTGATGAGCGACTGCTGGACGATGACCCGGCGCGAGCTGGCCCACTGGGCGCGGCAGCCGGTCGTGATGGTGGTCGGCCTGGCCTTCCCGATCATGATGCTGCTGATGTTCGGCTATCTCGTCGGCGGCGGGCGCGGGATCGAGGGCGACTACGTCGACTTCCTGGTGCCCGGCATGCTGACGCTGACGATGGTCTTCGGCCTCGAAGCCACGATGACGGCCGTCACGCAGGACCTCAACAAGGGCGTGATCGACCGGTTCCGCTCGATGCCGATGGCCGACGGGGCGGTCCTGGTGGGCCGTTCGGCCGCCGACATGCTCCAGTCGGCGGCCGGGCTGCTGCTCATGGTCGGCGTCGGGTACGCGATCGGCTGGCGGGCGCACGGGGGCCCGGGGGAGTTCGTGGCGGCGCTGGGGCTGCTGCTCCTGCTCCGGTTCGCGATGCTCTGGATCGGGATCTTCCTGGCGATGCTCGCGGGGAGGCCGGAGTTGGTGATGGCCGTGCAGATCCTGGTCTGGCCGGTCGGCTTCCTCTCCAACGCCTTCGCCTCGCCCGAGTCCATGCCGGGGTGGCTGGGCACGGTCGTGGAGTGGAACCCGATGTCGGCGACGGCGACGGCGGTACGGGACCTGTTCGGCAACCCGGGCGGCGAGCCGGGACACGTGTGGGCGGCGGTGGTCTGGCCGCTGGTGCTGCTCGCGGTCTTCTTCCCGCTGGCGGTACGGAGGTTCACGCGCCTGAGCGCGTAGCGGCGGCGGGTCGCGGCGGAGGCGGTTCGTAGCGGCGGCGGGTCGCGGCGGAGGCGGTTCGTAGCGGCGGGGGCGCACTTTTCCGAACTCGTCGCGGGGGAGTGGGAACGCGAAGCCGTCGAGCGGTGTACCCAAGGCAGACGGTTCACCGTGGACCGTCTGCCTCGGGGACAGGGGGACGGGAGATGCGCGGGCTTCGCGGAGTGACGGGCGCTGTGGTGGCGCTGACGACGATGGCGACGACGCTGCTGGCGGCGTGTGCGGGGGAGGGGGCGGGGGACGGGGGCACGGGGCCCTCGGCGCAGGGGACTTCGGGGCCCTCGGGTACGTCGGGTGCTTCGGGGGCTCCGGGGTCGAGCCCGTCGGTCCCGGGGGCCTCGCCCTCGACGGGCCTGCCCGGCGGGAGCGGTCGGGGCGGGGCGGCCGGCGCCCCGCCGCGCATACCGTCCGCCGAGGGGTTGCCCGGGTGGTCGCACAGCCCGGGGTTCGCGGCGGACGGCAGCGGGTTCGCGCTGCTCGCCGACTGCGTGCAGGACGCGGGGGCGCCGGAGAGCGGCTTCTGCCGCCAGCCCGTGGCCGTGCTTGACCGGGGTGCGAAGGCCTGGGTGCTGCGGCGCTCCCCGCTGCCCGAGGTCGCGCCGATGGACGGCGTCTCCGCCGACCTGAAGGTCCTCGGCCCGGGCCGGGCCCTGATCGAGGAGGGCGGCGCGAGCCCGGAGACCCGCAGGTCCTGGTTCACCCGGGACGGAGGGCGGACCTGGCGCCGGGTCGACCCGCGCACGAGCGGGACGACTCCGGTGATCCCGGCCGGTGCCGTCCTCACCACCGACTGCGCCGAGCCGAGTCCGCCGTCCGCCGGACCGCTCGCGGGGGACGAGTGCGCGCGGGAGCGGCTGGTCGTGATCGACCCGGAGGACGGCCGGCGGCGGGCGCTCGCCCAGGGGCCGCCGATCGGGCCCGGTCCGAGGCCGGCCGAGGTCGCCGAGCCGGACGGCTCCTGGTGGGTCTCCGGCACCGACCCGCTCTCGGGCCGGGCGGCCGTCGCCGTCTCGCGGGACCGGGGCCGCAGCTGGTCGATCGGCCGGTTGCCGAGCCCCACCACCGCACCGGGCTGGTACACCGCGGTCGCGGTCGGCCAGGACGCCGTCTACGCCGCGGAGATGGGCGAGTTGAAGGGCGGGAACCCGGTCAAGAACCCGATGCGCGCCCTGCACCGCTCCCTGGACGGCGGCCGCACCTGGGAGCGGATGTGGACGACGGGACCGGTCCACGAGCCGCGCACGCTCCAGGGCCTGCCCGTACCGGGCCCCGGGGGCCGGGTGCTGATCACCGCGGAGGACCGGGAGTTCGTGAGCGTCGACGGCGGCCGGAGCTTCCGGCCCTCGGGCGAGGGCACGGGCTTCACCCGCCGTACGCCGCTCGGGCTGCTCCGCTCCGGGTCCGCGTGCAGGTACGCGATATCGGTCGACGGCGAGCGCTGGTCGAGCTTCGCCCTGGCCTGTGTGGGCGAGCACCGGTGACAGCGCCCGCCGGACGCCCGGAGTCAGTGGTGGAAGGAGGTGGCGGCCCCCCGGTCCTCGATCGACGGTCCTGACTGGCGCCGCAGTTCCGGCAACAGACGCCGCAGGTCCTCGATGAAGAGGTCGGCGAGGTCGGCGGAGAAGCCGTTGCGGGCCACCACCCGCAGCACGGACAGGTCCTCCCGGTTGGCGGGGAAGGTGTACGCGGGCACCAGCCAGCCGTTCTCCCGCAGGCGCCGCGAGACGTCGAAGACGTCGAAGTTGGTGACCTCGGGGGCGGTGGTGAAGGCGAAGACGGGCAGCTGGTCGCCCCGGGTGAGGAGCCGGAAGTCGCCCATGGTCTCGATCCGTTCGGCGAGCCCGCGGGCGACGTCACGGGTCGTCTGCTGGACGGCGCGGTAGCCCTCCCGGCCCAGCCGCAGGAACGTGTAGTACTGCGCGACGACCTGGGCGCCGGGCCGGGAGAAGTTGAGGGCGAAGGTCGGCATGTCGCCGCCCAGGTAGTTGACCCGGAAGACGAGGTCCTCGGGGAGTTCGGCGGGCGAGCGCCACAGCGCCCAGCCGACGCCCGGGTAGACCAGGCCGTACTTGTGACCGGAGGTGTTGATCGAGGAGACCCGGGGCAGCCGGAAGTCCCAGACCACGTCCTCGTCAAGGAAGGGGGCGACCATCGCGCCGGACGCGCCGTCGACGTGCACGGGGATGTCGAGGCCGGTCCGTTCCTGGAGGGCGTCGAGCGCGGCGCAGATCTCCGCGACCGGTTCGTAGGAGCCGTCGAAGGTCGAGCCGAGCACGGCGACCACACCGATGGTGTTCTCGTCGCAGAGCGCGGCGGCCGACTCCGCGTCCATGTGGAAGCGGTCGCCCTCCATGGGGACGAGCCGGGCCTCGACCTCCCAGAAGTTGCAGAACTTCTCCCAGCAGACCTGGACGTTGACGCCCATGACCAGGTTGGGCCGGGCGCTGCCCGGGTAGCGGTCGGCGTTCCGCTTGGCCCAGCGGCGCTTGAGGGCCATGCCGGCGAGCATGCACGCCTCGCTGGAGCCGGTGGTGGAGCAGCCGACGGTGGCGGTGGGGTCCGGCGCGTTCCACAGCTGGGCCAGCATGGCCACACAGCGCCGCTCCAGCTCGGCGGTGCGCGGGTACTCGTCCTTGTCGATCATGTTCTTGTCGCGGCACTCGGCCATCAGGACACCGGCCTGGGGCTCCATCCAGGTGGTGACGAAGGTGGCGAGGTTCAGCCGGGAGTTCCCGTCGAGCATCAGCTCGTCGTGGACGAGCTGATAGGCGCTCATGGGCGGCAGCGGCCCGTCGGGGAGCCGGTGGCGGGGCGGGGCCTCGGTCATGCCGCCGACCGGGTTGGCCTCACCGAAGAACGGGTTGAGGGCGAGGTGCCGGTCCGGCTCGGCCTGGGGCTTGTCGGGGCCCTTGTGCAACGCCATGGGAACTCCTTGGGGGGTGGTCAGCGCAGCGAGGCGCCGTGCTCGTCGAGTTCGAGTTGGGGGCGGCCGGTGACGACCAGCCAGGCGGGCAGGGAGGCCAGGCAGAGGATCGAGAGCATGGCCGGGGAGGAGGCGAGGACGGCGGCGACGAAGAGGCTCACCCAGCCCTGCCGGGTGGTCGCGAGCAGCACGCCGAGCACGGCCGAGGAGATGGCGACCGCGGGGTGGATCTCCGTGACCAGGGCCTGGGCGAGCATGCCGAAGGCGACGCCGATGAACACGGCGGGGAAGATCCGGCCGCCGACGAAGCCGCAGGCGGAGGCGACGAGCAGGGCGACGAGCTTGACGACGGCCATTCTGGCCAGCTCGCCCGAGGACCAGCCGCCGAGGTTCGCGGCGAGCTCCTTCATCTGGTCCAGGCCCTTGAAGAGCGTCAGAGACCCGCCGAGCGCGCCCAGCAGGCCGAGGACCAGACCGCCGGTCGGCAGCATCAGCATCGGGTGCTTCAGCCGCCGGAAGGCGCGGTGGACGTAGGGCAGGCCGTAACAGCACAGGAGGCCGAAGCAGGCGGCCAGGGTGGCCACGATCAGCGAGGCGAGCAGGTCGCCCCAGCCGGGGTCGGTCAGCTGGGGGAGCGACAGGTCGAAGGTGGGGTGCGAGAGCAGGGACGTGGTCAGGGACCCCGCCCCGGCGGCGAGGAGCGGTGCGAAGAGCCGGTCCCAGAGCGAGCCGGGGCCCGGCTGGTGGACGAGCGCCTCGGAGATGACCAGGGCGGCGGCCACCGGGGTGCCGAAGAGGGCGCCGATGGTGGCGGACGAGGCCAGCACGACCCAGAAGGCGCCCGGTGCGTTCGGCCGCAGTTTGCTGCCGAGCCAGTAGGTGAGCGCGATGTTCGCCGCGATGATCGGGTTCTCCGGGCCGAGGCTGACGCCGCCGGCGAGCGTGAGCGTGCCCGCGAGCAGCAGGCCGGGAACGACGTAGGGCGCCAGCGGGGCGCCGCCGAGGCCGGTCTCGGAGGGGTCGGGCCCCGCGTGACCGGGGACCTTCCAGATGATGAGCCCCACCGCGATGCCGGTCGCGGTCAGCATGACGATCATCCACAGGGACGAGTAGCCGCCGATCCCGAGCGCGTCCGGAAGGGTGTCCCAGAGCACGTGCTCGAACTCCTCGGAGATCCACGTGATCCCCAGGTAGAGCAGGGCCGCCAGCACGCCCACGACGAGCGCGGGCAGCACCTGCGGCAGCAGAGCTCGGGAGGGCGTCCGGGGGACGTGGGGCGGGGGCTCGGACGACGGGGTATCGGTGGCCACCGCCCCACCATAAGTGCACAAATGCCGCACAACACCCTGAGAGTTGGGGGTGTCGTCCCTCCGTGTCGAGGGTGCCGTCCTCCGGCATCAGGCCTCACCCACGCGGGGCGATCACCGCCGCCGTCCCGTACGCGCAGACCTCCGTCCCCACGTCGGCCGCCTCCGTCACGTCGAAGCGGAACATCAGCACGGCGTTGGCGCCGCGCGCCTTCGCCTGCTCCACAAGACGCTCCATCGCCTGGTTGCGGGTCTCCACCAGGGTCTTCGTCAGACCCTTCAGTTCTCCGCCGATCATCGACTTCAGCCCCGCGCCGATCTGGCTGCCCAGATGGCGCGAGCGCACGGTCAGTCCGAAGACCTCGCCGATGACCTGCCGGACCTCGTAGCCGGGTACGTCGTTCGTGGTGACGACCAGTACGTCCGGGTGCGGCCCCTGGCCGCCGCCGTACTCCTCGATGCCCATCCGCATCCACCTCCTGGCCACCAGCCTCGGACCGCCCGCCCGCCGTCGCATCCCGGGAACGCCCACCGGGGGCCCGTGGAACCCGGGCCGGTGGGAATGCGTTGGTACCTTGGGGCAGCCGTCCCCCTCGCCCCCACCGACCGCAGGAGCCCGGAACCCCGTGAATACGCTTGCCCTCGGACCGAGCTGGCTGGACCCGGACTATCTGATCCAGACCTTCGGTCTGATCGGTGTCCTCGTCATCGTCTTCGCCGAGTCCGGCCTGCTCATCGGGTTCTTCCTGCCCGGCGACTCGCTGCTCTTCACCACCGGCCTGCTGGTCACCACGAACAAGCTGGACCAGCCGCTGTGGCTCGTCTGCACGCTCATCGTGGCCGCCGCGATCATCGGCGACCAGGTCGGCTATCTCTTCGGCCGCAAGGTCGGCCCCGCCCTCTTCAAGCGCCCCGACTCCAAGCTCTTCAAGCAGGAGAACGTGGAGAAGGCGCACGAGTTCTTCGAGAAGCACGGCCCGAAGTCGCTGATCCTGGCCCGCTTCGTGCCGATCGTGCGGACGTTCACGCCGATCATCGCCGGTGTCAGCCGGATGAACTACCGCTCGTTCATCACGTTCAACATCATCGGCGGCGTGCTCTGGGGCGCCGGCGTCACCATCCTCGGCGCCTCCCTCGGCAAGATCGACTTCGTGCACGAGCACATCGAGGCGATCCTCATCCTGATCGTCGCGATCTCCGTGGTCCCGATCGTGATCGAGTACCTCCGCGCCCGCTCGCAGTCGAAGAAGGCCAAGGCCGCCCAGGACGACGAGCACGGCCACGACGCCCCCGGCACCCCGAACCCGGGCCGCGGCCGCCACGCCAAGCGCTGACCCACCCCCGCGGAGCCCGCCCCGGGCTCCTGTGAGCACGTCCAGGACCCCGAGGCCCGTCCCGGCCCCGGGGTCCTGCGCGTCCCGCGCTCCCGAGGCCCCGCCGGGCCCGTCAGAAGCCCCTGGTCCGCTTCGCCGCACGCCGCGCCGCAGCCGCGCGCGGAGCCTGCATGAAGAGGCGGGCCAGCTCGCTTCCCAGGTTCACGCCGATCGCGATCGCCAGCGCCAGGGCCGCCGCCTTCGCCAGGTTGGCGAAGCCCTGGTCCAGATTGTTCTGGGCGATCGACAGCACCCCGAAGTACGTCGCCGAACCCGGCAGCAGCGGACCGATCGCCGCCGTCACGTACGGTAGCGACGACGTGTGGTGGTACCGGGCGATCAGCTGGCCGAAGAGACCCACAAGACCCGCCGCCACCGCCGTCGCCATCACCGCCGAGCCGCCCGCCGTCACCGCGATCGACGCGTAGACCACCCACGCCACCCCGCCGTTCAACGTCGCGAACAGCACCGTCGCCCGCGACTGCTGCAACAGGATGGCGAACGTCGCGCACAGCACCATCGACGCCAGGATCTGCACCACCGGACGCTCGACCGGACTGAGCGCCCCCTCCGGGTTCAGCTGCGCGTCGAACTGCACGGCCACGTACAGCACCGACAGCACACCCACCACGATCGCCACGAAGAAGTACCCGACCTCCAGGAGCCGGGCCGAGGCCGTGATGTAGAAGCCGGTCAGACCGTCCTGCACGGCCGCCACCAGAGCACGACCGGGGATCAGGGCGAACAGACCACCCGTGATGACCGCCGAGGGCCGCAGATCGGCGTGCAGCAGCGTCAGCAGCACCCCCATCGCGGCCGGCGGCATCGCCGCCACCAGGAACTGGTAGAACTCCGGCAGCCCGCGCCCCGCGCACAGCCACGCGAGACGGTCGCCGAGCACCGCGCCGAGCGCCGCCACGCAGAACACCGTGAAGTCACCGCCGAGCAGCACCGAGGCCGCCCCCGCGAGGACACCCGCCGCCAGCGTCAGCACCCAGCCCGGATACGGGTGCCGGTTGCGCCGGATCTCCGCGAGCCGCCGGTACGCCTCCTCCGGCGTGACGTCGTGGTCCGGCGCGTTGATGTCGGCGAGCAGCTGGTAGACCGCGGCCAGCCGGGTGTAGTCCGTGCCCCGCCGCCGCACCGTCCGGTTCGCCGTGATCGGGTCGTCCATCAGCGACGGCTGGTGCGTGATCGACAGCAGCGTGAACGTCACCGTCGGCTCGCACCGGTCCAGGCCGTAGCTGCGGCAGATCGCGAACATCGCCGCCTCGACGTCCTCCGCGCCCTCCCCGCCCGCCAGCAGCAGCTCACCGATACGCAGGGTCAGGTCGAGCACACGGCCCACCGCGGGCCCCGCCCCGTCCTCCTTGGGCGCGGTCTCCGGCATCGGCCGGTCGCCCACCGGCAGCCGCAGCATCGTCCGCATCCGGTCCTGCCACGGCGCGTCCACCGGCAGCCGCACCAGCGGCATCCCGTGCGCCGGGGTGAACGCCGCCTGGGCCTGCCTGGCCGAGTGCGTCGACGGCGGGGCGAACGCGGAACCCTCGGGCTCCTCGGGCGGCTCCGCCGTCAGCCCCTCGGGAACGGCGAACTCGGAGGTCGGATGCTCCTCCTCCACGACCACCGGCGGTTCCACCCCGGCGGGCGGGACGAACGCGCTGCGCGCCTCGTCCGACTGCGGCTTCCGGTCCTCCGGGCCGTCCGCCTCCACGACCACTCTCTTCGCCCTCACTCCCATGCGCGCCGTCTGCCCAGTATGGGCACCGGCATACGACTGCAGTATGGGCACGGGCCTACGGCAGCACGCGAGACGGGCGGCGCACCCGCACGAGGTGCACCGCCCGTCACAGCTTCAGCAGGGACCCACTCAGTGGGCGCCGCCCTGCGCCTCCAGGCGCTTGTAGGAGGCCTCGATCTCGGCCTCGGCCTCGGCGCGGCCGACCCAGTCGGCGCCCTCGACCGACTTGCCCGGCTCCAGGTCCTTGTAGACCTCGAAGAAGTGCTGGATCTCCAGGCGGTCGAACTCCGACACGTGGTGGATGTCGCGCAGGTGCTCGACCCGCGGGTCCGAGGCGGGCACGCACAGCAGCTTGTCGTCGCCGCCGGCCTCGTCCGTCATACGGAACATGCCGATGGCGCGGCACTTGATCAGGCAGCCGGGGAACGTCGGCTCGTCCAGGATGACGAGCGCGTCCAGCGGGTCGCCGTCCTCGCCGAGGGTGTTCTCGACGAAGCCGTAGTCGGCCGGGTAGCTGGTCGAGGTGAAGAGGCGACGGTCCAGGCGGATGCGACCCGTCTCGTGGTCGACCTCGTACTTGTTCCGCGACCCCTTCGGGATCTCGATGGTGACGTCGAACTCCACGGGTGGCTCCTCCTGAATCAACACATGTGAATGCTTGCGGCAACGCGCAGTGATTAAGTGTCCCTCACGCCTGTGTGTGATCGCGAAAGGGGCTGGTCAGCAATGCCGGAGCCGAGGACCTGGCAGCTCACCGCGTGCTCTGCCGTACTAGGTCTGGCCCTGGCCGCCGGAGCGGTGACCGCCGCCGGACCGTGGGACAACGGCCAGCGTAAGGCCGAGCGCGCCCGGGCGGCCGCCGCGACCCCGACAGGTGGCGCACATCACGCGCCCCCCGCCGCCCCGCGCCGTCCCGCCCCGGCCCCCAGCGCCCCCGGAGTGCTCCGCGCCCTCGACACCGCCGGCACCGCCCAGCCGGGTGACCTCGCCGCCGTCCTCGTCCCGCTCCTCGCCGACCCCGGCCTCGGCCCGCTGCGCACCGCCTCCGTCGTCGACGCCACCACCGGCGAGCAGCTGTACGGCGAGGGCGCCGGCACGGCCATGACCCCGGCCTCCACCATCAAGATCGCCACCTCGGTCGCCGCCCTCTCCGCCCTCGGTCCCGACCACCGCATCCCGACCACCGTCGTCGCCGGCCCGGACGGCCGCACGCTCACCCTCGTCGGCGGCGGCGACCCCACCCTCGACCGGGCCCGCCTGAAGACCCTCGCCGGCGACACCGCCCGCGCCCTCAAGGCCCGGGGCGTCACCGCCGTACGCCTCACCTACGACACGAGCCTCTACCAGGGCCCCGCCCGGCACCCCATCGGCCGCAACGAGAACCTCGCCCCCGTCACCGCCCTGATGCTCAACGCGGGCCGCCCCGACGGCATCGACCACGGCCGCGCCGTCCGCAGCGACGACCCCGCCGCGGACGCCGCCACCGCCTTCGCCGAGCTCCTCACCCAGGCCGGTACGAAGGTCAAGGGCGCCCCCACCCCCGGCCGCGCCCCCAAGCCCGCCGCGGGCACCACGAGCGCCCCGCTGGCCCGCACCGAGTCCGCCCCGCTCTCCGCCCTCGTCGAGCGCACCCTCACCCTCAGCGACAACGACCTCGCCGAGGCACTCGCCCGCCAGACCGCCCTCGCCCGCAAGCAGCCCGCGAGCTTCGCCGGCGCCGGCAAGGCCGTCCAGGCCGAACTCGCCGCCCTCGGCCTGTCCACCGCGGGCGCCCGCTTCGCCGACGGCAGCGGCCTCTCCCGCGACGACCGGCTCTCCGCCGCCCTGCTCACCGGCCTCCTCACCCGAGCGGCCGACCCCGCCCGCCCCGCGCTGCGCCCCGTCCTCACCGGCCTGCCCGTCGGCGGCTTCAGCGGCACCCTCGAAGACCGCTTCGACTCCGGCCCCGCTCTCGGCGGAGCCGGCCTCGTCCGCGCCAAGACCGGCACCCTCAGGGGCGTCAACACGCTCGCCGGCACCGTCGTCACCGCCGACGGCCGCCTGCTCGCCTTCGCGTTCCTCGCCGGCCGCACCCCCTCCCCGTACCAGGCCCAGCCCGCCCTGGACCGGCTCTCCGCCGCGCTGGCGCCCCCCTCAGGAACCGTCCCGAACCTGCCCTGATCGGGCCCGGAGAACGTACGGTTGACGCATGACGAGCATCGGTGGAGCCGAGATGGTCGACTGGAATCTCGCGGTCGCGACCGCGACCCGACTGGTGAAGGCGGGCCCCGAGGTGAGCCGCGACGAGGCCCGCGAGGTCGTCGCGGAACTCCGCCGGCACGCCAAGGCCTCCGAAGAACACGTGCGGGCGTTCACCCGGATGATCCCCGACGGCCACGAACCACGGGACACCCCCGTCCTCGTCGTCGACCGCGCCGGCTGGATCAAGGCCAACGTCGCCGGCTTCCGCGAACTGCTCTCGCCCCTCCTCGACAAGATGCAGGAACGCCGCTCCAACACCCCCGGCGGCTCCGTGATCGGCGCCGTCGGCGGCAAGGTCACCGGCGTGGAGCTCGGCATGCTCCTGTCCTTCCTCGCCTCCAGGATCCTCGGCCAGTACGAGACCTTCGCCCCCGCCACCCGCGACCTGCCCGCGGGCGACAACGGCGGCGGCCGCCTCCTCCTCGTCGCCCCCAACATCGTCCACGTCGAACGCGAACTCGCCGTCGACCCGCACGACTTCCGCCTCTGGGTCTGCCTCCACGAAGAGACCCACCGCACCCAGTTCACCGCCGTGCCCTGGCTCCGCGACCACCTCCAGGGCGAGATCCAGTCCTTCCTCGGCGCCACCGAGGTCGACCCCTCCACCGTCGTCGAACGCCTCCGCGAAGCCGCCCAGGCCCTCGCCGGCGGCCGCCCCGAAGGAGAACAGGGCGAACCGTCCCCCTCCCTCGTCGAGATCGTCCAGACCCCCGAGCAGCGCGAGATCCTCGGCCGCCTCACCGCCGTCATGTCCCTGCTCGAAGGCCACGCCGACTACGTCATGGACGGCGTCGGCCCCCAGGTCGTCCCCTCCGTCGCCGAGATCCGCGAGAAGTTCCAGCAGCGCCGCGCCCGCGGCGCCTCCCGCCTCGACCTCGCCCTGCGCAAGCTCCTCGGCCTCGACGCCAAACTGCGCCAGTACCGCGACGGCGAGCGCTTCGTCCGCGCCGTCGTCGACGAGGTCGGCATGGACGGCTTCAACCGCGTCTGGACCTCCCCCAACACGCTCCCCACCAAGGCCGAGATCGCCAAACCGGCCGACTGGGTGGCGAGGGTGCACCGTAAGGCAGACTCCTGAGACGGGTGCGACGTACGACGGAAGAAGACACCCCCAATCACCCATCCGAGGGACCGTAGACGGAGGGTGGGGCGTGCAATGCTCGGGTAACGGCCATGTTCTGTCACCATCGACGCACTCTGAGTGACCGAACCCCCTCTTCCGACCGTTAAGACTCCGACCGAGGCACCCCACTCCTTCACGAAGGGCACCGGACATGGGTCCCCATCCTGCGGTCGCGGCGATACGCCTGGCGGTCCGCCGCGTACTCCACGACGTTCTCACCGAGCACCAGACCGACCCCGAAGCGACCGCAGGGCACCACCCTCTCGTGCTCGTCGCATGCTCCGGAGGCGCCGACTCCATGGCGCTCGCCTCCGCGCTCGCCTTCGAGGCCCGCAAACTCGCCGTCCGCGCCGGCGGCATCACCGTCGACCACGGCCTCCAGGACGGCTCCGCCCAGCGCGCCGCCGAGGTCGCCGGACGCATGACCGCGCTCGGCCTCGACCCCGTCGAGACCGTCGCCGTCACCGTCGGCAGGGAAGGCGGCCCCGAAGCCGCTGCCCGCGACGCCCGCTACGCCGCCCTCGACGAGGCCGCCGAGCGCCACGGCGCCACCGCCGTCCTGCTCGGCCACACCCGCGACGACCAGGCCGAAACCGTCCTCCTCGGCCTCGCCCGCGGCTCCGGCATCCGCTCGCTGTCCGGCATGGCCGCCGTCTCCGGCGCCGCCGGCCGCTACCGCCGCCCCTTCCTGGAGCTCGACCGGCAGACCGTCCGCAAGGCCTGCGTCGCCCAGGAACTCGCCGTCTGGGACGACCCCCACAACAGCGACCCCGCCTACACCCGCTCCCGGCTCCGCCACGAAGGCCTCCCCGCCCTGGAGAAGGCCCTCGGCAAGGGCGTCGTCGAAGCCCTCGCCCGTACGGCCCAGCTCTCCCGCGACGACGCCGACGCCCTCGACTCCTGGGCCGCGGACGCCGAAGCCGCCGTACGCGACGAGGCAGGCCGACTCGAATGCGCCAAACTCTTCGGACTCCCGCCCGCCGTCCGCCGCCGCATCCTGCGCCGCGCCATGATCGCCGAGGGCGCCCCCGCTGGCTCCCTCTTCGCCCGGCACATCGAGGAGGTCGACCGGCTGATCACCGGCTGGCGGGGACAAGGCGCCATCAATCTGCCCGGCCGCGTCGAGGCACGGCGCCAGGGTGGCAGACTGGTCATTCGGCAAGGCTGACGCAAGCTGCAACGAAAGTGACCCGGGTGAACGAGAAGGACATGGGCACCGACCTCCAGTCGGTGCTCATCACCAAGGAAGAGATCGACGCGAAGCTGGCCGAGCTGGCCGCGAAGATCGACGCGGAGTACGCGGGCAAGGACCTGCTCCTCGTCGGTGTCCTCAAGGGCGCCGTGATGGTGATGGCGGACCTGGCGCGCGCGCTGTCCACCCCCGTCACCATGGACTGGATGGCCGTCTCCTCCTACGGCGCCGGCACCCAGTCCTCGGGCGTCGTCCGCATCCTCAAGGACCTCGACACCGACATCAAGGGCAAGCACGTCCTGATCGTCGAGGACATCATCGACTCCGGCCTGACGCTGTCCTGGCTGCTGTCGAACCTCGGCTCGCGCGAGCCGGCCTCCCTGGAGGTCTGCACCCTGCTGCGCAAGCCCGACGCCGCGAAGGTCGCGATCGACGTGAAGTGGATCGGCTTCGACATCCCCAACGAGTTCGTCGTCGGATACGGCCTCGACTACGCCGAGAAGTACCGCAACCTCCCCTTCGTCGGCACACTCGCGCCGCACGTCTACGGAGGCTGACGCACGGGAACCCGTCCCGCCTTCCCGCCGTTGGAGCAAGGGAAGGCGGTCACGGGCCACCTGGCTGAGGTACCGTCCGAAGAACAGCTTTTTCTCATAGCAGCTCTCACAGCAGCATTTACCTACGGGCAGGAGGGACGGGGCGTACTACTCGCTCCGTATGGATGGACGTGAAGCGATACTTCCGTGGGCCGGTCATGTGGATCGTGCTGGCCGTCCTCGCCGTGGTCGTGCTGATGCAGGTCGTCGGCTCGTCCGAGGGCTACAAGACGGTGGACACCAGCAAGGTCGTCCAGGCGATCAATGACAAGCAGGCCGACCAGGTCAAGCTGACGACCGGCGACGAGCAGGTCATCAAGGTCGAACTCAAGAAGGACGCCGACAAGAACAAGTACGGCGGCAGCACCAAGATCCAGGCGAGCTACATCGGTGACCAGGGCGCGAACCTGACCACCACGCTCCAGGAGCAGTCCGCCGCCGGCGACCTCGACAAGGGCTACACCGTCTCCCCCGAGCGGCAGAGCCCCTTCCTGTCGGTGCTGCTCTCGCTGCTGCCCTTCGTTCTCATCGTGGTCGTCTTCCTGTTCCTGATGAACCAGATGCAGGGCGGCGGCTCCCGAGTCATGAACTTCGGGAAGTCCAAGGCCAAGCTCATCACCAAGGACACCCCGAAGACCACGTTCGCCGACGTGGCCGGCTCGGACGAGGCCGTCGAGGAACTCCACGAGATCAAGGAGTTCCTCCAGGAGCCGGCGAAGTTCCAGGCCGTCGGCGCCAAGATCCCCAAGGGCGTGCTCCTCTACGGCCCGCCCGGAACCGGCAAGACCCTCCTCGCGCGCGCCGTCGCGGGCGAGGCCGGCGTGCCGTTCTACTCGATCTCCGGCTCCGACTTCGTCGAGATGTTCGTCGGTGTCGGCGCCTCCCGTGTCCGCGACCTCTTCGAGCAGGCCAAGGCGAACGCCCCGGCGATCGTCTTCGTCGACGAGATCGACGCCGTCGGACGCCACCGCGGCGCCGGCCTCGGCGGCGGCCACGACGAGCGCGAGCAGACCCTCAACCAGCTGCTCGTCGAGATGGACGGCTTCGACGTGAAGGGCGGCGTCATCCTGATCGCCGCCACGAACCGCCCCGACATCCTCGACCCGGCCCTCCTGCGCCCCGGCCGCTTCGACCGCCAGATCGCGGTCGACCGCCCGGACATGCAGGGCCGTCTGGAGATCCTCAAGGTCCACCAGAAGGGCAAGCCGGTCGCCCCGGACGTCGACCTGGGCGCCGTGGCACGCCGCACCCCGGGCTTCACGGGCGCCGATCTCTCCAACGTCCTGAACGAGGCGGCGCTCCTCACCGCCCGCTCGGACAAGAAGCTGATCGACAACCACTCCCTGGACGAGGCGATCGACCGCGTGGTCGCGGGCCCGCAGAAGCGGACCCGGATCATGTCGGACAAGGAGAAGAAGATCACCGCGTACCACGAGGGCGGTCACGCCCTGGTCGCGGCGGCCTCGCCGAACTCCGACCCGGTCCACAAGATCACGATCCTGTCCCGCGGCCGTGCCCTGGGCTACACGATGGTGCTCCCGGACGAGGACAAGTACTCGACCACCCGCAACGAGATGCTCGACCAGCTGGCGTACATGCTGGGCGGCCGCGCGGCGGAGGAGCTCGTCTTCCACGACCCGACCACGGGCGCGGCGAACGACATCGAGAAGGCCACGGCCACCGCCCGCGCGATGGTCACCCAGTACGGCATGACCGAGCGGCTCGGCGCGATCAAGTTCGGTGGCGACAACACCGAGCCGTTCCTGGGCCGTGAGATGGCGCACCAGCGCGACTACTCGGAAGAGGTCGCCGCGCTGGTCGACGAAGAGGTCAAGAAGCTCATCGAGACCGCGCACAACGAGGCGTGGGAGATCCTCGTCGAGAACCGTGACGTCCTCGACAACCTGGTCCTGCAGCTCCTGGAGAAGGAGACGCTGGGCAAGGAGGAGATCGCCGAGATCTTCGCCCCGATCGTCAAGCGCCCGGCCCGCCCGGCCTGGACGGGCTCGTCCCGCCGCACGCCGTCGACCCGTCCGCCGGTCCTCTCCCCCAAGGAGCTGGCCCTGACGAACGGCGCGAACGGCAGCGCCCCGGTGGACACCACCAAGGCGATCGAGGTCGCCCCCGAGGAGGCCCCGGAGGCCTGACCTCCGCCCACCCGGAATGGAAGCCGCGCCCCCACAGGTTTTAGCCTGTGGGGGCGCGGCACATTTCGCGCCATGAGTTCATGACGGAACGAGGCACAGATGACCGACCCGGTGACACTGGACGGCGAGGGCACGATCGGCGAGTTCGACGAGAAGCGCGCCGAGAACGCCGTACGAGAGCTCCTCATCGCGGTCGGCGAGGACCCGGACCGCGAGGGCCTGCGGGAGACGCCTGCGCGGGTGGCGCGGGCGTACCAGGAGATATTCGCGGGCCTGCGGCAGCAGCCGGAGGACGTCCTGACCACCACGTTCGACCTCGGGCACGACGAGATGGTGCTCGTGAAGGACATTGAGGTGTACTCGACATGTGAGCACCATCTCGTCCCCTTCAGGGGCGTGGCGCACGTCGGCTACATCCCCTCGACCTCCGGCAAGATCACCGGCCTGTCCAAGCTGGCCCGTCTCGTCGACGTCTACGCCCGCCGCCCGCAGGTCCAGGAGCGGCTGACCACGCAGGTCGCCGACTCGCTCATGGAGATCCTGGAGCCGCGCGGCGTGATCGTCGTCTTCGAGTGCGAGCACATGTGCATGTCGATGCGCGGCATCCGCAAGCCGGGCGCGAAGACCATCACCTCGGCCGTCCGCGGCCAGCTCCGCGACCCCGCGACCCGCAACGAGGCGATGAGCCTGATCATGGCGCGATAGCGCCGTTGTCAGTGGTCCCGGTTAGCCTCCGGGCATGATCGAGACGACCGTTGACGACCGCAGTTTCCCGCCCGCCCTGGCCGAGGTGGCCCGGTTCGAGTTCGGGTACGGGGACGAGGGGGAGGGTGTCGACTTCGAGATGTACGACGCCTTCGACTCCGCCGAGGAGACCACCGACTGGCTGCGGGCCTGGACGGGCAACGAGGAGCTCGACGGCGGGGCCTACCGGGTCTTCGGGCAGGACGGGAGCGGGGGGCTCGCGGCGTTCTGGTGGGTGCGGGAGGGGCGGGCGCTGGCCGAGCAGCCCGTGGTGTTCCTGGACTCGGAGGGCGAGCGCGGTCTGGTCGCGGGGAACCTGTCCGACCTGCTGTGGGTGCTCGCCGACGGGTTCGGGCCTCGGGAGGCCGCCCTGCACGAGCACCGCGAGGCGCGGCCGGACGCGGAGCTGGGGGCGCTCGCCGAGCGTCATGCCACGACGCCGCGGCGGGGCGCACGGGAGATCATCGGTGAGGTCCGGGCGGAGTTTCCGAGCTTCTCCGACGACCTCGACGAGCTCTGCCGCTGAGCCCTACGACACCGGGGCCGCGCCCTTGCCGTTCGAGTCGTTGTCGTCCTCCGGGAGCTTGCAGACGCGCTCCAGGAAGAGGGCCGCGGCGATGACCGCGAAGCCGGCCAGGACCGAGAAGCCCGCGTAGATGGCCTGGTCGCGGCGGGACGGGATGTCCAGGGAGCCCAGGAGGAAGACGCCCACGCCGCCGTACATGCCGGCGACCAGGGCGGCGACGAGGGCGCTCGCCTGGCCGAAGACCACCGCGCGGGCCGCCATCAGAGGTTCGACGCCCTTCGCGCCGGGGCGGCGCTCGCGCTGGGCCTTCAGGCGGGCGCGGATGGAGAGGGCCGTGGCCGTGAGGACGGCCGCGATCGACGCGAGGACGATCGGGGCCGCGAGCGGCACGCTCGGCAGGGTGCCGACGGCGTCCCAGAGGCGCGCCGCGCCCCAGGACAGGACTCCGGCCACGATGAACAGTCCGGCCAGAACCTTGAGCCGCAGTTGCTTCACCGGGTGTCCTTCGTGTCGTCGTCTCGCGGGCGGTCTTCCCCGAGCCTAACGACTACTCGGGCAGACGGAGTTCCAGGTCGGCGCGCGGCACGACTCCCTCGTGGCCGAGTGCCGTGAGGAGGTCGGCGATCGCGCCGAGGCCGGGCAGCTGGGCCTGGGGGTCCACGTCGTGCCAGGGGGCAAGGACGAAGGCGCGCTCGTGGGCGCGGGGGTGGGGCAGGGTGAGGACGGGGTCGTCGGAGACCACGTCGGCGTACGCCACGATGTCGACGTCGATCGTGCGGGCGCCCCAGCGCTCCTCGCGGACGCGGTGGAAGGCCTCCTCGACGGCGTGCGCGCGCTCCAGGAGGGAGCTGGGCGGCAGCGTCGTCTTCACGAGGGCGACCGCGTTCAGGTACGAGGGCTGGGAGCCGGGCTCGACGCCCCAGGGCTCGGTCTCGTACACGGGGGAGACGGCCTTGACCCGGAGGCCCGGGGTGTCCTCCAGGGCGTCGACGGCGCCCTGGAGGGTCTCCAGGCGGTTGCCGAGGTTTGCGCCGAGGGCGATGACGGCCCACTTCGGGTTGGACAGGGTCACATCGGCGGCGTCGACGGCCTCGACGACGGAGGCCGGTACGGGCTGCACGGTCGGGTCGCTGTGCGTGGCTTTCATACTCGGCTCCGGGTGATGGTGATGGTCACGTCGTCGAAGGGGACGGTGATCGGGGCGTCCGGCTTGTGGACGACGACCTCGACCTCCTGGACGCCGGGGTGCTTGAGGCACTGCTGGGCGATCCGCTCGGCGAGGGTCTCGATGAGGTCCACGGGCTCGCCCTGGACGACGTCGACGACCTCCTCGGCGACGACGCCGTAGTGGACGGTCTTCGTGAGGTCGTCGTCGGCGGCCGCGGGGCGGGTGTCCAGGCCGAGGACGAGGTCCACGATGAAGGTCTGGCCTTCCTCGCGTTCCTTGGGGAAGACGCCGTGGTGTCCTCGGGCCTTGAGGCCGCGCAGCGCGACACGATCCACGCGAATCACTCCTGCTGTCGTAGTTCCGTGGCCACGCAGCCGGGTGCGGACGGCCGGGTGTCCAGCATCGAATCTACCTGCGGGCGCCGACAGCACGTGCCCATGGGGGTTCGGGCGGCGGCCACAGGGGACTGGGTGCGGCCCCTACCCAGAGGGCCGGATTCCAATCCCCGGGCTCACCCGATCGGCCCCCGGATCCCGTCAGGCGCCGGGCTCGTCGTCCTCTTCGTCGTCGGATTCGGTGAGGACGGGGGAGCCGTGGTGGGACCAGATCTTCCAGCCCTCGAATGTGCGGCGGAACACATTGGTGGCGACCACGAGCTGGCCGACGAGGGGGCCGAGTTCGGCGCCGTCCTCGGCGGGTCCGCCGCTGAGGATGTTCTCGGTGCAGGTGACGACGGCCACGTCGCCGCCGAGGGAGATCTTGACGTCGGTGAGGAAGAACTGGATGTACTCGGTGTTCGCCATGATCAGGGCGTACGAGCGGAGGACCTCGCCGCGTCCGGAGAGCACGGGCCAGCCGGGGTGGACGCAGGAGATGGGGCTGGCGCCGTCGTCGAGCCAGAGCGCGGTGACCGCTTCGAAGTCGCCGGTCTCCATCGCCTCGTAGAAGGCGGTGTTCGCGGCCTCGACCGCCGCGGTGTCGGTCTGGTGGGTCACCTGGCTCCCTCGACGGCCCTGGCGACGCGGACGGCGTCGGCGGTGGCCCTGACTTCGTGGACGCGGACGGCCCAGGCGCCCTCGTGGGCGGCGATGGCGGAGACGGCGGCGGTGGCGGCGTCCCGTTCGCGGGCGGGTGGTGGGGCGGCGCCCTCGTGGGCGGTGAGGACGTGGCCGAGGAACCGCTTGCGCGAGGCGGCGACGAGCAGGGGCCTGCCGAGGGCGCGCAGTTCGGGGAGGTGGGCGACGAGGGCCAGGTCGTGCGGGGCGAGCTTGGCGAAGCCGAGGCCGGGGTCGATCACGATTCGCTCGGGGGCGATGCCGCCGTCGACGACGGCGTCCATGCGCCGGCGCAGTTCGGTGACGACGTCGGTGACGACGTCGTCGTAGACGGCGAGGCTGTTCATGTCCTGGCTGAAGCCGCGCCAGTGCATGACGACGAAGGGGACCTCGGCGGCGGCGACGGCGGGGACCATGGCGGGGTCGGCGAGGCCGCCGCTGACGTCGTTGACGAGTGCGGCGCCCGCCTCGACGGCGGCGCGGGCGACGGAGGCGCGCATGGTGTCGACGGAGACGGTGACGCCTTCGGCGGCGAGGCCGCGGACGACGGGCACGACCCGGCGCAGTTCCTCGTCCTCGTCGACCCGGCTGGCGCCGGGGCGGGTGGACTCGCCGCCGACGTCGACGAGGTCGGCGCCCTCGGCGGCCAGGTCGAGGCCGTGTTTGACGGCGGCGGTGGTGTCGAACCAGCGGCCGCCGTCGGAGAAGGAGTCCGGGGTCACGTTGACGACGCCCATGACCGCGCAGCGGTCCCACTCCGGCAGGCCCAGGGCCGTGCCCCGGCCGATCGACGTACTCATATGCCCAGCGTAGGGCCCGTGCCGCCGGTCGGGCCCTGTGGGCCTCGGGCCGGCGGCCGGAACCTCACGCCGTGCGGGCCGCATGGCCTCACGCGGCGCGGACCTCGCGGTCGGTCTGCGGGGCGACGATGTGGGCGCAGACGCGGGGTTCGGCGGCGGCCCTGCGGCGGGCGAAGGGGCGGGGCAGTTCGAGGTTGACGAAGCCTTCGGCCTGCATGGCGGCGAAGCCGATGCGGGGCAGGTCGCGGCTCTTGCGGTAGACCACGAAGCGGGGTTCCCAGCGGGGCCGGAACTTGGCGTTGAACTTGTACAGGGACTCGATCTGGAACCAGCGGGAGAGGAAGACGAGGAGTCCGCGCCAGAGCCGCAGGACGGGTCCGGCGCCGATCTTCTCGCCGCGGGCGAGGGCGGCGCGGAACATGGCGAAGTTGAGCGAGACGCGTTCGATGCCGAGGCGCGGGGACTCCTGGAGGGCGGCGACGATGAGGAGCTCGTTCATGCCGGGGTCGGCGGAGCGGTCGCGGCGCATGAGTTCCAGGGACATGCCGTCGGTGCCCCAGGGGACGAAGTGGATGATCGCCTTCAGGTCGCCGTAGGGCGAGGTGGCGCCGTCCTCGTCGGTGTTGTGGGCGGTGGCTATGACCGCGTCTCCGTCGCCGGGGTCGCCGATGCGGCCGAGGGCCATGGAGAAGCCGCGTTCGGTGTCGGTGCCGCGCCAGTCGGCGGCGGCGCGGCGGACGCGGGCGAGCTCGCCGTCGCTGAGGTCGCGGACACGGCGCACCTTGGTGGTGTAGCCGTTGCGTTCGATCCGCTTCACCATCTGGCGCACGTTACGCATGGCGCGCCCGGAGAGGGAGAAATCCGCGACGTCCACCACCGCCTCGTCGCCGAGTTCGAGGGCGTCGAGGCCGGTCTCGCGGGTCCAGACCTCGCCGCCGGTCTCGGAGCAGCCCATGACGGCGGGGGTCCAGGAGTGGGCCTTGGCCTCGTCCATGAAGCGTTCGATGGCGCCGGGCCAGGCCTCGACGTCGCCGATGGGGTCGCCGCTGGCGAGCATGACGCCGGAGACGACGCGGTAGCAGACGGCGGCCTTGCCGCTGGGGGAGAAGACGACGCCCTTGTCGCGGCGGAGCGCGAAGTGGCCGAGGGAGTCGCGGCTGCCGTGCTTGGCGAGCAGGGCGCGCAGGCGGGTCTCGTCGTCCTCGGTGAGCCGGGCGGCGGGGTGTTCGGGGCGGAAGGCGAGGTAGATGGTGGTGAGGGCGGTGAGCATGCCGAGGGCGCCGAGGGAGTAGCCGACGGTCCAGTCGACGCCGCGGGTGTAGCCGACGGGGCCTTCGAAGCCGAAGAGTCCGTAGAGGACGTGTTCGAGGCGGTCGGTGAGGCTGGGGTCGCCGACGACGCGGCGCGGGTGGGCGCTGACGATGACGAGGCCGAGCAGGATCGAGCCGGCGCCCATGAGGACGAAGTTGGCGAGCGCCTTCCAGCGGCTGCGGGGGTCGGGGAGGGCGGCGAACTGGCCGCGGTGGCGTACGAGCAGGGCGAGCAGCGCGAGGGAGAGCAGGGCGCCGAGGATCGAGTGGCGCCAGACGAACTGCGCGACGGCGCCGAGCGGCAGCAGGACGACGGCGGCTCGCCAGGCGCGGCGCTTGTGGCGCTTGAGGCCGTGGGCGAGGAGCAGCAGGAGGACGCCGACGCTGAGGGAGAGGGCCGCGGAGAGCGGTCCGAGCGTGCCGGGCAGGACCTCGGCGAGGGCGTGCATCCGGCTGGCGCGGAAGCGGGGGAAGACGCCCGCCGCGATGTCGATCAGGCCGATGAAGGTGCAGGCCGTGCCGACGAGGGAGGGCACCTTTTCGGGGCGTGGTCCGCGCAGAATCCGGCGCACCCGAATCGGAACCAATCCTGACTTGTCCCCATCTACCGTGACAGACATCGCTTCCCGTGCTTCCCGTGGCTCCGCGAATGATTCGAATCTCCGGTGGCCGCGCGGTGGTCAGGGGCGGGGCCGGTCCGGAGGTTTTGCGCCTTCTAGGACGGCTTCGCGGGGGAGCGGGTTCACTCCTACTCACAGGTATTTCTCAGGAAGAGGGCTCGGGCGTCTCATGGGTCTCACCAGCAACAAGGTCCTGGCCCTCGCGGTCGCGCTGGCGGTGGTGTTCTTCGTGGCCACGGTCTGGCTGTGGCCACGCCTGGCCCGGGGCGGTGTCCGGGCCGTTCTCGGCCGGATCGGGCTGCTCCTGGCGACCCAGCTCGCGCTGTTCGCCTCGGTGGGCCTCGCGGCGAACAACTCGTTCCTCTTCTACGGGTCGTGGGCGGACCTCTTCGGCCAGGAGCAGGACATGGGCGTGGTCGTCGACCACTCGGCCGGCTCCAAGGACCTGAAGGTCGTCGGTACGCAGGCGCTCGACGTGCCGGGCGGCTCCAAGCCGTCGGTCGGCGGGCAGATACAGAAGGTCGTCGTCGCGGGCGAGAAGTCCGGGATCAGCTCGCCGGCGTACGTGTACCTGCCGCCGGAGTACTTCCAGAAGGGGTACGAGAAGAAGACGTTCCCGGCCTCGGTGGTGCTGACGGGCTACCCGGGTACGGCGGAGAACCTTCTCAAGGGGCTGAAGTACCCGAAGACCGCCTTCCTCCAGGCCAAGGAGAAGAAGATGCGGCCGATGATCCTGGTGATGCTGCGGCCGACGGTGGCGCCGCCGAGGGACACCGAGTGCGTGGACATCCCGGGCGGCCCGCAGACGGAGACCTTCTTCGCCCAGGACCTGCCGAAGGCGGTCTCGGAGTCGTACCGGGTGGGCACGAAGGCGCGGAACTGGGGGTTCATGGGGAACTCCACGGGCGGCTACTGCGCGCTGAAGATCGCGCTGCACCACCCGGACCGGTTCGTGGCGGGCGCCGGGTTCTCGGCGTACTACCAGGCGGCCGAGGACGTGACGACGGGCGATCTCTTCCACCGCGACGACAAGGCGCGCAAGCGGGCGAACCTGCTGTGGAGCCTGGACCACGTGCGGCAGGGGAACTCGTCGTTCCTGGTGACGACGTCGAAGCAGGGCGAGGGCAACCTGCGCGGGACCCTGGACTTCATCAAGAAGGTCAAGGCCCCGGCGCGGGTCTCCTCGATCACGCTGGACAGCGGCGGCCACAACTTCAACACCTGGAACCGGGAGATCCCGCCGGGCCTGGTGTGGATGAGCGGGCGCCTCAGCGCGGAGTGAGCGTCTTGGCGGGCGCCTCGCCGTCGGTGGCGCGGTCCGGTTCCGATGCCGGTGCCGGTTCCGGTGCGGGGGACGCCGCGCGCAGGGCGCGGTGGACGGCGGACGGGGTGAGCACGCCGGCGTAACGGCCTCCTTCGGCGGGGTCGGTGACGGGCAGCCAGCCGGTGTCCTGCTGCAGCAGCGCGGCCAGGGCCTCCCGGAGGGAGGCGCCGAGCGGTACGGGCTCCGGGGCGGGGCGGGTGCGGCCGGGCTCGTCCGCCGCGACCCAGCCCTCGATCCGGCCGTCGGCGTCGAGGACGACGGACCAGGGGGCGTCAGTGGTGGGGGCCTCGCCCGCGCGGAGCACCGGGACGTCCTCCAGGGCCGCGGAGTCCACGGCGGTGACCGAGAGCCGCTTGAGGCCGCGGTCCGCGCCGACGAAGTCGGCGACGTAGGGGGTGGCGGGGGCGCCGAGGACGCGGGCCGGGGTGTCGAACTGCTCGATGGTGCCCTGGCCGTACACGGCGATGCGGTCGCCGAGGCGGACGGCCTCCTCCAGGTCGTGGGTGACGAGCAGGACCGTCTTGCGGACCTGCGACTGCAGGCGGAGGAACTCGTTCTGGAGGTGCTCGCGGACCACCGGGTCGACCGCTCCGAAGGGCTCGTCCATCAGGAGCACGGGCGGGTCGGCGGCGAGCGCCCGGGCCACGCCGACGCGCTGGCGCTGTCCGCCGGAGAGCTGCTCGGGGTAGCGGTTGCCGTAGGTCTTCGGGTCGAGGCCCACCAGGTCGAGGAGTTCGGCGGCGCGGGCGCGGGCCCGGGCGCGCGGGGCGCCGAGCAGGTGCGGGACGGTTGCGGTGTTGTCGAGGACCGTGCGGTGCGGGAAGAGGCCGACCTGCTGGATGACGTAGCCGATGCGGCGGCGCAGTTGGACGGGGTCGACCGCGGATATGTCCTCGCCGGCCAGGAGGATCCGGCCCTCGGTCGGCTCGATGAGCCGGTTCACCATCTTCATGGTGGTGGTCTTGCCGCAGCCGGACGGGCCGACGAGCGTCACCAGTTCACCCTCGGCGACCTCGAAGGAGAGGTCGTCGACGGCGGTCGTGCCGTCCGCGTACCGCTTGGTCACATGCTCGAACCGGATCATGTTCCCCATTCTGACGCCTGGGTGACGGGTGCGTGTGAAGGGCGTGTTGCCGGAATGTGGCGGTCCTCGGAGATTGTCGGTGCCGGGGGATAGGGTCGGTCAGACATACGTTCGGCAACGGCGAATGACCGGGGGGAGGGTACATGAGCGCGGCGAACTGTCTGGTGACGAACGACTGGATCTGCGGGGAGTATCTGCGCACGCGCAGCCAGGAATTGACCGACGCGCTGCTCCAGCACGTGGGCATCACGGCCGTGTCCGTCCTCATCGGCATCGCCGTCGCCTTCCCGCTGGCGCTCCTCGTCCGGGCCAGGCCGCGGTTCGCCGGTCCTGTGCTCGGCCTGACGACGCTGCTGTACACGGTGCCCTCGCTGGCGATGTTCTCGCTGCTGCTGCCGTTCTTCGGTCTTTCGGCCGCCCTGGTGGTGACGGGCCTCGTGCTGTACTCCCTCACGATTCTCGTGCGGAACACGGTGGCGGGCCTCGACGCGGTGCCGGCCGAGGCGCGGGAGGCCGCGCGCGGCATGGGGTACGGCTCGGGGCGGCTGCTCTGGGAGGTCGAACTCCCGCTCGCGCTGCCCGCGTTGATGGCCGGAATACGCATGGCGACGGTTTCCACGATCGCGCTCACGACGGTCGGCTCGATCGTCGGACGCGGCGGCCTCGGCAACCTCATCGAGGACGCGCTGCCGACGTTCTTCAAGGCGCAGGTGCTCGCGGCCTCGGTGCTGTGCGTCCTGCTCGCGGTGGCAGCGGACCTGCTGCTCCTGGGCGTGCAGCGGCTGCTCACCCCGTGGACCCGGATACGCACGGCGCCGGGGGGCGAGTGAGCATGGGGATCGTGGCGGACGCCTGGAACTGGCTGACGACCGGCGCCAACTGGGCGGGCGAGGGCGGGGTGTGGCACCGGCTGGCCGAGCACGCGTACGTGAGCGGGGTCGCGCTGCTGCTCGCCTGCGCGATCGCGCTGCCGCTGGGTCTCTGGCTCGGACACCTCGGCAAGGGCGGCGCGCTCGCCGTGAACATCTCCAACGTGGGGCGGGCGATCCCCGTCTTCGCGGTCCTGGCCCTCTTCATGGTGTCGCCGCTGCGCAACGCGGGATACGTGCCCACGGTCATCGCGCTGGTGCTCTTCGCGATACCCCCGCTGCTCACCAACGCGTACGTGGGCATGCGGGAGGTGGACCGGGCGGTGGTGGAGGCCGCGCGGGGGATGGGCATGTCGGGCGGCCAGGTCTTCCGCAAGGTCGAACTGCCCCTCGCCAGGCCGCTGGTCATGACAGGGTTGCGGTCGGCCGCCGTGCAGGTCGTCGCCACCGCGACGATCGCGGCGATGGTCGGCCAGGGGGGCCTGGGCCGGATCATCACCGCCGGTTTCAACACCTACAACACCCCGCAGGTGGTCGCCGGCGCCCTGCTCGTGGCGCTGCTCGCCCTCGTCGTGGAGGTCGCCCTGGTCGGAGCGGACCGCCTCCTCGGCCGGCGCGCCTGACCCCGTACTGCCCGGCTTGCTCGGCTCGGAACGAAGCTTGTGACACGCAACGAACGACGACTAGGAGTGATCTCGTGAGCAGGACCTCGCGCATCGCGGGTGCGGTACTGGGTACGGCAGCGCTGACCGTCTCGCTCGCCGCGTGCGGCGGCGACAGCCTGGAGCAGGGGAAGGCGGGCGGCAGCGGCGGCGCGTCCGGCTCGGCCAAGGGCTCCCTCGTGGTGGGCGCCGCCGCGTTCACCGAGTCCAAGGTGCTCGCGGAGCTCTACGCGCAGGTGCTGAAGGACGCCGGATACGACGCGACCATCACCACGGTCAAGAACCGTGAGCTGTACGAACCGTCCCTGGAGAAGGGTGAGATCGACGTCGTACCGGAATACGCGGCGACGATCGCGGAATTCCTCAATGCGAAGGTGAACGGTCCGAAGGCGCCCGAGGAGAAGCCGGTGGCGTCGGGTGACGCGACCGCCACGGTGGAGGCGCTGAAGAAGCTCGCGGAGCCGCGCGGTCTGAAGGTCCTCGCGGTCGGCGAGGCCGTCGACCAGAACGCCTTCGCGGTCTCCAAGGAATTCGCCGAGAAGAACAAGCTGAAGACGCTTTCCGACCTCGGCGCGTCCAAGCTGAAGGTGAAGATCGCGGCCGGCGACGAATGCGAGATACGGCCGTTCTGCGCGCCCGGTCTGAAGAAGACCTACGGCATCGACGTGACCGGGATCGACCCCAAGGGAGTCGGCACGCCGCAGGCCAAGCAGGCCGTCAAGGACGGCGTGGACCAGCTGGTGCTGACCACCACGACGGACGCCACGATCGACTCCTTCGGCCTTGTCTTCCTCGACGACGACAAGAAGCTCCAGAACGCCGACAATGTGCTGCCGGTGGTCAATGCGAAGGACGCCGGATCGCCCGAGATCGCAGCCGCTCTCGACAAGATCACAAAGGTCCTCACCACGGCCGATCTCGCCGAACTGAACCGCAAGGTCGACGCCGAGCGCGCGAAGCCCGAGGACGTGGCGAAGACGTATCTGGAGTCGAAGGGCCTGGTCAAGAAGTAAGGCCCAGGTGAGGGGAGTCGGCCCGGTCCGCGCCGGGGCTCGGCCACGACGACGAGAAGTGGCCAAGAGATTGCCGGGCCGACACCCCATACACCGCCTACGCACGGTAAATTTCAGGCCATGCCACGTGGACGCCACCGCCATTCACCTCCTCTGCACAAGCTTCTGCCGCCCTCCGCGGTCGCCGGAGCGTCGGTCGTCTGTGCCGCGGGCGCCTGGCTGCTCGCCGATCCCGTGGTGCTGCGGCTGCTCGTGGCCGCCGCGGCGGCTGCGGCGGTCACCGGTGGCGTCATCATGCGCAGTTGGGACCGGAGCGCCGGCCGCCAGGTCGCTGAGCTGACCCGGGCCCGTGCGGCGGACCAGTGGAAGACCGAGGAGCGGATAGCCGAGCTCGAGGCCGACCTGGAGGAGTCGCGCGAGCTGCGGGCCAAGCTCGACGCCAAGCTGCGCGCCAAGCGGGTCGAACTCGCCGGGCTCCGCGGCGAACACGCCGCGCTGCTGCGCCGGTACGCGACCGCCGAGACCGAGCGGGCCAGCGCCCTCGAAGGCCGCAGACAGCTCGCCCTGGAGTCGACCACCCCCGCCAAGGAGCTGCCGGCCGCCGGATCCACGCTGACCCCGGACGCGTACCGCAAGGCCGCCGACGCCCTGCGCAACCTCGCGCGCAACGCCGCCGCCCAGGAGGCCCGCCGTACGGCCGAGGCCGCCCGCAGCCGCGATCTCGCCGAGCGCGCCCGGGAGTCGGAGGAGCCGCAGGGGAAGCACGCGGCGGCCGCCGGGAGCGAGCAGCACGCTCGACCGTCGTCCGCCGCGGTACCCGCCCTCGCGGCCGTCCCCGCCGCCGTTCCCGCGGTACGGGCCGTCCCGGCCGCCTCCGCGATCGTCCCCTACGCCGCGCGCCGTGTGGTCCGCCCCGAAGGCGGCTTCGACTTCTTCGGCACGCAGGCCGCAGAGGCCGCGCAGAACGAACAGGGCGCGGAGAAGGCCGCGGCGGCCATCGAGGCCGTACAGGACGCGGACCTGGCCGACGTGGTCGGCGAGGAGGTCCTCGCGACCGTCGTGCGCCGCACCCCCGAACACCGGGCCATCGGCAAGGTCATCGACCTCACCGCGCACGACGAGACCGAGCAGCTCGATGTGGCGGAGCTGCGCGGAGTGGTCGGCTCTTGACGATCGGGGCGCTCGCGGCCGAGGACCTGGCCGCGCGCCGGGACGAGTGGATCGCCCTGTGCGCGCAGGCCTTCTGCGGCCCGCCCTGGCACGAGCCCCCGCGCGGGGCGCTGCGCACGGTCGAGCGGCTGCTCGGCAGGGCGCAGGCGCGGCAGCCCGGCTTCCGCTGCGTCGCCGCGTTCGACGCCGAGGGAGCGGTGACCGGCTTCGCCGCCGGCTGGCTCGACACCGCGCTCACGGGCGGCGCGGAGGAGGCCTTCGAACTCGCCGAACTCGTCGTCGCCCCCGCCCATCAGGGCCGCGGCCTGGGCCGCGCGCTGCACGATGCCCTCCTCGCGGAGGCGCCCGCGCCCCGCCTGCTGATGACGCTCGACGTGCCCGGACTGCGCGAGCGCTACGAACGCTGGGGCTGGACCGTGGTCGACCGGCAGCGCCCGGAGAAGGACGGCAGGGACTTCGTGGTCATGCGCGCCGAGGCCGTCTGACCACCGGCCGCTCCGACCACCCGCCGCTCCGGCCACCCGCCGCTCCGGCCACCCGCCACCCGTCTGCTACTTGTCGATGTCCCCGACGACGAAGAAGAGCGAGCCGAGGATCGCGACCATGTCGGCGACGAGCGTCCCCGGCAGCAGCTCGGTCAGCGCCTGGATGTTGTTGAACGACGCCGAGCGCAGCTTCAGCCGGTACGGCGTCTTCTCGCCCTTGGAGACCAGGTAGTAGCCGTTGATGCCGAGCGGGTTCTCGGTCCAGGCGTACGTGTGCCCCTCCGGGGCCTTGAGCACCTTCGGCAGCCGCTGGTTGATCGGTCCCTGCGGCAGCTCGGCCATGCGGTCCAGACAGGCGTCCGCGAGGTCCAGGGAGTTGTGGGTCTGCTCCAGGAGGCACTCGAAGCGGGCGAGGCAGTCGCCCTCCTCGCGGGTGACGACCGTGAGCGTGTCCTGAAGCTCGCCGTAGGCCAGGTACGGCTCGTCCCGCCGCAGGTCGAAGTCGACCCCGGAGGCGCGGGCGATGGGTCCCGAGACGCCGTACGCGTGCACGGCCTTCGCGGTCAGGACGCCGACGCCACGGGTACGGCCCCGGAAGATCTCGTTGCCGAGGACCAGCTTGTCGTACACGTCCATCCGCGACCGGACGTCGGCCACGGCCGCGCGCGCCCGGTCGAGCCACCCGGCGGGCAGGTCCTCCTTGAGCCCGCCGACCCGGTTGAACATGTAGTGCATCCGGCCGCCGGAGACCTCCTCCATCACGGCCTGCAGCTCCTCGCGCTCCCGGAACGCGTAGAAGACCGGGGTGATACCGCCCAGTTCGAGGGGGTACGAGCCGAGGAACATCAGGTGGTTGAGCACCCGGTTCAGCTCGGCGAGCAGCGTCCGCGTCCAGACGGCGCGCTCGGGGACCTCCATGCCGAGCATGCGCTCGACGGCCATGACGACACCCAGCTCGTTGGAGAAGGCGGAGAGCCAGTCGTGGCGGTTGGCGAGCATGACGATCTGCCGGTAGTCACGCGCCTCGAAGAGCTTCTCGGCGCCCCGGTGCATGTAGCCGATGACCGGCTCGGCGCGCTGGATCACCTCACCGTCGAGAACCAGCCGCAGCCGGAGCACGCCATGGGTCGAGGGGTGCTGCGGCCCGATGTTCAGCACCATGTCGGTGCTCTCCGCCGCCCCGCCGATTCCGACCGTCGTCTCCGTCATGGGGACAGTATCCCTGCCACCCCCGGGGTAACGGAGCCCCGTCCCGAAGGGCGGTACCCCGTCAGGCCCCGTCGCCGTGCGGGACCGGCACCCGCCGCGTCAGCCACAGGAAGTCCCCCAGGCCGCCGTGCGCGGTCAGCTCGGCCGCCTCGCCCGCCGCGCCGAGCGCCCGCACGTAGGCGGCCGGGTCGGTCGACGCGAGGGCCAGGGGCGGACGGGCGCCGCTCACGCCAAGGCCCCGCAGCGCCTCCCGCTGCGTCACGAGCGACCCGAGCCCACCCGAGAGCCCCCCACCCCCGCCGGCCGAGGCGCACGCGTCCATCGCCACGTGCGCCGTCACGTCGCACGAACCGTCCGGCACCGGCGTGACCTCCCGCCCGCCCCGGAAGCCGGTCAGCGTCCCGAACGGCGGCCTGGACTCCCGTACGTGCCCGTAGTCCACCGCCACCGCCCGCCCCGCCGCCAGGGAGCCGACCGCCGCCGCCCACGCCTCGTCCCGCGGGCGCCCGATCTCCGCCCGCGCGCCGGGCTCCGCCAGCGGCCACCACGCCTCCAGCCACTCCGCGTCCGCGCCCTCGACGGCCCGCCCGAGCCGTTCCGCCCCGTCCTCGGCCCGCACCTCGACGTACCGCACGGTCCCCGAGTCGTCCACGGCCGCCACGTCCACCGGCACGTTGTCGAGCCACTCGTTCGCGAAGAGCAGCCCCCGGACGCCCTCCGGCGGCCGGTCCGTCCACTCCACCCGGGGGTCGAGCCCCGCCGGACGCTCCGCGCGCTCCACGCCGTACGCCCGTACCCGTGTCCCCGCGGAAGGCGCCGCCGTCAGGACCCCCGTCAGCAGCTCGCCGCGCCCCGCGCCCATGTCCACGAACGCGACCTCGTCCGTGTCCAGCTCCTCCGCCACCTCCACGAGCAGCCGCGAGATCGCCCCCGCGAAGAGCGGGGAGGCGTGCACCGAGGTGCGGAAGTGACCCGCGGGGCCCTCGGGGCGCAGAAAGAAGCCTCCCGGGCCGTACAGCGCCCGCTCCGTGGCCGCACGCCACCCCTGCCACTGACACGTCTCATCCGTCACGAGCCCCAGTCTCCACCTTGGGGAGTACGGCCCTCGCGTCAAGGATCGACCCCACGGTTGACCCCTGCACCTATCCGCCTTCCCTACGCTGGGTCACGTGCAGCGCCTCTACGACTTCATCCGCAGACACCCGACGGGCGTCGACAGCTTCTGGGCCGTCGTCCTCTTCGGGCTCTCCCTGCTGTGGGTGGGCTCGAGCTACCCGACGGTCGACAACCCCGCCGCGTACGGCGTCGTCGCCGCGCTGCTGTGCCTGGTCGTGGCGCTGCGCCGGCGCGCGCCCGAGAAGATGCTCGTGCTCACGGTCGTCATCGGCCTCGCCCAGCTGGGCTTCGGGCTCATGCCGTTCTTCGCCGACTTCGCGATGCTCGTGATCATCTACACGGTCGCCGCGCACGACGGCCCGCGCTGGGCCTCCCGGCTCGCCCTGGCCGGCGGTCTCAGCGCCGCCACGCTCTCCCAGCTGCGCTGGCCGGACCAGGAGGAGATCAACTCCACGGCGGCGCACGTCTTCTTCACCGTCATCATGACCGTGCCGTTCGCCCTCGCCTGGGTGCTCGGCGACTCCCTGCGCACCCGCCGCGCGTACTTCGCGCAGCTGGAGGAGCGTGCCACCCGCCTGGAACAGGAGCGCGAGGCGCAGGCCAAGGTCGCCGTGGCCGCCGAGCGTGCCCGGATCGCCCGCGAGCTGCACGACGTCGTGGCGCACAACGTGTCGGTGATGGTCGTCCAGGCCGACGGCGCCGCGTACGTCCTCGACTCCTCGCCCGACCAGGCCAAGCAGGCCCTGGAGACGATCTCCTCGACCGGCCGGCAGGCGCTGGCCGAGATGCGCAGGCTGCTCGGCATCCTGCGCACCGGCGAGCACAAGGAGGCCGGCGAGTACGTGCCCCAGCCGGACGTCGAGCAGATCGAGGACCTGGTCGAGCAGGTCCGCAGCGCCGGTCTGACCGTGGACTTCCGCATCGAGGGCACCCCGCGCCCGCTGCCGAGCGGTGTCGAGCTCACCGCGTACCGGATCGTGCAGGAAGCCCTCACCAACACCCGCAAGCACGGCGGTCCCGACGCCGGTGCGAGCGTTCGCCTGGTCTACTTCGACGACGGTCTCGGGCTGCTCGTGGAGGACGACGGGCGGGGCGCGACCCACGAGATGTACGAGGACGGGGGCGCCGACGGCCGGGGCCACGGCCTGATCGGCATGCGGGAGCGGGTCGGCATGGTCGGCGGCACCCTGGACGCGGGACCGCGTCCCGGCGGCGGCTTCCGCATCAGCGCCCTGCTCCCCCTCAAGCCCGCTCACTGACGACCCCTAAGGATCTTCATGTCCATCCGCGTGATGCTCGTCGACGACCAGATGCTGCTGCGCACCGGCTTCCGCATGGTGCTCGCCGCTCAGCCGGACATGGAGGTCGTGGCCGAGGCGGGCGACGGCGTGGAGGCGCTGGAGGTGCTGCGCTCGACGGCCGTGGACGTCGTCCTCATGGACGTCCGCATGCCGAAGCTGGACGGCGTCGAGACGACCCGGCGGATCTGCGCGGAGCCCGGTGCGCCGCGCGTCCTGATCCTGACCACCTTCGACCTGGACGAGTACGCCTTCTCCGGGCTCAAGGCGGGCGCGAGCGGCTTCATGCTGAAGGACGTGCCGCCGGCCGAGCTGCTCGGCGCGATCCGCTCCGTGCACAGCGGCGACGCGGTGGTGGCCCCGTCCACGACCCGCCGCCTCCTGGACCGCTTCTCCCCGATGCTGCCGTCCTCGGGCAAGGAGCCCCAGCACAAGGAGATCGAGCGGCTCACCGACCGGGAGCGCGAGGTCATGCTGCTGGTCGCCCAGGGCCTGTCGAACGGCGAGATCGCCGCCCGGCTCGTCCTCTCGGAGGCCACGGTGAAGACGCACGTCGGCCGCATCCTCACCAAGCTGGACCTGCGCGACCGCGTGCAGGTCGTGGTGCTCGCGTACGAGACGGGCCTGGTCCGGGCGGGCGGCGGCGCGGCCTGAGCGCCCGCGCCCCACTCGGCTAGGGCCTGTCCGGCGGATCATGACCGGGGCCGCGACGCCTGGCACGGCGCCCCGCCGCGTTGCCGAAACGCCCCGATAGCTCCGCTATCGAGACGCTCCGGCGCCTTGCGATGCACCGCACCAGACGCCGCGTCCTATCCGGCCCTGATCCGCCGGACAGGCCCTAGCGCAGGACCGCCTCGAGGAAGTCGCTGCCCAGGCGGGCGACGACGGTCACGTCGAGCTGGTGCATGACGTAGCGGCCGCGCCGCTGGGTGGTGAGCAGCCCCGCCTTCTTCAGGACCGCGAGGTGCCGGGAGACCTCCGGTGCGGAGATGCCGTACGCGTCGGCCAGCTCGCTCGTCGTGTACGAGGCGCGGGCGAGGTTGCGGCACATCCGCATCCGCATCGGGTGGGCGACGGCCTCCAGGCGGAGCTTGACGGTCTCCACGGGCGCGGTTCCGGCGATCTCGCGGGTGGAGACGGGGTACTGCACCACCGGCTGCCAGCCCGCCGCGTGCAGCGCGAAGAGGTGCGGCCTGCCGAAGGCCGTCGGCAGGAACGTGAGCGCCGAGCCCTGGGCGGTCGTACGGCCGTGCACGAGCTTGTCGACGACGATCCGGGTGCCGCGCGCGTCCTCCTCCAGGCTCACCGCCGACGAGACGGCCGCGAGCGCCTCGGTGAGGCCCTTGCGCCGCAGCAGTTCGGTCTTGTGGCGGGCGTCGGCGGCCAGCTGGACCCGGACCCGGTCCCAGGTGTCGGCGAAGAACGCCGTGTCGCAGTCCTCCAGGAGCCGGCGGATCCACGCGCGCATGCCGGGCGGGTCGGCCAGCATCCGTGCCACGAACGCGGCCTGGCGCGGGCCGCGGGCCGCGGCCAGGTCGAGGACCCGGCAGCGGGCGTGGGCGTCGACGAGCGGGGAGGGCACACCCTCGCCGTACTGGGAGTTGCAGGAGATCTCCAGGGCCGCGCCCACGAACTTCTCGTCGTCCATGCGGTCCAGGTCGTCCAGCTCCTCCGCGAGCGTCGCGCGTGGCTGGGCGGTCAGCAGGAAGTCGGACCGGGTGGAGCGCCACATGAAGTCGGCCTCGTGGAGCCGGTCGGCGAGCTCCGGCTTCAGGTTCGCGCAGGTGGTGGTGGCCCAGCCGTGCAGGCCCGGGTGGTGGCCGGGCTCGCAGAGCGCGTGCAGCGCGGCGCCCAGCTCGGCCAGGGGCGAGGGGGCGAAGACGATCCGCTCGTGCGGCAGGCCGGTGATGTCGATGGTCACGCTCACCACCCCATGGTGCGGGAAGCCCGGTGGGTGGTGTCGCGTCGTTTGACGCCGCCCGTCAATCGACGCGACCCGGGGCGGCCGGCGGAGCATCGTCGAGTCCATGAACGCGATGCACCAGTACCTCTTCGACACCTATCGCGCCGCGCAGCACGGGGAGCGGATGCCGCCGCTGCCCGGTACCCACGACGTCGCGACCTACCGTGCGCTCCGCGACCGCCGCCGCTTCCGCGCGGTCCTCGCCGGCCGGCCCGCCCGGGGCCGCCTGCGCCTGGCCCTGCGTACGGTCCTGGGCCGCCGGCACCACCCGAAGGCCTGCTGAGACCCGGGCCCCTACGGCCTGGGCAGCAGCGCCGCCCTACGGTCGGGGCAGCAGCGCCAGGAAGGCCCGTACCGCCTCCCTGACGTCCGCCTCCGTCCAGGTCAGGCCCGGCTCGCCCACCGTCACCTCCGCCATCGCCATCCCCGGCGGACCGCCCGCGCCGGGGCTCCGCCAGCGGCGGAAGAGGACGGTGCCGGTCGACTCCGCGAGCGCCACGGAGGCCGCCGTCAGGACGTCCGGGTCGTACGGCAGCCAGACCTGGAACTGGTGGGTGTGCGGCGGCTCGGGGTGCACCCGGAACCACGCCGTGCCCGCCTCTTCGAAGGCCGTCCGCAGCCAGGCCGCCACCACGCGCGCGTGCGCCACGTACGAGGGCAGCCGGGGCAGCTCCCGGTCGAGGCCCCGGAGCGCCGAGGCCGCCGCCGGGTACTGCTGGAAGACCTGGCCGCCGTACCGGTGCCGCCACACCCGGGCCTCCTCCATCACGTCCTCCGGGCCGGCGAGCGCCGCGCCCGAGAGACCGCCCAGGGACTTGTAGAAGGACACGTACACGCTGTCCGCGAGCCCCGCGATCTCCCGCAGGCCGCGCCCGAAGTGCGGGGCGCACTCCCACAGTCGCGCGCCGTCCACGTGCACCACCGCATC
Source organism: Streptomyces sp. NPDC014870 (assembly GCF_043081505.1). Classification (NCBI taxonomy): domain Bacteria; kingdom Bacillati; phylum Actinomycetota; class Actinomycetes; order Kitasatosporales; family Streptomycetaceae; genus Streptomyces; species Streptomyces sp. NPDC014870. The sequence continues at coordinate 768,449 of NZ_JBIBWQ010000003.1, forward strand.
CCGTTCCCTGGCCGCCTCCACGACCTCCACCAGCTCGTCCCAGGTCGGCAGTACGAACCCGGCGTCCCGCAGCGGCAGCTCCAGCATCAGCGTCCCGAACGGCTCCGGGTGGTCCCGTACCTCGTCCGCCGTGGGCAGCCGGGGCTCGTCCGTCGGGTGGACCGTCCGCAGCCCGCTCACCGACTGCAGCGCGCCGCCCTCGTGGACCTCCGGGTGGGCGAGCGGGTGGAGGGCGACGACGGGGCTGCCGGTCCGCCCGGCCCAGCAGCGCAGTGCCACCTGCTGCGCCATCGTCCCGGTCGGGAAGAACACCGCGGCGGGCAGCCCGAGTTCCTCGGCCACCCGCCGCTCGACCTCCTCGACCAGGCCGTCGCCGTACGCGTCGAGCGGGCCGCCGTCGTCCTCGGTGGTCCCGGCCCAGTCGGCGAGCGCCCGCAGCCGGTCGCCCACCGTGCCCTCGACCGGTGAGTGGGCCAGCTTCCGGGCGGCCGCGCCCCACACCTCGGCCTGGTGGCGGCGGGTTCCGGCCGCGTCCGCCGGCTCTTCCGGCCGGCCGTCGGCGTCCTCGGCCACGCCCTCGACCCTGCGCTCGCCCATGCCCTCGTCCACGTTCTGGTCCACGACGTCGTCCATGGGTCGATCATCACACCGCCGCCCACACCCTGTGGACAGCCACGGAGGAGGACGAAACGCTGGCGTAGCATGACCAGAAATCGTCCGGTACCCCCCGCGGACTGGAACGGAAGGCCGTTGCCGCGTGAACCATCCAGCTGAGTCCCGAGCAGAACCCCGAGCCGAGGACCGACCCGCGCGACTCACCGTCGGAGTCGTCGGAGCGGGCCGGGTGGGACCCGCCCTCGCCGCCGCCCTGCAGCTCGCGGGCCACCGGCCCGTCGCCGTCTCCGCGGTCTCCGACGCGTCCCGGCGACGCGCCGCCGAACTGCTCCCCGACGTGCCGGTCGTGCCGCCCGCCGAGGTGCTCGCCCGGGCCGAGCTGGTCCTCCTGACCGTCCCCGACGACGCCCTGCCGGGCCTGGTCGAGGGACTCGCCGACACCAGTGCCGTACGCCCCGGTCAGCTGCTCGTGCACACCTCCGGGCGGTACGGCGTGCAGGTCCTCGACCCCGCCCGCCGGGCCGGCGCCCTGCCGCTGGCCCTGCATCCCGCCATGACCTTCACCGGCACCTCCGTGGACGTCCAGCGCCTGGCCGGCTGCTCCTTCGGGGTGACCGCGCCCGTGGAGCTGCGGCTCGCGGCCGAGGCCCTGGTCATCGAGATGGGCGGCGAGCCCGAGTGGATCGCCGAGGAGGCCCGCCCGCTCTACCACGCGGCCCTCGCCCTCGGCGCGAACCACCTGGTCACGCTGGTCGCCCAGTCGATGGACCTGCTCCGCGAGGCCGGGGTGGCCGCCCCCGACCGCATGCTCGGCCCGCTCCTGGGCGCCGCCCTGGACAACGCGCTGCGTTCCGGGGACGCCGCGCTCACCGGCCCCGTCGCGCGCGGTGACGCGGGCACGGTCGCCGCCCATGTCGCCGAGCTGCGCAAGCACGCGCCCGGCACCGTCGCCGGCTATCTGGCGATGGCCCGCACGACCGCCGACCGGGCGCTCGCGCACGGCCTGCTCAAGCCCGAGCTGGCCGAGGACCTGCTGGGTGTGCTCGCCGACGGGGAGACCGACCGATGACATCGACCACCTTCGCCCTGGTCCGTACGGCGGACGAGCTGCACGCCCTCGCGGCGGGCCCGGGCGTGGCCGAAAACAGCTCCACCGACCGCCGCAGCGCCGTCGTCATGACCATGGGCGCGCTCCACGACGGCCACGCCACCCTCGTCCGTACGGCCCGTGAGTCCGTCGGCCCCGACGGCTTCGTCGTCGTCACCGTCTTCGTCAACCCGCTGCAGTTCGGCGCGGGCGAGGACCTCGACCGCTACCCCCGCACCCTGGACGCGGACCTCAGGACGGCGGAGGAGGCCGGCGCCGACGCCGTCTTCGCGCCCTCCGTCGACGAGGTGTACCCCGGCGGCGAGCCGCAGGTCCGGATCAGCGCGGGCCCCATGGGCGAGCGCCTCGAAGGCGCCTCCCGGCCGGGCCACTTCGACGGCATGCTCACCGTCGTCGCCAAGCTGCTCCACCTCACCCGCCCCGACCTGGCCTTCTTCGGCCAGAAGGACGCCCAGCAGCTGGCCCTGATCCGGCGGATGGTCCGCGACCTGAACTTCCCGGCGGAGATCGTCGGCGTGCCGACCGTCCGCGAGACCGACGGCCTGGCCCTGTCCAGCCGCAACCGCTACCTCTCCGCCGGCGAGCGCCGCACCGCCCTCGCCCTGTCCCGCGCCCTGTTCGCCGCGAGCGACCGGCTCGCCGCCCAGCACGCGCTGCGCGCGCGTGCCGACTCGCTGCCCGGCGCCCACAACCGGGCCGGGACCCGCGCCGAGGGGCTCTCCCGGCTCGGCGAGGCCCGTGCCGCGGCCGACGCCCACGCGGTCGCGCAGGCGGCCGAGGGCGGTGGCGCCGAGGCCGTACGGGCCGCGGCCCGCGCCGTCGTCGACGAGGCGGCGAAGGCCGAGCCCCCGCTCACCCTCGACTACCTCGCCCTGGTCGACCCGGCCGACTTCACCGAGGTCGCCGACGACCACGCCGGCGAGGCGCTCCTCGCCGTCGCCGCGCGCGTGGGCAGCACGCGGCTGATCGACAACATCCCGCTGATGTTCGGAGCCACCAAGTGACTGGAATACGGCTGCACGCGCCCGCGCCCGGCTGGTCCATCGACGCCGACGTCGTCGTGGTCGGCTCCGGCGTCGCCGGGCTCACCGCGGCCCTGCGCTGCACCGCCGCCGGACTGCGCACGGTCGTCGTCACCAAGGCCCTCCTGGACGACGGCTCCACCCGCTGGGCGCAGGGCGGGATCGCCGCCGCGCTCGGCGAGGGCGACACCCCGGAGCAGCACCTGGACGACACGCTCGTCGCGGGCGCCGGGCTCTGCGACACCGAGGCCGTCCGGCTCCTGGTCACCGAGGGCCCCGACGCCGTCCGCCGGCTGATCGACACCGGCGCCGACTTCGACAAGACCGCCGACGGCGAGATCGCCCTGACCCGCGAGGGCGGCCACCACCGCCGCCGGATCGCCCACGCGGGCGGCGACGCCACCGGAGCGGAGATCTCCCGCGCCCTCGTGGAGGCGATACGGGACGGGGGGCTGCGCACCATCGAGCACGCCCTCGTCCTCGACCTCCTCAAGGACGCCGACGGCCGCACCGCGGGCGTGACCCTGCACGTCATGGGGGAGGGCCAGCACGACGGTGTCGGCGCCGTCCACGCCCCCGCCGTGGTCCTCGCCACCGGCGGCATGGGCCAGGTCTTCTCGGCCACCACCAACCCGGCCGTCTCCACCGGCGACGGCGTCGCGCTCGCCCTGCGCGCCGGGGCCGAGGTCTCCGACCTGGAGTTCGTCCAGTTCCACCCGACGGTGCTCTTCCTCGGTGCCGACTCCGAGGGGCAGCAGCCGCTGGTCTCCGAGGCGGTACGGGGCGAGGGCGCCCACCTCGTGGACGCGGACGGGGTCCGCTTCATGCTCGGGCAGCACGAGCTGGCCGAGCTCGCCCCCCGCGACATCGTCGCCAAGGCGATCATGCGCCGGATGCAGGAGCAGGGCGCGGAGCACATGTACCTGGACGCCCGGCACTTCGGCGCCGAGATGTGGGAGCAGCGTTTCCCCACCATCCTGGCCGCCTGCCGGGCCCACGGCATCGACCCGGTCACGGAGCCGATCCCGGTCGCCCCCGCGGCCCACTACGCCTCCGGCGGCGTCCGCACCGACCTGACGGGCCGGACCACGGTCCCGGGCCTCTACGCGTGCGGCGAGGTGGCCTGCACGGGCGTCCACGGCGCCAACCGGCTCGCCTCGAACTCGCTCCTGGAGGGCCTGGTCTTCGCCGAGCGGATCGCCGACGACATCGCCGTGCGCGGCCCGCACCGCGAGGGCCTTCCGGTGGTCTCCGCCGGCGCGACCGTGCTGCCGCTGCTGGCCCCGGAGACCCGGGTCCGCATCCAGCGGATCATGAGCGCGGACGCCGGAGTGCTGCGGTCCGCCGCGAGCCTCGGCGCCGCCGCCGACGCCCTGGAGGCGCTGAGCCTCTCCGCGGCGGAGGACCACTTCGGCAAGACGGCCGAGCCGGGCGTCGAGTCCTGGGAGACCACCAACCTCCTGTGCGTCGCCCGGGTCCTGGTCGCCGCCGCCCTGGAGCGCGAGGAGACCCGCGGCTGCCACTGGCGCGAGGACCACCCCGAGCGCGTCGAGGAGTGGCAGCGCCATCTGGTCGTGCGCCTCACCTCGGACCGGCGGCTCGTGGTCCGCCGTACCCCCACCGCAGACTTTCCCCCCGTCACACCCGAAGCCCCCGAGGAGCCGCAGTCGTGAGCACGCCCGAAGAAGCACGTCCGCAGCCCGTGGACGTCCCCCTCATCCAGATCAGCGCGCCCACCGAGGACACCGGCGGCTGCGGTGACGGCTGCGGCTGCGCCGACGAGGTCTACGAGAGCGGCCTCGACCCGGCGCTCGCCCAGCTCCTCGCCGACGCCGGCCTCGACCCGGTCCAGGTCGAGGACATCGCCCACCTGGCCATCGAGGAGGACCTCGACGGCGGCGTGGACGTGACGACCGTCGCGACCGTCCCCGAGGACGCCGTCGCCACCGCGGACTTCACCGCCCGCGAGGCGGGCGTGGTCGCCGGCCTGCGGATCGTCGAGGCCGTGCTGTCCATCGTCTGCACCGACACCTTCGAGGTCGAGCGGCACGTCGAGGACGGCGACCGGGTCGAGGCGGGACAGACGCTGCTGAGCGTCACCACCCGCACCCGTGACCTGCTCACCGGCGAGCGCAGCGCGCTGAACATCCTGTGCCGCCTCTCCGGCATCGCCACCGCCACGCGCGCGTGGGCGGACGTCCTGGAGGGCACCAAGGCCCGCGTGCGCGACACCCGCAAGACCACGCCGGGCCTGCGCGCCCTGGAGAAGTACGCGGTGCGCTGCGGCGGCGGGGTCAACCACCGTATGTCGCTGTCGGACGCCGCGCTGGTCAAGGACAACCACGTGGTGGCCGCCGGCGGCGTCGCGCAGGCCTTCAAGGCCGTACGGGAGCAGTTCCCGGACGTGCCGATCGAGGTCGAGGTCGACACGCTGCACCAGGTCCGCGAGGTCCTGGACGCGGGCGCGGACCTGATCCTGCTGGACAACTTCACCCCCCTGGAGACCGAGGAGGCCGTCGCCCTGGTCGCGGGACGCGCGGTCCTGGAGTCCTCCGGCCGCCTCACCCTGGAGAACGCGGCGGCGTACGCGGCGACGGGCGTGGACTACCTCGCGGTCGGCGGGCTCACGCACTCCTCCCCGATCCTCGACATCGGCCTCGACCTGCGCGAGGTGCGGGCCTGATGCTGCTCACCATCGACGTCGGCAACACGCACACGGTCCTCGGCCTCTTCGACGGCGAGGAGATCGTCGAGCACTGGCGCATCTCGACCGACCCGCGCCGTACCGCCGACGAGATGGCGGTCCTGCTCCAGGGCCTGATGGGCATGCACCCGCTGCTCGGCGTCGAGCTGAGCGACGGCATCGAGGGGATCGCGATCTGCGCGACGGTCCCCTCGGTGCTGCACGAGCTGCGCGAGGTCACCCGCCGGTACTACGGCGACGTCCCGGCCGTCCTCGTCGAGCCCGGCGTCAAGACGGGCGTGCCGATCCTCACGGACAACCCGAAGGAGGTCGGCGCGGACCGGATCATCAACGCGGTCGCGGCGGTCGAGCTCTACGGCGGCCCGGCGATCGTGGTCGACTTCGGTACGGCGACGACGTACGACGCGATCACCGCGCGCGGCGAGTACGCGGGCGGGGCGATCGCGCCCGGCATCGAGATCTCGGTCGAGGCGCTGGGCGTCAAGGGCGCGATGCTCCGCAAGATCGAGCTGGCCCGGCCGCGCAGCGTGATCGGCAAGAACACGGTGGAGGCGATGCAGTCGGGCATCGTCTACGGGTACGCGGGCCAGGTCGACGGCGTGGTCTCCCGCATGAAGCGGGAACTCGTGGGCCGGGACGGCGACCCCTCGACCGTGACGGTGATCGCGACGGGCGGCCTCGCCCCGATGGTCCTCGGCGACTCCACCCAGATTGACGAGCACGAGCCCTGGCTGACGCTGGTGGGCCTGCGCCTGGTGTACGAACGCAACGTCTCCCGGCTGTAGCCGGGGCGCGGCGCGGAGCGGTCGCCGCGCGCCGCGCCCGGGGATGATCGGTAAGACGAAATTTGTCCGATTAGCGCGTATCGTCACCTCATGCCCACGCCATACGGATCCCGGGGCGGCATGGCGTTCAGCGCGGACGAGCTGCGTGTGGTCCGCCGCGCCCTTGCCACCGCCCTCAACCCCGCCCCCCTTCAGGACGAGGACGTCCAGGACTGTCTGCGCCTCGCCGAGTCCGTGGACGACGCCGTCCGCGAGGCAGGCCGGCTCCGGGCGTTCCTCCTCGCGGACCTGACCAGGTACCGCGAGACCCTGCCCGGCTCGCTCACCGGCTATCTGGAACTCCTCCAGGACGCCCTCGGCGCGGGGTACGACCCCGGCGCCGACGACCTCGCGGCCCTGCGCGCGCTGCGGGCCAACCCCCGGGCCGCCGCGCTCCTGGAGCGCTGCCAGGTCCTCGCGGAGCGTTCCGTGCGCGCCCGCCTCGCCCGCCTCTCCCAGGCGGCGCCGGCGCCCGTGCCGCCCAGGCCCGTACTGCCCGCACCGGCGCAGCCCCCGGCGCCCCGCGCCCGGCTGCTCGCCCTCCCCGGCGGCCGGGCCGCCGACGAACCCAAGCGCCCCGCCACCCCGAAGCCGCCCGCGACGCCCGCCCCGGCCAAGCGCCCCGCGCCCAAGCCCTCCGAGGTGTTCCCGCCGTGCCGACGCCCCGTACCTCCGCCCCCGCCCGAGGAACGCGCCGCCGGATAGCTACCCTGGTGGCCATGGACTACGTATCCGCGCTCCTGCCCCCCGTCGTGATGGCCGTGTTCTTCACCGCGCTCGTCGTCACGATCGTGAAGAGCCAGGGCGGCCCCAACAAGGCCAAGGAGGACGCCGCCGTGGACGCCGCCCTCGCCCGCGCCGAGGCCACCCGTCAGGCGGACGGCGCGGCCTCGTAGCCCGCGCGGCCCCCGCCCGCGGCGGGAGGACGCCCGAAGAACAACCGAGCGACACCCGAAGGACGTACGACCACTTTCCGGTCGTACGTCCTTTTTGTTGCGTTTCCTCCGTCAATAACCGGCCATTACCGGTTCGCGGACTATGGTGGCGGTGTGCCCCGACAATTGGGAGAGCTGGAAGACGCCGTCATGACACGCGTCTGGCAATGGAACCGCCCGGTGACCGTCAGGGAAGTCCTGGAGGATCTCCAGCAGGAACGGTCCATCGCCTACACCACCGTCATGACCGTAATGGACAATCTCCATCAGAAGGGCTGGGTGCGCAGGGAAGTCGACGGGCGCGCCTATCGATATACGGCGGTCTCCACCCGCGCCGCCTACTCGGCCGCACTGATGAACGAGGCCTGGGCCCAGAGCGACAACCCCGCGGCGGCCCTTGTCGCGTTCTTCGGCATGATGTCCAGCGAGCAGCGCGAGGCCCTCGGCGACGCGATCCGCGTCGTCGGGTACAACGCCCCCGAGCCCCCCGCCCCACCTGCGGAGGAACCCCCCGCGAGCCCGCCGGCGACCGCCCCCGCGGCCGCGGAGGAGGCCGGCGGCGAGGCTGCCGACGGCCCGGACGACGCCGGGCGATAACGTCCCCCCATGCCGTCGTCCCAAGCCGCCGCAAAAGCCGTCACCGTTCGTCGCGCCCGCACCAGTGATGTCGCCGCCGTACGCCGCCTCGTCGATCCGTACGTCAGCCGGGGCATCCTGCTCGACAAAGCGACCGTGACGCTTTACGAGGCCATCCAGGAGTTCTGGGTCGCCGAACGCGACGAGGACGCCGTCGTGGTCGGCTGCGGCGCACTCCACGTCATGTGGGAAGACCTCGCCGAAGTCCGTACTCTCGCCGTCGATCCCGAGTTCAAGGGCGCCGGTGTCGGACATCACGTGCTCGAGAAGTTGCTGCACACCGCGCGTTGGCTCGGGGTACGCCGGGTATTCTGCCTGACCTTCGAAGTCGACTTCTTCGCGAAGCACGGCTTCGTGGAGATCGGTGAGACTCCGGTCGACGGAGATGTGTACAGCGAGCTCCTGCGTTCCTATGACGAGGGTGTCGCGGAGTTCCTCGGTCTCGAACGAGTGAAGCCGAACACCTTGGGCAACAGCCGGATGCTTCTGCACCTCTGATCGTAACGATCGCTCTGATACCGGCTCCGGAACCTGCGCGGAACCGTCACGGAACCCCGTCGGAACCCACTCGGAACCTCTATGTCCGAATCGCGCACGTTTCCCGCGTTGCCGGGCTTCTGAACCTCTCCCAGGGGTTTGTGTTTTTCCGGGAAAAGCGGTTTCCTTTCCGCGTACTGCATTTTCGATGAAAGGAAATCCGGTGGCACAGAAGGTTCAGGTCCTTCTTGTCGACGACCTCGACGGTGTCGAGGCGGACGAGACCGTGACGTTCGCGCTGGACGGCAAGACCTACGAGATCGACCTCACCACCGCCAACGCGGAGAAGCTCCGCGGCCTCCTTGAGCCGTACACCAAGAGCGGCCGTCGCACCGGTGGCCGCAGCGCCGGTACGCGCGGCAAGGGCCGGGTGGCGCCCGGTGCGGGCCCGGACACCGCGAAGATCCGTGCGTGGGCCAAGGAGAACGGCTACCCGGTGAACGACCGCGGCCGTGTCCCGGCGGAGGTCAAGACCGCGTACGAGAACGCCAACCGCTGACGCGTCAGCTGCTGAGGGGCCGGCCCGCGGAGCAGGCGGGGCGCGCGCTCAGCAGCCGCACCCGGTGGCACTCCGCCGCCGCGGCGGCCACCAGGCGTGCCAGACACGGGGCGGCCGCGTCGGCCCGCTCCGCGGGCCGCAGGGCGGGCAGTGAGGGTTCCACCGCACGACCCGGCTCGGGGGCCCGCAGCCACACCGCGGCGCCCGGCGCGCCGGAACCGCTCCATCCTGGGGGAACAGGAGCGGTCATCCGGCTGCCGGCGCCCATCGCGGTGAGATCGAGCGAGATGCCGCCCCACTCCAGCCAGTCGAGGAGCCCCGGCAGCTCCTCCGCGCTTCCCGCGGCCACCAGCAGCCGCATCCGCCGCCCCGCCAGGGCCACCGGCCCCGTGGCGCCCGCGCCCGTCCTGCGCAGCACCGCACGGCCCGCCTCGGCGGGCAGCTCCAGGACGTCGAAGCGCAGCCCCGTCACCAGGCCCACCGGCGGCCCCGCCACCGTCGCCCAGCCGAGCCCCTCCTCGTACCAGCGCGCCGGATCGCCCTCGAACGCCGGATCGCCCTCGAACGGCGGACCGTCGAGACGCGGACCGTCGAGCGGCGAGCGGGGCGGCGGCACGCGCCGGACGCTGAAGGGCATGTCCGGGGAACGCCTCCGAGGGCTCCTTGGTTACGCCGACGGGCCCGCGCACATCGACTCTCCGTCGCCGTCCGGATGCGCTCCGTGAGCGCGAGGAGGGCGTACGGGTGCGTCCGGCAGCGCAAGGATGTTCGCCCGTAGCGGAGGGAACCGGGGTGTGCCGCATGGAGTGTCAGTGCCTACGGGTAAGACATTCCTAGTGAGGAGGGACGACTCGCGGCGATTCGCGTCTCACGTTCGCCATCGGCGTACATGCGGCACGGGTAACTGCTTGGCCTGCGGGAACATCGTCTCGCACCATCGAGTTGGAGCATTTGTCGGCTGTTCGGCAGCAGGTCTCCCCACGGACAAGGGGGTGATCCGGACGGATGTCGGCAGTTGGAATGAGCGGTCCCCGCTTGCGGGACTAAGCTGCGGAAGGACAGGGAGGGGATCGACCCCTAACTGACTGACCGCTCTGAGGAGCGATTAACGATGTTCGAGAGGTTCACCGACCGCGCGCGGCGGGTTGTCGTCCTGGCTCAGGAAGAAGCCCGGATGCTCAACCACAACTACATCGGCACCGAGCACATCCTCCTGGGCCTTATCCACGAGGGTGAGGGTGTCGCCGCTAAGGCCCTGGAGAGCCTCGGGATTTCGCTCGAGGCGGTCCGCCAGCAGGTTGAGGAGATCATCGGGCAGGGCCAGCAGGCTCCGTCCGGTCACATCCCCTTCACCCCGCGTGCCAAGAAGGTCCTGGAGCTGTCGCTCCGCGAGGCCCTCCAGCTCGGCCACAACTACATCGGCACGGAGCACATCCTGCTCGGCCTGATCCGCGAGGGCGAGGGCGTCGCCGCCCAGGTCCTCGTGAAGCTGGGCGCCGATCTCAACCGGGTGCGGCAGCAGGTCATCCAGCTGCTCTCCGGCTACCAGGGCAAGGAAGCCGCCACGGCCGGCGGTCCTGCCGAGGGCACCCCCTCGACGTCCCTGGTCCTCGACCAGTTCGGCCGCAACCTCACCCAGGCGGCCCGCGAATCCAAGCTCGACCCGGTCATCGGGCGCGAGAAGGAGATCGAGCGGGTCATGCAGGTGCTGTCCCGCCGCACGAAGAACAACCCGGTTCTCATCGGCGAGCCAGGCGTCGGCAAGACCGCCGTCGTCGAGGGACTGGCGCAGGCCATCGTCAAGGGCGAGGTGCCCGAGACCCTCAAGGACAAGCACCTCTACACCCTCGACCTCGGCGCGCTCGTCGCCGGCTCCCGCTACCGCGGTGACTTCGAGGAGCGCCTGAAGAAGGTCCTCAAGGAGATCCGCACCCGCGGCGACATCATCCTGTTCATCGACGAGCTCCACACCCTGGTGGGTGCGGGTGCCGCCGAGGGCGCGATCGACGCCGCCAGCATCCTCAAGCCGATGTTGGCCCGCGGTGAGCTCCAGACCATCGGCGCCACCACGCTCGACGAGTACCGCAAGTACCTGGAGAAGGACGCCGCGCTCGAGCGCCGCTTCCAGCCCATCCAGGTCGCCGAGCCGTCGCTGCCGCACACCATCGAGATCCTCAAGGGTCTGCGCGACCGGTACGAGGCCCACCACCGCGTCTCCATCACGGACGAGGCCCTCGTCCAGGCCGCGACCCTGGCCGACCGGTACATCTCGGACCGCTTCCTGCCGGACAAGGCGATCGACCTGATCGACGAGGCCGGCTCCCGGATGCGCATCCGCCGGATGACCGCGCCGCCGGACCTCCGCGAGTTCGACGAGAAGATCGCCGGCGTCCGCCGGGACAAGGAGTCCGCGATCGACTCCCAGGACTTCGAGAAGGCGGCGTCTCTCCGCGACAAGGAGAAGCAGCTGCTGGCGGCGAAGGCCAAGCGGGAGAAGGAGTGGAAGGCCGGCGACATGGACGTCGTCGCCGAGGTCGACGGCGAGCTGATCGCCGAGGTCCTCGCGACCGCCACCGGCATCCCGGTCTTCAAGCTGACCGAGGAGGAGTCGAGCCGCCTGCTGCGCATGGAGGACGAGCTCCACAAGCGCGTCATCGGCCAGAAGGACGCCGTCATCGGCCTCTCGCGGGCGATCCGTCGTACGCGTGCCGGCCTGAAGGACCCGAAGCGTCCCGGTGGCTCGTTCATCTTCGCCGGCCCGTCCGGTGTCGGTAAGACCGAGCTGTCCAAGGCGCTCGCCGAATTCCTCTTCGGCGACGAGGACGCGATGATCTCCCTCGACATGTCGGAGTTCAGCGAGAAGCACACGGTTTCCCGGCTCTTCGGTTCCCCGCCCGGATACGTGGGCTACGAAGAGGGCGGCCAGCTCACCGAGAAGGTGCGCCGCAAGCCGTTCTCCGTCGTCCTCTTCGACGAGGTCGAGAAGGCCCACCCCGATATCTTCAATTCCCTTCTCCAGATCCTGGAGGACGGTCGCCTGACCGACTCCCAGGGCCGGGTCGTGGACTTCAAGAACACGGTCATCATCATGACGACCAACCTCGGGACCCGGGACATCTCGAAGGGCTTCAACCTGGGCTTCGCCGCCCAGGGCGACACGAAGTCCAACTACGAGCGGATGAAGGCGAAGGTCAGCGACGAGCTGAAGCAGCACTTCCGCCCGGAGTTCCTGAACCGTGTGGACGACATCATCGTCTTCCCGCAGCTCACCCAGGACGACATCCTGCAGATCGTCGACCTGATGATCAGCCGGGTGGACGAGCGCCTCAAGGACCGGGACATGGGCATCGAGCTCTCCCAGGCCGCGAAGGAGCTGCTCGCCAAGAAGGGTTACGACCCCGTCATGGGCGCCCGGCCGCTGCGCCGGACGATCCAGCGCGAGGTCGAGGACTCGCTCTCCGAGAAGATCCTCTTCGGCGAGCTGCGCCCCGGTCACATCGTGGTCGTGGACGTCGAGGGCGAGGGTGAGGAGAAGAAGTTCACCTTCCGCGGCGAGGAGAAGTCGGCCCTGCCGGACGTCCCGCCGATCGAGCAGGCCACGGGCGGAGCGGGCCCGAACCTCTCGAAGGACGCGTAAGCGCCCGACCGCGTGACAGGGGCGGCCCCGGACTCGGAAGAGTCCGGGGCCGCCCCTTTGGCGTGGCCCCTATGGCTGCAGGGTGAGCCGGTCGCCGAAGGGGGCGCGGCCGAGGACGTGCCGTTTGGCGAGGCCGTCGACCTTCACCTTGAGGCCGGCGAGGCTGTGCAGCGGGGTCAGGTCCAGCTGGGTGGTGAGGTCCGGGCGGGCGTGCAGCGAGAGATGCCGCAGCGAACGGACCCTCGCGATCACCTTCAGCTCCTCGGCGCCCAGCCGCATACCGTCGAGCTGCAAGGACTGCAGCTCGACGAGACCCTCGAGTGCCGTGAGGTCCGTCAGCGACGAGCAACGCTGCATCGACAGGGCCCGGAGCGTGGCCGCGAACGGCATGAGCAGCGACAGGTCCGTCAGGCGTGCGTTGTCGGTGATGTGGAGCAGTTTCAGGGGGAGGTCACGGAGGGCGTCCGTGATCTCCGCCTGGGCGAAGCCGCCGTGCAGATGAACGTTCGGGGCGTGCCGCAGCAGCGGGACCCAAGGGAGCTGGTCTTTTTCCGTGATGTAGAGCATGACTATGTCGAGCGGGATGCGGGCCAGGACTTCGCGGGCGTACGCCTCCGTCGGGAACGTCGACCAGCTGACGGCCAGCAGAAAGGCATGCGCGGCGTCGGCGTACGCGCGTGCATAGGGGAGCGCGGCCGCGCCACCGATCTCGCAGATCAGGGAGAGCGAGGATCCTCTGGGGTCCGCCTCCGACGCCGGGTCGGGCAGGAGCGGCAGGAGGTAGGCCCCCAGCCTTGTCAGCGTGTTCTGCTGTTCGAGGGTCCGGGGCGGCAGGACCGAGACGATCGCCTTCCGCACGCGCGCGTGGAGCCCCTCCGTGAGCCAGGCCGCGTGCTGGGCGCAGAGGGCCGCCAGCACGTAAAGGGTCGTCTTCAGGTCCTTGTCCCGGCTCCCCGAGCCCGCCGCGAGGAGCCCCTCCACGAGGACGGGCAGGTCGCGGCGCGAGCAGTGGCCGGCCGCGAGCAGCAGGACGTCGTGCCACTGCTGGTCGCGCGCGTGCCGCAGCAGCTCCGGTACGAGGTCGTCCTCGACGAACTCCTTGGCCGCCAGGAAGTCCTGGAACGTGCGGTGGGCGAACTGGAAGACGGAGTCGGTCCGTTCGTGCAGGAGGCCGGTGCGGTTGAGGAGATGGGTGAGGATCTCCTCCGGCGTGCCCTGGGCCGTGACGCGCGGCATCCCCGGCAGCGTCCGGTTCAGCTGGTGCAGCGCCTGTTCCCGGGTGAACTCCGTCTGCCCGCCCCGGACGAGCCAGGCCGCGAGCCGCTGGAGGAGCTGTTGGTGCTCCTCCACCGACATCCGGATGCCGTCGGGGGCGTCGATCCGGCGCCGGTCGTCGCGGCTGCCGAGCAGCAGCCTCAGGGCGGACTCGTAGAGCGCCCAGCGGGTCTCGGGCAGGAACCCCTCCCGTAACCGGTGGAGGGCGCAGATCACCGCGCAGAGCAGCGGCGTACGGGCCAGGTCGGCCAGGGTCGGGTTGTGGCGGAACTGCTGGAGCAGATCGCGTTCGAGCGCGTCGAGCGGCTCGTCGACGGCGTCGAGCCGGGCGGCGTCGTGCCAGGCGGTCACGAAGGCCTGGATGTCCTCGTCCCGCATCGGGAGCAGGGTGAGCTCCTCGAACCCCTCCCCGCCCAGCCAGTCCACCTCGACGGCGAGCGGCCGTACGGTCGCCACGCAGCGGGTGCGGGGGTAGCGGGCGAGGAGCCCCGACAGCCAGCCGTGGACGGCCTCGCGGTCCTCCTGGGGCACCTCGTCGAGACCGTCGACGAGCAGCAGCGCCCGGCCTGCGGTGAGGACCCGACCGGCCCACCCCTCGGGCGCCGCGTCGATCATCAGGCCCGCCGCTCCGGGGAGTTCGGCGGGGGAGGGGAAGCCGGTGCCGCGGGCGCGGAGGGCCCGCAGGGGGACGACGAACGGCACGAGGCCGTTCAGCTCGGCCAGCCGCGGGCCGAGGCTGCCGGCGGCCGCGTGGGCGGCGAGCCACCAGACCAGGGTGGTCTTGCCCGCGCCCGCGTCCCCGCGGAGCAGGACGCGGGGGCGGGCGGCGAGGAGGTCGTCGATGCGCTGGGGGACGGGAGTTGCGGCCGGGTCCCGTGAGGTGGCCTCCAGGGAGAGGTAGGCGGTGTCCAGGTCCCAGTCGGCGGCCCGCCGGCCGAGTTCGTCGAGGCCGAAGATCCGGGTGCGGCGGTAGGCGGCGGCGACGGCCTCGCCGTACTCCTGCTCGTAGGGCGCGTCGGTCGAGGAGTGGTGGGTGAGGGCGACGAGCGAGGGGAAGCCGTGGCCGGTGGCCTGGGTGTAGGCGACGAGGAAGTCGGCGTCGGCGGCGAGGGCGCTCAGCGGCACGCACTCGACGCGCCGGTGCCCACGGCCTCTCGGCACCTCGCGCACGATCCCGAGCAGCCCGTCGGCGGAGATGACCGGCCCGCCGGAGAGCCCCGCGAGTGGCGAACCCTCGTCGCTCTCCAGGGCCGCCGGGGGTGCGTCGAGTTCGACGACCATCGTGCGGCGGATGAGCCCGGCGAGGGGGAGCAGGGTGCCCCGGTACTGATCGCTCTCCAGTTTGCGGCCGTCCTCGTACCGCTGGACACGTGGGTACCCGAGGATCTCGCAGCCGGGCAGGGGCCGGTCGGTGGCGACGTGACCGATCCTCGCACGGTAGGCGACCAGCCCGACCAGGCTCTTGGGGGCCTGCAGGAGCGCCGCGTCGAGCCGGTGGTCCGACCAGATCACCTGGCAGAGGACGGACGCGTGCAGTCCGGGCACGGACACCCAGGCCGAGTAGGCGGGGCCCAGGACATGGGCGCAGGTGAGGACGGTGTCGGTGGTGAGCATGACGCCGCTGCCCTGCCGGCCGTACTGCTCGGACCGGACGACGACGGGGAGCCGTAAGGCGGTGCGGGGAAGGGCGCCCATCAGCGGGCGGGCCCGGTGCCGAAGTCGGAGGTGTCACCGGCGTCGTCGTTGCCGACGAGCCAGGGCCCGTGGGTGGTGGCGTTCCGCGGCTTGAGCGTGAAGGAGACGCGGTGGGTCTCGCCCCGCGCCCTGGAGGCGTCGGCCCCGCCCTCGACGACCCAGGCCTTGACCTTGGCCCCGCCCTTCACCTCCTTGCGGAGTTCGATCGTGAACTCCATCTCGATGTCCCCCACTTCGAAGGCCACGGGCTTCCCCGTGGCCCGGCCGGCGGCCTCGATCAGCTGATCGCGTACGGACTCGATGGCGTCGGCGAGTTCTATGTCGGTCATGTGCGCGAACGTACCGGGGGAGGGTGGTTCATGTGACCACTTCGACGGTGGGGCGGAGGTGCTCGGTGCCGGTGAAGCGGGCGCCGGCAGCGGAGACACGGGTGAGCCCTGCCAGGGACGCCAGGGGCGTGAGGTCGTAGACCGGATCGGATTCGAAGTCCCAGAGGGCGAGTTCCTCCAGATCGGGGAAGGTCCTGGCGATCGCTTCCAGGGAGAGCAAGGATCCCGTGCAGTCCACGTCCAGCCGCCGGACCCGCAGCCGCAACGAGTCCGGCATGTCCTGCATGGCGGCATCGGGCACCGACAGCGACGTGAGCGCGCCGAGGTCGGCCATCACCCGCCAGTCGTCAGCGGTGATCCTGAGGGCCCGGACGAGGGTGAACCCCCTGAGGCGGGTGAGACGTCGGAGAACACCGAAACCGCGTTGGGGGTACGCGGACAAGGTGAGAGCCTCCAGCTCGGTGCCGAGCGGGAACGACTCCAGGACCTGTCCGAGGGGGCCCTGTACGACCAGGCTCTTCGCGCTGCCGAGAGCGTCGCTCAGCAGCGCGGCTCCCTGCGAGGTGAGGCGTCCGCGGAGTTCGAGGTGTTCGGGGAGAAGGCCGAGGCGCACGATCTCGGCGGCGTGAGCGTCGGAAACGATGGTGAACTTGAGGCGCGACGGGTCCAGCCGGGCGATGATCTCGGCGGCGTAGACCGTGGGGTCGAACCGGGACCATCCCCACATGAGCTGGGAACGGACCCCCAGATTCTCGTGGCGGGTAAACCTGGCGAGGTACGGCAGCGCCGCCTCGTCCGTGATGTGCGTCGCCGTGATCACCACCGCCCGCGCGGCCTCGTCGTCGAGCCCCTCCGGTCCCGGGAGCAGGTCGAGGACCGCCCGGCCCACCGACGCCAGCTCCCGCGCCTCGTCCGGGCCGGACGGCGGAATGACCGCCGCCGTCCGGCGCAGGACCCGGTCGCGGATCTCCGGTGCCACCTCCGTCGCGTGGTCGAGGGCGGTCGCCGCCACGACGAGGACCCGCAGCCGGGTACGGCGGTCGGGCGCCGCGTCGACCGCGCGCAGCAACTCCTCGAAGATCTCGGCGCATTCGCGCGGGCGCGCGTGGCCGACGGCCATGCGGATGACGTCCTCCCACTGGTCGTCGGCCGCGTGCTGGACCAGGACGCCGATGTCCCAGCGGTCCACGAGGGCCTTCGCCGCGAGGTAGTCCTGGAAGGTGCGGTGCACGAAGTCGACGGTGTCGGCGGTCGGTTCGCGCAGGAGACCGCTGCGGTGGAGCAGGTGCGTGAAGACCGCGTCCGGTGCGTACCCGGCCGCCTCGGTGATGGCCGGTACCGCCTCCCGTACCACCGACTCCGCGTGCGAACGGTCCATCGTCGTACGGCCGTTGAGAGTCAGCCAGTACGCGATGCGCTGGATCAGCTGGATCTGCGGGGCCTCGCCCAGCTCGATCCCGTACGGCGTCCCCATGTCCCGCTCGCGGTCCCGGCGGCTGAGGAGCATCGACAGGGCCGCGTCGTAGAGCGCCTTCCGGCCGCGCGGCAGAAAACCCCGGCGGCTGCGGTGCAGGGCGCAGATCAGACCGCACATGAGGGGGTTGGTGGCGAGCTGGGCGACCTCGGAGGTGGACCGCAGGGCGTCGAGCAGCTGCTGCTCGTACGGGGCCGCGTCCGGTCCGGCCGC
Source organism: Streptomyces sp. NPDC014870 (assembly GCF_043081505.1). NCBI lineage: Bacteria > Bacillati > Actinomycetota > Actinomycetes > Kitasatosporales > Streptomycetaceae > Streptomyces > Streptomyces sp. NPDC014870. Next base: position 785,952 of record NZ_JBIBWQ010000003.1, read on the forward strand.
CCGGTGCCAGCGGCGTACGAAGGTGGTGACCTCGGCGGTCGACATGGGGGCGAGGGCCAGCTCGGCGAATCCGTCGGCCGTCAGCCAGTCCTCGCGTACGGCGGTGGGGCGGGAGGTGACGAGCCAGCGGTTGCCTTCGTAGGAGTCGAGCAGGTCGCGGAGCCAGCGGCGGGCGCGCTCGCGCTCCGCCTCGGGGATCTCGTCGATGCCGTCGACGAGGATCAGGCCACGTCCGGCGGCCAGGACGCGGTCCGCCCAGCCGTCGGGCGGGGAGAGCGGGCAGCCGACGGAGGCCAGGAAGCGGTCCGGGGCGGGAAGCCGCTCGCCGTGGCGGGTGAGGGTGCGGAGGGGGAGGACGAAGGGGATGCGGTCGCGGAGGTACGCCATGTCGTCCGCGAGGTCCTCGCGGGTCGCCGAGACGGCCAGCCACTGCACCAAGGTCGTCTTCCCGGAGCCGGCGAGGCCGCGTAGGAGCACCTTGTCGTGCCGGGCGAGGGCTTGGTCGGCCGGGCCGCCCGCGTCGAGGGCGTCGAGCAGGCGGATGGCCGCTGCGCGCACGGCCTCGCTCTGTTCCCGGGTCCACGTGACGCCCGTGCCCGGGCCGGTCACGCCGAGGGCGGCGTCCCCGAGGGCGTCGTCGAAGGCGTCGAGGTCCTCGTCAGAGGGCAGATGCGTGTCGACCCGCTGGAGGGCGGCCAGGTGGAGGCGGCGGGCTTCCTCTCCGTGCTCGCCATGGGACAGCAACGCGAGCGGAGGCCCTGCCGACCCCGTCGCCTCCAGCGACAGATACGCCACGTCCAGCGGCCACCGCTCCGGCGCGCCGTCCAGGTCCACCCCGTAGATCTGCAGGCTCCCGTGCTTCCGTGCCACGTACGCCAGGTACCGCCGCTCGAACTCCGCGTCCCGCGCGTCCACCCGGGGCGTGCGGCGGATGACCTCGTCGACCTTGGCGGTCAGGGCGGCCTGGCCGCGGGTCTGCTCGACCAGGGAGCGGGCCACGAAGGTGGAGCGCTGGGTGAAGAACTCCAGGATGTGGACGCAGGCCCACTCGGTCAGCGAGCCGAGGAAGTGGACGGAGTCCGTCGACAGGCCGTCCGGGGCCGGGGCCGCCGCCCGCAGGGCGCGGGCCAGGGCGGGCGCGCCCAGGTGGACGGCCTGGACGTCGTCCATGTCGAGGTCGCCGAGGGCGAGCAGGGTCGCAGCCAGGGTGTCCGTGAGCGCCTCGGTCTCGTCGGCGGGGAACGGCCGCTCGCCGGGGCCGGCCGTCGCGCGCTCGACGAGGGTGGCGGCGAGCTTGCGGACGTCCTTCTCGGTCAGGGTGCGCTTCTCGCCGCGGAAGGAGACGAGCCCGGACAGCCGGATGCGCCGGGCCGCGCCCGGCAGACCCGCCCCTGGACCGTCGCTGACCAGCAGTTTCTTCAGAAGCGGGGCCATCGCCGCAGAGGCGAGGCGCGTGCCGATGACTGACGGTTCCATCTGGTGTCCCCCCTTGGTGCCCGACGGCGTCAGCGTAGCCCCGGACGTGATCGACAAGGCCGCGGTTGCGTGACCCAGGTCGCAATGGTGGGGGCGGCGCCGTGACAAGGCGCACAGGCGTTTCGAGGGGTACTAAACGGAATAGTGCTGGTGTTTGGTGGTGATTCGGGACGTTCAGGGCGTCGCGCCCGGGTCTTTGGTCCCAAGACCCCCCGAACCGTGCGCTGAGGGGCCTGATGGATGGTTTCGGGCGAGTCCGACGTGCGGATAAACCAGTTCTCTTGGGTTGGTATGTCCGATTTCGAAGGTGGAGGAGTCGGGCGTCAAGGGCTGAACTTCCCCGCCCGCCGCTACGACGCAATGTCGTAGATGGGGTGGTTTACGCCGGATGGGGGTCCGGGTTACCAAGGATGAGCAACAGCCCGCCCGGTGCGCCGCTCGCATCGGGTCCCTTTCTGTCCGGAGGTTTTCCCCCGTATGTCGAAGCGCGTTATGAACCCCGCCGCCCGAGTCACCGCCGTCGCTCTCGCCACCGCGGGTCTGGGAGTGTCGCTGGTGGCCGGAGCAGGGTCCGCCTTCGCCGCCGAGGGCAAGGCCACCATCGCGACTGCCGCGACCGGTGCGTCCGCTGCCGTCGCCGCGCAGGCCGACGCCCAGGCGCACGCCGCCGCCACCATCAAGGCCGCCGCCGAGAAGGCCGCCGCGAAGAAGGCGGCCGTCGCCAAGGCGGTCAAGGCCGCTCCGGTCGCCGCCAAGAAGGCCCCCTCCTGGGTCAAGCCGGTCGGCGGCTACACCCTGACCGCCAGCTTCAACCAGGGCGGCGCCATGTGGGCCCACAAGCACTCCGGCCAGGACTTCGCCGTCCCGGTCGGCACCCCGGTCAAGGCCGCCGGCGCCGGTACCGTCGTGAAGGCCGGCCCGAACGGCGGCGGCGACGGCCCCGCGTACGGCAACGCCATCGTCGTCAAGCACGCCAACGGCAAGTACTCGCAGTACGCGCACCTGTCGAAGATCCAGGTGCACGTCGGCCAGAAGGTCGGCGCCGGCCAGAAGATCGCCCTGTCCGGCAACACCGGCAACTCGTCCGGCCCGCACCTGCACTTCGAGATCCGTACGACCCCGAACTACGGCTCCGCCCTCAACCCGGCCGCGTTCCTGCGCTCGGTGGGCGTCAGCATCTGACACACAGCATCTGATCAGGCGTGATGCGCCTGGCTCAGCAGATCGAGGGCGACCTCGAGGACGGCTTCGTGCTTCTCCTCGAGGTCGCCCTCGACGTTCTGCATGAAGAAGGTGCCGGCGTGCAGCGTGAAGATCGCGCTCACGCACCGCACCCGGTCGACCGTCGCGAAGTCCTCCTCCTGTACCAGGCCCGTCAGCTCGATCATGCGCTCCTTGAACGTCAGCCCGATGCTCAGCTCCCGCACCGTGGCCTGGTTCTCCTGCATGAAGCGGAAGAGCGGGGCCGCGGCAAGGAGCGCCTGCTGGTAGCGGCGCAGGATCTCCTGGCGCGTCTCCAGCGTGCGGGGCTGCGTGCGCGCCCACTCGATCAGCTCGTCCATGGGGCGGGTGAGGTCCTGGAAGAGCCCGATGAGGATGTCTTCCTTGGTCTTGAAGTGGTAGTACAGCGCCGCCTTCGTGACGTCGAGACGCTCGGCGATCTCCCGCAGCGAGGTCTTCTCGTACCCCTGTTCGGCGAAGAGTTCGAGAGCCACGTCCTGGATGCGCTGGCGGGTGTTGCCTCTGGCCATGGTCTGCTCGCTCCCACACTCTCTTACTTACTTGACGCCCGGCTAGTTACGGGTCTACCGTCCCCAGTGTAGTAACTAGCCGGTCGGCAAGTAAGCGCCCAGGTGGGTGCCAGGAGCGGGAAACACAGGAGCGCGGGACATGACCACCACACCAGAACCCAAGGCGGCGGCGGAGGCGTCTCAGGAGGCGGAGCAGCCGCGCAGCGTCCGCGTCGTCCTCCTCGCCCTGATGATCGCGATGCTGCTCGCGATGCTCGACAACATGATCATCGGCACCGCGATGCCGACCATCGTCGGCGAGCTCGGCGGCCTCGCGCACCTCTCCTGGGTCGTCACCGCCTACACCCTGGCCACCGCCGCCTCCACCCCCATCTGGGGCAAGCTCGGCGACATGTACGGCCGCAAGGGCGTCTTCCTCACCTCGATCGTGATCTTCCTGATCGGCTCGGCGCTCAGCGGCATGGCCCAGGACATGGGCCAGCTCATCGGCTTCCGTGCCGTCCAGGGTCTGGGCGCCGGCGGTCTGATGGTCGGCGTCATGGCGATCATCGGCGACCTGATCCCGCCCCGCGAGCGCGGCAAGTACCAGGGCATGATGGCCGGCGTGATGGCCCTCGCCATGATCGGCGGACCGCTGGTCGGCGGCACCATCACCGACCACTGGGGCTGGCGCTGGTCCTTCTACATCAACCTGCCGCTCGGCGCCGTCGCCCTCGCGATGATCACCGCGGTGCTCCACCTGCCGAAGAAGCAGCGCGACCGCTCCATCCGGATCGACTTCCTCGGCGCCGGGCTGCTGACCGTCGGCATCACCGCGATCGTCCTCGTCACCACCTGGGGCGGTACGGAGTACGCCTGGGGCTCCGCGACCATCGTCGGCCTCTCGGTCACCGGTGTCCTCGCGCTCGCCGCGTTCCTCCGGGCCGAGACCCGCGCCGCCGACCCGGTCGTCCCGCTGCACATCTTCCGCAGCCGCAACTTCACCCTCATGTCGGTGATCGGCTTCCTCACCGGCTTCGTGATGTTCGGCGCGGTCCTCTTCCTGCCGCTCTTCCAGCAGTCCGTCCAGGGCGCCTCCGCCACCAACTCCGGTCTGCTGCTCCTGCCGATGCTGCTCGCCATGATGGTCGTCTCGCTGATCTCCGGCCGGATCACCACCAACAGCGGCAAGTACAAGATCTTCCCGATCATCGGTACGGCCCTGATGGTCATCGGCCTGTTCCTGCTCGCGCAGATGGACACCGGCACCTCCCGCCTGACCTCCGGCGTCTACATGGCGTTGCTCGGCGCCGGCATGGGCTTCCTGATGCAGATCACGATGCTCGTCGCGCAGAACAGCGTCGAGATGAAGGACATGGGCGTCGCCTCCTCCTCGACGACGCTCTTCCGCACCCTCGGCTCCTCCTTCGGCGTCGCGATCATGGGCGCGCTCTTCACGAGCCGCGTCCAGGACGAGATGGCGGCCCGCGGCGGCTCCGAGCTGACCCAGCAGTCCGCCCAGCTCGACGCGGCCTCCCTCGCGAAGCTGCCCGAGGCGCTGCGCGAGGCGTACCAGCACGCGGTGGCCGCCGGTACGCACTCGGCCTTCCTGGTCGGCGCCGCGGTCGCGGTCGTCGGCTTCGTCCTCGCCTTCCTGGTCAAGGAGGTCGCCCTGCGCGGCGCCGGACCGGAGGCGAAGAAGCCGCAGACGACGGACGGCGAGCAGCCGAAGGTCGCCGAGACGGTCTGACCGTCCCGTACGCGAGAGGGCCCCGGCACATCCGATGTGCCGGGGCCCTCTCGTGCGTACGTCTCTCGGCCCTTTGTACGACCCTCAGTCCGCGAACTTGATCATCGGGAAGCTGCCCGTGTTCGTCGGCGCGTGGTCCGGCAGCCAGAGCACCGCGATCGCGCCGCCCGCGCCCTCCGGCGTGCCCTCGGGAGCCGCGTTCCGGAAGGTCAGCCGGGCCCCGAGGACCCTGGCCTGCCCGGCCGCGATCGTCAGGCCGAGCCCGTGGCCCTGCCCCGCGCGGTCGCTCGCCCCGGTCCTGAACCGGCTCGGGCCCTCGCGCAGCAGCGCCTCGGGGAAGCCGGGCCCGTGGTCCCTGACCCGGACCACCCGGCCCTCGACCGTGACCTCGACCGGCGGCTTGCCGTGCTTGGCCGCGTTCGCGAGCAGGTTGCCGAGGATCCGCTCCAGGCGTCGGGGGTCCGTGCTCACCCAGGACTCGTGCACCACGTGCACGACCGCCTCCGGGTCGAGCGCCCGCACCCGGCGCTCCACGAACTCCCCGAGCGCGATCTCCTGCAGCTCGGCGCGCTCCGACGCGCTGTCGAGCCGGGCGACCTCCAGGACGTCCTCGACCAGCGTGCGCATGGCCTGCGCCCGGTCCCGTACGAGTTCGGTGGGGCGCCCCGGAGGCAGCAGCTCCGCCGCCGTGAGCAGACCGGTCACCGGGGTGCGCAGCTCGTGCGCGATGTCGGCGGTGACCCGGCGCTCGGCCTCGATCCGCTCCTGCAGCGCGTCGGTCAGCGCGTCCACCGCGCGGGCCAGCTCGTCGGTCTCGTCGCGGACGACCCCGCCGATGGCGTCCCGTACCCGTACCTCCGTGTTGCCCTGCGCGACCCGGCCGGCCGCCGCGGCGGCCTTGCGGAGCCGGCGCGAGAGCTGGCCGCCGATGAGCACACCGAGCGCGCAGCCGCCGAAGACCACGGAGACGGAGCCGATGACCAGCGCGCGGTCGAGGTCCTTCATGATCGCCGCGCTGCGGTCGGCGAACGGGATGTGCAGCGACAGCACGTCGCCGTTGGCGAGCGGCACGGCCGCCCAGACGTCGGGCGGACCGCCGTGGCTGTGCTCCTGGACGAACGTGCCGCGCCGGTTGTCGCGCATCAGCTGATCGAGCTCGGGCGGCAGCATCGGGTCGTTGATCTTGGTGCCGAACCGCGGCTCCTTCGGCTTGGAGCCCTCGTACATCCGCTGTGCGAAGAGGAGCCGCTCCATCTGCACCTCGCGCGCGTTGTCGAGCATCGAAACGCGCGCCGAGTTGTGGACGACCAGGCTGAGCGTGACCGCGATGAGCGCGCCCACGGCCGCGATGGCGACGGCGATCTTCCAGCGCACGCCGGTACGCAGGGCGGGCGGCCTCATCTGCCGACCTGCTTCTCACACATCAGCGACTGTCATCCCTTGAGCTTGTAGCCGAAGCCGCGGACCGTCTCGATCCGGTCCTGGCCGATCTTGGTGCGCAGCCGCTGCACATGGACGTCCACCACCCGGGTGTCGCCGCCCCAGCCGTAGTCCCAGACCCGCTCCAGGAGCTTGTCCCGGGACAGAACCGTGCCCGGCGCGGTCGAGAACTCCAGCAGCAGCCGCATCTCGGTCGGGGTAAGACCCACCTGCTCGCCGCCCCTGCGGACCTCCATGCCCTCGGTGTCGACCTCCAGGTCCCCGAAGACCAGCAGGCCGCCCTCCGGGCCCTCGTCCCCGCCCGCGTCACCGGGCGCCGGGCCGCCGGCATGGCCGAAGCGGCGCAGCACGGCCCGGATCCGGGCCACGAGCACGGAACCGTCGAAGGGCTTGGTCACGTAGTCGTCGGCCCCGGCCTCGAGACCCAGGACGACGTCGATGGAGTCGGCCCGCGCGGACAGCATGATCACCGGCACGTTCGACTCGTCGCGGATGCGACGGCACAGGCTCACCCCGTCCATGCCCGGCAGCATCACGTCGAGCAGCGCGATGTCGGGGCGGTCCGCCCGGAACGCATCGAGGCCCGACAGGCCGTCGGGCATGGCGGTCACCACGAAGCCGTCCCGCTCCAGCGCCAGCTGGGTGGCCTCGCGGATGACGTCGTCGTCCTCGACGAACAGCACATGGGTCTCGGCCATCGCGCGCCCTCTCACTTCACGTTCTCGTTCAGCTGCCGCTCGGCTCCGGCGTCGCGGGGCCGTCGAGGCCACCGTCGCCGACCGCGCGGCTGTAGTCGTTGTGCACCCAGTCGTGCTGGGAGAACCTGCTGCCCGACCAGCGGTACGTGATCACGTCCTCGCCCGAGGGGTAGGCCACCGGGTCGCCCTTGGCGTACACCTGCTTGGTCACCACGAGGTCGCCCCGGTCGATCGTGGCGTACACGGCCGCGTCCTCGACCATGAAGACGTTCTTGTAGCCGTCGCCGTTCTCGCGGTACACGAAGGTGCCGATACCGACGGCGTCACCGCAGGTCATCACGTTGACGACGACATCGGGCGAGGTCCCGCCGGTCAGGTTCCCGTACGAGGTGTCCACCGGGTACGCGTCGGCCACGCAGGGCTTGAGATCGTCCTTCAGCCGGGGCCCGATCTTGGGGTCGGCCTTGAGCAGTGCGATCGGGTCGACCCGCTCGGCGGGCATCTGGCCGGAGGACGGCGCGGGGGAGACCGGCGCGGGGGAGGCCGAGGCCACCGCGTCGGTGCGGGCCGCGCCTTCGTCGCGGGAGCCCGTACCACCGGTGGAGCAGGCGGTCAGGAGCACGGCGACGGCGGCGAGCACGGTCACCGCCGTGATGCTCGCCGCCGTGAGGGTCCGGCGGCGCGGGCCGCCGGACCCGTCGTCGCCGTCGATTCTGGCGCCTAGGCCGCGCACCGGTCCTGCCCCCGTTCGTCACGTCGTACGGTCGAGCGCTCCAGAGCACGGGCGTCGGCGACGCCACGGCTCTCCAGTTCCTGACGCAGTCGGGCCAGGGCGCGGTGGAGCGTGGACTTCACCGTACCCGTCGACATACCGAGCGCGGCGGCCGTCTCCTCCGTGCTCATCTGTTCCCAGTGGCGGAGCACGACGACGCTGCGCTGCTTCGGGGCGAGCACCTTGAGGATGTCCATGAGCAGCGCGCGGTCGGCGTGCTGCTCGGTGGCGTCGTCGACGGACGCGTCGGGCAGCTGCTCGGTGGGGACCTCGTCGAGCTTGCGGGCCCGCCACCACTCGGTACGGGTGTTGATCATCACCCGGCGGAGGTACGCGTCGGCGAGCGACTTGTCGGCGATGCCGTCCCAGCGGCCGTACGTGCGGACGAGGGCGGTCTGGAGGAGGTCCTGCGCGTCCACCGGGTCGGGGACGAGCCGGCGGGCGCTGCGCAGCAGCGCGTCCTGCCGAGTGCGTACGTACTCCTCGAAGTCGAGCACCTCGCCGTGCGACATACCGACCGCCTCCATCCCCGTGACCAGCTCGTTTGCTTGACGTCGATGACGCTACGGAGCTGTTGTCACGAGGTTGTGCGCCCCAGCCGTCGGCGGACGCACGGCTGTCCATCGGTTGTGTAACAGGGCGCTGGAGTGGGTATAGGGCCTGGCTCGCCAGGCCGCGGACCGCAACGGACCTGGTCCCGCGGGCCGCCGCGGACTCGGGCCTGTGGCCCGCCGCGGCACAGGTCTTCGGACCCATGTGCCGCGGGCTCAGGCCTCCGGACCCGTGCGCCGCCGCGGACTCAGCCCTGCGGCAGGCGGTACTCCGCGTCGTCCAGCGGCTCGACGAGGCCGTCCGCGACGAGGCCGTCCAGTGCGCGGGCGCGCTGCACCGGGTCGTCCCACACCGCGTCGAGCGCGGCCTGGGAGACCGGCCCCGGCGAGTCCCGCAGGACGGCGAGCAGCCGGCCCCGCACCTGGCGGTCGGTGCCCGCGTACGTCTGCCCGCGCCGGGGCGGCCCGTCGTGGGCGGGCTTCCCGGCCAGCCGCCACGCGCACAGCTCGGCGATCGGACACCGCGCGCAGTCCTCGTTCTTCGCCGTGCACACCAGCGCGCCCAGCTCCATCGAGGCCGCCGCCCAGCGCGCCGCCGTCGCCTCGTCCTCGGGCAGCAGCTCCCGCGCGAGCCTGCGCTCGGCGGCGGTCGTGGCGTTCGGCGGGTACTGCACGCCCGTCGCCGCCCGGGCGAACACCCGGCGGACGTTCGTGTCGAGGACCGCGTACCGCTGCCCGTACGCGAACGAGGCCACGGCCGCCGCCGTGTACTCCCCGATCCCGGGCAGCGCGAGCAGCGCCGCGTGCTCGCTCGGCACATCGCCGCCGTGCCGTTCCGTTATGGCCACCGCCGCCGCGTGCAGCCGCAGCGCCCGCCGCGGGTAGCCGAGCCGGCCCCAGGCGCGGACGGCCTCGCCCGGCGCGTCGGCGGCCAGGTCGGCGGGGCGCGGCCAGCGCGCCAGCCACTGCTCGTACACCGGCAGGACCCGGACGACCGGGGTCTGCTGGAGCATGAACTCGCTGACCATCACGGACCACGCGCCCGCCTCGGGGCGCCGCCAGGGCAGGTCGCGGGCGTGCCGGTCGAACCAGGCGAGGACGGGCCCGTGCAGGGCGGCGGGCGCCGCGACGGCCGGGGCTTCGAACACGGGGGTGGGGGCATCGGTGGAAGTCATCGCACCCCCGATCCTGGCACGTCCACGGCGCGTTCAGTACGCGCCGTGGCGCACACCCCCGGGGCGCGTGGAGGCGTGCGGGCGCGGCCCACGCCCGGCGCACCACACCACGGCGCCGCTCCGGCTCGACCGTGCCGCCTCCACAAGGGCCAGGACCGGCCGGTTCGCGCCCCTGACGACCAGGAAGGCGACCGCCCCGCCGAGCAGCAGGCCGACGACCACGTCGTGCGGGTAGTGGACGCCGACGAAGACCCGGGAGAACGCCATGAGCAGCGCCATCGGCACGGTCAGCCACACGATCCCGCGCCAGGAGAGCGCGAGGGCCACGGCCGCCGCGCCCGCGATGGCCGCGTGGTTGCTGGGGAAGGACCAGTCGCCGGTCGGCGGGCACGGCACGAGCGAGGCGGGCGCCCCGGCGACCGCACGGCACGGACGCTCCTCGTCCACCACCGACTTGAGCGCCTCGCTCACCACGTACCCGAAGGCGGTCGCGAGCGGGGCGAGCAGCGCGAGGGCCATCGCGCCGCCCGGCGCGGTCCTGGCGCGCCACCAGCCGGCCAGGAACAGCACGCCGAAGAGCAGCAGTCCGGCCTCCGTCCACACCTCGGCGAGGAGCTGGAACCAGTGCGGGGTGGCGTGGGCGAAGTCCGTGACCTCGCGATAGAGATCGTCCGAGAGGGTGTCCATGACGGCCGACGCTAGGCCGCCGCCGATGGCCGGCACCCGAGCCGAAGGACCACGACGACCCCTGACGAAAGTGGGGTGGATGTGATCATCGGCAAAACTTGACGCCTGGGGCGGCGGGTGGGGCGGGAGTTGGCGCCGATCTCTCGTAAGGTTCGTGGCGTGGGATCACTGCGCAATCCGGTCGGGCCGCTTCCCTCCTCCATCTACTGGCGACGGAGGGCGGTCGCGCTGTGCCTGATCGTCCTCGTGGCGCTGGTCGCCCTGTGGGCCGTCACCTCCGGTGGCGGGGGCGGGAAGAAGACCGACGACGCCGCCAACGGCGCTTCTCCCGCGCCCTCGATCACCCCCGGGCCCTCCGGTTCGGGTCCCGCGATCAGTGAACAGCCGGGAGGCCGGGACGAGTCGGGCGACTCCGGCGAGAACGCCGGAGGCGACGGCGGCACGGACGCCGGTACCGGTACGAGCGCCGGCACGGGCGCGGACGCCGGTGCGGAGGGCGGCGGAAAGAACGGCGACACCGACGGCGCGGGCGGCGACGGCGGCGCGGGAACGGGCGCGGGACAGCAGGTTCCGGCCAATTCTCCACTGCCTAACTGCGCCCCCGGAGCAGTGCAGTTGACGCTGCGCACCGCCCAGGTCTCGTACGAGGCGGGCGAGAAGCCGCGCTTCCAGCTGGTCGCCAGGAACACCTCGGCCTCCGACTGCAAGGCCGATTTCGGTCCGAAGAACGCGGTTCTGACGATCAGTGACAACCAGGACGACGACGTCTGGTCCTCGAAGGACTGCCCGCGCGCGGCTGGCGCCGTCCTGCTCCGGATCCCGGCGAACGCGACGATCACGCACACCGTGGAGTGGGACCGGACCCGCAGCGCCCCGCAGTGCGCCACGCCCCCGGCCGGCCCGGTGGGACCCGGGACGTACCTGGTGGAGGCGGCCGTGCCGGGCGCGAAGGTGGCTCCGGCCTCGTTCACGCTCGCCAAGGAGTAGGGCTCGACCTCACGGAGAAGGGGCGGTACGGGATCAGATCCCGTACCGCCCCTTCCGTATGACGTACCGATCCGTGACGGTCAGACGTACCGCTCCGGAACGGTCAGACGTACCGCTCGAGAATCGAGGACTCCGCGAGTCGGGAGAGGCCCTCGCGGACGCTGCGCGCCCGCGCCTCGCCGACGCCGTCGACCGTCTGGAGGTCGTCGACGCTGGCCGCGAGCAGCTTCTGCAGGCCCCCGAAGTGCTCCACGAGCCGCTCGATGATCGCGCCGGGCAGCCGCGGCACCTTGGCGAGGAGCCGGTAGCCGCGCGGGGAGACCGCGGAGTCGAGGGTCTCGGGGGAACCGCTGTAGCCCAGGGCCCGGGCCACGATGGGCAGTTCGAGCAGCTCGGCGTGGGAGAGCGCGTCGAGTTCGGTGAGCGCCTCCGCGACCGTGCGCGAGCGCTTGGCCGTCGGCTCCGGTACGTAGTCCCGGACGACGAGCTCGCGCTCGGGCTCCACGCCCGCGATCAACTCGTCCAGCTGGAGCGAGAGAAGCCGGCCGTCGGTGCCGAGCTCGACGACGTACTCGGCGATCTCGGTGGCGATCCGGCGGACCATCTCCAGACGCTGGGCGACGGCGGTGACGTCCCGGACCGTCACCAGGTCCTCGATCTCCAGTGCGGAGAGCGTGCCGGCGACCTCGTCGAGCCGGAGCTTGTAGCGCTCCAGGGTCGCGAGCGCCTGGTTGGCCCGGGAGAGGATCGCGGCGGACTCCTCCAGGACGCGGCGCTCACCGTTCACGTAGATCGCGATGAGCCGCATCGACTGGGAGACGGAGACGACCGGGAAGTTGCACTGCTTGGAGACCCGGTCCGCCGTGCGGTGGCGGGTGCCGGTCTCCTCGGTGTGGATGGAGGCGTCCGGGACGAGCTGGACGCCCGCCCGGTGGATCTTGGAGATGTCCTTGTCGAGGACGAGCCCGCCGTCGAGCTTGCACAGCTCGCGCAGGCGCGTCGCCGTGAACTCCACGTCCAGCACGAAGCCGCCGGTGCACATCGAGTCCACCGTCTTGTCCATGCCGAGCACGATCAGACCACCGGTGTTGCCCCGCAGAACGCGCTCGAGGCCGTCACGCAGTGCGGTGCCGGGAGCGACCGCGCTGAGGGCCGCGCGCATCAGCGCTTCGTTCCCGTCCTTGGCTGCCACTGCTCTCCTCCGGCTCGTACGGATGGGCGAGACCAGGGCAAAGTCTAGCGACACCGCCCCGCGCGGGATTCGCACACCGTTTGCTCCCGTCCGTCAGGACCTTCGCTCCCGTCCGTCAGGACCGTCGCTCCCGTCCGTCAGGACGTCTCCGCGGGCCGCCTCCCCCTGGGGAGCACCCGCAGCGCGTCGCCCATGTCGGCCACCTCCGTGACCTTCATGCCCGCCGGGACCTTGCCCGGGTCGGCGGGGACGAGGGCGTGCGTGAAGCCGAGCCGGTGCGCCTCCGCGAGGCGGCGCTGCACGCCCGTCACCCGCCGCACCTCGCCGGCGAGCCCCACCTCGCCGATCGCGACGAGGTTCTTCGGGAGCGGTGTGTCGCTCGCGGCGGAGGCCAGGGCGAGCGCGATGGCCAGGTCCGCGGCGGGCTCGGAGAGCTTCACGCCGCCCACCGTCGCCGAGTAGATGTCCCGCTTGCCGAGCGCGCTGATCCGGCCGCGCTGCTCCAGAACGGCCAGCATCATCGAGACCCGGGAGGTCTCCAGACCGGACGTGGTCCGCCGGGGCGACGGGATCTGGGAGTCGACGGTCAGCGCCTGCACCTCGGCCACCAGCGGCCGGCGGCCCTCCAGCGTGACCGTCAGGCAGGTGCCCGGCACGGCCACGTCGCGCCGGGTCAGGAACAGGCCCGAGGGGTCGGCCAGGCCCGTGATGCCCTCGTCGTGCAGCTCGAAGCAGCCGACCTCGTCCGTCGCCCCGTACCGGTTCTTCACGCCCCGGACCAGGCGCAGGCGCGCGTGCCGGTCGCCCTCGAAGTGCAGGACGACGTCGACCAGGTGCTCCAGGAGGCGGGGGCCCGCGATGGCGCCGTCCTTGGTGACGTGGCCGACCAGGAGCGTGGACATGCCGCGCTCCTTGGAGGCCCGGATCAGGGCGCCCGCGACCTCGCGCACCTGGGCCATACCGCCCGGCGCGCCGTCGATCTCCGGGGAGGCGACCGTCTGCACCGAGTCCATGATCAGCAGGGAGGGCTTGACGGCGTCGAGATGCCCGAGCACGGCGGACAGGTCGGTCTCCGCGGCCAGGTACAGGTGGTCGCTCAGCGCGTTGATGCGGTCCGCGCGCAGCCGGACCTGGCTCGCGGACTCCTCACCGGTCACGTACAGCGTGCGGTGCTCGTCGCTGGCCGCCTTCGCGGCGACGTCGAGCAGCAGCGTGGACTTGCCGACGCCGGGCTCGCCCGCGAGCAGGACGACCGCGCCGGGCACCAGGCCGCCGCCCAGGACCCGGTCCAGCTCGTCCACGCCCGTGGAGCGCGCGGTGGCCTGGCGGCCGTCGACCTGGCCGATGGGGAGCGCGGCGGTGGAGACCCGGCCCGCGGCGGTGGTGCGGACGGCGGGCGTGCCGTACTCCTCGACCGTCCCCCAGGCCTGGCACTCGGGGCAACGGCCGAGCCATTTGGCGGTCGTCCAGCCGCACTCGGTGCAGCGGTAGGACGGCCGGTCCTTGGCGGATTTCGTACGGGCAGCCATGCGCCACACCGTAGCGGCCCCCACTGACAGCGGGCGCGGAGCCGGTCGGGGGGCCGGCGCACGGCCCGCGGAATGCCGTGTTCGTGTCCCCTTTTGAGGGATACCTTCACCCGTAAGGATTAAAAGTGTTCAACCGGTACGAAGAGTCCGCCCCGTCCTGCCTACGGTCGCCCAGTGACGAGCAGCAGGCTGGAACCCCCCACCCACACCACCGGCGCACACCGGGCGCACCGGCGGGCGGCCGAAAGCCCCCGCACTCTCGGTCAGCAGCCGCCCGCGCGCTACGAGGCGTATCTGGACGGCCTGTTCACCTACTGCCTCTCCGTGCTGTGCGACCACGACGCGGCGACCGCCGTCCTCGGTGACGTCCTCGCCGTCGCCGAGCGCCACCGCGGCCGCTGCCCGGCCGACGAGGACGGGCGCAGGGCCTGGCTCTACGCGCTCGCCCGCTGGGCCTGTCTGCGCAGCCTCGGCGAACAGCGCGCCAAGCGGCAGGGCGGCGCGCACACCGGCCGCCCGCCCGTCGCCGCGCCCGAGCCGCCCCCGGTCTCCGAGGAGGTCGCCGAGCGCCGCCGCGCCGAACTGGCCCTCCTCGCCTGGCCGGAGGCCGCAGGCACCACCCCCGAGCAGCGCGAGGCGCTGGAACTCGCCGTCCGGCACGGCCTCAGCCACCGCGCCGTCGCCGCCGTGCTCTCCCTCGACCCGCTCGCCGCCCGCGAGCTGCTCTCCTCGGCCGCCTGCGAGGTCGAGCGCACCCGGGCCGCCCTCGCGGTCGTCGAGACCGGCAACTGTCCCACCGTCGCCCGGCTCACCGGCGACCACCAGGTGCTGCTCTCCACCGCCCTGCGGGCCGAGCTCGTCCGCCATGTCGACGACTGCCCGCGCTGCCGCCGGGCCGCCGAGCGGGCGGGCGCGAGCGCCCCGTGGCCCGGCGCGACCACGCCCACCCCGGCCCGGCTCCCGCTGGTCGAGGCGCCGAGGGCGGCCGCCTACGTGGCGATGCTGCACGTCCCACGCGCGCGTGCGGGCGCCCCGCGCTTCGGGCCGGCCGGATTCCCCCTGGACCCCAAGGACCACGCGGCGCGCCGCGACCGGATGCGGGCCCGCGCGGTGACGACGACGGTCGTGGCCGCCGTCGTCGCGGCGCCGGTCCTCGCCCTGTGGGCCTCGTACCGCGGTGGTCCCGTCACGGGCGAGGCCGGCGCCGGCGCGCCGGTCAGCGCGAGCGAGGCGGACGAACCGGCGGGCCTCGACGGCTCCCCGTACGACCACTACGAGAACGCGGGCAACGCCCGCACCACCCCCGATCCGCGCTTCACCCAGGGCAGCCGCTCCCCGGACGTCTCCGTCGAGGTGATCAGCCCCGGCGGCCCGGTGGGGCCCTCGGCGCCGGGCGAGGCGGGCCCGGGCCGGATCACGGTCACGGCGAAGGGCGACGGCGACACGACCCTGCTCACCCTCACCGCCTCCGGCGGCTCGCCCGTCTCCTGGGCGCTCTGGTCGGACGCGCCCTGGCTGTACGTGAACCAGGCCTCGGGCACCCTGCGCCCGGGCGAGTCGGTGACGGTACGGATCTCCGTGGACCACGCGCGCGAACCCGCGGGCGCCTGGTCCGCCCGGGTCGGCGTGAACCCCTCGGGCGCGGTCGTCCGGATCGACGGCCGCGGGGCCACCACCCCGCCCCCGACGACGGAGGAGCCCCCGCCGACCACGGAGGAGCCGACCACCCCGCCGCCCACGACGGAGCCTCCGACGACGCCCCCGCCGACGACGGAGGAGCCGCCCCCGACCACGGAGGAGCCGACGACCCCGCCGCCCACGACGGAGCCGACCCCGACGACGGAGCCCCCGACGTCCACGGACCCGGGAACCCCGACCGGTTCGGACTCGCCGCCGCCCTCCTAGGTCGTGTCCCTATGAGCGGGGCGGGTCCGCCGGGCGTCCTGGCCCACCGGGTCCGCCGGGTGCGGAGCCACCAGCGGGAGCTGGGAGGAGAGCCGTGCCTCGCACAGCTCGACCAGCACGTCGTACGCCGCCTTGCCCATCAGCTCGGTCAGCTCCGGCCGGTACGTCACGTACACCGGCTCCCCGGCCCCGTGCGCCGAGGTCGCCGACGTGCACCACCAGTGCAGGTCGTGACCGCCGGGGCCCCAGCCCCGCCGGTCGTACTCACCGATCGACACCTGCAGGATCCGGGTGTCGTCGGGCCGGTCGATCCAGTCGTACGTGCGGCGCACCGGCAGCTGCCAGCAGACGTCCGGCTTGGTCTCCAGCGGCTCCTTGCCCTCCTTGAGGGCGAGGATGTGCAGCGAGCAGCCCGCACCGCCCGCGAACCCGGGCCGGTTCTGGAAGATGCAGGAACCCTTCCAGCGGCGGGTCTGCCGGTCGCCGTCGTCGTCGAGCTGGACCCAGCCCGACTCCGTGCCGACGTCGTGGAACTGCCACAGCTCCGGCGTGAGCCGGTCCACGTACGAGGCGACCCGCTTCTCGTCGTCCTCGTCGGAGAAGTGCGCGCCGAGCGTGCAGCAGCCGTCGTCGGCGCGGCCCGCCTGGATGCCCTGGCAGCCGCTGCCGAAGACACACGTCCAGCGCGAGGTCAGCCAGGTCAGGTCGCAGCGGAAGACCTGTTCGTCGTCGGCCGGGTCGGGAAACTCGACCCAGGCGCGCGGAAAGTCCAGGCCCTTCTCGTCCGGCTCGACGTCCGCTCCGGGCGCCGCCGCGCCCTGCTTCGTGGCGACCTTGGCGACCTTCACGGCCTTCGCAGCCTTCACGGCCTTGTCGCCCTTGGAGGTCGTGAGGTCCTTGGGGGGCTTGGGAGCCTTCGTGGCGCTGTCGCCGCTGTCTTTGCCCGGCTTCGCCTTTTTCGTCTTTGGCACACGCCAAGCGTATGCGCGCGGGCGCAGTAGCGTTCCGTCCATGAGACTCGGAGTCCTCGACGTCGGTTCGAACACAGTGCACCTGCTGGTGGTGGACGCCCACCCCGGCGCCCGACCGCTGCCCGCCCACTCCCACAAGGCGGAGCTGAGGCTGGCGCAGCTCCTCGACGCCGGGGGCGCCATCGCTCCCGACGGCGTGGAGCTGCTCATCGCCACCGTCCGGGACGCGCTGGGCGCCGCCGAGGACAAGGGGTGCGAGGAGGTCCTGCCGTTCGCGACATCGGCCGTGCGGGAGGCGACGAACGCCGACGCCGTGCTGGCCCGGGTCAAGGACGAGACCGGCGTCGACCTCCAGGTCCTCACCGGCGAGGAGGAGGCCCGGCTCACCTTCCTGGCCGCCCGCCGCTGGTTCGGCTGGTCCGCCGGCAAGCTGCTGCTGCTCGACATCGGCGGCGGCTCGCTGGAGATCGCGTACGGCATCGACGAGGAGCCGGACGCGGCGGTCTCGCTGCCGCTCGGCGCGGGACGGCTGACCTCGGGCTGGCTGCCCGGCGACCCGGCGGCGGAGGCGGACGTACGGGCCCTGCGCCGCCACGTACGGGCCCAGATCGCCCGTACGGTCGGCGAGTTCAGCCGCTTCGGCAAGCCCGACCATGTCGTGGCCACGTCCAAGACCTTCAAGCAGCTCGCCCGGATCGCCGGCGCCCCCGGCTCGGGGGAGGGGCTCTACGTCGACCGGCTGCTGACCCGCAGGTCCCTGGAGGAGTGGGTCCCCCGGCTCGCCGTCATGACCGTCGACCAGCGCGCCGCCCTGCCGGGTGTCTCCGAGGGCCGCGCCCCGCAGCTGCTCGCGGGCGCGCTCGTCGCCGAGGCCGCGATGGACCTCTTCGGCGTCGACGAGCTGGAGATCTGCCCCTGGGCCCTGCGCGAGGGCGTGATCCTGCGCCGCCTGGACCACCTGCCGGAGGAGTAGCCGCCGGGGGAGGGCGTGGACGGACGGTCGGTCGCCCGGGGGACGGCGCGGACCGTCGGTCGGGCGCCCGGGGGAGGGCGCGGAGCACCGGTCGGGCGCCACGCGCGCGTGAAGCGCCCGGGCCCCCGCGCCCGGGCGACCCGTCCACGCCCCCGCGCCCCCACCGTGACCGGAACCACCTCCCCGGCCCCGGCCCGGCCCCGTACCCTGTCCTTCGTGGCAGAACCAGTCGTGCGCATCCCGGATGCGAAGGTCGCGCTGTCGACGGCCTCGGTCTATCCGGAGTCGACGGCGACGGCCTTCGAGATCGCCGCGCGCCTCGGCTACGACGGCGTCGAGATCATGGTGTGGACGGATCCGGTCAGCCAGGACGTCGAGGCCCTGCGCCGGCTCTCCGACTACCACCAGGTCCCGATCCTCGCCGTCCACGCGCCCTGTCTGCTGATCACCCAGCGCGTCTGGTCCACCGATCCCTGGGTCAAGCTCCAGCGCGCCCAGTCGGCCGCCGAGCGGCTCGGCGCCTCCACGGTGGTCGTCCACCCGCCGTTCCGCTGGCAGCGCCAGTACGCGCGCGACTTCGTCACCGGGATCTGGCGGATGGCCGACGAGACGGACGTACGGTTCGCCGTCGAGAACATGTACCCCTGGCGGTACAAGGACCGCGAGATGCTCGCGTACGCCCCCGAGTGGGACGTCACCAAGGACGACTACCGGCACTTCACGGTCGACCTCTCGCACACCGCCACCGCTCGCACGGACGCCCTCGCCATGATCGACCGCATGGGCGACCGCCTCGGCCACGTCCACCTCGCCGACGGCAAGGGCTCGGCCAAGGACGAGCACCTCGTGCCCGGCCGCGGCAACCAGCCCTGCGCGGAACTCCTGGAGCGCCTGGCGCTCACCGGCTTCGACGGCCACGTCGTCATCGAGGTCAACACCCGGCGCGCGATGTCGGCGGCCGAGCGCGAGGCGGACCTCGCCGAGGCCCTCGCCTTCACCCGCCTCCACCTGGCCTCCGCCGCGACCGCGGGCTCGGCCACGTCCTCGTCCCGGCCCTCCGGGGCGCCCCGCCCATGACCGGACCGGCCGCCCCGCGCCGCCGCGGCCGTCCCTCCCGTACCGAGGAGGAGAGCGGTCCCGGCGCACGCGAGCGCATCCTGGAGGCCGCCCGCGCGCAGTTCGCCGAGCGCGGCTACGACAAGACCTCCGTGCGCGGCATCGCCAAGGCGGCCGGCGTGGACCCGGCGCTGGTGCACCACTACTTCGGTACGAAGGACGAGGTCTTCGCCGCCTCGATCGAGGTGTCGTTCGAGCCCGCCCTCGTCCTGCCCGCGATCCTCGGCGGTCCGCGCGACGGGATCGGCGAGCGCCTCGCCCGCTACTTCATCGGCGTCTGGGAGAACCCGGTCAGCCGCGCCCCGCTCCTCGCGATCGTCCGCTCGGCGCTGACCCACGAGGCGGCGGCGAAGGTGCTGCGCGGTTTCGTCCTGCGGCGGCTCCTGGAACGGATCGCCGCCGACCTCGACGTACCGGACCCGAAGTTCCGCGCGGAGCTCGCCGCCTCCCACATGATCGGGATCGCGATCCTGCGGTACGTCATCCAGGTCGAGCCGATGGCCTCCGCCGACCCGGAGGAGATCGTGGCCCACGTGGCCCCGACGCTCCAGCGCTACCTCACGGAAGCGTGACCGAAGGCTGAACAGGGTGTCCGACATGCGGACACGCCGTCCAGATCTTGGGCGGTCGGCGTACGCTCGAAGCAAGCACCCCCATCACTGAGGAGCGAGCGACGATGCCCGAGCTGAGGTCCCGCACAGTCACCCACGGCCGCAACATGGCGGGCGCACGCGCCCTTATGCGCGCCTCCGGTGTACCCGGCGCGGACATCGGCCGGAAGCCGATCATCGCCGTCGCCAACTCGTTCACCGAGTTCGTCCCCGGCCACACCCACCTCCAGCCGGTCGGCCGGATCGTCTCCGAGGCCATCACGGCGGCCGGGGGCATCGCGCGCGAGTTCAACACGATCGCCGTCGACGACGGCATCGCGATGGGCCACGGCGGCATGCTGTACTCCCTGCCCTCCCGCGACCTGATCGCGGACAGCGTCGAGTACATGGTCGAGGCGCACTGCGCCGACGCCCTGATCTGCATCTCCAACTGCGACAAGATCACCCCGGGCATGCTGAACGCGGCCCTGCGCCTGAACATCCCGACGGTCTTCGTCTCCGGCGGCCCGATGGAGTCCGGCAAGGCCACGCTGGTCGACGGCACGGTCCGCACGCTCGACCTGGTCGACGCGATCTCCGACGCCGTCAACGACAAGATCTCGGACGAGGACATCCTCCGCATCGAGGAGAACGCCTGTCCGACCTGTGGGTCCTGTTCCGGCATGTTCACCGCCAACTCGATGAACTGCCTGACCGAGGCCATCGGCCTCTCGCTCCCCGGCAACGGCTCCGTGCTCGCCACGCACACCGCGCGCAGGGCGCTGTACGAGAACGCGGCCCGCACGGTCGTCGACATCACGCGCCGCTACTACGACGAGGACGACGACTCCGTCCTGCCGCGCTCGATCGCCACCCGCGCGGCCTTCGAGAACGCCATGGCCCTGGACATCGCCATGGGCGGCTCGACCAACACGATCCTGCACCTGCTCGCCGCCGCCCAGGAGGCCGAGTTGGACTACGGCCTGTCCGACATGGACCGGATCTCCCGCCGGGTCCCGTGCCTGGCCAAGGTCGCCCCGAACGTGGCGCCCGGCGGCACGTACTACATGGAGGACGTCCACCGCGCCGGCGGCATCCCGGCCATCCTCGGCGAGCTGTACCGCGCGGGCCTGCTGAACGAGGACGTCCACACCGTCCACTCCCGCTCCATCAAGGAGTGGCTGGAGACCTGGGACGTGCGCGGCGGCTCCCCCTCCGACGAGGCCGTCGAGCTGTGGCACGCGGCCCCCGGCTGCGTCCGCTCGGCGACCGCCTTCTCGCAGTCGGAGCGCTGGGAGACCCTGGACACGGACGCGGCCGGCGGCTGCATCCGCGACGCGGCCCACGCGTACTCCAAGGACGGCGGCCTCGCGGTCCTGCGGGGCAACCTGGCCGTCGACGGCTGTGTCGTGAAGACGGCCGGTGTGGACGAGTCGATCTGGACCTTCGAGGGCCCGGCCGTCGTCTGCGAGTCGCAGGAGGAGGCCGTCGAGAAGATCCTGAACAAGCAGGTCAAGGACGGCGACGTGGTCGTCATCCGCTACGAGGGCCCGCGCGGCGGCCCGGGCATGCAGGAGATGCTCTACCCGACGTCCTTCCTCAAGGGCCGGGGCCTGGGCAAGACCTGCGCGCTGGTCACGGACGGCCGCTTCTCGGGCGGTACGTCGGGCCTGTCGATCGGCCACGCCTCGCCCGAGGCGGCGTCGGGCGGCACGATCGCGCTGGTCGAGGACGGTGACCGGATCCGTATCGACATCCCGAGCCGCGGGATCGAGCTGCTGGTCGACGACGCGACGCTGGCGGCCCGCCGCGAGGCGCTGGGCGGGGTCTACGCCCCGAAGAACCGCGAGCGCAAGGTCTCGGCCGCGCTGCGGGCGTACGCGGCGATGGCGACGAGCGCGGACAAGGGCGCGGTGCGCGACGTGTCGAAGCTCGGCTGACACACGCCGACACGCCGACGCGCCGACACGCCGACGCGCCGACGCGCCGACGCGCCGACGCGCCGACGCGCGCCGACGAAGCCGAACGGAGTGCGGGGAGCCGCCCGAAAGGGCCGCTCCCCGCACTCCTGCGTTCAGGGACCGCCACCGATGTGACCGCCCACCGGATCCCGCAGGGTCACCACCCCGCCGGATCCCGCCCGTCCACCGCGAACACGGACCCGTCCGGCGCGGTCCCGAACACCGTGCCGCCGACGACGACGGGCGAGGGCACCGTCGCCGCGTACCCGAGCCGCCCGTCCCTGAGCCGGGGCCCGGTCTGTCCGAGCAGCGCCCCGCGCCCGGTGTCGACGGCGAGCAGCCGCCCGTCGGCCACGGAGAAGTACAGCCGCCCACCCGGCCCGAGCACGGGCGCGGACACGTTCCCCGACGCCGTCTCCAGCTCCCAGAGCACCCGCCCGGCGGCCGTGTCGACGGCGGTGACGCTGCCGGCGAGGTCGAGGAGGTAGGCGGTGTCGCCGGCCACGACGATCTTCGCGTCGTCCTGTGGGTACGGCAGGGCGATGCGGCGTACGGAGCCGTCGGCCGGGTCGTACCGGACCAGGGCGTCGGTCAGGCTGTCGATGGTCGAGGAGCGCAGGAGCACCACGCCGTCGCGGCCCGTGCTCACGGGGACGAGATCACCCGCGAGCCGTTGCCGCCGGACGACCTCGCCCGTCTCCGGGCGCAGGGCGCCGAGCGTGGTGCGGGTACCGTCGCCCGTCGTCTCGAAGACCTGCACGAGGCCCGAGGCCGCGTCGTACGGGCCGAAGAGGGGCGCGGTGAAGCCGTCGAGCGCGTGGCGCCAGCGCTGCTTCCCCGTCGCCCCGTCGACGGCCCTGACGGCGGAGGTGGAGGTCGGGTAGAGCAGCGTGTTACCGGCCGGGTTGGCGCCTTCCTGGCGGGCGGCGGTGCCGGTGTCCCAGACGGGGGCGCCCCGCTCGGCGGAGAACGCCCGCAGCGTCCCGCCGTCGGCGACGGCCCCGACCGGGCCGCCGAGGGGCACGGGGGCCGAGATGCGTGCGCCGGGAGCCCCGGGCCGTGACCAGAGGACGCGGCCGGTGGCCGGGTCGAGCCGGGCGAGCGTGACACCCCTGGCGGAGCAGTAGAGGGCGTCGGCCGAGGTGACGCAGGAGGGGGCGGCCGAGGCGCCGCCCTTGCCGAGCGCGGTCTCCCAGCCCTCGAAGGGGCCTGCCTCGGCGGCGGGGTGCGCCCGTGGCGCGGTCGTCCCGCCGTCCGCCGGGCGCAGGGCCAGGAACGTGCCCCCGGCGGCGAGGACCGCGAGCGCTGCGGCGGCCACGACCGACGGCCGGAGCAGCCTGCGCCGGGCGCGCGGCGCGGAGGCCCGTACCGGTGTGTCGGCATCCCACGACGCGAAGGACGCCGAGGCCCCCGCCCCGGTCGACGTGCCCGGCAGCGGGTCGGGCAGGGTGGGCGGCCGTCGCTGGGCGGGTATGAACGCCGCTGCCTCGTACGACGGAGGCTGCAGCGCCGCCATGATCTCGGCCGGGGTCGGCCGGTCCGCCGGCTCCTTGGCCAGGCAGCGCGCGACGAGCGGAGCCAGCGCGTCCGGAACGCCCGTCAGGTCCGGCTCGTCGTGGACGACCTGGTACGCCACGATGTACGGGCTGTCCGAGTCGAACGGCCCGTGCCCGGTGGCCGCGTGCACAAGGACGGAACCGAGCGCGAACACGTCCGCCGCCGAACCGACCTCGCGGGGCCGCTGGAACTGCTCGGGCGCCATGAACGGCGGCGAGCCGATCAGCTTCCCGGTCTCCGTGTGCAGATCGCTGTCGACCGGCCGGGAGATGCCGAAGTCGATGACCTTCGGCCCGGTGTCGGTCAGCAGCACATTGCTCGGCTTGAGATCGCGGTGCACGACACCGGCCCGGTGGATGTCGCGGAGCGCCTCGGCGAGACCCGCGGTCAGCCGGCGCAGCTCGGCGGGGGACAGCGGCCCGTTCCGCTTCACCTGGTCGGCGAGTGTGGGCCCGGGCACGTAGAGGGTGGCCATCCAGGGGCGTACGGCGTCGGGATCGGCGTCCACGACGGGCGCGGTGAAGGCCCCGCTCACCCGGCGCGCGGCGGCCACCTCCTGGCGGAAACGCGCCCTGAACTCGGGGTCCTCCGCGTACTGTCCGTGCACCACCTTGACGGCGAGCCGCAGCCCGGACGCGGAGGTGGCCAGGTGCACCACGCCCATGCCGCCCGCCCCGAGGCAGGCCTGGAGACGGTACTCACCCGCGTACTCGGGTTCTTCCGCTTCCCGGTCGGCACCGGTCCTGCGCAGCGGCGGCATCGCCCACCCCCGTGTGGTTCCGCGTTGTGTCCGCGCGCGTGCGCGACGCACGGAGCCTAGTCGATGGCGCACGGGATGTCGGTGGGGCTTGCTAGCCTGCGCGTCGCGGAGAGTGAAAGTCAGCGGAGCGCTTTCGCGCCAAACGGGGGAGTGGACGATGGGTGGGGACAAGACGGCGGCGGACGGTACGGCTGCGGAGCTCGCGGACGGGGTGTCCACGATGAGCGCGGTGCGCTACCCGGTCGCCCCCGGCTACCGCGTGAACGTGCGCTCGGGGCCCGGCACGTCGTACCGCGTCGTGCGGACGCTCGGCCTGGACGCCCGGGTGCCGATCAACTGCCAGACGACGGGCGAGCGCGTCAGCGGCCCGTACGGTACGACGAACATCTGGGACTGCATCGCGGCCGGCGAGTTCATCTCGGACGCGTACGTGAAGACGGGCACCGACGGCTTCGTCGCCAAGCGCTGCAGCTGAGACGTCCCGTCGCACGCGCGGGGAGGCCCCGGGACAGCGGGATCCGGGAATCGAGGGCGATCCGGGGATAATCGACTCCGTGAGCGACGAAGACCAGACCGCCAAGCCCAGCAGCACCGCGGCCGACAGCACCACCGCGGCCGATGCGCCCGCCGGTCCGCAGCCCGAGGAGATCCGTTTCTTCGGGACGACCTGGGTGGAGCACGACGGGCAGTACGGGCTCCGCCGCGCCGGCGTCGCCCTCGGGGCGCTCGTCGCCGCCGCGGCGGGCTGCTTCGTGCTGCGCTTCGCCTACCAGGGCCTGGAGATCGCCGAGGTCGGCGGCTTCGTGAACATGCTCGTGGTGCTGATGTTCGCGATCTGCAGCGCCATCGCCTTCCGCAAGACCTGGGAGGGCTTCGTCCGCCGCCCGGCCGACCCGGGCCGCGAGGACTCGCTGCGCAGCCTCAAGATGATCGGCTTCATCGGCTCCCTGCTCGCCTACTTCTTCCGCTGCCTCACCGAGGCGCCGGGCGAGAAGCTGCGCCGCGACGAGTACGAGACGGCCCGCAGGCAGTTCGAGAAGCGCCGCGGCGCCCGCACGGGCAACCCGGCGGCCCGCAGGAAGCCCAAGCGCAAGTAGCGCGGCGGCGCACCCCCCCCCGCTCCACCGTTCAGAGCCCCGGCCGACCCATCGGCCGGGGCTCTGACGCATGTCCCGCGCATGCCCTCCGGGGGCTGCCGCGACGCTTGACGCCCCGATCCCCCAGGAGCATTATTCAACGCATGATGAATTACCCGGAAGGGGGCTCAGCAGGCCCCGCCCCAGCGATCTCCGCGCACGCCCTGACCGTCGTACGCGGCGACCGCACCGTCCTGCGCGGCCTCGACTTCACCGTCCCCCCAGGCCGGATCACCGGCCTCCTCGGCCCCTCCGGCTGCGGCAAGTCCACCCTCATGCGCGCGATCGTCGGCACCCAGGCCAACGTCACCGGCACCCTCGACGTCCTCGGCCGACCCGCCGGCGACGCCACCCTGCGCTCCCGCATCGGCTACGTCACCCAGGCGCCGTCCGTCTACGACGACCTCACCGTCCGCCAGAACCTCGACTACTTCGCCGCCGTCCTCCTCCCCGGCCGCGCCCACCGCGAAGAGCGCCGCGCCGCCGTCGCCCGCGCCATCGACGACGTCGACCTCGCCTCCCACGCCGACGCCCTCGTCGGCCGGCTCTCCGGCGGCCAGCGCAGCCGCGTCTCCCTCGCCGTCGCCCTCCTCGGCACCCCGGAGGTCCTCGTCCTCGACGAACCCACCGTCGGACTCGATCCCGTCCTCCGCCGCGACCTGTGGAACCTCTTCCACCGCATCGCCGCCGAGCGAGGCGCCGCGATCCTCGTCTCCTCCCACGTCATGGACGAGGCCGAACGCTGCCACCGGCTCCTCCTCATGCGCGACGGCGAGATCCTCGCCGAGGACACCCCCGACGCCCTGCGCCGCCGCAACGACACCGCCACCGTCGAAGAGGCCTTCCTCCACCTCGTCGACGCCGCCAACGCCCGCGAAGCCGTCCGCCTCCAGGAGCCCCAGCCATGAGCAGCGCCCCCGCCTCCCCCACCGCAGGCCTCCCCGCGCAGGGCGTCGCACCGTCCCTCTCCCGCACCCTCGCCACCACCGCCCGCGTCCTGCGGCAGCTGCGCCACGACCCCCGCTCGATCGCGCTGATGCTCCTCGTCCCGTGCCTGATGCTCTTCCTGCTCCGGTACGTCTACGACGGCGACCCGCGCACCTTCGACAACATCGGCGCCTCGCTGCTCGGCATCTTCCCGCTCATCACGATGTTCCTCGTGACCTCGATCGCCACCCTGCGCGAACGCACCTCCGGCACCCTGGAACGCCTGCTCGCCATGCCCCTCGCCAAGGGCGACCTCATCGCCGGCTACGCCCTCGCCTTCGGGCTCCTCGCCATCGTCCAGTCCGTCCTCGCCACTGGCCTCGCCGTCGGCCTCCTCGGCCTCGACGTCATCGGCTCGCCCTGGCTGCTCCTCCTCGTCGCCCTCCTCGACGCCCTCCTCGGCACCGCCCTCGGCCTCTTCGTCTCGGCCTTCGCAGCCTCCGAGTTCCAGGCCGTCCAGTTCATGCCGGCCGTGATCTTCCCCCAGCTGCTGCTCTGCGGCCTCTTCATCGCCCGCGACCAGATGCAGCCCGTCCTCGAAGCGATCTCGAACGTCCTGCCCATGTCGTACGCCGTCGACGGCATGAACGAAGTCCTCCGCAACCCCGACATCACCGGCGACTTCATCCGTGACGCCCTCGTCGTCGCAGGCTGCGCCCTCCTCGTCCTCGGCCTCGGCGCCGCCACCCTCCGCCGCCGCACGGCCTGACCGCCCCTCGGACACCCGCACCGCGCGCACCCGCGCGGTGCGAGGATGGCGACACGTATTCCTTACGGCGAGGTGAACAGAGCCATGACCCAGACCGTCGCAGTCCTCGGCACCGGCAAGATCGGTGAAGCGCTCCTCAGCGGGATGATCCGGGCCGGCTGGCGCCCCGCCGCCCTCCTGGTCACCGCCCGCCGCGCCGAACGCGCCGAAGAACTGCGCGCCCGCTACGGCGTCGAGACCGTCACCAACGCCGAGGCCGCCAAGCGCGCCGACACCCTCATCCTCGCCGTCAAGCCCCAGGACATGGGCCGTCTCCTCGACGAACTCGCCCCCCACGTCACCGCCGACCGCCTCGTCATCAGCGCCGCCGCCGGCATCCCCACCTCCTTCATCGAGGACCGGCTCACCACCGGCACCCCCGTCGTCCGCGTCATGCCCAACACCCCCGTCCTCGTCGACGAGGGCATGTCCGTCATCTCGGCCGGCAGCCACGCCACCCCCGACCACCTCGTGCACACCGAGGAGATCTTCGGCGGAGTGGGCAAGACCCTCCGCGTCCCCGAGTCCCAGCAGGACGCCGCCACCGCCCTCTCCGGCTCAGGACCGGCCTACTTCTACTTCCTCGTCGAGGCCATGACCGACGCCGGCATCCTCCTCGGCCTGCCCCGCGCCCAGGCCCACGACCTGATCGTCCAGGCCGCCATCGGCGCCGCCGTGATGCTCCGCGACAGCGGCGAACACCCGGTCAAGCTCCGCGAGGCCGTCACCTCCCCGGCCGGCACCACCATCAGCGCCATCCGCGAACTGGAGAACCACGGCGTACGGGCCGCCCTCATCGCCGCCCTCGAAGCCGCCCGCGACCGCAGCCGCGAGCTCGCCTCCGGCAACGGCTGACCGTGCCCGCCCAAGGGGCCTGACCCTGATCCGCCGGGCAGGCCCTACCCGGCCGCCCCCGCCAGCACCTCAGCCGTCGACACGACCCGGGCGAACCCACCTCCGTGCAGGGACACCGCCGTCGCCCGGGTCAGCTCGTCCGCCGTGGCCGCCCACCCGAACGGCCCCGCCAGGTCGAACGTGTGCATCGCGTCCAGCACGAACACCACGTCGTACCCGAGATTGCCGCCCATCCGCGCCGTCGTCTCGTTGCACATGTTGGTCTGGATCCCGACGACCACGATCTCCGCGACGTCCTCCCCGGTCAGCCACACATCCAGCGACGGCTCCCCGTAGAACGCCGAGTTCACGCGCTTCGACACCAGCAGCTCCCGCCCGCCGCCCTTCCCCCTCCGCTCCTCGACGAAGTCCTTGAAGTCGTTCCCCACCTGCCCCACCCGCAGCGGCGACCCCGGCTGAACCGAGTCGTGCCGTACGAACACGACCGGCCGCCCCGTCGCCTGCCACAGATCGATCAGCGCCGCGATGTTCTCCTCGGCACCCGGGTTGTTCCGCTTCCCCCAGAACTCCTCCTCCTCGAACCCCTTCTGCACATCGACGACAACCAGCGCTGCGTTCTCCGCGATCTCCATGCCCCCGATGCTGCCGCCACCCGACCCCCCGCCCCAGAGGGAGGAAAGTCGGCGACCGATGGTTTACTGCCAACCGTGCAGCGCATCGCCCTCATGGCCTTCCCCGGCATCCGCGCCTTCGACGTCTCCGTCGTCACCGAGGTATGGGGCACCGACCGCCGCACGCGCGGCGTCCCGCCCTTCGAACTCCGCCGCGTCGCGACCGACCCCGCCACCCCCGTCCCCCTCCGCGGCGGCCTCAGCCTCACCCCCGATCGCCCCCTCGACTGGCTCGACGGACTCACCCCCACCGACCTCGTCCTCGTCCCCGGCATCGAGAACCCCGACCGCGACACCCCCGCCCCCTACCTCGAAGCCCTCAACCGGGCCCACGCCGCGGGAACCCCCGTCGCCTCCCTCTGCGCCGGCGCCTTCGTCCTGGCCCAGGCGGGGCTCCTCGACGGCCGCCGCGCGGTCACCCACTGGCAGCTCGCGCCCACCCTCGCCGCCCGCCACCCCCGGACCACCGTGGAAGCCGACGCACTCTTCATCGAGGACTCCGGCATCTGGACCTCGGCCGGCACCGCCGCGGGCATCGACCTCTGTCTCCACCTCGTCCGCACGGCCCACGGCGCCGAAGCCGCCGCGACGATCGCCCGCTCGATGGTCACCGCCCCCTTCCGCACGGGCACCCAGGCCCAGTTCATCGAACACCCCACACCCCGGGCGGACCGCGACGCCGACACCCTCGCCGCCGTCCGCTCCTACGCTCTCGCCCACCTCGACGAACCCCACACCGTCGCGACCCTGGCCGACCGCGCCGGAATGTCCCCCCGCACCTTCGCCCGCCACTTCCAGGCCACCACCGGCACCACCCCCCTCCACTGGCTCATCACCCAGCGCGTCGCCGCCGCCCAGAAACTCCTCGAACGCACCGACCACCCTCTCCCCGACGTCGCCCGCCGCGCGGGCTTCGGCAGCGAGGTCACGATGCGCCAGCACTTCGCCTCGCACCTCGCCACCAGCCCACGCGACTACCGCAACGCCTTCCGTCACACGGCAGGCAACAACCCGATCGCCCGATAGGCCCGGTCCACCAACGGCCGCGCCAGCCCCCGGGCCCGCTCGGCCCCATCCCGTAGCACCTGATCCACATACCCCGGATCGGCCGCCAGCTCCGCGTGCCGCTCCCGCACCGGCCGCAACAGCTCGACCACCGCGTCCGCCGTGTCCCGCTTCAAGGATCCGTACGACTCATATACACCGGCCAGGGCTTCCGGGTTCCCACCTGTCGCCGCCGCCAGCACATCGAGCAGATTCGCCACCCCGGGCCGGCCCTCCCGGTCATAGGCGACATCCCGCCCGCTGTCCGTGACGGCCCGCAGGATCTTCCGCCGGACGGTCTCCGAGTCGTCCAGCAGATAGACGATCCCCGCCCCGTTCTCGTGCGACTTCCCCATCTTCGAACCCGGGTCCTGCAGATCCATCACCCGAGCCGCCACCACCGGATGCGTGGCCCTCGGCACCGTGAACACATGCCCGTACCGCTGGTTGAACCGCACCGCCAGATCCCGGGTCAGCTCCACGTGCTGCGTCTGATCCTCACCGACCGGCACCTCATCGGTCCCGTAGGCCAGGATGTCCGCCGCCATCAGCACCGGATACGTCAGCAACGACAGCCGCACCCCCTGCCCGGCCGCCACCGCCCGCGCGCCCTTCTCCTTGTACTGGATCATCCGCCGCAGCTCGCCGTCCGTGGCCGTGCACTCCAGCAGATACGAGAGGCGCGCGTGCTCGTCCACATGACTCTGGACGAAGAGGGTGCACAGTTTCGGGTCGAGCCCCGCCGCCAGCATCAGCGTGGCCGCCTGCCGGCTCAGCCGCCGCACCCGCGCCGGGTCGTGGTCCACGGTCAGCGCGTGCAGATCCACGACGCCGAACAGCGCCTCCGAAGCGTGCTGGTCCACCTCGACCCACCGCCGCACGGCCCCGAGGTAGTTGCCCAGGGTCAGATGGCCGGTCGGCTTGATCCCGCTGAAGATCCGCTTCATCGCGTTCGTACTCCCTCTCCGATGTGCGCCGACCCGTCGGCCGCACTCCCGGAGGGGGATACGCGAACGGCCGCCGAGTCGGCGGCCGCTGAGTGCATGCGTCTGGTGGGCCGCCGGGTCAGGCGGCCCACCACTGAGTGGTGTGCGCATGCGTGGTCATGCCCAGAGGGTACGCCCGAGGACCGGGGTTGACATGGGATTACCCGGTCCGTAGTGTTCTCCGAGTTGTCCGACGTGAGCACCGACCCCGGTCGGCCCCGGACAGCCATTCCGCAAGATCCACCAGAAGCTGACGGCGCTTCGTCGCGCCGTCGTGCTTTCCGTGCGTTT
The DNA here is from genome assembly GCF_043081505.1 of Streptomyces sp. NPDC014870. Taxonomy (NCBI): domain Bacteria; kingdom Bacillati; phylum Actinomycetota; class Actinomycetes; order Kitasatosporales; family Streptomycetaceae; genus Streptomyces; species Streptomyces sp. NPDC014870. The sequence goes on from NZ_JBIBWQ010000003.1 coordinate 816,490, forward strand.
TTGCGAAATGAGGAATCCGCGTTCGAAGGTTTGAACGCGAGCCGCCCGATTAGCGTCGGGGGCAAGGAATCCGCTAAAGTCTCACTCGTCGGAACGGCCCAACAGCCGGGAAGCCAACCCACTCTGACTGGGAATCAGGCCCGAAAGGATCTGATAGAGTCGGAAACGCAGGAAGGCCGAAACGGGAAACCGAAGAAGCCGGAAAGCAC
>NZ_JBIBWQ010000004.1:0-148880 GCF_043081505.1 Streptomyces sp. NPDC014870
ACCTGCTGCAGTGCTGGACCGGCACCTGCACCACCTGCGGCCGACCCCTGCCGCGCAACACAACCAGACTCAGAACCTAACGAAGCACTACTAGGGCCTTTCGTCCCGGCCGGCGCGGCCCCGGCTAGCGGCTGCGGAGCTTGCCGGCCACCGTGTGGCCGATGGCGAGGTAGACGACGGCGGCGAGGCCGTAGCCCGCGACGACCCGCGCCCAGGCGTCGTCGAACGTGAACAGGTCGTAGGACCACGCGGCCAGCCAGCGGGCCGCGTCCTGGACGAAACTCACCAGGGCGTTGGCCCGGTTGGCCTCCAGCAGGTACATGAGGATCCACAGGCCTATCAGGCCGGCGGCGATGTCGGCGGCGAGGGCGATGACCTTGGCCGCCTGCGTCGTACCTCTGTGTTCAGTCATGGGTGTCGTTTTGCCGCTTCCCGGTGGGCTGAAACCCGTTCGGAGTCGCCCGGGTGGCGGAGCGGTGGGCGCGGGGCGAGGCTGTGGCCAAAGCCCTCAGGGAGGTCGAGCCGTGCCCAGTTCCGGTACTCCGTCAGGTGTTCCGTCCGGTCCGATACGCCGCGGAGTCGTGGCGCTTCTGCTGTCCTGCGCCCTGCTCCTGACGACGGCCGCCTGCGGCGGTGACGACGCGCAGAGCGCGAGCGCCACCGCGAGCACGACGGCCGAGCAGCAGCGGCTCGCCAAGACCCGGTTCGTCGCCAACGCGGGCCTGGCGGCGGGCGCCACCTACCAGTGGATCGTCAAGCCGTACCGCGCGGGCAAGTTCAAGAAGGGCGCGGACGGCCAGAAGTTCGCCCTGGTGAAGGCGGGCCTCGCCGGAGCGTTCGCGTACAACAGGCTCAAGGCGGCGGTGAACAACGCCAAGGGCGACGAGACCCTCTCCAAGGCGGTCGCACCGCTCACGGCGGGCATCGAGAAGCTCAAGGACCTCGGCACGAAGCTCCGCAAGGGCGAGGCGAGCGAGGCGGACGTCGGCTCGTTCGAGGACGTCATCCAGAACGTCAAGGACGCGGGCGCGAGCGCGGGCGCCACGGTGACGGACCAGGTGCCGAGCACGTCCCAACTAGGCGGCTGAGATCACGTACTGAGTTCGGCGAGCAGCCGCAGCGTGGCCGGGTCCGGTGCCGTGACCAGCAGGTCCGTCACCGGGCCCTTCCGCCACTCCGCGAGCCTCTCGGCGATCCGCTCCTTCGGGCCGACGAGCGAGATCTCGTCGGCGAAGGCGTCGGGCACGGCCAGCACGGCCTCCTCGCGCCGCCCGGCCGCGAACAGCTCCTGGATGCGCGCCGCTTCCGCCTCGTACCCCATACGCCCCATCAGATCGGCGTGGAAGTTCCGGGCGGCGTGGCCCATGCCGCCGATGTAGAAGCCGAGCATCGCCTTGACCGGCAGCAGCCCCTCGGCGGGATCGTCGCAGAGCTGCGCGCGCACCATCGGCGCGACGAGGAACCCCTCGGGCAGCCGGTCCGGGAGCGCGTACACCTCCGCGTAACGCGAGGGCGACCAGTAGAGCGGCAGCCAGCCGTCGGCGATCCGCAGGGTCTGCGCGATGTTCTTGGGGCCCTCGGCCCCCAGCAGCACGGGCAGATCGGCCCGGAGGGGATGGGTGATCGGCTTGAGCGCCTTCCCGAGCCCGGTGCCGTCGGCTCCGGCGTACGGATGGGAGTGGAACCGCCCGTCGAGCGCGACGGGCCCCTCGCGGCGCAGGACCTGGCGGATCACGTCCACGTACTCGCGGGTCGCGGTCAGCGGACTGCGCGGGAACGGCCGGCCGTACCACCCCTCGACGACCTGCGGCCCGGAAAGCCCGAGCCCGAGCATCATCCGCCCGCCGGACAGATGGTCGAGCGTGAGCGCGTGCATGGCGGTCGCGGTGGGCGTCCGCGCGGCCATCTGCGCGACGGCGGTCCCGAGCCGGATGCGCGAGGTGTGCGCGGCGATCCACGTCAACGCGGTGAACGCGTCCGACCCCCACGCCTCGGCCGTCCACACCGACCCGTACCCGAGCCGCTCGGCCTCCCGGGCGAGTTCGAGGTGCGCGGGCGAGGGTCCGCGCCCCCAGTAGCCGAGAGTGAGTCCGAGACGCATGGGCCCGTACCTTCCTGACGATCCGTCAGATCAGTTTCGGGGACTGTACGACAACGGCCCCTCGCCCGGAAGAGGTTCCGGGCGAGGGGCCGTCGATGCGGTCGTGTCGCGGTGCGTCAGCCGCGCTGGATGCCGGTGGTGTCCTGGAGGACGCCACGGCGGCCGTCCTGGGTCTGGGCGATCAGGCCCGGGCCGCGCTGCTCGACCGCCAGGTACCAGGTACCGGGGGCCAGTTCGGCGATCGGGGTCGGCGAGCCGTCCTCCGCGTACAGCGGGCGGGCGACGGGGACCGCGAACCAGAACGGGGCGAAGTCACCGGCGGGCTGGCCCTGTCCGCCCTGCGCGGGCGCCGGGGTCGGCTGCGGGGCGGCGGCGTGGGCGTTCGGGTCCTGGGCGCCGTACGGCTGCGGCTGGGCGCCGTAGGGCTGCTGGGCGGCGCCCGGGTAGCCGTAGCCGCCGGGGACGCCCGGCTGGCCCGGCTGCATGCCGTAGGGCTGCTGGGTCTGCGGCGCCGGGGCGCTCACGAGCGGGGCCTTGAGGGCGGGGACCAGCGGGCCGGCGACGGCGGCACCGGCCAGGATCAGGGAGCCGATGAGGCCGAGGATGAGGCCGGCGCCTGCGTTCACCGACTCGAACATCCACATCAGCATGTTCCAGGCCGAGGCCACGGCGAACGCGACGCCGACCTGGCCGAGCTCCAGGCCCGCGACCTTGCGGTTCTGCAGCTGCGGGAGCCCGCGCGACAGGACGACGAGTGCGGCGCCCGCGATGCCGAGGATGATGGCGCCCCAGCCGAGCGGGGAGACCTCCCAGGCGTTCGTGCTCGGGACCTGCTCGCAGATCTCGGGGGAGGCGTCACATCCGTTGATGCTGAGGAATGAGGCGATGAACAGCACCACCGCTGCACCGATCAGAACGCCATCGCCTCGGGTGAGGGAGCGGATATTCACGTAAAGAGTCCTTCGTCGGTCTGTCTCGTCGGGTGGTGCGAAGCACGGGGGTGGGGCCGCACGGCCCCCAATCGTACGGAGGGAATCTATCGCCCGTCGGTACTACCCCTTGAGGTAGGTCCCGATGCCGTCCGCCATTCCCTGAGCCGCTTTCTGGCGCCATGCCGCATTCGTGAGGAGTGCGGCGTCCTTCGGGTCGCGCATGTTGCCGCACTCGACGAAGACTTTGGGCACGGTCGAGAGGTTGAGTCCGCCGAGATCGTCGCGCACGTCCAACCCCGTTCCGCCGCCTAGGTAGTTGGCGGGCGCTGTGCCGGTCGCACGCGCGAAGTGGGCGGCGATGGCCTCGCCGAGCTTACGGGAGGGGCCGACGATCTTCGTGGTGTCGGCGGCGCCGGAGCTGACCCGAGCGGGCAGGATCACGTGGAAACCGCGGTTCCCGGTGCCCGAACCGTCGGCGTGCACGGAGACGACGGCGTCGGCGCGGGCGGCGTTGCCGGTCCGTGCCCGCTCGTCGATACAGGGGCCGAAGGGGCGGTCGGCGTCGTGCGTGAGCAGGACCTTCGCGCCCTGGGCCGCGAGGAGATCACGTAGACGGTGTGAAACATCGAGGGTGAATGCGGCTTCGGTGTAATCGGTGTTCGTGGAGGTGCCGGTGGTGTCGCATTCCTTGCGGCCTGTGCCGATATCAACCTTTTGATTGATTTCCCGGGTGTGACGGAAATTGCCGGGATTGTGGCCGGGGTCGATCACGATCGTCCGGCCTGCGAGCGGGCGCGCGCCGGGGGCCGTGGGGGAGGCGGCCCCGGGCGTGGGGGCGTCGGCGCTCGTGGTCGCCTTGGCGTCGGTGGACCTCGGGGCGGCGGAGGGTGAGCCGCCGCCGCAGCCGGTAGCGAGCGCGGCGAGGGCCGCGCAGGCGGCGAGGGCGCGGGCGCTGGCGCGGATCTTTCGTTGGTCGTACGGCACCTTGCGACTCTAGTGGGAGGTTCCGGTGTGCGTTCGGCCGACGCGTCGTGACTGTGAAGGCCGCGTGGGGGGTATGCAGAGAACACGTACACGGACCACGGGGGGAACTGTGACGGGGGAAGAGCCGAACGACGCGCGTCCAGGGGGAGAGCCGGACCCGCGAGGGTCACAAGAGTCGCAAGGGGTGTCGGAGACGCCTTGGGCGTACGGGGCGCCGGGGACCGTGGGGGCGACTGGGGCGTACGGGGCGCCGGGGGTGCCCGGGTTTCCGCCCCCGCCGCCTCCGGACCAGCCGCCCGGGATGCCGGTACCGCCGCCCGAGCCGCCCGCCGTGCCGGTCGCGCCGGTCGCATCGAACCCGGCGCAGGCGGTCCTCGTCGGGTTACTGAACCTCTCCTGCCTGGGCCTCGGATACGCCCTGCTCAAGCAGTGGATCCAGGCCGCCGTCTGCGTGCTCGCGACGGCCGTCCTGCTGCTCGTCGCGCTGCCCGCCGACGTGGACGGCGTGCCCACCGGCGTCCTCGTCGGGTACGGAGTCTTCCTGCTGGCCGCGGCCGCCGACGGGGCCAGGCGCGGACTGCGCGCCCCGCTCGCCCTGCCCGGGGGCGCCGGGGCGGGGGCAGGCGCAACGGCGGGGCGGCTCGCGCTCCCGATCGCCCTCGGGCTCGTGCTTCTCGCGGTGCCCGTCGGCGGCTCCGTGGCCTATGGCGCGGCGCGGGACGAGGCCGTGGAGCAGTCGCTGCTCGCCCGGCTCGCGACGGCGGACGAGCAGGTGAAGTCGGTCGAGGGACAGAGCTTCGGCGGGGCGGAGCACACGTACCGCAAGGCGCTCGACGTCTACCAGGAGCTCGGAACGAAGCACAAGGACTCCCGCGCCGGCCGGCTCGTCCCCGACCGGCTGACCGACTACTACACGTCCGTCTCGGCCCCGTACCAGCAGAAGAAGTACTGCGAGGCCGTCCCGGGGCTCCAGCATCTGCGCGCCCTGCCCGAGCGGGTGGACCGCGCGCTCCTCGACGGGCTCACGGGGAAGGCGGACGACCCGCTCGCGCACTCCTGGTACGAGTGCGGGATCACCGGACTCGCCGGCGCGGGTACGGAGGCGGCGGCGGGGGACAACCTGAACGCGCTGCTGTCGACGTTCCCGGAGTCCTCGTACGCGAAGAAGGTCGAGCCGACGGTCCGCGAGAGCCTGCGGACCCGGGCGGCGGCGATAGCCGGCGGCAGCACGAACCCCTGCGACGCCGTCCTCGAACTGGAGCGCTTCCGCACCACCGTCGACCTGCTTCCCAAGGACACCTTCGCCGCCGTCTCCACCGACACGGGCAAGGAGATCCAGAAGGGCGACTTCGCCTGTGGGGTCGAGCAGTTCGAGGACAAGGACTTCGGCGAGGCCCTCCAGACGATGAACGACTACGTCAAGGACTACCCGGACAGCCCGCAGGTCGCCCACGCGCGCTCCATCGCCATCGCCGCCGAGATAGCCGACGAGACGCCGGACGCGGGCAAGCGGCTGCCGTCCGCCACGGCCCCCGGCGGCTCCCGGATGGTCATGGTGGTCTCCAACGACGGCCCCGGTGAGGTCGAGCTGCTCTACACCGGCCCGGTGACCGGACGCGTCACGCTGAAGTCCTGCGGGACGTGCACGACGTACGAGACCGGCGGCCTCGCGCAGCGGCTGGGCGCACCGAAGCCCAAGGTGTGCTCCGGACCCTCGTCCAAGTACCCGAAGGCGACGCTCTGGCTGCCCGCGGGCGACTACCACTTCCTTCAGAAGCGGCCGAGCGCGAGCTCCCTCTCGGCGGCGGACAAGTCGAGCACGGCGAAGATCCAGTCGGGGTACGCGTACACGAACTGCCTGTACGTGACGAAGGGGTACGGCTTCGGCCTCTAGGGGGGAGGCCGGGCAGCGTGACCGGGCGGCGGACGAAAAAGCGGTGGTCGACCGCCCGGCCGCACTGCCACGATCGGACCGTGACCACCTTGTTCCTGATGGTCGGCCTGCCCGGCTCCGGCAAGACGACACGTGCCCGGCAGCTCGCGCACGAGCACGGCGCGCTCCGCCTGACGCCCGACGACTGGATGATCCCGCTGTTCGGGGAGTCGGACGCGGACGGGAAGCGTGACGTGCTGGAGGGGCGGATGCTCTGGCTGGCTCTGGAAGCGGTGCGGCTCGGCACCGACGTGGTCGTCGACTACGGCTGCTGGTCCAGGGACGAACGGTCCGCCGTCCGCTCGCTGGCGGAGACCGCGGGCGCGCGCTTCCGCATGGTCTACGTGCCCGTGGACGAGGAGACCCAGAGGACCAGGATCGCCCACCGCTGGGCGACCGCCCCGGAGGAGACGTTTCCGCTGACCGAGGCCGACCTCCGGCACGGTCGGGCTCTGTTCGAGGAGCCCGACCCGGCGGAACTCGACGGACGGGCGAACGACGGCCCACCCGTCGGATGGCGGACCTGGCGGGAGTGGGCCGTCGACCGGTGGCCGTCGTTCGTCTGACCGCGGTACGGAGTCAGCGGCGGCGCAGGACCCGGAGGGAGTCGGTGACCGAGACCTCCTCGAAGTCGCCCGACTCCAGGGCGCGGAGGTAGATCCGGTACGGGGCCTGGCCACCGTCCTCCGGGTTCGGGAAGACGTCGTGGATCACGAGCAGGCCGCCGACCGCGACCTTGGGCGCCCAGCCCTCGTAGTCGTTGCCGGCGTGCTCGTCGGTGTGACCGCCGTCGATGAAGACGAGGCCAAGCTCGCCCGCCCAGACCCTGGCGACCTGCGGGGAGCGCCCCACGACCGCGATCACGTGCTCCTCGAGGCCCGCCTTGCGCAGGGTCCGCCGGAAGGTCGGCAGCGTGTCCATGAGGCCCACCTCGGGGTCCACGACGGTCGGGTCGTGGTACTCCCACCCCGGCTGCTGCTCCTCGCTGCCCCGGTGGTGGTCCACGGTCACCGCGACCGTCCCGGCCTCCCGGGCCACGTCGGCCAGCAGGATCGTGGAGCGCCCGCAGTACGTCCCGACCTCAAGCAGCGGCAGCCCGAGCTTCGCGGCCTCCGTGGCGGCGGCGTGCAGGGCAAGCCCCTCGTCGAGCGGCATGAAGCCCTTGGCGGCCTCGAAGGCGGCGACGATCTCGGGCGCGGGCATGGGGCCTCCTACTGGCGGGTACGGCACGTGCGAGCGCCCATCGTGCCCTACGCGTCGCACTCGAACCACACCGTCTTCCCCGCGGCCCCCTCCGACACCCCCCACCGGTCCGTCACCCCCTCCACCAGCGCGAGCCCCCGCCCACCCTCCGCGAGCGGCTCGGCGACCTTCGCGTGCAGCGCCCCCGGCACGTCGTCCGCGACCTCCACCCGCAGCCCGTGCGGCTCCCGCAGGAACAGCACCGTGCACCGCCGCCCGGGCACGTGCCGCACGACATTGGCGACCAGCTCGGTCAGCGCGAGCCCACCGGCGTCGGCGAGGTGGTCGAGCCCCCAGCGGCCGAGGGACATGCGCAGGATGCGGCGCATGTGACCGGCGGAGTGCTCACCGACGGTGAAGCCCATGCGGTAGCTGTTCTGAAGTTCCGCCGGATAGAGGTCAGTTGCGTGATTCATGCCACCAGGGTGGAGCGGTCTGGTTACGCTCGGCTACGGACCGAAACGAACGCAGTGAAGCGTGAGCTTGGGGGTGACCTCGTCGTGGTCAACATCCGCAGCCTCGACCCCAGCGCCTCGCCGCTGGACTACTACGGCTGGGAACTTCGCCGTTTGAGGGAGGAGGCGGGCCTCAGTCAGCAGCAAGTGGGCGACATCGTCTTCTGCTCGGCTTCGCTGATCGGCCAGATAGAGACGGCGAAGAAGGTCCCCACACGGAAGTTCTCGGAGCAGTTGGATGCGGCCCTGATGACGGGCGGGGCGTTCACACGCTTGGTGGGGTTGGTTCTCAAGAGTCAGCTGCCTGCGTGGTTCCAGCCGTACGCGGAGATGGAGGCGAAGGCAGCCTGCATCTACTCTTTCCAGGCGCAGTTGGTTGACGGCCTGCTCCAGACGCCCGACTACGCGCGGGCTGTTCTCGGGGCCCGGACCGTGGACGACCTCGACACCAAGGTCGCAGCTCGCATGGAGCGGCAACGCATCCTGGATCGGGCGTCCCCGCCGTTGGTCTGGGTGGTCATGAGCGAGGCTGTCCTGCATCAGGAGATCGGCGGGCGGGCGGTGATGCGAAACCAACTGGCCCACCTGTTGGCGATGCAGGAGCGGGAATGGCTGAAGATCCAGATCCTTCCGTTCGCGGCTGGGGCGCATGCCGGATTGCCAGGCTCGTTCAACCTGCTGCGCTTCGAGGACGACCCCGACATCGTGTACACGGAGGACTTCGTCCAAGGGCACATGACTGCCGATCCGGCAGCCATCAGGGAGGGGTCGCTCCGTTACGATCACCTTCAGGCTGCCGCGTTCTCCGTGGAGGAGTCGGCGGTGCTGATCGCCCGCGTAATGGAGGAGCGCTATGGGGACCAACCAGCACCTGACGGGCGCGCGTTGGCGTAAGTCGTCGTACAGCAGCGACACGGGTGGCCAGTGCGTCGAATGCGCCCCCCTCGGCGCCGCCGCATGGCGAAAGTCCTCCTACAGCAGCGACACCGGCGGCGAGTGCATCGAGGTCGCCCACGTCGCCGTCCGGGACTCCAAGAACCCCGAGGGGCCCGCGTTCCTGGCCACCCCGGCGGCGTTCACCGCGTTCGTGGTGGCCGCCGCCGAGGGCCGGATCGGCTGAGGGGCCCTGGGGATGCCCGTACCGCCCTTCGATCCGGAGCTGGCCGCCGTGCTCGCGGCGCTCGACCCCGAGATGTTCGCGTCCGTCACGCCGGAGAACCTGCTCGCCGTGCAGGCCCGTGACGTCACCGCCCGGCCCCGGCCGACCGTCGAGGAGCTGGGCGACGGTGGGCGGTTCGAGGTGGCGGAGCTGAGCGTGCCGGGGCCTCCGGGTGCACCCGAGGTCACGCTCGTGAGCGCGCGGCCCGCCGGGCTCGCGGGGCGGCCGCTCCCGCTGATGATCTACATGCACGGCGGCGGCATGGTCATGGGCAACGCGTGGTCCGTGCTGCCGCGTGTCCTGAACGACTGGGCGGAGCCGCTCGGCATGGCCGTCCTCTCCGTCGAGTACCGGCTCGCGCCGCAGACGCCGTACCCGGGGCCGCTGGAGGACTGTTACGCGGCTCTGGTGTGGGCCGTCGAGCACGCCGCCGAGCTGGGGATCGATTCCGACAGGGTCGTCGTCGGCGGCAAGAGCGCGGGCGGTGGGCTCGCCGCCGGGCTCGCGCTGCTCGCCCGTGACCGGGGCGGTCCGGCGGTGCTCGGGCAGGTGCTGCTCTGCCCGATGCTCGACGACCGGATGGAGGGCTTCTCCTCCCACCAGATGTCGGGCATCGACATCGGGGACCTCACCTCGCACACGACCTTCTGGCAGGCGTACCTCGGCGACCTCCGTCCGGGTTCCGCCGACGTCCCGCCCTACGCGGCGCCCATCCGCGCGACCGACCTCTCCGGACTGCCTCCGGCCTACGTCGACGTCGGCTCGGCCGAGATGTTCCGGGACGAGAACGTGGCCTACGCCGACGCGATCTGGCGGGCGGGTGGCCGGGCCGAACTGCACGTCTGGCCCGGCGCGTACCACTCCTTCGACGGCTTCGCCCCGGACGCCACCGTCAGCCAGGACGCCCGCACCACCCGCACCCGCTGGCTCCGTCGGCTCCTCGGGATCGTTCAGTAGCGGTGGTTCGGCCAGTGCGGGTCCTCCCAGCGGGCGGGGCCCGTCAGGCCGATGAGGCGTATCCGGTGGAGCAGTTCCTCGGAGACGTCCGGGGTGCGCAGCCGTGTCGGGGCGTGGCGGGCGAGCCAGGAGGAGAGTTCGGCGCACAGGGCTTCCGCCTCGTCGCGCCAGGGGCTCCAGGGGAGTTCGTCGGCCAGGAGGTCGTACTCCCAGGCGTCGGCCGCCTCGGCCAGGTGCCGGTCGGCGTGCCGGTCGTCGAGCGCTTCCCAGGCCGCCAGCCACGGCGTGAGCGTCTCGGACGCCTCCACGCACAGAATGATCAGGTCGTGCACGGCGACCGCCGGCTCGGGAGTCGTCAGGCTGTACGCCCACCAGGCGTGCAGGAACTCCCACACCGCCGCACTCTGGGGCTCGGGCCACTCCCGCCAGCCGCCACGGGCGAAGGAGCGTCCGATGTCTTCCATGTCGCGCGCTGGCGTGTCCATCCCCTGGGCCAGTGACCGGGCGAGCTGCGGCAGGACGCGGCGGAGCACCGCGCCGTGGTCCCGCCAGTCGGGGGCGCTCCACGTGCGACGCAGGAGGTCGGGATCGAGCGCGATGTCCGGGCGCTTCAGGAGCGCCAGCTCCTCGTCGCTGCCCCAGTGGCAGTCGCACTGGACCTCGTCGGCTTGGGCGGTCATCCCCCGGAAGGTGATCTCCACCCGCTCCAGAGCGTGATCGAGCCGGAGTCGCGCGGATGTCTTGCGGGAATCGTCGGGAGCCAGGGTCATCGGGCACAGCCTCACAGGACTCCGGCCGGGTCTCGCCGACTCCGGCCGAAGAGGGACACGTTACAGGTCCGGGCGAACCCGTGGGGTTTCTGACCTTCCGTCAGATTGGAACGTGTTCTAGTCTGCCGCCCATGGGCATCGGAATCACGCAAGAGCAGCGGGAGTTGGCCCGGTCCGTGCGCGGGTGGTTCGCTCGGGCCGTGCCGTCCGAAGACGTACGGAAGCTCCTCGACGCGCCCGCCGAGAGCGGCGGCGTCGGGCGGCCCGCCCACTGGGACGGGCTCGCCGAGCAGGGGCTCCTGGGGATCCATCTCCCCGAGGAGTACGGGGGCGGGGGCGGCGATCTCGTCGATCTGACCGTCGTGCTCGAAGAGGCCGCGCGGGCGCTCGTGCCGGGGCCGTATCTGCCCTCCGTGCTCGCCGGGGAGGTGCTGAGACGGGCCCCCGGGGCGGGCGAACTCGTCACGGGCCTCGCCACCGGTGCGCGCGTCGGGGCCGTCGCGCTCGGGGCCGGGGGGATGACCGGGGTCGAGGTCGAAGGAGGCGTGGTCCTCGACGGGGTCGCGCCGCCCGTCCTCGGGGGCGCCCAGGCCGACCTGCTGGTCCTGGCCGCGAGCACCGCGCGGGGCGTCGTCTGGGCCGCCGTGGACGCCGCGACCCTCGCCGTCCGCCCGCACGAGAGCGCCGACCCGACCCGGCCGACCGCCCAGGTCACCGCCGACGGCACCCACGTGCCCGCCCAGCGGATCCTGGATCTCGACCCCACCCTCGTACCGGATCTCGCCGCCGTGCTCTTCGCCGCCGACGCGTGCGGGACCGCCGCCCGGGCCCTGGAGACGGCCGCCGAGTACGCGAAGACACGTGAGCAGTTCGGGCGGCCCATCGGGCAGTTCCAAGGGGTCAAGCACCTCTGCGCCGACATGCTCGTCCGGGTCGAGCAGGCCCGCGCGCTCGCGTGGGACGCCGCCAGGGCCACCGGGTCGACCGCGCGGCCCCTCGTCTCCGCCCTCGCCGCGGCCACCGCCCTCGACGCCGCCTACAGCTGCGCGAAGGACTGCATCCAGATCCTCGGCGGCATCGGCTTCACCTGGGAGCACGACGCCCATCTCGCGCTGCGCCGCGCCCTCGTCGCCCGCCAGCTCCTCGGCGCCGGCGACACCCATCGGGCCCAGGCCGTCCGGCTCGCCGCCGACGGCGTACGGCGTGAGCTGCGACTTGAACTGCCGCCCGAGGCCGACGCGTTCCGCGCCGCCGCGCGCGAGGCGGTCGCGCCCGCCGTCGGCCTCGACCCGGGCGCCGCGCGCCGCGCGCTCGCCGCCACCGGGTACGCGGCTCCGCACCTGCCGGCCCCGTACGGCCTCGGCGCCGGGCCGCTGCAGCAGCTCGCCGTCCAGCGGGAACTCGACGCGGCCGGCGTCGCGCCGAGCGGCCTCGGGATCGCCACCTGGGTTGTCCCCTCCCTCCTCGCGTACGGCACGGCAGCCCAGCAGGAGCGGTACCTCGCGCCCACCCTCCGGGGCGAGCTGCTCTGGTGCCAGCTCTTCTCCGAGCCCGGCGCCGGGTCCGACCTCGCCTCGCTCCGCACGAAGGCGGAACGGGCCGAGGACGGCGGCTGGCGGATCACCGGGCAGAAGGTGTGGACGAGCGCGGCACAGTGGGCCGACCACGGCATCCTGCTCGCCCGGACCGACCCCGACGCCCCCAAGCACAAGGGGCTCACGTACTTCCTCGTCGACATGAAGAACACCTCGGGGATCGACATCCGGCCGCTGAAGGAGATCACTGGGGACTCGCTCTTCAACGAGGTCTTCTTCGACGGTGCCGTGCTCCCGGCCGACGCCGTCGTCGGCGAGGTGAACGACGGCTGGCGCGTGGCCCGCAACACCCTCGGCAACGAGCGCGTCCACATGGCCGACCAGGTCGCCTTCGACTCCGGCCTCGAAGCGCTGATCGAGCGGGCGGCCGGTGCCGACAGCTCCGTCCTCGACAGCTCCGTACGCGTACGGATCGGAGCCCTGGCCGCCGAGGCGCACGCGCTCGCCTGCATCGGGCTGCGGACCACGATGCTCCAGGTCTCGGGCCTCGAACCGGGCGCCGGTGCGTCGGTTCGCAAGCTCGTCCAGACCGTGCATCAGCAGAAGGTGGCCGAGCTGACGCTCGAACTGCTCGGCCCGGAGGGCGCCGTGCGGGAGGGGGCGGGGGAGCGGGCCGTGCACGGGCTGCTGATGTCCCGCTGCCTCACCATCGCGGGCGGCACCACGCAGGTCCAGCTCAACGTCGTCGCCGAGCGCCTGCTCGGCCTGCCGAGAGACTGAGAGGCAACGAAGATGGGGAAGGCGTACATCGTCGGCGTCGGGATGACGAAGTTCGAGAAGCCCGAGACGCGCGACTGGAACTACTGGGACATGGCGAAGGAGGCGGGCACGGCGGCGCTCGCCGACGCCGGCGTCTCCTACGACCAGGTCCAGCAGGTACCGGTCGGCTACTGCTTCCAGGCCTCCACGGCCGGGCAGCGCGCCGCGTACGAGCTCGGCCTGACCGGGGTGCCGGTCTACAACGTCAACAACAACTGCGCGACGGCGTCGACCGCGCTGATGATGGCCCGGCAGTTCGTCGAGGGCGGGATCAGCGACTGCGTCCTCGCGCTCGGCTTCGAGAAGATGGCGCGCGGGGCGCTCGGGGGCGGCTCCGACGGCGGCGACTTCAAGACCTCGCCCGTCGCCCGCCACTACGGGATCATGGCCGCCGCCCACGGCTTCGAGATGTCCCCTCCGACCGCGCAGATCTTCGGCAACGCGGCCCGGGAGCACATGGAGCGGTACGGGACGACGGAGGTCCAGCTCGCGGCCGTCGGTGCCAAGAACCACCAGCACTCGGCGAACAATCCCAACGCCCAGTTCCAGGACGTGTACACGGTCGAGGAGATCCTCGCCGCCAAGACCATCCACCGGCCGCTGACCAAGCTCCAGTGCTCGCCCACGTCGGACGGTTCGGCGGCGGCGGTCGTGGTGTCGGAGCGGTTCGTGGTCGAGCACGGGCTGCACGACAGGGCCGTGGAGATCGCGGCGCAGGCCATGACCACGGACACCGAGGACTCCTTCGCGTCGGGCTCCTGCATCGACGCGGTCGGCCGCCCCATGTCCCGTGCGGCGGCCCGCCAGGTCTACGAGCGCTCCGGCCTCGGCATCGAGGACGTGGACGTCGTCGAACTCCACGACTGCTTCTCCATCAACGAGCTGCTGACCTACGAGGCCCTCGGCATGTGCGAGGACGGTGCTTCCGGGAAGCTCGTCGAGTCGGGGGCGACGACGTACGGCGGGCGGTGGGTGGTGAACCCGTCGGGCGGGCTGATCTCCAAGGGGCACCCGCTGGGCGCCACCGGGCTCGCCCAGGCCGCCGAGCTGGTCTGGCAGCTGCGCGGCGAGGCGGGACCGAGGCAGGTCACGGGGGCACGCGTGGGGCTCGCGCACAACATCGGTCTGGGCGGGGCGGCGGTGGTGACGATGCTGCGGAGGTCGTAGGCGGGCGGCGTGCGACGGTCGGGGGCGGGGCAGGGCCTGCGACGGTCGTAGGCGGGGCTTGCGGAGGTCGTAGGTCCGATTGCCGATGTACGGGGCAATCAGCGTCTGCGACCATCACACGCATGGCCCGAACCGAGTCCGCCGCCGAGCCGGCCGCAACCGCCCCGTCCCCGTCCGCCCGCCGCCCCACCCCGCGCGCCTGGCTCGTCGTCCTCGCCGCGTGCGCGGGGCAGTTCCTGGTGGTCCTCGACGTCTCGGTGGTGAACGTCGCTCTGCCGTCGATGCGGGCCGACCTCGGTCTCTCGGCGATCGGGCTGCAGTGGGTCCTCAACGCGTACTCCATCGCGTTCGCCGGGTTCATGCTGCTCGGCGGGCGGGCGGCGGACCTCTTCGGCCGGAAGCGGATGTTCCTGCTCGGGCTCGGGCTGTTCACCGCGGCCTCCGTCGCGGGCGGGCTCGCGCAGGAGGGCTGGCAGCTGGTGGCGGCGCGGGCCGTGCAGGGCCTCGGCGCCGCGGTCCTCGCGCCCGCGACGCTCACGATCGTGACCGCCGCCGTGCCCGCGGGGCCCGCGCGGACCCGGGCCATCGGGACGTGGACGGCGGTCGGCGCGGCCGGTGGCGCGGCGGGCGGGTTCGTCGGCGGCGTCCTGGTCGACCTGCTCTCCTGGCGCTGGGTGCTCCTGATCAACGTGCCCGTCGGCGTGCTGGTCCTGGCCGGTGCGGCGCTCTGGCTGAGCGAGAGCCGTACGGGCGGGGGCCGGCGGCTCGACCTGCCTGGCGCCGTCCTCGTCACCGGCGGCCTGGCGTCCGTCGCGTACGGCATCGTGCAGACGGAAGAAGGCGGTTGGGGCGCCCCGTCCACCCTGGTGCCGCTGCTCGGCGGCCTGGCTCTGCTCGGGGTCTTCGTCGCCGTCGAGGCCCGGACGGCGGCCCCGCTGATGCCGCTGAAGCTCTTCCGCTCGCGGGCGGTCTCGGCGGCCAACGTGTCGATCCTGCTCGCCGGTTCGACCTCGTTCGGCATGTGGTTCTTCATGACCGTCTACGCCCAGAACGTCCTCGGCTACACGCCGCTCCAGGCGGGCCTGGCCCTGGTCCCCAGTTCGGTCAGCGTCATCGTGGGCTCCAAGCTGGCGCCGCGCCTGATGCCGACGACGGGGGCGCGCAACCTCGCGGTCATCGGGGTGCTCGTGGCCGCGGCCGGGTTCGGCTGGCAGTCGACGATGACCGCCGACGGCTCGTTCCTGACGACCATCCTGGGCCCCGGCATCCTGATGATGGCGGGCATCGGCCTGCTGACGACCCCGCTCGCCACCCTCGCCACGTCGAGCGCCGCGCCCGGCGACGCGGGCCTGGTCTCGGGCCTCGTCAACACCTCCCGCACGATGGGCGGCGCACTGGGCCTCGCCGTCCTCTCGACGGTGGCCGCCGCCCGCACGGCCGGCGGCACGACCCCCGAAGCCCTGACGGACGGCTACGCCACGGCCTTCCGCACGGCGACGGGCGTGCTCCTGGCGGCCGCGCTCCTGATGCTCCTCTGGCTGCCGAGGCCGACGCGCCAGGACTGACGGCACCGGCTCGCGCCGCCTAGAGCCAGCCCTGCTGCCTCGCCTCCCGGACGGCCTCCATGCGGTTGCGGGTGCCCGTCTTGCCGATGGCGGACGAGAGGTAGTTCCGTACCGTCGACTCGGACAGGTGCAGGCGCGTCGCGATGTCGGCGATCGTCGCGCCGTCCACCGCCGCGCCCAGAGCCTCCCGCTCCCGGGCGGACAAGGGGTTCGGCCCCGCGCTGAGCGCCGCCGCGGCGAGGGCCGGGTCGATGACCGTCTCGCCCCGCAGGACCTGCCGGATCGCCGAGGCCAACTCCTCGACCGGGCCGTCCTTCACGAGGAATCCGGCCGCGCCCGCCTCCATCGCACGCCGGAGGTAGCCGGGGCGGCCGAACGTGGTGAGGATCAGGACCCGGCAGTCAGGCACCTCCGCGCGCAGGTCGGCGGCGGCGTCGAGGCCGGACCGTCCCGGCAGCTCGATGTCGAGCAGCGCCACCTCGGGCCGGCTGAGGAGAGCCGCGTCCACGATCTCGTTCCCCCGCCCCACCTGAGCGACGACCTCGATGTCCGGCTCCATCCCCAGCAGCAGCGCGAGCGCGCCCCGCATCATGCCCTGGTCCTCGGCGAGGAGAACCCGGGTGCGCGACAGCGGGCGGTGGTCCTGCGGCATCTCGCTCATGAGGAAAAGGGTAGGCCGGGAGGGCCGTCGCAGCGGGTCCTGTCTCCGCGCAGCGCGGCGGGTCACAAGTAGAAATGCGCAGGACACGGGCACACACTGGAAGGGATGGGGGTCATCGCCCGCGCAGTGGAATGAACTCAGTACCCAGGGCCACTCAGGGAGTTTCCATGAGCGCCACAGAAGAGACCTCACTTCAATGCACGCTGAAAGAGGAGAACTTCACGGCTGTCGCGAGCCTGCACAGTGGTGGTAGACGGCGAGTCACCGTCACGGGCCGGCTCACCTGCCCGAGCACCGACTTCAGGCTGCGCCTGGAGCCCGAAAACCCGGGTATCAATCCGCAGCCGAACGAACTCGTACTGAAGGTGGTCGAGGAGGAACCGACCGGAACGGTGCTACCGGTCCTGACCGAGACAGAGGTGTCCGACTACTTCCCCGTCAGCCCGGAGGTGGACACCGTCGTCATCCGGAATCTCGGCATCAGCATTCCCGTCAAGGACCGATAGGCCGGATCGGCCGGATCACGCCGGGGAGTTCCGCGGCCACCCGGAAACCGCCCTGCGGGGCGGGACCGGCGTCCAAGGTGCCGCCGGCGGCAGCCAGGCGTTCACGCAGGCCCTTCAGGCCGCTGCCGGGCGGGCCCGCGGGGCCCGCGCCGTCGTCCGTGACCGTGAGGTGGACGCGATCCGGCGTGCCGCTCAGGTCGATCGTGCAGCGGGTCGCCCCGCTGTGGCGTACCGCGTTCGTCACCGACTCCCGTACGACCCAGCTCAGGAGCGCCTCCGTCGGAGGCTCCAGGGGCGGGCCGGACTGCCGGACCACCGGCTCGATGTCCGCCGAGGTCAGCGCGGAGCGGGCCCGGTCCAGCTCCGTGGCGAGGCTGCCCTCGCGGTAGCCGGTCACCGCCTCGCGGATCTCGGCGAGCGCCTGGCGCCCGACCGCCTCGATGTCGGCGACCTGGGCGAGCGCGGCGTCGACGTCCCGCGGGGCCAGCCGTCGCGCCGCCTCCGACTTGACCACGATCACGGACAGGGTGTGGCCGAGCAGGTCGTGCAGGTCCCGGGAGAAGCGGAGACGTTCCTTCTCCACCGCCGCCCTGGCCAGCTCCTGCCGGGTCGCCCGCAGTTGGCGCACCGTGTCGTCCAGGGCGAGGATCGCCGCCGTCACCATGACCGAGATGAACGTGCCGTACACGACACCGAAGGAGTTCCAGCCGTCCCGCCAGAACGTCACCACACCGACCGCGAGTACCAGCGGGAGGGTGAACCGCGTCAGCAGCTTCCCGCGCCGCACCACGGCCCCCAGCGCGAGGCCCAGGAGCGGGAAGAGGAGCAGCCACTCGCGGCCGTACCCGGCGGCGAGCGCGAAGGTGAGTGCCCCGAGGGCGGCCAGGAGGCCCCAGGTCAGCCTGGTCTCGCGGTGGCACGGTGAGAAGGCGCGGACGACGATCGCGATGTAGAGCGTGTTGAAGGTGAACAGGCCGAGGCCGCCGATCCACGGGTTCGGCGCGTCGCCCTGGATGAGGTGGGAGAGCGCGCCCACGCCCATGAGCAGCCACGGCAGCAGGCTGAGCCCGCTCGGCCCGCGCTCCGATCTGGCCCGGGCCCGGGCCCTCGCCCTCGCCCTCCACCGCCGGGTCACCTCGATGCCTGTGCCCGTGCCCGTGCCCGTGCCTGTTCCCGTGCCTTTTCCCGTGCCCGTGCCCATGCGCCGCTCCTATCCCTGCTCCGCCGAACGACGGTACGAGATCGTCGCGTACGTGCCGAACAGTGCCGTCCACGCGGCCGGCACCAGCAGCGCCGTCGCCCCCGGAGCCGTTCCCTCCGCCATCGCCACGCCCAGCTCCGCGACGCCGTGCGACGGGGTGAACCGGGAGATCGTGGCCAGCCAGTCGGGGAAGAGCGCGACCGGGAACCAGAGACCGCCGACGACCGCGAGGCCGAGGTTGCAGGCGACGTTGACGACGCCGGTGGTCTGGGCCGAGAGCCGGTATCCGTTGCCGAGGCCGAGCAGGGTGAACGGGAGGGAGCCGAGCCAGAGCGCGAGGGCGACCGCGAGCCACTGCCAGGCCGCCATCCGGACGCCGTTGACGAGCCCGCCCGCGAGGAAGACCCCCGCGAGAGCCGGCAGGACGATCACCGAACCGGTCAGGGCGCGGCCCGCTACCGCCTGGCGGGGCGTCATGGGCGTGATCCGCAGCTGCCGCAGCCAGCCGTGGGCGCGGTCCTCGGCGACCCCGGTGCCCAGGGAGAGCGCGGCGCCCAGCGCCCCGTACGCGGCCATGCCCACCATGGCGGCCGTCCTGAACGTCCGGTCCTCCGTTCCGAGGTTGGTGAAGAGCAGGTACATCATCACCGGGACGCCGACGGTCCCGAGGGCGAAGCCGGTGTCGCGCAGGGTGCGGCGCACTTCGAGACGTACGTAAGCGGCGATCATCGGACGGTCTCCGGTTCGCGGTCGGAGGAGTTGGCGGTGGCGGAGGTGAGGGCCGTTGCGGTGAGGGTCAGGAACGCGTCGTCGAGGGAGACCGGGGCGACCTCCAGGCGCCGGATCGCGTCCCGCGCGGCCAGGGCGCGGACCGTGCCGTCCGAGTCCTCGGTGCGCAGGTGGGCCCGGTCGCCGCGGATCTCCACCGACGTCACGCCGGGCAGTCCCGCGAGCCCGTCCGTCGCGGCGCCCGCCAGGTCGAAGGAGACCAGGCTGCCGCCGGCCGCCCGCTTGAGCTGTTCGCTCGTGCCGTCGGCGACGACGCGGCCCCGGTCGACCACGACGATCCGGTCGGCGTGGGCGTCGGCCTCCTCCAGGTAGTGGGTGGAGAACAGGACCGTGTTGCCCCGGCGCGCGTAGCCGCGCATGGAGTCCCAGAACTGCTGGCGGGCCTCCACGTCCAGGGCCGCGGTCGGCTCGTCGAGGACGATCAGTTCGGGTGCGCCGACCAGCGCCAGGGCGAACCGGACCCGCTGGGCCTGGCCGCCGGAGAGCCGGTCGACGCGGCGGCCCGCCAGCTCGGTCAGGCCCGCGAGCTCCAGGGCCTCCGCCACCGGCAGCGGGGCCGGGTAGGTGCGGGCGACGAAGCCGACCAGTTCGCCGACGGTGACCCGGGGGACCGGCCGGCCCTCCTGGAGCATCGCGCCGACCCGGCCCGCCGCGACCGCGCGGCCGGGTGCCCCGCCGAAGAGCGAGACCCGGCCCTCGTCGGGTTCGGCGAGACCGAGCAGCAGGGCGATCGTGGTCGACTTCCCGGCGCCGTTGCGGCCGAGCAGGGCCACCGTCTCGCCACGGCGGACGGTCAGGTCGACGCGGTCCACGGCGCGGACGGCGCCGTATCTCTTCGTGGCGGCCTCGAAGGCCACCGCCGGTTCGTTCGTCATGCCGTCCACGCTAGGAAGCACGGCCCTCCGCGCGGCAGGAGGGAATGTACGCAGTCGCACGGGACAAATGTCCTGCCCCGCTCGCGTCCGACGATGAAACTGACGTGGCGTCAGGTCGCATCGCCCGAGGTCTTCTCAACTCACCCCCGCTCGGCTATACATGAGGATCACCGACCTAGAACGCGTTCTAGAACGGAAGGAAGGGCGCGTACGGGACGGTCCCCGCACGGCCTCGGTGCGGCCGACGGTGCGGACGGTCGCACCGAGGTCTTCCACACTGACGATCCTCACGGATCCCCAAGGAGCAGCATCCCCATGCCCATTGATGCCGCCAAGGCCGTCGCCGCCGAGCCCCGCAGCGCCGAGATCAGCTGGGACCACAAGGACGTCCAGCTCTACCACCTCGGACTGGGCGCCGGCACCCCGGCGACCGACCCGGGAGAGCTGCGTTACACGCTCGAATCCAGGCTCCACGTCCTGCCCAGCTTCGCCACCGTCGCCGGCGCCGGCATGGGGGTCGTCGGCGGGCTCTCCGCGCCGGGCATCGACATCGACCTGGCCGCCGTCCTGCACGGTGGCCAGACGATCACGCTGCACCGGCCGGTCCCCGTCAGGGGCCGGGCCACCACCACCTCGCGCGTCGCCGCCGTGTACGACAAGGGCAAGGCGGCCGTCCTGGTACTGCGCTCCGAGGTCGCCGACGACGACGGCCCGCTGTGGACCAGCGACGCGCAGATCTTCGTCCGCGGCGAAGGCGGCTGGGGCGGTGACCGCGGGCCCTCCGAACGGCTCGAACTCCCGGACCGCGAGCCCGAGAAGACCGTCGAGCGGCCCGTACGCGAGGACCAGGCGCTGCTCTACCGGCTCTCCGGCGACTGGAACCCGCTGCACGCCGACCCCGAGTTCGCCGCGCTCGCCGGCTTCGACCGGCCCATCCTGCACGGCCTGTGCACCTACGGAATGACCCTCAAGGCGGTGGTGGACACGGTGCTCGGCGGGGACGTCGCCCGGGTCCGCTCGTACCGCACCCGCTTCGCCGGGATCGTCTTCCCCGGCGAGACCCTGCGTATCCGGATGTGGACCGGGGACGGCCGCGTCCAGGTGTCGGTCACGGCCGCGGAGCGCGCCGACGCTCCCGTGCTCGCCGACACCCTCGTCGAGTATTCCTGATCGGGCGATTGGAGCCGCACCATGCGCGCAGCCGTACTGCACGAGATCGGCCAGGACAAGCTGGAGGTCCTCGACGACGTCGAGGCCGTGGGATTCGGCCCCGGCAAGGTCAAGATACGGGTCAGGGCGACCGGCCTGTGCCACTCCGACGTCTCCGCCATGAGCGGTGTGCTCCCGCAGCCCGCCCCGTTCATCCCCGGCCACGAGGGCGCGGGCGAGATCATCGACGTCGGCGACGGCGTCACCGGGCTGAGCGAGGGCCAGCGGGTGCTGCTGTGCTGGCTGCCCGCGTGCGGGGTCTGTCCCGCCTGCAAGCGCGGCCAGACCCAGCTCTGCCTGGCCGGCTTCATGAACGCCGGTACCCCCAACTTCCGGAGGCCCGGAGGGGAGGTCTTCGGGTTCGCGGGGACCGGCACCTTCACGGAGGAGGTCGTCGTCGACGCGGGCTGCGCCGTCCCGATCCCCGACGACGTCCCCTTCGACATCGCGGCGCTCATCGGCTGCGGCGTGACCACCGGGCTCGGCGCGGCCATCAACACCGCCAAGGTGGAGGCCGGTTCCTCGGTCGCCGTCATCGGCTGCGGCGGTGTCGGCATCTCCGCGATCCAGGGCGCCAAGCTCCAGGGGGCCGCCCAGATCATCGCCGTCGACCCCGTCGAGTCCCGGCGCGAGGCCGCCCTCCGGTTCGGCGCGACCGAGGCCGTCGCCCCCGACGCGCTCGCGGACGCCAAGCAGCGCGTCACCGCGGGCGAGGGCTTCGACTACGTCTTCGAGGTGGTCGGCAAGTCCGCCACCGCCCGTACCGCGTACGAGACGACCCGGCGCGGCGGCACCCTCTGCGTCGTCGGCGCGGGCGCGCTCGACGACTTCCTGCAGCTCAACATGTTCGAGCTGTTCTTCGACGAGAAGCGGATCCTGCCGTCGATGTACGGAGGCGGTGACGTGCTCCGCTCGTACGAGCGGGCCATCGCGCTCTGGCGGGCCGGCCGGATCGACCTGGAGTCCCTGATCACCCACCGGGTGCCGCTGGCCGGGATCAACGAAGCGCTGGAGCAGATGCGTACGGGTGTCGCGCTGCGCACCTGTATCGAGATCTGAACCCGTTCCGAATCCGATCTGAATCCGAGAGGACGCGAATCGATGTCACTCCCTCTTGAGGGGCTGTCCGCGATCGTCACCGGAGCCGGCCGGGGCCTCGGCCGGGCCGAGGCGCTGGAACTCGCCCGCCTGGGCGCCGCCGTGGTCGTCAACGACTACGGCCAGCCGGGGCGGGACGGCTCAGGCGAGGCGTCGGCGGCCCCCGCCGAAGAGGTCGCCGCCGAGATCAGGGCGGCGGGCGGCCGGGCGGTCGCGCACCTGGGCGACGTCGCCGACTTCGAGACCGCGCGGGGCCTGGTGGACCTGGCGGTCGGCGAGTTCGGGAAGCTGGACATCCTGGTCAACAACGCGGGCATCCTGCGGGACCGGATGGTCTTCTCGATGAGCGA
Source organism: Streptomyces sp. NPDC014870 (assembly GCF_043081505.1). Taxonomy (NCBI): domain Bacteria; kingdom Bacillati; phylum Actinomycetota; class Actinomycetes; order Kitasatosporales; family Streptomycetaceae; genus Streptomyces; species Streptomyces sp. NPDC014870. The sequence goes on from NZ_JBIBWQ010000004.1 coordinate 22,309, forward strand.
GGAGGAGTGGGACTCGGTGATCCGGGTCCATCTGAAGGGCCACTTCAACACCACGCACTTCGCGGCGGTGCACTGGCGCGGGCGGGCGAAGGCGGGGGAGTCCGGCGTGTACGGCCGGATCGTCAACACCTCCTCGGAGGCGTTTCTGGCCGGCTCGGCGGGTCAGCCGAACTACGCGGCGGCCAAGGGCGGGATCGTCGGCCTGACGACGTCGACGGCGCTCGCGCTCGCCAAGTACGGCGTCACCGCGAACGCGATCTGCCCGCGGGCCAGGACCCGGATGACGGAGGACGTCTTCGCGGGCTTCGCGGAGCCGGGGGACGGTGAGCTGGACGCCCTGGCGCCGGAGCACGTGGCACCGCTCGTGGGCTACCTGGCGTCCCCCGCGGCGGCCGGCGTCAACGGCCAACTGCTCGTCGTCCACGGCGGGATGGTCGCGATCGTGGAACGGCCGAGGGTGTCGGCGAAGTTCGACACGGCGAAGGACGCGTTCACGTACGAGGAACTGGACGGGCTGCTGTCCCCGCACTACGCGGGGCGGCCGGCGGGGGAGACGTTCGCGGCGGCGGAGGTGCTCGGTCTGAAGCGGGGGTAGCGGGGCGTGCGGGCCGTCGGACGTCCGGCGTGCGTGCGGGCCGTCGGACGTCCGGCGCGCGAGTGGTCCGCCTTGGGGGTCCGGCGATCGCGGCGTGCGGAGAAGGGAAACGGCCCCGGGGTTCGCCCCGGGGCCGTTCTCGTGGTGCGCGGCGCTCGTCACTGCTCCGCGTCGCGGCGGTGGCGGCCGTGGGGGGAGGATGTGGAGTCCTCCCCGGGCGCCGCCTCGCCGCGGTGCTTTCCGGAGCCCTCGGGCTCCGTGCCGTCCGTACGCGCTTCCGACATGGTGGAACTCACCCCGTATTGATCGCTGTTGCCGTGCGGCCGAGAGTCTAGCCAGCGACTTTGCGGTCGGCGAGCGGAGCCTGCTGGAGCGGTACGGGGCGGCAGACGCGCGGCTCGACCGTGACCGCGACCGGCTCGGGGTCCGGCGGGACCGTGAGGCCCGCGAGGCCGCAGGCCGTGTCCTCCGTAGCGTACGGCAGGTGCAGCACCCCCTCCGGCGTCCAGACGCCCGCACCGGCCACCCAGCCCGCAGGTGCGGCGAGTTGGTGCATGCGCCGGCCGGCCGGCTGCCACATGCCGACCCAGCTCCCGGCCGCCGCGTCGATCCGCAGCGCGACCGCGCAGCTCTCCGGCAGCAGTACCTGCCCCGGCTGTACGGCGAAGGGGGTCACCGCCGCGTCGTCGAGCCGCAAGCACTCGGGGAAGCGGATCGGCAGCAGGCTGCCGAGCACACCCCACCCGAGCCGCTCGTGGCCCGGCGAGGGGGCGTCGGAGCGGATCAGGAGCAGTCCGCTGTCCGGGTCGGCGAGCAGTAGCCGGTCGTCGCTCTCCTCGGTGATCTGGAGGAGCGGCGTCACCTCGCCACCGCGCTCCAGGTCGACGGCGACCGCCTTCACCGGACCGCCGTCCAGGCAGCGGTCGAGGGCCAGCATCCGTCCCGTCCGGTCCAGCCAGACGCCGCCCGTGCAGCGGCCCTTGACCTCCGCGACCTGCTCGGGGCCGAACGCGCCGCCCGCCACCAGCCAGATCGTGGTGGTGTCGGCGCCGACGCACATCGCGTAGCCGCAGATGCCGTCGGGGGAGGGCGGCAGGAGGACGAGCTCCTCGGCCTCGACGGCGCCCAGGGGGAGTTGGCCGGTGCCCGGGCCCGTCGGGTAGAGCAGGGAGAACGTGTGCCGGTGGCCGTCCACGCGGCGGCCGATCAGCACCCGTCCGTCCGCGAGCGGAAGCAGCGGGGTCTGGGCCTCCTCGGGCTGGTCGAGCGGGAGCGGTACGGCGTACGGCTCCGGTCCGTCCAGCGTCCAGCGCTCGGCGTACAGGGCGTCCCCCGTGCCGGCGAGCCGCGCCGCGTACGCGCCGTTCGCCGTGATCGTGAAGCGCGCCGGCCGCACCGCGCCGCCGTCGTCCGTCGTTGTCTCGATGGCACAGGCTGTCATCGACTCGTCACCTCCGGCCACCGAAGCTAGTTTTCGCACTTCCTGCCGAACAACACGAGCCCGGTCACTTCACACATAAGGGTGGCCGTGAATCGATTCTGCTGAGGGGAGGGGGCCCGGTGTGCTGGCGAGATCAGTGGTGCGTAAGGTAAGGCGGTCCTAAGTGGAGCCCCTGACTCCGGTGGCGGCCCCGTGCCGCGCCGGCCGCGCGGCGGCTTCCAGGGCCGCCGCCACCGCCTTCCGTACAGGAGTCGCCCCATGTCCCTCCGCTGCCGCGGCACCGCCGCAGCCGTCGCCCTCGCCGCCGCGCTCTCCCTCGCGGCCTGCGGAGGCGGCGCCGACGCACCGGCCGCCACCTCGGAGAAGAAGGACGGCGCCGCCAAGAAGGACGTCGCCACGGGCGGCAAGGACTTCGGCGACGCGGCGGCCAAGACGGCGGCGATGGGGACGGACGCGGCGCCCGGCCAGTTCCCGCGCACCCTCACCCACGCGCTCGGGAAGACGGAGATCACCGCCGCCCCGAAGCGGGTCGTCGTCCTCGACGTCGGCGAGCTCGACAACGTCGTCTCGCTCGGGATCAAGCCCGTCGGCTACGCCCCCGCGGAGGGGGACGATGGCATCCCCACGTATCTGCAGAAGGACGCGGGCGCCCCCAAGTCCGTCGGCACGATCAACAACCTCAACCTGGAGGCGATCGCCAACCTGGAGCCCGATCTGATCCTCGGCAGCCAGCTGCGCGCCGCGGACAAGTACGACGAGCTCTCCAAGATCGCCCCCACCGTCTTCTCCATCCGCCCCGGCTTCACCTGGAAGGAGAACTACCTCCTCAACGCCGCGGCCCTCGACCGGACCGCCGACGCGAAGGCGAAGCTCGCCGCGTACGAGACCAAGGCGAGGCAGCTCGGCGCGGACATCGGCCCGAACAAGCCGACCATCTCCATGGTCCGCTACCTCCCGGGCAAGATCCGGCTCTACGCCAAGGCCTCCTTCATCGGCACGATCCTCGAGGACGCCGGCCTGCCCCGGCCCAAGAACCAGCAGGTGAACGAGCTCGCCGCCGAGATCAGCCCCGAGAAGATCGACCAGGCCGACGCCGACTGGATCTTCACCGGCGTCTACGGCGACCCGAAGGCCACCAAGCGCGACACCGCCCAGGCCAACCCGCTGTGGAAGAACCTGAAGGCGGTCAAGGCCGGCCGGGCCAAGGACGTCCCGGACGAGACCTGGTACCTGGGCCTCGGCGTGACCGCCGCGAACAGCGTCCTCGACGACCTGCGCGCGGACCTCGTGAAGAAGTAGGGGAAGGGGGCGGCGGGCGGCGCTCTCCCGGGTTGTCCACAGGCAGGACGGCGGGGCGCGGGGGCCAGGTAGCCTTTCCCTCGTGCCTCGTCCCCGTCTGTCCGAAGTCATCGCCGCGCTCGACGCCCTCTGGCCCCCCGAGCGGGCCGAGCAGTGGGACGCCGTCGGCACCGTCTGCGGCGACCCCGACGCCGAGATCGGCCGTGTCCTCTTCGCCGTCGACCCCGTCCAGGAGATCGCCGACGAGGCCATCGCCCTCGGCGCCGACCTGATCGTCACCCACCACCCGCTCTATCTGCGCGGTACGACGACGGTCGCGGCCTCCCACTTCAAGGGCCGCGTCGTGCACACGCTGATCAAGCACGACATCGCCCTGCACGTGGCGCACACCAACGCCGACACCGCCGACCCCGGCGTCTCCGACGCCCTCGCCGGCGCCCTCGACCTGCGGATCACCGGCCCCCTGGTCCCCGAGAGCAACCTCGGCCGGATCTGCGAGCTGGACCACCCCGAGACGCTGGCCGAGTTCGCGGCCCGCGCCGCGAAGCGGCTGCCCGCCACCGCGCAGGGCATCCGGGTCGCCGGCGACCCGGGGATGACCGTGCGCCGGGTCGCCGTCAGCGGCGGCTCGGGCGACAGCCTCTTCGACGCCGTACGGGCCGCGGGCGTGGACGCCTTCCTCACCGCCGACCTGCGCCACCACCCGGTATCCGAGGCCACGCAGCACGCCCCGATCGGCCTGGTCGACGCCGCCCACTGGGCCACCGAGTGGCCCTGGTGCGAGCAGGCGGCCGCCCAGCTCGACGAGATTTCCGACCGCCACGGCTGGGACCTGCGCGTCCACGTCTCGAAGGCGGTCACCGACCCCTGGTCCTCCCATCACACCTCCCCTGGAGCCCCCAACTGAACGCCGCGCCCGCCGACCAGATCCGACTCCTCGACGTCCAGGCCCTGGACGTCCGTCTCCAACAGCTCGCCCACAAGCGCAAGTCCCTGCCCGAGCACGCCGAGATCGAGTCGCTGACCAAGGACCTCACGCAGCTGCGCGACCTGCTCGTCGCCGCGCAGACCGAGGAGAGCGACTGCGCCCGCGAGCAGACCAAGGCCGAGCAGGACGTCGACCAGGTCCGCCAGCGCGCCGTCCGGGACCAGCAGCGCCTCGACTCGGGCGCCGTCTCCTCCCCGAAGGACCTGGAGAACCTGCAGCGCGAGATCACCTCGCTCGCCAAGCGCCAGGGCGACCTGGAGGACATTGTCCTGGAGGTCATGGAGCGCCGTGAGTCCGCCGCCGAGCGGGTCGCGGAGCTGACCGAGCGGTCCGCCGCCGTCCAGGCCAAGGCCGACGACGCCACCGCCCGCCGCGACGCGGCGCAGGGCGAACTCGACGGCGAGTCCGCCTCGGTCGGCAAGGAGCGCGAGCTGGTGGCCGGTTCGGTCCCCGCGGACCTCATGAAGCTCTACGAGAAGCTGCGCGAGCAGCAGGGCGGCGTCGGCGCGGCCCGGCTGTACCAGCGCAAGTGCGAGGGCTGCCACATCGAGCTGAACATCACCGAGCTGAACGAGGTCCGCGCGGCCGCGGCCGACACCGTGGTGCGCTGCGAGAACTGCCGCCGGATCCTGGTCCGCACGTCGGAGTCCGGCCTGTAATGACGGCCATCACGGAAGTCGTCGTCGAGGCCGACGGAGGCTCCCGGGGCAACCCGGGCCCCGCCGGCTACGGAGCCGTGGTCCTGGACCCGGTCTCGGGCGAGACGCTCGCCGAGCGCGCCGAGTACATCGGCGTTGCGACGAACAACGTGGCCGAGTACAAGGGCCTGGTGGCCGGACTCAAGGCGGCGCGCGAGCTGTTCCCGGACGCCAAGGTGCACGTCCGGATGGACTCCAAGCTGGTCGTCGAGCAGATGTCGGGCCGCTGGAAGATCAAGCACCCGGACATGAAGCCGCTGGCGGCGGAGGCGGCCCGGGTCTTCCCGGCGAGCCAGGTCCGCTACGAGTGGATCCCGCGCGAGAAGAACAAGCACGCGGACCGGCTGGCCAACGAGGCGATGGACGCGGGCAAGCGCGGCAAGCAGTGGGAGCCCTCGGCGTCCACGGCCGCCCTCGACTCCGCGGCGGCCCGGAGCGCCGTGTCCGCCCCCTCGGGTCCGCCCGGTGACGCGACGGCGGGCGCGGCCCGCGCGAGGGCCGCACTGGCGGGCGCGGGTACCGGCTCCGGCGCGGGTATGCGCACGGACTCGGGGGCGGTTACGCGTACGGGCTCGGGCGCGGGAGTCGGTGTCGGCTCCGACGAGGGCCTCTTCCCCGCCGACGAGACCGTCGCGGCGCAGGCCCGGGCCGCCCTGGCGGCGGCCGGGGCGGCGGAGCGCGCGTCCGCGTCGAGCGGCGACTTCGAGGCGGAGGCGTCGGCGCAGGCCTCCCCGCCGGCCGCCGCCGCTCCCGGCTGGGGGGCCGCCGACATGGGGGCTCCGGCCACGTTCGTCCTGCTGCGGCACGGGGAGACGGCGCTCACGCCCGAGAAGCGGTTCTCCGGGAGCGGGGGCACCGACCCCGAGCTGTCCGCCGCCGGGCTGCGGCAGGCCGACGCCGTCGCCGCCGCGCTCGCCGCGCGCGGCACGATCCAGGAGATCGTCAGCTCGCCGCTGAAGCGGTGCCGCCAGACCGCCGAGGCGGTCGCGGCCCGCCTGGGGCTCGACGTACGGGTCGAGGCCGGGCTGCGCGAGACCGACTTCGGCGCCTGGGAGGGGCTGACCTTCGCCGAGGTGCGCGAGCGGTACGCGGAGGACCTCGACGCCTGGCTCGCCTCGCCCAAGGCCGCCCCGACCGGCGGCGGCGAGAGCTTCGCGACGGTCGCCCGGCGCGTCTCGGCGACGCGGGACCGGCTGACCGCCGCCTACGCGGGCCGTACGGTCCTGCTCGTCACGCACGTCACGCCCATCAAGACCCTGGTCCGGCTGGCCCTCGGTGCCCCGCCGGAGTCGCTGTTCCGGATGGAGCTGTCGGCGGCCTCGCTGTCGGCGGTGGCGTACTACGCGGACGGCAACGCGTCCGTGCGGCTCCTGAACGACACCTCGCACCTGAGGTGACCTGAGACGCGAACAGGGGGCGGGGTCACGGAAATCCGTGGCCCCGCCCCCTGGCGCTGTACCACCATCGTTCCCATGACCTGGCACATCACCGAGGACGCAGAGACCTTCCTGGCCGCGGCCGGGGACCACTTCGCCGCCGATCCCGCGCGCAACACCATGCTCCTCACCGTCGGCGAGGGCGCGCGGCGACGGCCCCTGGAGTCCGGTCGCTACGGCTGGTGGACCGAGCCGGACGGCCGGGTCACCGGAGCCTTCCTGTTCACCCTGCCCCACCAGCCGGTGCTCGGGCCGATGCCCGCCGTGGCGGCGCGCGCCCTCGCCCATGTCCTGCCGGACGCGGCCGGGTTGACGGGTGTGCGGGGCGAGCAGGAGACGGCGGAGGCGTTCGCGCGGGAGCTGTGCCGGGTGTCGGGCCGGACGTGGACGACCACGCGCCGGATGCGGCTGCACCGGCTCGCCGACCTCACCCCACCGGACCCGGCGCCGACGGGCCGGGCGAGGGTGGCGGGCGCGGACGACATCCCCCTCGCGGTCGCGTGGATGCGGCACTTCGCCCGCGACATCGGGGAGGACGCCGACGTCGACTTCACCCCGAACATCGCGCCCCGCGTCGCCGAGGGCCGCCTCCACCTCTGGGAGACGGACGGAGCCGGACCGGTGTCGATGGCGAGCGTCTCGGGGATCGTCGCGGGCCAGGCCCGGGTCTCACTCGTCTTCACTCCGGCCGTCCGACGCGGACGCGGCTACGCGGGCGCCGTCACCACGGCGGTCACCCGGTCGGCCCTGGACGCGGGCGCGGCCCAGGTCCTGCTCTTCACGGACCTGGCCAACCCCACGAGCAACGCGTTGTACCAACGGCTGGGTTACCGTCCGGTGATCGACCACGTGGGCCTGACGCTCACCTGACCGCCGGTCAGCGGGCGCGCAGCCCCGCCGCCTCGCGGGCGAGGGTCTCGACGCGGGGCCAGTCGCGGGCCGCGAGGGCGTCGGTGGGGAGCATCCAGGTACCGCCGACGCAGCCGACGTTGGGCAGGGCCAGGTAGGCGGGGGCGGAGTTCAGGGAGACGCCGCCGGTCGGGCAGAAGCGGGCCTGGGGGAGGGGGCCCGCGAGCGACTTCAGGTACGGGACGCCGCCCGCCGCCTCGGCCGGGAAGAACTTCATCTCGTTCACCCCGCGTTCGAGGAGGGCCACGACCTCCGATGTGGTCGAGACCCCCGGCAGAAACGGCACCCCGGAGGCCCGCATCGCGTCCAGCAGGCTGTCGGTCCAGCCGGGGCTGACCAGGAAGCGGGCCCCGGCGTCGACCGCGTCCGCGACGCCGGCCGGCGAGATGACGGTGCCGGCGCCGACGACGGCGTCCGGGACCTCCGCGGCGATGGCCCGGATCGCGTCGAGCGCGGCGGGCGTCCGCAGGGTCACCTCGATCGCGGGCAGCCCACCCGCGACCAGCGCGTGGGCCAGCGGGACGGCGTCGGCGGCGTCCTCGATCACCACGACCGGGACGACGGGGGCGAGGTCGAGTACGGAGGCGGAGGCGGGCAGCGCGGAGGTCATGGCCCCCATCCTGCCCGCCGGCGACAACCTATGCAACGAGCGTTGCATGTTGTGCAACGCGTGCGCGTCCTGCCTGTGTCTCGCACGCGTCCTCACGTCGTGGCAGAGGAACGCGCCACCGACTCACTCGCTCGGCGCGGACCCCTTGATGACGGAGAAGGCCCCGCCCTGCGGGTCGGCGAGGACGGCCATCCGGCCCGCCGCCATGTCGAAGGCGGGGGCGAGGACGCTGCCTCCGGCGCGGACCGCGGCGGCCTGGACGGAGTCCACGTCGTCCACGCTGAAGTACGCCTGCCAGTGCGGCGGAACGCCCTTCGGGAGGCTGCCGAGGTCCATCATCCCGCCCACCGCGCGGCCGTCGACCTGGTACTCGACGTACCCCTCGGCGCCGGGCATCTCGGACCGCGCCGTGGTGACCGGCAGGACGGCGGAGTAGAACGCGGCGGCGGCCGCGACGTCGGCGGTGACGAGTTCGTTCCAGGTGAGCGCGCCGTGCTCGTTGACGAGGGTCGCGCCCGGGAAGCCGACGGGCTGCCACAGGCCGACGACGGCGCCGGTCGGGTCCGTGATCACGGCCATCCGCCCGAGGTCCATCACGTCCATCGCGGGGACCATCACCGTGCCGCCGGCGTCCGTGACGGACGTGACGGTGGCGTCGAGGTCGTTCGTCGACAGGTAGGTGGTCCACACCGTCGGCGGCAGCGGGTCGGGCACCGTCCCGTCCGGGTTCATCGCCTTCATGATCCCGGCGACCGGCTTGCCCTTGAGGGTGCAGACCGAGTAGCCGCCCGTCTCCGCCGGGCCGATCTCGCCCTGCCAGCCGAACAGATCGCAGTAGAAGTCGAGCGCGGCCTGCTGGTCCGGGACCATGAGGTCGATCCAGCACGGGGTGCCGGGCTTGTACGGGAGGTTCATGTCGGGCACGGGGTTCTCCACGGTCGTGAGGTGGGAGGGACGGGCGTGCTGTACCCGCCTCGCACGGGGGAGGAATCGGGCCGAACGGGCGACGTCGTCCGGCCCGACCGACTCGACCGGCCGGACAGGGCCTGTCGGATCCGACCGGCCCGGCCGACCCGACCGGCCCTAGTGGATCTCGTCCACCAGCACGTCCAGCGCCCCCGTCTTCCCCTCCTCCACCACGTACTTCAGGTCCCGCAGGGTCTCCACCAGTTCCGCCGGGTCCTTCGGGCTCGCGCCCGCCTCCAGGAGGCTGCGGACGATGCGGCCCTTCGTCGCCTTGTTGAAGTGGCTGACCACCTTCCGGGTCGGCGCGTGCAGCACCCGTACGGTCGCGGTCCGGGCCGCCACCTCGCCCTTCGGCTTCCACGCCGACACATAGGCCGAGGACCGCAGGTCGAGGACCAGCCCGTCCCCGGCGGCCTCCGGCATGACCGTCGCCATCGCCTGCCGCCAGTGCGCGACCAGCGCACCGAGACCCGGCAGCTTCACACCCATCGAGCAGCGGTACGACGGGATCCGGTCGTCCACCCGGACCGCGCCCCAAAGCCCCGAGAACACGAGCAGCGAGGCCCGCGCCCGCTTGCGGGCCTCCGGGTCCAGCGTCGCCAGGCCGAGCGCGTCGTACAGCACGCCTGTGTAGATCTCGCCCGCCGGCCGGGCACCCGCCGTCCGCAGCTCGACGTTCTTGGCGATCTCGCCGCGCAGCCCCTCGCTCAGCCCGAGCACCTCACGCGCCTTCTCCTCGTCGGCGGCGCACAGCTCGACCAGCTCGTCCACGACCGCCGCCCGCGCCCCGGCGAGCCCCGGCAGCGACAGGGACTCCGGCTTGAGCGGCGCCCCACGCCCCGACGCGGCCTTACCCTCCGACGGCGGCAACAGCACGAGCACGGTGGTTCTCCTTCAGATACGTCCAGGGTTGGGGGTGCGGCCCCAGAGCGTTCAGCCTACAAAGTGCCGGGCCGCGCCCCGCGCCATACGCTCGGTCCATGCCCCGCCGCCACCTTCACGTGACCGGCGCAGCCGAGGACCTGAGGGCCGCGCTGCGCAAACTGAGGGACCGGATGCAGGTCCCGAAGAACTTCCCGCCGGCCGTCCTCGCAGAGGCGGAGGCGGCCGCTGCCGCCCCGCGGCTGCCGGAGTACGACGCCACCGACATCCCCTTCTTCACCATCGACCCGCCGGACTCCCGCGACCTCGATCAGGCCATGCACCTCGCCCGTCGGCCGGGCGGCGGCTACCGCGTCCACTACGCCATCGCCGATGTCGCCGCCTTCGTCACCGCCGGCGGCGCAGTGGACAAGGAGGCCCACCAGCGCGTCGAGACCCTCTACTTCCCCGACGAGAAGATCCCGCTGCACCCCCCGGTCCTCTCCGAGGGCGCCGCCAGCCTGCTGCCCGACCACACCGCGCCCGCCCTGCTCTGGCGCTTCGACCTGGACGCCGCCGGCCACCAGGTCGCCGTCGACGTACGCCGTGCCCTCGTCCGCAGCATCCGCAGGCTCGACTACGCCGGCGCCCAGCAGATGATCGACGCGGGCACGGCGGAGGAACCGCTCGCCCTGCTCAAGACGGTGGGCACGCTCCGCGAGACCCTGGAGGTCGAACGCGGCGGGGTCTCCCTAGACCTCCCCGAACAGGAGGTCGTCGAGACCGGCGACTCGTACACCCTCGTCTACCGGGCCCCGCGCCGGGTCGACGGCTGGAACGAGCAGATCTCCCTGCTCACCGGTATGGCCGCGGCCGATCTGATGATCGCCGCGGGCACGGGGATCCTGCGCACCCTCGGCGCCACGCCGGACGGCGTCGACAAGCTGCGCCGCTCCGCGCAGGCACTGGAGATCGACTGGCCGCACCACGTCTCGTACGCGCAGCTCATCCGCTCGCTCGATCCGGCGAACCCCCGCCACGCCGCCTTCCTCATGGACGCCTCCACCGGCCTGTTCGAGAACTCCGCGTACCTCCACTTCGAGGGCGGCCATCTCCCGGACTCCCTGGTCCACTCCGCCATCGCGGACGAGTACAGCCACTGCACCGCGCCCCTGCGCCGCCTGGTCGACCGCTACGTGGGCGAACTATGCCTCGCGGCCGCCGCGGGCCAGGCGCCACCCGCGTGGGTCGAGGACGCGCTGGCGACGCTGCCGGCCGACATGGCGAGGGGGCGCGGCAAGGACGCCGACCGGCAGAGCATGGACGTGGTCGAGGCGGCGCTCCTGAAGGACCGGGTCGGCCAGGTATTCGACGGGTTCGTGATCGACGTGAGGGACAGCGCGGGCCGGAGAGGCGTCGTGCACCTGAAGGACCCGGCCGTGGTCGGCACCGTGAAGAGCACGCAGACGATGCGACAGGGGATGCCGGTGAAGGCGAAGCTGACGAAGGCCGACCCGGCGGACCCGGACAGGGACAAGGTCCTCTTCGAGCACGTGCCGGAGTGAGCCCGGGTGGAACCGGCCCGTAGTCGGCCCCGCGCGGGTCACGTGATGGGCGCGACGGCGCGCGTCAGCTCCCGGTGGAGCGCCCGGGCGTCGTCGGCGTGGCAGCGCACGATCCGAACCGGCCGGGTGCCGCCGAAGAACCTGGGCGCGTCGAAGGGCTCGGTCAGCTCGATCGTGAGGGAGGTCTGCGAGGCGACGGCGAGGTTCAGCTCCCCCTCCTTCTTCTTCTCGTGCGTGAAGACCAGCTCGTGCCGTACGGAGGCGATGCGGTCGAGCGGAAGGCTGATGTCGACGTGCGCCGCCTGCCGCAGCCGGAGCGTGTCGGGGGTGAGGACGTGCGGGCGGACGGCGGAGGCGCCGTGCAGCCCGAGGACGAACAGGATGGTGTACACGTCCAGGACGAGCACGATCGCGTGGACGACGGGCCAGTCGGCCAGCAGGTACGACATCCCGACGGTCTCGACGAGGCAGACGAAGGCGAAGCCGTACATCAGGGCCGCCTGGTCGCGGGCGTGCCCGAACGCCCGGTCGCCGGCGCGTACGCCGACGCGCCGTCGGCCCACCCAGAGGGCCAGGCTCGTCATCAGGCGCAGCTCGTGCCCGATGATCCGGAGCACGGGCTCGGGCACCAGCTCCCCGAGGGCCTGGCGGGCGGAGCCCGCGCGTCGCCAGAGCCGTACGAAGACGCCGGCGCCGACGGCGAACAGGACCAGGCCGACCAGCTCGGCCGCGGCGAGGGCGGCCGGGGGTATCCGTACCCCGGAGACCAGCAGGACGAGGAGGACGACCTCGGCGGGGAGGAAGACGTAGGAGACGGCGCGCACGAGTCGGATCAGGGCGGTCATCGCGCGCGCTCCGCGACCAGTCGGAGGGCGTGGTGGACGGCGGCCGACTGGGCGGGGGAGAAGTCGCCGAAGAAGGCCTCCGCGAGCCGCCCGCCCGGTACGCCGCCCTGCTCGCCGAGCTGGTCCGCCAGGGCGTCCGGCAGCAGGTCGGCGAGGGCCTGACCCGTCTCCGCCACGCGCGGGTCGTCGGGCGTGGCGTCGGCCAGGGCGTCGAGCCGTGCGTACACGTCGTGGGCGCGTGCCACGGCCTCCGGGTCCTCGGTCATGGTGCGCATGGCGCCGATGAGCCGCGCGCGCTCCTCGTCGGGCGCGACGGTGTCGAGCAGGGTGAGGATCTCCCGGTCCTTGGCGGCCATCGGGGACTCCGACGGCACCTCGCCGAGGCCCGAGAACAGCTCGGCCAGCTCCGGCGAGACCGGTCCCTCGGCGGTCAGCCGCCCGGCCCGCGCCTCCCCGAGCAGCTCGGTGAGCCGCACCCGGCGGGCCCGGATCACCGCCTCCTGCCGCCCGAGATCGGCGTCCAGCTCTTCCAGGACCTCGACCAGCTCGCGCCCCTCGTCGTCGGCGAGCACGTCCCGCACCTCGTCCAGGCCCAGACCGAGCTCGGCCAGGCGCCGGATCCGGGCGAGCAGGACGGCGTCGCGGATGCCGTACTCGCGGTATCCGTTGGCCCGCCGGACGGGCTCGGGCAGCAGCCCGAGGTGGTGGTAGTGGCGCACGGCCCGCGGGGTGATCCCGACGAGGGCGGCGATCTCTCCGATTCGCATGAGCCCAGTACAAACCCTGACGCTGCGACAAGGTCAAGCGGACGCGGCGCGGGGCCCCGTGAACCGGACGCGACGCGGGTCCCCGAGGGTCGGGCGGGCGGGGCGCGGCGGGTAGCATGGTCGGCACGGCAGACGAGCCGGGCGGACGGCCGCGTGGGGATCCTCGGATCCTCCCGAGGAACGTCCGGGCTCCACAGGGCAAGGTGGTGGCTAACGGCCACCCGGGGTGACCCGCGGGACAGTGCCACAGAAAACAGACCGCCGGGGACCTCGGTCCTCGGTAAGGGTGAAACGGTGGTGTAAGAGACCACCAGCGCCTGAGGTGACTCAGGCGGCTAGGTAAACCCCACCAGGAGCAAGGTCAAGAGGGGTCGTCCCCGGACGACTCTGCGCGAACGACCGAGGGCTGCCCGCCCGAGTTCGCGGGTAGACCGCACGAGGCCGGCGGCAACGCCGGCCCTAGATGGATGGCCGTCGCCCCGACGACCGCGAGGTCCCGGGGAACAGAACCCGGCGTACAGCCCGACTCGTCTGCCCCTCAGGCCCCTGGCCTGCGATATCGCAGGTCAGGAGCCTTTTCTCGTGGAATCGTGGGCGTCGCCTCACCCCGTTCGGTACCGGTTCAGACCGAACCTCGCCGCTACGAAGGTAGCCATGAAGGTAGCCACGTTGGGCGGCTTGGTGTGGGTGTTGGCTGGGCCGGGGCCCTCCGCGTGATGCGTCTACGCCTAGGTGTCCTCTGTTGCGGTCCTGGGGCCGGTCGAATTCTGCTCGTCAAGCCAGGCTTGAATGCCGCCAGGGTTCTGTGCGGGTGCGTCGAACGGGATGATCGGAAACGGGGGCGAGGTGGACAGCAGAGCCGCCATGTCAGCGGGGAGTGCGGCCACCGAGGGCTCAGGCTCCTCGATCTTGGTCAGGAGTCGCTGAAGTTCCGCAGCCATGAAACGCAGATCCAGGTCCGCGCCGGCGACTTGGATCGTTCCCGCCTCTACGTCGATGAGGCGCATGGGGGGAGCCGGGAATGTGGGCTTGGTGCCCGCCTGCCACTCCTCGACGGTGGGGCGAGGCAGGCTGACGATCCACTCGTCAAGGCGCTCGTCGAAGTGTTCGCTTCCGTTACGGACTTCGCGGGCCTTCAGAGGGGACGAGTCCTCCACCTCAAGAATCCTTCGTAGAAACGGACCTCGCTTCGTCCGCCACTCCAGGCCCTCATGGGTCCCTTTCGGGCTCTTTCCTGTGGCAGGCCACAGAGCCCGGAAGACCTTTCCCACGAAGGAATGGAAGTCCTCGAAGCAGCCCCAGGCGGCTGGTGGCACCGGAGTGGTCTGCGCATAGCCAATGAGGGCGTTCAGGGCTGCCAGAGCGTAGCGAGTATCGCGGGCCAGCCACGTCAAATACACCCGCTGTGCCCATGGACCATCGGATATGTCGTTGCTCACGGGCGCCAGTGTGCCGCAGGTGGTCTACCGGCTGGGGGCCGGTTTCAGAGGTATGGCTTGGACGCCAGAGAATCATGAGGAAGTCGGAGGCTTCCGATGTCTGCCGGTCCCGGGGCCGAGCTTCGGTGTTGCCTCACGGGTGGAGGCAGCCTCGGTGTGGGGAAACAGGATGCGTCGTGCTTCCGCGAGGTTCGCCGCGAAGCCGTGCGGTTCCCACAGATGGCCGTTCCACCGCTGGATCGCGCGCGGCGCATCGGGGTTCAGATGCGATGCCCTCGGGCCGTTGCCGGTCACGAGGGGGACGGCGCGGAGCTGCCCGATCCTCGCGTCGCGACGCTCGGCCCACTGGGAGAGCGGTTCGTCGTCCATGTCCGGAGCGTAGTGGGTCAGGCGATCCGGTGCTCCCAGCGTAGGGAGGGGGCATGGTCGATCCAGTACTGGTGGGACATGGGCGTCACGCGGAGCCGTACGGAGTCGATCTCCGGCGCTCCGGCGTCCTGCCAGGCGACGAGGGAACGTTCCACGTCGTCCCACAGGGCCACCGGACCGCCTTGGCGGACGGTCCAGTTCTCGCCGTCTGCGAGGAACTCGGCGAACGACTCCTTCTCCGGATCGAACAGGTATCGCAAGGGCGAGCCGTCACCGCCCGTCGCGCGGACGAACTGAACGCAGGGCGCCGCCAACTGCGCAAGCAAGGCGGGCATCCACTCCTCCAGGACAAGAGGAGATGCCTGAGTACGCCGCTCACTGTCCGCGTACGCGGTCCGGGCGGAGAGATCGCCAGCCGCGGGGGCCACTGCCTGGGCACGTGCCTGCATGAAGGAGGAGCGCCCGACGAACGAGCCCTCGGCGGTGCCGTCATCGCCGACGGTCAGTTTCGCGAGGCCGGTTCCCCACGGCCACGAGCCGACCGTGCCGAGGACGATACCTCCAGGGTTCGTCTGCCTGATCCAGGTGTATGGGATGCGGCGAACCGCGCAGGTGGCGATGACCCGGTCGTACGGTGCCCGGTGCGGGTGGCCGAGGAGCCCGTCGCCCGTCACCGTCCACGTCGAGAAGCCGACGGCTTCGAGAGCGGCATCGGCGCGTGCGGCCACCTGTGCGTCGACCTCGACCGTGGCGACGTTGTCCTCGCTGAGGTAGTGGCACATCAGGGCTGTGGAGTAGCCGGTGCCCGTTCCGATCTCCAGGACTCGGTGGCCCGTCGCGAGGTCCAGGGTCTCGATCATGCCGACGACGGTGGCCGGGTCGGTCGAGGAGGACGTGGGCACGCCCACGACGGGTCCGCCGACCTGGTCGGCAGTGAGGTGGCCGTCGAGCTGGGTGGTGAGGGTGTCGACGCTGTATGCGATCTTCAGCCACTCGTCCGGATTCGTGTCGGTGGCGGTTATGGGCCGCCAGGTCCGCCCCTCGTTCAGGAAGACTCCCGGGCGGAGGAACCGCTCGCGGGGGACGGACTCGATGGCCTCACGCAGCCAGGGGGGATTTCAGGACCCCTTCATTCATGAGAACGGTCGCCATACGGCGTCGCTCGGATGCCGGGTCGGTCATCGGCGGTCTCCTTGTGCGAGCAGGTCGGCGAAGGCAGCGGACATCGGGAGGCCAGTCTCGGTCTCCAGCCACCCCCACTGTCCGTTGGGATTCAGTTCCAGCCACCAGTAGCCCCCCGCCCGGTCGACCGCGAGGTCGAAGCTTCCCGATACCAGATCCAGCCGGTCCAGGTAGGCATGCAGTCCCTTGGCCACCCGGTCGGGAAGGTGCTCTACGGTGTAAGTCAGGGCGCTGTAGTCGTTGCGCCAGTCCAGGAGGTCGGAGTCGATGCGTACGGCGAACGTGTGCCGGCCTACGAGCAGTACGCGAACGTCGGCGGCTTTGTCCACGCGGGCCTGGAACAGGTGGGGCGCGACCCGAACGCTGTCGTCGATCTCGTTGGGGGTGACGGGGGCGGTCCATCCCGTCATCGGCACGCTGTCACGGGTGTAGGGGGTCCATCGCAGCGTCTTGAAGATCGCCTGCCCCTGAGCACGGACGAACTCGCGGGCCTCGTCCGGGTCGTTGGTGACAAGGGTGGGAGGGATGGTGAAGCCGAGTTGCTGGGCGAGAACGAGCTGCGCGGGCTTGTAGTCGGCTGCGGTAACACGCAGGGGGTGGTTGCCCCAGAGAGGGCCGCCCAGGGCGAAGAGGGTGCCACCGAGTCCGTAGCGGACCTGCGCCGCCGCGAACCGGGAGTCGTCAGCGGACAGGTGGGGAAACGTGGGCCATTCCGGGCGGCGCCAGTACACCGACCGGACGTGGGACACGTCAGCGGTTCTCGACGGGGTGCGTACCTGCCCGACCACCGGGGCCGGGCAGGTGCCGAACCGAGCCGAGACCGTGAGGTTTTCGCCGATGTCGGCGAGGTTGAACCGGACCACTGGCACATCGCGCCGGTTGAGTTCGGTGATCACCATGTCGGCGGTGATGTCGTCCGCCTCGGTGGCCACCAGAACCGGCCTCTCCTCGGTCATGTTCATCAGTCCTGCGTGCTGTCCTGATCGTGACCCTGGTCGTTCCGGGAGTCCGAGTTCGTCGTCGTGGAGGTCTCGGTGCCGGAGCTGGTGCCGTGCTTGCCCATCTCGACCACCTGCCCGACGCGGTCGCGGAACACCCCGAGCTGCGTCGTGGGGTCGATGGCGACCGTGGCGTGGGGTCGGCGGACGACCGTCGGGTAGGGCGCGAGTCGGCCCGCACCCCACGGCCGCGTGGGGGAGGGGAGTGCGACAGAGGTGGTCATGAGACTCCTTGTGTTGAAGGGTGTGGTGCGGGAATCCGTCTGCGCCAGGGGGCGCGGACGGCGATCTGCGGGCCGCGGCTCAGGGGCGAGCGGCCTGGATGTTGTCGGCGGCGGTCGTCCACTCGACTCCGGACGCGGGCCGGATGTGCGCGATGCGGACCGTGCCGTGGCTGTGGAGCTCGTGTGTGACGGCGACGAGCACGCCCTCCCCACGCGAGGCGATGTCACGGACAAGCGTGTCCAGGAGCGGGTGGTGCTCGTAGCCGTCGGAACCGACCGGGTTCACTCCTCCGGCTCCTGCCGGGCCTCGACCCGGCGCATGAACTTCTCCCAGCCGCCGGCCGCTCGCACCCGAAGAGCCCGGCTCGGCGCACCCGGCCGGGGCTCCGGCGGCGTGTACGTACGGCCACTGGCGCCAGAGTTCCTGCGGGGCAGTCCGGAGGTTGTCACTCGGTCGCTCCTCTCCGTGGTGGGAGCCGCGGAGGGTCCTTCGACCTCCGAGCGGCGTGTGACCAGTCAACGACGATCCGTTACCTTCTCCCAGAGCGGACCTCGCGCAATATCCGGGCGCTTTCCAGGCGTTGGCGCGTGGCGGGTATGAGTGCGTGAAAGGGTTCTCGTGAGGGGAGACCTATGACGTCGAGGCGAAGGCACTTTGCGGAACGACGCGCGGCCCGGGGTTACTCTCAGGAGGAATTCGCAGAAGTGCTCTCGGTGGCCGCGTCCACCGTGGTCCGTTGGGAAAGTGGTCGTGCCACCCCGCGTCCTCATCAACGGCCGAAGATCGCAGCGCTGTTGGGAGTGACCCTCCCCGAGCTGGAAGCCCTTCTCTCCGACGAACAGCCGGCTGAGACAGCCGGGCTCTCCGCTGCTCCACCCCTCCTCCATGGTGATGATGACGACATGAAGCGCCGCGAAGTCCTGGGTCTGCTCGCCGTTACGGGTGCACTGGTCGCTCTTCCCGATTCCGGCGAGGCCGTCCGAGGACGGGCGGCGTCGACACTCCTGGAGACGGGGGACGCCCTGCACCGCAGCCTCTGGCAGGTCTACGCGCTGTCGGACTCCAAGCAGGTCCTCTTCCCCGCGGTACGCGCGCAGCTCGATGTGATGGCGAAGGGGCTGACCGAGACCCGTACTACTGCGGATCGGTCCCGGTTGTGTCGGATGACAGCCGACCTCTACCAGCTCGTCGGCGAGCTGTTCTTCGACGCCAACCGGTACACCGATGCCGCGCAGTGCTACACATTGGCCGCCAACGCGGCCTACGCCGGTGGCGACCACGACCTGTGGGCCTGTGCCATGACGCGCCACGCGTACGTCGAGCTGTACGCGCGCCGCGCGCACGCTGCCCAGCCCCTGCTCGCGGCGGCTTTCCGCATCGCCCGGAGGGGCGACGACAGTCTCTCCACCCGTCACTGGGTCGCGGCCGTCCAGGCGCAGGCGTACGCGGCCGTGGGCGATCTCGACGCGTGCAACCGGGCGCTTGACGAAGCCGAGAAAGTACACGCCCTCGACGGCGCTCGCTCCCACAACGGCGGCTGGCTCCGCTTCGACGGCTCCCGCCTGGCAGAGGAGAGGGGGGCCTGTTACCTCCAGCTGGGCCGCCCTGATCTCGCCGAGGAAGCGCTCACCGCGGCCCTTGCCCAGCCTCTGTCCCTGCGACGCCGCGCTGCCGTCCTGAGCGACCTCGCCGTGCTCGGGGCGCACAGGCGGGACATCGACCAGGTCGTGCACTACGCGGAGCAAGCACTCGGACTGGCCGACCGGTCGAATTCGGGATTCATCGGCAGGAAGCTGGACGGGCTTCGGGGGCGTCTTGCCCCGCTCATGTCCGATGACCGAGTCTCGACTCTTGATCACCGAATCGCGGCGCTTCCGCGCACCGCATGACGAGAGGGACACGCGCATGAATGACGGCCGGATCTTCCGCGAGGCGTGGATCGACGGTGTGAACAAGCACTACCCCGGCGAGCCCAAGCCCGGCTACGTCACACCGTGGGACGAGACGCCCGCGTGGGAGCGCGAAGCCGCCACCGCCGTGTACGGGCAAGTGCGCGACTTCATCGAGGTCAGCGGCGGGCATGCGGCCCGGCTCACTCGCGAGCAGAAGGGCCGCTTCGTTGCGATCTGCTGGACCGCCCAGATGTTCAGGCACTTCGAAGACCCGAAGCCCGGATATGTTGCCGACTGGTCCGACCTGCCGGACTGGCAGCGGGAGACGGACGCGGACATCTTCGAACGCGTCGAAGGGATCGTCTGATCTCAGGAGCGACGACGTCCCTGTCCGGGTTGATCCGGGCGGGGACGTCTTGTTACGTAGCCATCAAAGTAGCCACGGAAGCACCATCCCTGCACGTTTACGCAGGTCATAGCGTTGCGCCGACAGTCCCCGGCGTACAGCCCGACTCGTCTGCCCCTCACCTCCCGACCCTGGTCGGAGGGGGTGTCTGACTCGCCGGACCCTTGTGGGGCCGAATCAGGGTCTCCGGAAGTCCGCGCCGTCGCCATACTCCTACGCCTCCTCGAACCGGGCATGGCCGGCGGGGCGCATCCCTGCCTCCGGAGGGGACACTGAGCCATGCCTGATCAACGACCCGAACGCATCGTCACCTATCGCGTCGGCGAGCACCGCGAGCGCTTCCACGTGCGCGCCGACTGCCCCGGCCTCACCGGGCGCCGCTCCACCGTCGAATCGTGGGCGGCCGAGCCCGAGCGCGACGCCGTGGCCCGCGGCCTCGAAGCCTGCCAACGCTGCGACCGCCCATCGAGCCCGGCGGCGCCGACGTCGCACTGAACCCGGGCGCCCAGTACGGCGCCTGAGAACGCCGCCCCTTGCCGCACGATGCGCGGGGGCACCACTTCACCGGTCCGTCCACCGGCCCACCCACAGGAAGGCTCCATGGCCACCGGCAAGTACCCCGAGACCGTCTCCCGCGCCATCGGCGGGAAGACCTACACCATCAGCCGCCAGGACATACAGGCCGCCGCGGCTCGCCTCCGCCCCCTGCACGAGAGCGAACTCGCCAGCCGCGAGCTGCACATCCTGATCGGCTCCGGGCTCTACTACGGACCCGACCTGATCGCCGAAGTCACCGGCGCACCCCCGATCGACGGCCGCGAGGCCTACGACCTGCTCGGCAAGCTCGGCCTGAAGCTCTTCCGCTGGGACTGGGGCAACCTGAAGGACACTCGCAACGAGCCGAAGCCGGAGGCGGCCTCGTGAGCACGCGACCCACCCGGATCGAGTCCGACGGCAGGAAGCGCGTCATCCCCCTCGGCTCGTGCCCGTGGCTGCCCGACTGGGACATCACGCACGACCACTCCGGCCAGCGCGACCCGTACGTGATGATCCGGAAGGGCGAAGGCGCGGACACCGTGAACGCGATCTCCTGCCCGATCCACCACACGCACACGATCGTCCCCACCATGATCGACGTCCGCCCCCTGCGCAGGCAGGGACGCGGAGCATGGTGCACCGGCTGCGCCTAGCCCGCGCGCCGACAACAGGGCTCCCCGCCGAACCAGCCACCGGCGGGGAGCCCCACACGTACGCCGCACCTCGCCGATCTCGTCCCGCAGCGTCCCGACTTGCCGTTCCCACGCCCCCAGCGCCGGCTCCCGCTGCTCTTTGGTGTTCAGATGCCCGACTCGTCCGCTCCTCAGAGGTTCCGGCCGAAGCGCAGCCGCCATGGGAGCAGGGCGGATTCGAGCTGGACGGCCAGGCTCATCTTCGACGTGCCGTGGTCGCGTTCCTCGAAGCGGATCGGTACTTCCGCGAGGGTGAAGCCCCGTCGGGCGGCGCGGTAGTTCATCTCGACCTGGAACGCGTACCCGTTGCTGCGTACGGAAGGCAGGTCGAGGGCGCGCAGGGTGTCCGCCCGCCAGGCCTTGAAGCCGGCCGTCGCGTCCTTCAGGCGCAGCCGCAGGATCGCGTTGACGTAGGCGTTGGCCCAGGCCGACAGGGCCCGGCGGGACCAGTGCCATTCCGCGGCCGTGGAGCCGCCCGGCACATAGCGCGAGCCGATCACGACGTCGGCGTTCCGCGTCCGCAACGTGTCGAGCAGGGCCGGGATCGCCGAGGCCGGGTGGGAGAGGTCGGCGTCCATCTGGAGCACGATGTCGGCGCCCTCGTCGAGCGCCCGGGTCATGCCCGCGAGGTAGGCGCGGCCCAGGCCGTCCTTGGTGGTGCGGTGCAGGACGCCGATGGACTCCGGTGCGTCGGCGACGAGTTTGTCGGCGACCTCGCCGGTGCCGTCGGGCGAGTTGTCGTCGACCACGAGCAGGTGGAGGTTCGGTACGGGCAGGTCCGCGAGCAGACCGGCGAGCACGGGCAGGTTGTCCCGCTCGTTGTAGGTCGGCACGACGACAACGGTCTTCGGGGGCACGACGGCCATCGGCGGTTCCTCGATCGGCAAGGTCGGCAAGGGGAGGGAGGTCAGGGGGTACGGAGCGCCGGTCGGCCCGCGGCGGCGGGAGAGCGGGGCGGGACCGTCTCGAAGAAGTCGAGGATGTGCCGGTTCACCTCCTCCGGCCGCTCCAGGTACCCGTAGTGGCCCGCGTGCGGGATCAGGTGGTGGGCGGCGCCGGGGATCGCCCTGGCCACCTCGGCGACCAGGTGCGGCGGCGTGACCAGGTCGTCCGCGAAGCCGAGGACCAGGCAGGGCGTGGTGATCGCGGCGTAGTCCGCGAGGCGGGCCGGGTCCGGGGTGATCGCGAGCTGGTGGCGCAGGCCCGGGCCCGCGGCCCACGACTGCTCGAAGACCGACAGCCAGTCGGATATCTCGGTCTCGTCGTCGAGCGTGTGCGGGGAGAGGTTCTGGATCGCCTGCATCGCCGCGTGGTAGCGGCGCGGCAGTGCGATGCCGCTGTCGAGGAGTTCGAGCTCGGCCCGGGCGGCGGCCGCGCGCAGCTGGTCGTCGCGGCCGCGGGTGGCCATCAGGACGGCCGCGGTGGCCAGTTCGGGCCGGGTCACCAGCAGCTCCTGCACGACCTGCGCGCCGAGGGAGGTCCCCACCAGCCGGCACGGCCCGGCCCCCAGGTGCTCGACGAGCCCGGCGAGGTCGGCCGCGAGGTCCCCGGCCGTCATGCCCGCCTCGCCGGGGTCGCTGGGCGGCACGCCCCGGGAGTTGTACGTGATCACCCGCCAGCCCGCGTCGAGAAGCGCCGGTACCTGGTGCAGGTGCCAGGCCCTGCCGCGCCCGCCCGCGCCCATGACCAGGATCACCGGCTCCCGGTCCGCCGGGCCGTCCGGCGCGACGTCGTCGTACTGCAGCCGTCTTCCACCGACGGTCGCGACGGCCATCAGTGGTCGGCCATGCGGTCGGCCAGGCTCTTCGGGCGCATGTCGGTCCAGTGCTCCTCGACGTACGCGAGGCAGGCCGCCCGGTCCGTGTCGGCCAGCGCGACCTGCCAGCCGTCGGGAACGGCGGCGAAGGCGGGCCAGAGCGAGTGCTGGCCCTCGTCGTTGACCAGCACCTTGTAGGCCGCGTCGGGGTCGTCGAACGGGTTCGTCATCTTCTGCTCCTGGGGAGGGGGAGGGAGGCGGGTCAGGTGAGGGGGGCGCCCGAGACGAGGGTCTCGGCGTAGCCGAAGACATGGCCGCGCTCGACCGAGACCGGCCGCAGCGAGGCGAAGTCCGCGTCGAGCGCGTCGAACAGCTCCAGGTGCGCGTCGCCCGACCACACCTCGGAGAACTCGACCCCGGTGACGGTCGAGGTCACCAGCTCGGCCGGAGGCTTCTCGTCCGGGAGCCACTGCGGCTGGACCCGGCTGTGCACCAGCGGCACGGTGTGCAGCAGTGGGGGTTCGGCGGCCTTGGCGGTCACGTTCACCGAGGCCTGGACGATCCGCCGGCCGCCCGCGGAGGCGGTGCCGTGGTAGGTGCCGGCGGCGGAGTCCAGGGGCCCCGCCCGGCCGACGCGCATCGGCCAGGTCTGGCGCACGTCGCCGAACTGCTTCGGCATGCCCTGCACCCAGCCGCGCAGCAGCGGTACGGGCTGGTCGACCCAGGCGTACGGGCAGCGGGCCAGGCGTCGGCCGCGGTACTCGCAGCCGAGGAGGATCAGGAACTCGTGGAACTGGCTGGCACCGGGGTCGGCCAGTTCGGCGCCCGACTCCGAGCACCACTGCCAGCGCGCGAAGACCGCGGCGGCCTGCCCGGGGTCGGCGCCGAGGTCGAGCTCGGGCGGCAGGAAGCGCGCCGCGGCCGCCGGGTCCACGTGGTAGTCGACCATGACGACCTCGCCGGCGAAGTGCCACGGCGGGGGCGTCAGCGTGGCGGAGGTGCCCGAGGGGGAGAGCGGAAGGCTGTAGCCGTGCGGGCCGTTGACGAGGGCAGCGGAATCGGTCATGGCAGGAGGTCCTCGTTTCTCCATACGGCGGCGAGCCGCGCGGCGGCCTCCGCCAGACGGTCGGGCGGGTTGAAGCTGTACGCGAGCCGGAGATGGGTGCCGGGCGCGCCGCCGAAGCGGGAGCCCGGCGCGACCGCGACACCCGCCCGGTCGGCCGCGGCGAGCAGCGCCGCCTCGTCTTGGCCGGGGCGGAAGATCACCCAGACGAAGAAGCCGCCGGACGGGTCTGCGACAGTCACCTCGTCCCCGAGGCCGTCCCGCAGGGCGGCCACGAGCGCGTCGCGCCGCGGCCTGAGCCGCTCACGCAGCCACGCCAGGCGCCGGTCGTAGCGGCCGTCCGCGAGCAGCCCGGAGACGGCCAGCGAGGTCAGATGGTTGAGCCCGCCCCCGCTGACCAGCTGGCCGCGGCCGGTCAGCGTACGGACCAGCTCCGGATCGGCCTCCAGCCAGCCGAGCCGCAGACCGGGGCCGAGCGTCTTGGCGAAGGAGCCGAGCCGGATCACCCCGCGCCGTCCGGCGAGCGCGGCCAGCGGGGGCGGCGGCGTCACCGGATCCAGGCCCAACTCCCCGTACGCGTCGTCCTCCACGATCGGCACGCCGTGCCGGGCGGCGACGGCGAGCAGCTCCCGGCGGCGCGGTTCGCCCGCGACGGTGCCGGTCGGGTTGTGGAAGGTCGGGGTCAGGTACACGAACGCCACGTCCTCGCCCGCCGACAGCGCGCGGTCCAGGGCCTCGGGGCGTACGCCCTCCCCGTCGGCCGCCGTCTCGCGCAGCCGCAGCCCGTGGTCGGTCATGATGGCCCGGGCCAGGTCGTAGCAGGTGCTCTCGGCCACGACGGAGGCGCCGGGCCGGCCGAGGACGGTGCACAGCAGGGCCAGCGCCTGTGAGGTGCCGGCGGTGACCATGACCTCCTCGGGGGCGCAGCCGTGCCGGGCCGCGAGCAGGGCGCGCAGCGGCTCGGGCCCGGCGTTGGCGCCGTAACTGAGCGCCGCGGGGCCGTACTCGGAGAGCGCCTCCCGGTACAGCGGAAGCACCTCGTCCACGGCAAGGAGCTCCGGTTCGAGATAGCCGGGCCCCAGGTCGACGACGCCGGGCGGGGAGACCGCCTGCACCACTCCCGCACGCCACCAACGGGCGTGCGGGAGCGGCGCGGTGGTCGTGGCCGGTCGGAGCATCAGCGCTGCGGTCCCTGGATGTCCAGCAGGGCCGAGCGCAGCACCCGCGCACCCGCGAGCAGGGTGGAGGGGTTGCGGGACAGGGCCAGGCGCAGCATCCGCTCGCCCTCGTTCGGCCGCGCCCAGTGGAACTTCTGGCAGGGCAGCACGTACAGGTTCTGCGAGCTGACCGCCGACCAGACGTCCATGCCGAGGCGTGAGCCGACGTGCAGCCGGTCGACGCTGACCCGGGCGTGCTCGTCGACGAAGTGGATGTCGGGCACGCCGTCGAACGCGGACCTGACGAGGGCCCGGTGGTCGGCGATCGTGCGCTGCAGCTCGGCGAGGCCGCCGTCCGCGCCGTCGTCGGAGAACCGCTTCACCATCAGCATGATCAGCGGCGAGGTGCCGAGCAGGATGTCCGAGTGGATCTTCTCGATCGGCAGATCGATGTTGGCCGAGCGGACCAGCCAGCCGATCTTGAGTTCGAGGGTCGGCCACAGCTTGCCGGTGTCCTCGATGACCACCCAGCGGCAGCCGCTCGCGTCGAGCACGGCGTAGTGGTCGAACTGCGCCGTCGGGTCGAAGCCCCGGAAGCAGGTGTCGAGGGCCAGCACCACGTCGTGCTCGGCGCACTGCTCGGCGAGCCTGCGCAGCCGCGCCTCGGTCATCACCCGGCCGGTGGGGTTGTTCGGGGTGGTGATGAAGACGCACCCGACCTCTTCGAGCAGCTCGGCCGGCAGGTCGTCGTCGTGGGCCTGCTCCTCCTCGACCGGTACGAGCCGCAGGCCGACCCCGCGCAGGATGTCGGGGATGTTGTCGAAGGTGGGGTGGATCAGGGCCACCGCGTCGGAGCTGGTGACCAGCGAGCGGGCCAGGATCTCCATGGCCAGCGAGGACGAGTAGCAGCTCAGCGTGCGGCCCTCGGCGAACGGGTGGGTGTGCTGGCCGAGCATGCCGAAGAACGCGTCGGCGGCCTCCCGCTCGATCTCGTCCACCGGCCGCAGGACGGCCTCGTCCCAGAGGCTGGGCAGCTCGGCGATGATCTTGGCCTGGGGGGCGGTGAGTTGCTGGCGGGCGTGTCCGTCGGCGAGATTCATCGAACTTGCCAGTGCGAGGGTCTCGAACTGGGTCAGGTTCTCTGCGGAGACCGACTGCGGAATTCTGTTCACAAGCACCTCTCAAGGAGTGTCGGGCGTAGCGTGCTTGGAGCCACGGCGGATGCCGGGACTCACCGGCGCCCGGGCGCCGGGATAGGAATTGGTGTGACCTCCGTCAGCAGAAGGCGAACCGGGTGAGCAATTGCTCCGTGTCGTCGATGGAGTCACCGGAAGGCAATCCGGCTTTTCCGACAAAGCGTTTGAGATAGCCGGCGCCCTCGGTGCCGCCGGACCCCGTCATCTCCGGCAGGTAGCGGCGGCCGAATCCGTAGTGCCGGCCGCGCCAGACGTGCAGCGGTGCCTCGCTCGCGGCGAACGCCTCGCGGACGTCGGCGTCCGCGGAGCCGGCCGCGGCGTCCCGCAGGGAGGTGAACCGGCGGAGCCGGAGGCTGTTGACCGGCGCCAGGTGCGCGAAGCGCCCGTAGGTCTCGCTCTTGCGCTCGTCGTAGCCGTACACCACCAGCTCCATCAGGTGGTAGTTGAGCGACTGGACGGCGCTCGCGCTCCCGGTCGCGTCGCGGAAGCCCATGAACAGCTCCGGGGTCAGCGTCCGCAGCGCGTGGAAGACGACGTTCAGGAGTTCGGCCGCCGACGCGAACTGGCGTATCCGCAGGGCGTACTCGGCGGGGGCGCGGCCGACGGCCTCGGTCGCGCGCCGGGCGGTCCAGCGGACGAGGAAGAAGGCGACCTCGCAGGCCTGCACGGAGCGCATGAACATGTGCTCGTCGTGCTTGTCCGAACGGCGGAACCCCGAGCAGCGGTTGACCACGAGGAGGTCGCGGACGAGCGTGTCGTCGTGGCCGGCGAGCCGGACCGACTCGGCGCTCGCCATGGTGCGGTCCGGTCCGAGCGGGGACCCGCCCAGGTGGTCGAGCACGGCCCGCAGCCGGCTGACGCGTTCGGCGCCCTCCTCGACGGTCGTCTCGTGCAGCCCGGCCTCGCGTTCCTCCAGCGCGATCAGGTCCGTCACGAGGGCGTGCACGAGGAGCAGACTCGCCTCGTACGGGTCCTCCCGTCGGGCGAGGTACCAGCCGGTCACGTGCATTCCGGTGTAGCGGTAGTACTCGGGGGTGTCGAGGCGCAGGCTGAACGGCCGGGTCAGCAGCCGCAGGATCTCGTTCTCGTCGGTGTCGGCACCGGCCACGGCCGCGTCGTAGCGCTCGGACAGCCCGCGGACCTCGTCCTCGGGCAGTTCGGCGAGCGCGGTCGCGTGCAGCCGGTCGGCCAACTCGGCGCAGGCCGCGGGCAGTTCCCGCGTACGGGTGGCGCCGGCGAAGCGTACGGCGTTCATCGCCCCGACCCGCTCTCGGCCCGCCGTACGCCGATGACCAGGTGCTTGTCGCCGGTGGAGCGCCGGACCGTGCCGTCCGCGAAGCCCGCCCGGCGCAGCAGCTCCAGGTACTCGCCCGCGGAGCGGTGCCGGCCCTCCGTCTCGACGTGCATGGAGAGGTTCATGACGGAGGTGGCGAGCGGACCGCCGCGGTCGTCGTCGAAGAGCCGCTCCATGATGAGGACGCGGCCGCCGGGGAGGCAGGCCTCGTGGGCCTTGCGCAGCAGCGCCACGCAGGTCTCGTCGTCCCAGTCGGAGAGGATGTAGCCGAAGGCGTAGCAGTCGCCGGCCGGCAGCGGGTCGCGGAAGAAGTCGCCGGCCGCGAAGTCCAGCCGGTCGCTCAGCTTCTGCTCGGTGGCCCGGGTGGCCAGGTGCGGGCCGACCTGGGGCAGGTCGAACACGGTGGCGCGCAGATCGGGGAAGGCGCGCAGGGCGGCGACGGAGAAGGGTCCGCTCGCCCCGCCCACATCGATCAGCTGCCGGCGGTCGCCGAGGTCGGCGAGGGCGGCGAGCTCGTGCGAGACGTGGTGGCTGAGGCTCCACATCGCGTCCAGGAAGCGGCCCACCGACTCGTCGTCGCGGTAGAGGGAGTCGAACGGAGCCGGCCTGTCCCGGTCGGTCTCCGCCTTGCCGACCCGCAGATAGCCGCCGAGCCGGCCGAACTGGCCCGCGGTGTCGTCGACCAGGTGGTCGACGAAGCCCATCAGACAGCGCGGGTCCTCGCGGTCGACGTAGGGCCGCACGCCCGCCGCGAGCGCGTACCGCCCGCCCTCGGCGTCGAGGACACCGAAGGAGGACAGTACGAGCAGGAGCCGTTCGAGGGTGTCCTCGTCGACGGCCAGGGCCGCCGCGATCGTCGGGGCGCTGTCGCCGCTGTGCCGTGTCAGATGCGCGAAGACGCCGTGCCTGTCCGCGACGCGCAGAGCGTGGGTGGCGTACATTCCGTAGACGGCGCGTTCCAGATTCGCAGGAATCATTGTTTTCGCTGCCCATCGATGCAAGGGAATTGTCAGGCTTTTCCGGCGCGGTGAATCGTCGACGCCACCGCTGATACCTCGGGGTGTGGTCCACCCTTTACCCGGCGGTAAGAATCCGGCGGGACGTCGAGAAGTATTTCGGTCGGCGCTCGGGATCGGCCATCTTGTTGCCCGCAGAGTGAAACCCCGAGGTCGGGGGCGCTGTCCGGTCGGCACACCCTCAAGGGAGCGGGTATCGGCCGGTTCGCCGCCGCCGGCGCGGTGGTTCACCAGGTGGTGGCCGCTGGTGGGACGGGCGGTGAACGTCAGGATCCGGCCGGGTGACGGACGTCGAATTCCAGCCGTGCGGGCGGCCGGAGTGCCTCGTTCCGAAAGGTGACATCGCAGGTCGGACGGTATTCGTAGGTGTTCGAACGCGGCCCGAAATCGCTTTTCCGTCGCATCGGGTTGATCGGGGAAGCCGCCGAACGATACCGTCCCGGTAAAACGGGAAAGGGTGTGCAGTGACTGGCGGGTATGCTCTCTTATTGGAATCCGTGACGAAAATCTACGGTTCCGGCCGTAACGCCGTCACAGCCTTGAACGGCGTGTCGATGGGCGTCGCCCGCGGCACGTTCGTCGCGATCATGGGTCCGTCCGGCTCGGGCAAGAGCACGTTCCTGCACTGCGCGGCGGGGCTCGACAAACCCTCGCAGGGCGGTGTGACCCTCGGCGACACCCACCTGACCGGCCTGAACGAGGAGCAGCTCACCGAACTCCGCAGGGAACGGGTCGGGTTCGTCTTCCAGGCGTACAACCTGCTCGACTCGCTCACCGTCGCCGACAACGTGGGCGTGCCGTTCCGCCTCGCCGGCGCCCCGGTCCCCACCGACCGGGTGCGCGCGGAGCTGGCGAACGTCGGGCTCGACGACATGGGCGACCGCTACCCCGGACAGCTCTCCGGCGGTCAGCGGCAGCGCGTGGCCATCGCCCGGGCCCTCATCACGGGACCGGACGTGATCTTCGCCGACGAGCCGACCGGCGCGCTCGACACCCGTACGGGCAAGCAGGTCCTGCAGCTGCTGCGGGGGGTCGTCGACCGGACCGGACAGACCGTGGTGATGGTGACCCACGACCCGGTCGCCGCCTCGCACGCGGACTCGGTGACCTTCCTCGCCGACGGCCGTCTCGCCGGCGAACTGGCCCGGCCGACGCCCGAGCAGGTGGCCGACCGGATGACCCGGCTGGGTGACTGGTGAGCCGCGGCAGCGCGGCCGAGCAGGTCGACCCGCCGGTGCCGGGGCCGACCGGGCCGACCGGGAAGCCGGGGAAGGCCGCCAGGAAGGCCGACAAGGCGGCCGCGAAAGCGGCCGAGAAGGCGGCGAAGAAGGCGGCCAAGGCCAAGCGGAAGATCCGCACGCTCTCGCGCCAGAACCTCTCCCTGGCCTGGAGCACGATCCGCGGCCGCAAGGGCGGCTTCGCGGCGGTGCTCATCGCCGTCGGGGTCGGCTCCGCCGTGATCAGCGCCTGCGGTGTGCTCCTGGAGACCGGGGTCAGCTCGGGTGTCCCGGCCGAGCGGTACCACCGGGCGGCCGTGGTCGTCGGCGGCTACCAGGCCATGTCCGTCGAGGGCGACACCGACCCGCGGCTCTCCGAACGGGTCAGGCTGCCCGCCGACACCGTCGGGAAGGTCGCCGCCGTCCCGGGCGTCGAGTCCGCCGTCGGCGACATCAGCGTCCGGACGACCGTCGTGCGGAACGGCTCCGTGCTCGGCGGCCCGCCCGTCTACGGACACGGCTGGTCCGCCTCGGTCCTCGCGCCGTTCACCCTGCGCGCGGGCACCGAGCCGCGCGCCGCCGAGGACGTCGTCCTCGACAGCGACCTCGCCCGGCGGGCCGGGGCGGCACCGGGGGACACGGTCACGCTGGTGATCGGATCGGAACCGGGGACGTACCGCGTCAGTGGCGTCGCCCAGCCCGCCGTCTCCTTCGACCGGCAGTCCGCCGTCTTCTTCACCGACGACCGGGCGGCACAGCTGTACGCCACACCCGGCAAGGTCGACGCGGTCGGCGTCGTCGCGGCCAAGGGGACCGACCCGGGCGAACTCGCCGACCGGATCGAGAAGGCCGTGCCCGGCGCGGTCACGTACACCGGCGACGACCGCAGCGACGTCGAGACGCTCGACGTCGGACAGATGCGGTCGTTCGTCATCGAGGTGGCCAGCGCCTTCGGCGCCACCATGATCCTCCTTGTGATCATCGTGGTCGCCGGCACCCTGGCCCTGTCGGTGCAGCAGCGCCGCCGCGAACTCGCCCTGCTGCGGGCCGTCGGCGCCACACCCCGCCAGGTGCTGCGCATGATCGGCGGCGAGGCCGTGCTCGTCGGCGGCATCGGCGCCGTGCTCGGCGCGATCCCCGGCATCCTGCTCGCCATGCTGTTGCACTCGGTGTTCACGGCGGCCGGCGCGCTGCCGCCCGGGTTCTCCCTGGTGATCACCCCGACTCCGGTGCTGTTCGCCCTGCTGATCTGCGTCCTCGCGGCCCGGATCGGCGGCTGGCTCGCGGCCCGGCGCGCCGCGAAGGTCAGCGCCGTCGAGGCGCTCGGCGACGTGGCCGTGGAGCCGAAGAAGCTCGGCTGGTTCCGGCTCTCGCTCGGCGTGCTCCTCGTGCCCGCCGGTCTCGCCGTCGCGATCGTGCTGCCGATCGTGCTGCCCGGCGAGGCCGCCATCGAAGGCGCCGCCAGCTCCGCCCTCGTCCTGGTGATCGCCGTCGGCCTGCTCGGGCCGAAGCTCTTCGGCGGCGTCGCGGCGCTGCTCGCCCGCCGGCCCGGCGACGTCACCCGCTTCCTCGCCATCGCCAACTCCCGTGCCAGGGCGCGCCGGCTGAGTTCCGCGACCACTCCGCTGATCATGGGCGTGACCATGGCGGCCGCGCAGCTCTTCAGCGGTACGACGCTCGCCGCCACCGCGCACGATCAGGCCGTCGACGGAGTGATCGCCGACCATGTGGTGACCTCCGACAGCGCGGGCATCTCGCCCGGCCTGACCGAGGAGCTGCGCCGCGTCCCCGGCGTCCGCACCGTCGGCCCGGTCGCCAGGACCTCGACGATCCTCACCTGGCCCGACGGCGACAGCATCCAGTACCGGGTCTCCAACGCGCAGGGCGTCGACCCCGCCGCCGTACCGGAGACCATGAACCTGGACGTGCTGCGCGGCGACCTGAACCGGCTCACCGGAACCACGGTCGCGCTCAGCCGCCTCGTCGCCGGCACGGTCGGCGCCGACGTCGGCGACCGCGTCGACGTGCACCTCGGCGACGGCACCGTGCAGAAGGCCGAGGTCGTCGCGGTCTACGAGAACGGGCTCGGCTTCGGTGACGTCACCCTGCCCCACGAGGTGGTCGTCGCCCACACCAGCGACCACCTCGACCAGTGGCTGATGGTGAACGCCGAGCCGGGCACGGACCTGAACGCGGCGCTGAAGGCGTACCCGACGCTGAGCGTGCGCGACGCCGGGGCGGTCACCGCCGCGCCCACCGACGGCGGGGGCGGCGGGATCAGCCTCGTGCTCAACGCCGTCCTGCTCGGCTATCTCGCCATCGCCGTCGTCAACACCCTGGTCATGGCGACCATCTCGCGGCGCCGCGAGTTCGCCCTGCTCCGCCTCGTCGGCACCCGCACCGGCCAGGTGCGGACGATGATGCGCAAGGAGGCGGGCATCATCGTGCTCTCCGCCGTCGTCGTCGGCACGATCGCCGCGCTGCCCTCGCTGATCGGCATGAGCTACGCGATCCGCCACTCGGTGTTCCCCACCGTCCCGCCCCTGATGTACCTCGGCATCGTGCTCGCGGCCGCCGCCATCGCCTGGCCCGCCGTGATGCTTCCCGCCAGGCTCGCCCTGCGCCCGCCGGCCGTGGACGCCATCGCGCGGACCGAGTGACCCAGGGGCCCTCGCGGGAGGGTCGTCGCGGATGAGGCGTGGCTCCGGCCACGCCTCATCGGTGTGCGCGCACACCCGCGCGGCCCACCCGTCGGTGGGCGCGCGTACCCCGTGCGGGACCCGACGGCGCCCACCCCGGGCGGGCAGTTTCCTCACCGCTCAAGAACGTGGAGCCGGTACGCCTCCGCGGGCCAAGCTCGACCGTCGACAGATCCGCGCGCCCCGCGTGTCTCCCGTGGAGGGTCGAGCATGTCCCGAGTCTTTGACCACGCACCGGCCGACCCGGAGAACCGGGCCGTCCACCACCTCGTCGCCGCCCACGCCCGGCGCGCCCCCGAGGCGCCCGCCGTCGTGGACGGCGGCCTCACCCTCGGTTACGCCGACCTGGACGAGCGCGCCAACCACCTGGCCCACCGGCTCGCCGACGCCGGGGTGACCGCCGAGTCGAGGGTCGGCGTGCTGACCGGCCGCTCGGGCCACTCGGCGGAGACCGTCGTCGCGCTGCTCGCCGTGCTCAAGGCGGGCGGGGTCTACGTGCCGCTGCACGAGAGCTACCCCGACGACCGGATCCGCCTGCTCCTCGCCGAGACCGGCGCGGCCGTCCTGCTCGCCGACCCGACGACCGCGAGCCGGGCGGCGACCGCCGGTCCGCCGGTCGTCGTCCTGGACGGCGCGGACACCCGGAGGCGCGCCGACGCCCCGCGCGTGCGCGTCGACGAGGAGCAACTCGCCTACCTCATCCACACCTCGGGTTCGACCGGCCGGCCCAAGGGCGTGGCCATCACCCACCGGAACATCACGGCCCTCGCCCGGGAACCCCACCTGCGGGCCGCCTTCGGCCGGTGCACGCTCTTCAACGCGCCGCTCGCCTTCGACGCGTCCACGTACGAGATCTGGCTGCCGCTCCTCAACGGAGGCCGCGTCGTCATCGGACCCGCGGAGCTGACCGCGACCGGCCTCGCCGGGCTCGTCGCCGAACACGGCGTCGACGGGGTCTTCCTGACCGCCGCGCTCTTCCGGCTCCTCGCCGAGGAGCGGCCCGACTGCTTCGCCGGCCTGCGCGAGGTGTGGACCGGCGGCGAAACCCCCTCCGCCACCGCCCTGGACCGGGCGCGGGCCGCCTGCCCCGACACCGTCTTCGTCAACGCGTACGGCCCCACCGAGTGCACGGTCTTCGCCACCGGCCACCGCATGACCTCCGACGCGCCCCGCACCCGGTCCTCGCTGATCGGCACGGCCCTCGACGACACCGAGGCGCACGTGCTCGACGAGCGGCT
The DNA here is from genome assembly GCF_043081505.1 of Streptomyces sp. NPDC014870. Lineage (NCBI taxonomy): Bacteria > Bacillati > Actinomycetota > Actinomycetes > Kitasatosporales > Streptomycetaceae > Streptomyces > Streptomyces sp. NPDC014870. The sequence continues at coordinate 55,665 of NZ_JBIBWQ010000004.1, forward strand.
GCGGCCCGTCGGCGCGGGCGTGATCGGCGAGCTGTACCTGGCGGGCGACGGCACCGGCCGGGGCTACTTCGGGCGCCCCGCCCTGACCGCCGAGCGGTTCGTGGCCGACCCGGTCACGCCCGGCCGCCGCCTCTACCGCACCGGAGACCGGGTGCGGCTCACCGAGGAGGGGCTCGTCGAGTTCCTCGGCCGCACCGACCACCAGGTCAAGATCCGCGGCTTCCGGATCGAACTCGGCGAGATCGAGGCCGCGTTGCGCGACTGCGCCGGGGTCACCGACGCCGTCGTGGTCGTACGGGAGAACGGGCCGACCCGCACGATCGTCGCCTACCCCACGGGGCCGAGCCCGCTCACCGAGCGGGCGCTGCTCGACCGGCTGGCCGAGCGGCTGCCCGGGTACATGGTGCCCGCGCGCGTCGTCTGGACGGACCGGCTGCCGGTCAACGCCAACGGCAAGGTCGACCGGGCCGCGCTGCCCGAGCCCCCGGCCGACGACACCGAGGCGTACCGCGCCCCGACGACGGACACCGAGCGCACGCTCGCCGCGATCTGGGCCGAGGCGCTCGGCGTCGAACAGGTCGGCACCAGGGACGACTTCTTCGCCCTCGGCGGCGACTCCGTGCTGACCATGAAGATCGTCGCGCGGGCCCGGGCCAAGGGGCTCGCGGTGCGCACGGCCGACGTCTTCGCCCACCCGACGGTCGAGGCGCTCGCCGGTGTGGCGCGGCGGCTCGACGAGGACCTCGCCGAGGCGCCCGGCGCGGCGCGGGCGTCCGAGTACCCCCTGACGCCCATGCAGAGCGGCATGCTCTTCGACGCCCTCATGCTCGACGACCCGTCGCTCCACCTGATCCAGTTCGTCGTCCGGCTCGGCGAGGTCACCGACCCCGAGCGGCTCGGCCGGGCCTGGCAGGAGGCCACGGAACGGCACGCGGTGCTCCGCACGGCACTGCGCTGGGCCGATGTCGAGGAGCCCGTGCAGGTCGTCGGTGACGCGGTCACGCTGCCGGTGACCCAGCTCGACTGGAGCGCCGTACCGGAGGCGGAACACCCCGCGCGGCTGCGGGAGTTGCTCGACAAGGACCGCGCCGCCGGCATCGACCTCACCCGGGCGCCGCTCAGCCGGGTCACCATCGCGCGGCTCGGGGCGGACTCCGTCCAGCTCGTCTGGACGATGCACCACGTGGTCACCGACGGCTGGAGCTCCGCGGAGCTGCTGCGGGACGTGCTCGACGGCTACCGCGGCGAGCCGGTGCGGACGCGACCGCCGTTCCAGGACTACGTGACCTGGCTCGCCGGGCAGGACCTGGACGCCGCCGACGCCTACTGGCGCGAGCGGATGGCCGGGTTCACCAGCCCGGTGAGCGTGCCCGGCGACCGGCAGCCGCCCGAGGGCCACCGGCCCGTGGCCAGACGGTCGGTGGGGGTGACGGTCCCGGCGGAGACGGCCGCGCGGGTCTCCGCGTACGCGCGGCGCACCGGGCTCACCGCCAACACCCTGGTCCAGGGGGCCTGGGCGATCCTCCTCGCGCGCCTCAGCGGCGAGCGCGACATCTGCTTCGGCACGAGTACCGCGGTGCGGCCGGCGGAGCTGCCCGGGGTCGAGTCGATGGTCGGCATGATGATCAACACCCACCCCGTCCGGATCCTGGCGGACGACGACGAGCGGACCCTGGCCTGGCTGGAGCGGCTCCAGCGCGAGCTGGCCACGGCACGGGAGTTCGGGTACGCACCGCTCAACCGGGTGCAGTCCTTCGCCGACGTGGCGCCTGGGGAGGCGCTGTTCCACACCGCCGTGGTCTTCCAGAACTATCCGTTCGACCGGTCCGCGATCCGCGCCTTCGACGTCGAGTTCGCCACCAACCACCCCCTGGCGCTGAGCGTCTTCCCCGACGAGAAGCTCGTCATGCGGCTGCTCTACGACGAGCAGATCTTCGACGCGGCCACCGTGGAGCGGCTCGCCGAGCGGCTCATCACGGTCCTGGACGGGCTGGCCGCCGGAACCGCGGCCGGCGTCGGCGACGTCACCGTGCTCACCGACACCGAGCGGGAACTCGTCCTCGGCACATGGGGCGTGGGCGGGCCCTCCGCGTACCCCATCGAGCGGCGGATGCACCAGCTCATCGCCGAGCGGGCCGCCCAGTGCCCGGACACCGTCGCGATCGAGCGCGGCGAGACCCGGCTCACCTACGCCGAGGTCGAGGAGCGCGCCAACCGGCTCGCCCACCATCTGACCGACCTCGGCATCGGCCCGGACACGATCGTCGGGATCTCCGTCGAACGCGGCCCCGACCTGGTCGTCGGCGTCCTCGGCACGCTCAAGGCCGGTGGCGCGTACGTGCCGATCGACCCCGACTACCCGGCCGCGCGCACCGCGGCGATCCTGGCGGAGGCCCGCCCGGCGGTGGTGCTCACCCACAGCCGCCACCTCGACGTCTTCGCGGGCGCCACGACCCCGCTCGTCCTGCTCGACGGGGACTGGCCCGCCATCGAAGGCCGGCCGGCGACCGCGCCCGCCGACCACGGCAGCCCCCGCGACCTGCTGTTCACCGTCTACACCTCGGGCTCGACCGGGAAGCCGAAGGGCGCCATGGTCGAGCACCGGTCCATGGTCAACACCGTCGAAGCGGTCGTCCCGCTGCACGTGCGCCCGGGCAGCCGCGTCTACCAGCTCGCCCCGATGAGCTTCGACGCCGCCTCGCTCGTCCTGCTGAGCACGCTCGTGGGCGGCGGCACGCTCGTCGCCCCCGTGACCACGGGCACGTACAGCGGCGCCGAACTCATCGAGCAGCTGCGCGAGGCCGACGCCGGCGCGGTCACCGGACCGCCGACCGTGCTGCCGGTGCTCGACCCGGCGGCGCTCCCGCAGCTCGAGTCCATCCTCTGCGGGGGCGAGGTCCTCACCCCGGACCTCGCCGCCGCGTGGTCACCGGGACGCCGCCTCCTCAACGGCTACGGCCCCAGCGAATGCGCCGTCGCCGCCACGCTCTTCGAGGTCGAGCCGGGAGTCCGGTACGACAACGTCCCGATCGGCCGGCCCCTGCCCAACACCAGCGTCCGCGTCCTCGACGACCGGCTGCGCCCCGTGCCCCCCGGTGTCACGGCCGAGCTCTACCTGGGCGGCGAAGGCGTCGGCCGCGGCTACATCGGCCGACCCGGCCTGACCGCCGAGCGCTTCGTGGCCGACCCGTTCGGCGCGCCGGGCGCCCGGCTCTACCGCACGGGCGACCTGGTCCGCTGGAACCAGGACGGCACCCTGGAGTTCGCCGGCCGCGCGGACGACCAGGTCAAGATCCGCGGCTTCCGGGTCGAGCCGCGCGAGGTCGAGAACGTCCTGCTGCGGCACGAGGCGGTCGCCGAGGCCGCGGTCGTCGTCCGCAGCGACGAGGCGGGCAAGCGACTCGTCGCGTACGTCGTGCCGCGCGCCGGCGTCCCGGCCGCGGAGGAGCTGCGCGCCCATGTCGCCCGGCACGTGCCCGCGTACATGGTCCCGGCCGCCGTGGTGTTCCTGACGGTCCTGCCGGTCAACCGCAACGGCAAGCTCGACCGGGCCGCGCTGCCCGCGGCGGACCTCCGCCCCGACGAGGGGACGTACGTCGCCCCGGTGGGACCGACCGAGAAGGCGCTCTGCCGGATCTGGGGCGAGGTCCTCGCCGTGCCCCGGGTGGGGACCCGCGACAGCTTCTTCGATCTCGGCGGCGACTCGATCAACGCGATCCGGCTGGCCGTCCGGATGCGCGCCGCGTTCGGCGTGGAGATCTCCCCGCGGGACCTCTTCGAACACCGTCATGTGAGCGACCTCGCCGGGGTGGTCCAGGAGCGCGTCCTCGCGAGCCTGGCGGCCGTCGCGGGACCCGAAGTACCCGGCCGGATCTGACCCAGGGAGGAAAGCGGATGACCCAGCACGACGAGATGTTCGCGTCGGTACCGGCGCACCTGCGGGCGGAGCTGATGCGTCGCCTCGCCGGCGAGTCCGGCTCCGAGGACCTGCCGATCCCGGCCACCGCGCGCGACGGCGGCCCGCTGCCGATGTCGTCGGCGCAGGAACGGCTCTGGTTCCTCGCCGAACTGGAGCCGGACAGCGCCGAGTACAACACGCTGCGCGCCCTGCGGCTGCGCGGCGACCTCGACACGGCGGCGCTCGCCGGCGCGCTCGACCGGGTCGTACGGCGGCACGAGACGCTGCGGACCACGTTCGACGCGGTCGACGGCCGCGGCGTCCAGGTCGTGCACCCGCACACCGGCCGGGAGCTGCCCGTCGTCGACGTGTCGGGGCCCGACGCCCAGGCCGCCGTCGAGCGCTTCCTCGCCACCGAGATGAACACGCCCTTCGACCTGCGCACCGGGCCGCTGCTGCGGCCCGCGCTGCTGCGCGTGGCCGCCCGCGAGCACGTCCTCGTCCTGGCCATGCACCACATCGTGTGCGACGGCTGGTCGACCGGTCGGCTCCTGGCCGAGCTGGCCGCCGGCTACGACGCGGCGGTCGGCGGCAGCGAGGCGGACCTGCCGCCCGTGCCCGTGCAGTTCGCCGACTTCGCCGCCTGGGAGCGCGAGCGGTCCGCCACGCTCGACGAGCAACTCGGCTACTGGCGCGACCGGCTCGCCGGGATGCGCACGGCCGACCTGCCCACCGACCGGCCCCGGCCGCCCGTCCGCACACCCGCGGGCGCGATCCTGCCGGTGGAGATCCCCGCCGACGTGCTGGCCCGGCTGCGCGAGGTGAGCCGCGGCAAGGACGCGACGCTCTTCATGGCCCTGGTCACCGTCACCAAGGTGCTCCTCGCCCGCTACTGCGGTGAACCCGATGTCGCGGTCGGTACGGTCACCCTCGGCCGGCAGCGGCCCGAACTCGAGAACCTGATCGGCTTCTTCATCAACACCGTGGTCCTGCGCTCCCAGGTGGACGAGGCGCGGTCGTTCGCGGAGCAGCTCGGCGAGGTGCGCACCGGCCTGCTGGAGGCGTTCGCCCACGACGAGGTCCCCTTCCAGCGCCTCGTCGACACCCTGCGGCCCGAACGGGACGCGTCCCGGCCGCCGCTGGTGCAGGTCATGGTCAACCTGCAGAACATGGCCGACACGCTGCCCGCCTTCGAGGGCCTGGACGTCACCGAGATCCAGCCGCCGGTCGAGGTCGCGAAGCTGGATCTCACCTTCGACTTCTACGAGGACGCCTCCTCGCTGGTCTGCTACCTGGAGTACAGCACCGACCTCTTCGACCGGGAGACCGTGGAGCGGCTCGGCGGCCACCTCGTCACCCTGCTGCGCGCGGTGGCCGAGCAGCCCGCGGCCCCGCTCGCCGGACTGTCCCTGCTGACCGCCGACGAGCTGCGGACCCTGACGGCCGACTGGCAGGGCCCGGCCCTCCCGGCGGCGCCCGCGCGGACCCTGCACGCGATGTTCGACGAGCAGGCGGCCCGTACGCCCGACTCCGTCGCCGTGAGCGACGGCAGCCGGCGGCTCACGTTCGCGGAGCTCGCCGCGCGCGCCGACCGGCTCGCGCACCACCTGATCGCCGCGGGCGTCCGCCCCGGTGTGCTGACCGGCGTCTGCCTCGGCCGGAGCGTGGACGCCATGGTCGCCCTGCTGGCGGTGCTCAAGGCCGGTGGCGCGTTCGTGCCGCTCGACCCCGAACACCCCGCGCAGCGGCTCGCCATGATGCTCGGCGACGCCGCCGCCCCGGTGCTGATCACCGACTCGGACGCGGCGGGTGAAGGACCCTGGACCACGATCAGGATCGACACCGACCAGGAGCTGATCGCCCGCCGGCCCGCCACCCCGCCCACGACGGACGCAGGACCGGACGACCTCGCCTACGTCGTCTACACCTCCGGCTCGACCGGCCGCCCCAAGGGCGTCATGGTCAGCCACCGCAACGTCGCCCACATGATGCGCGCCTGGGACGCGCGCTACGACCTGACCGGTCTGAAGGGCCGCTCCCTGTCGGTGTCCAGCCTGGCCGTGGACCTGTTCTTCGGCGACTTCCTCATGTCCGCGATGTACGGCGGCGAGATGGTGATCTGCCCGGCGGACGTGGTCACCGACCCGCCCGCCCTCGCCGCGCTGATCTCCGAGACCCGTCCCCACCTCCTGGTCACCACGCCCTCGCTGGCCAAGGCGGTCGCCCAGGAGCTGTCCTGGACCGGGGGCCGCGCCGACTCGCTGCGCGTCCTCGCGGTCGGCTCGGAGGCCTGGCTGGCCGACGACGCGGCCGCCGTCCTGGAGGCGCTGTCGCCCGACGCCGTCGTCACCAACAACTACGGCGCCACGGAGACCACCGTGGACTCCACGACGTACCGGCTCCGGGCCGGCGAGCCGGTCCCCACGGCGATCGTGCCGGTCGGCCGGCCGCTCGGCGACACCCGGACGTACGTGCTCGACAGCCGGCTGCGTCCGGTACCCGTCGGGGTGCCCGGCGAGATCCACATCGGCGGCGGCGGGGTGGCCCAGGGCTACTGGAACAGGACCGAACTGACCGAGCAGCGGTTCGTCGACGACCCGTTCGGCGGCGGGCGGCTCTACCGCACCGGCGACATCGGACGCTGGCGCCCCGACGGCGACCTCGAATACCTCGGCCGCGCCGACGACCAGGTCAAGATCCGCGGCTTCCGGGTGGAGCTCGGCGAGGTCGAGGCCGCGCTGCTGCGCCACCCCGGCATCGCCGCCGCGGCCGCCGCCGTACGGGCCGACGCGGCAGGACGCGACCGGCTCGTCGGGTACGTGCGCGCCGACGGCACCCCGCCCACACTCACCGAACTGCGGGAGTTCCTCGCGGGGATCGTCCCCGACCCGGCGATACCCTCCGCCCTCGTCGTCCTCGACGAGCTGCCGATGACCCCGAGCGGCACCCTCGACCGCAAGGCGCTGCCCGCCCCGACGGCCACCGAGCAGGCCGCGGGAGCCCCCGTACCCCCGCGCGACCGCACCGAGGCCGAACTCGTCGCGATCTGGGCCGAGGTGCTCGGCCTCGAAGCCGGCACGGTCGGCATCGGCGACAACTTCTTCGAGCTCGGCGGCGACTCGATCGTCGGCCTGCAGGTCGTCTCCCGGGCACGCCGGGCGGGCCTGCGGGTGACCGCCAAGCACATCTTCCGGCACCAGACCGTCGCCGAACTCGCCGCCGTCGTCCAGGTCGAGGACGCGGAAGCGGACCGGCCGGCGGTGGTGCGGGCGCCCGCCACGGCGGCCGTGGGCGACGTGCCCCTCACCCCGGTGCAACGCTGGTACTTCGAGGAGTACCCCGAGGGCGCCGCCCACTTCAACCAGTCGATGTTCGTCGACCTCGCACCCGGCACCGACCCGGCCGCCCTGCGCACGGCGGTCACCGCGCTGCTCGGCCACCACGACGCGCTGCGGCTGCGCGCGGTCGCCGCCGACGGCACATGGCGCCAGCACTGCGCGGACACCGAGACCGGCGAGCCGTTCCGCACGGTCGACCTGTCCGGACTTGACGCCCCCGCCAGGGAGCGGGCCGTCCTGGAGGCGGTCACGGCGGCCCAGACCGGCTTCCGGCTCGACACCGGACCGCTGCTGAGCGCGGTCCACTTCTCCGGCGCGCCCGAGCCCGACCGGCTGTTCGTCACCGCGCACCACCTGGTCGTCGACGGCGTCACCTGGCGGGTCCTGCTCGCCGACCTGGAACTCGCCCACGGACAGGCCGCCCGCGGCCTGCCGGTCTCCCTCCCGGAGAAGACCACCGGCTTCCGGGAGTGGGCGACGCGGCTGACCGAGGCCGCCGCGTCCGGACGCTTCGACGACGAGCGGCCGTACTGGCGGGCCGTGGAGGCCGCGTCCGCCGCCTGCCCGCCCCTGCCGGGCGACGACGGCGCGGCGCCCGACACGCTCGCCCACGCCCGCACCGTCGAGACCGGTCTGGACGTCGAGTTGACCCGCGCCCTGCTGCGGGACGTGCCGGCGGCGTACCGCACCCAGGTCAACGACGTCCTGCTCACCGCGCTCGCGGCCGTGCTCGCCGACTGGACCGGCGGCGAGGCCGTCGCGGTCGAACTGGAGGGCCACGGCCGGGAGAACCTCTTCGAGGACCTCGACCTGTCCCGCACGGCCGGCTGGTTCACCACGCTCTTCCCGGTCGTGCTGCCGGTGGCGGGCGAGGACTGGGGCAGCCGCCTCAAGGCCGTCAAGGAGACCCTGCGCGCGGTCCCCGAGGCCGGCATCGGCTACGGCGCCCTGCGCCACCTCACGGAGAACTCCGGCCTCGGCGGCGCCCGTTGCCGGGTCGGCTTCAACTACCACGGCCACTTCGACGTGGCCGGCGGCGACGGACTGCTGCGGTCCTGGCGGCCCAGCCCCGCCCCCGACCGCGGCGCGGAGCTGACCCGTCCGAACGCCCTGGAGATCACCGGCATGGTCCGCGACGGCCGGCTCGAGTTCTCCTGGGAGTACTCCGCCGCGCTGCACGACGAGGCCACGATCGCCGGCCTCGCGGCCCGCTTCACCGAGGCGCTCGCCGCCCTCGTGGCGCACTGCGCCACGGCAGGCGGACGGACCCCGTCCGACTTCCCGCTGGCCGGGCTCGACCAGGCCGGTGTCGACCGGATCGCCGGGGACGGCCGCACGGTCGAGGACGTCTACCCGCTCACGCCGATGCAGAGCGGCCTGCTGTTCCACTCGCTCGACGCGCACGAGGACGACATCTACCTCACCCACCTCGGGCTCGTCCTCGACGGTGTCACCGACCCCGCGCTCCTCGCCGAGGCCTGGCAGCGGGTCGTCGACCGCACGCCCGTCCTGCGCACCGCGATCGTCGACGCCGACGGGGGACGCCCCCTGCAGGTGGTCCACCGGGACGTCCGGCTGCCCGTGGTCGTCGAGGACTGGTCGGCGCTGAGCGAGCCCGAGCAGCAGGAGCGGATCCGCCTGCTGGCCGAGGCGCCGGTCGAACCGCTCGACCTGGCCCGGCCTCCGCTGCTGCGGCTGCACCTGGCCAGGCTCTCCGCGTCCACCGTCCACCTGCGCTGCTCCTCGCACCACCTCCTGCTCGACGGCTGGAGCTTCGCCGACGTCCTCGGCGACGTGTTCGCCGAGCACGCCGCGCTCAGCGGACGCGCGGTCGCGCCACCGCGCCCGCGCCCCCCGTTCAGCGCGTACGTGCGCTGGCTGGACGAGCAGGACACCGCCGCCGCGCAGGCGTACTGGACCGACCTGCTCGCCGGGTTCTCCGCGCCCACCGAACTGCCCTACGACCGCGCACCGCTGCGCTCGCACCAGTCCCGCGACACCGGCCACATCGACCTCGCGCTCACGGCGGAGGAGACCGCACGCCTGGAGGGCTTCGCGCGGGAGGCCCGGGTCACCGTCAACACCCTCGTCCAGGGCGCGTGGGCCCTGCTGCTGTCCCGGCACAGCGGCGACCGGCAGGTCTGCTTCGGCACCACGGTCGGCGGCAGACCCGCCGAGCTGCCGGGCTCCGAGGACATGGTCGGCCTGTTCATCAACACCCTGCCCGCCCGGGTGACCGTCACCCCCGACAGCGAACTGCGCGGCTGGCTCCGCGAGATCCAGGAGCAGCAGGTCGACAGCCGCCAGTACGAGTACGCCTCCCTCGCCCAGGTCCGGCGCTGGGCCGCGGTCCCGGCCGGCACCGACCTCTTCGACAGCTGCGTGGTCTTCGAGAACTTCCCGTACGACGAACACGCCGCCGAGCGCCACGGGCTCGCCGTACGGTCCCTCGCCGGTCTTGAGACCTCGAACTTCCCGCTCACCTGCGTCGCCCATCTCGTCGACGGACTCCATCTGCGGGTCGGCTACGACCCGCGCCTGTTCGACGACGCCACCGCGCACCGCTTCGCCGGTCATCTGCGCGGCATGCTCGACGCGATGGTGGCGGCGCCCGGCGTCACGCTGCGGCAGCTGCGCATGGTCCGGGGCGACGAACACCGGCTGCTGGTCGAGGAGTTCAACGGCACCCCGTCCGGTTACCCCGACCGGTGCCTGCACGAGCTCTTCGCGGAGGTCGCGCGCGAGCACCCCGACCGGCCCGCGGTCGTCGCCGGCGACACCCGGCTCACCTACGCCGAACTGGACGCCGCCGCCGACCGGCTCGCCCACGAACTCGCCGACCGGGGCGTCGGCCCCGAGGTGCCCGTGGGCATCTGCCTGCCGGGCGGCGCCGAGATGGTCACCGCCATGCTCGCGATCCTCAAGGCGGGCGGCGCGTACGTGCCGCTCGACCCCGGGTACCCGGCCGAACGGCTCGCCTACCTCTTCCGCGACTCGGGCGTGCCGGTGCTGCTGACCAGCTCCGCGCTCGCGCCAGGACTGCCGCCCACCGGCGCCCAGGTCCTGCTGGTCGACGAGCTGCGGCCGTCGGCCGTCACCGGACCGCCGCTCGCGCGCACGGTCCAGGACAACCTCGCCGTGCTCGTCTACACCTCGGGCTCGACCGGCACGCCCAAGGCCTCCATGGTCACCCACCGCGGTCTCGTCCGGCTCGTGCGCGCCGCGGGCGAGCACACCTTCGGCGACGCCGCCACGGTCGCCCAGCACCACTCGATCTCGTTCGACGCCGCGCAGAACGAGCTGTGGCAGACCCTCCTGAGCGGCGCCTGCCTGGCCGTACGGCCGGGCGACTTCCGCTCGGTCGACGAACTCGACAAGTTCCTGCGCGACCACGAGGTCGAGGCCATGTCGTTCTCGGCGGGCTTCTTCCACGCGGTCGCCGACACCGACCCGGGCATCCTCGCCGGGCTGCGCAGGGTCGTCGTCGGCGGCGAGGCGCTCTCCGCACCGCACTGCGCCCGCGTCCTCGACCGGCTGCCGGACCTGCGGATCGTCAACGCGTACGGGCCCACCGAATGCTCGGTGACCGCGACCTGCTTCCCCGTGGAGCGCGGCGGGCGCCCCGGCCGGACCGTGCCCGTCGGCCGGCCGACCGCGGACACCCGGGTCTATCTCCTCGACCGGGACCTGCACGTGGTGCCGGTGGGCGTGACCGGGGAGGCGTACCTCGCCGGGGACGGCGTGTGCCGCGGCTACCGCGACCGGCCGGCGATGACCGCCGAACGGTTCCTGCCCGACCCGTTCGGGAGGCCCGGCTCCCGGATGTACCGCACCGGCGACCTGATGCGCCGACGCGCCGACGGCAGCCTGGAGTTCGTCGGCCGCACGGACGACCAGGTGAAGCTGCGCGGCTACCGCATCGAGCTCGGCGAGATCGAGCAGGCGCTCGCCGAGCACCCGGACGTGGCACGGGCGGCCGTGATCGTCCGCGAGGACCAGCCGGGCCGCCGACGCCTCGTCGGGTACGCCGTCTCGGAGCAGGACCCGGCCGAACTGACCGCGTACCTCACCGCCCGGCTGCCCGAGTACATGGTTCCCGCCGCGCTCGTCCGGCTGGAGCGGATCCCGCTCACCCCGCACGGCAAGGTCGACCGCCGTGCCCTTCCGGAGCCGGCCGCCGCCGCGACCGGCCGGGCCACGGTGGCGCCCCGCACCGCCGACGAGCGCACGATGGCCGCGATCTGGGCGGAGGTGCTCGGCGTGGCGGAGGTCGGGGTCACCGACGACTTCTTCGACCTCGGCGGCGACTCGATCCTCTCCATCCAGGTCGTGTTCAAGAGCCGCCGGGCGGGCCTGCAGGTCTCCTCCAGCGACCTGTTCCGCCACCCGACCGTCGAGCGGCTCGTCGCCGCCGCGGGCTCGGCCCGGCAGGTCGCCGCCGTCCAGGACGCCGAGGTCGGCGCGGTCCCGCTCACCCCCATCCAGCACGAGTACTTCGCCCGGGAGCCGCTCGCCCCGCAGCACCTCGCCCAGTCGGTCCACGTCGAACTCGCGGCGGACACCGACGAGGCGGCGCTGCGGGCCGCGCTCGCCGCGGTCGTCGCCCACCACGACGCGCTGCGGATGCGGTACACGCGCGACGAGGAGGGCCGCTGGGCGCAGTGGAACGCCGCCGAGGAGACCGGCGACCTCGTCGAGCGGCACGACCTCTCGGGGCTGCCCGACGAGGAGCTGCTCCCGGTCATGAACCGGATCGCGGCGGCCGCCGACCGCGGCTTCGACCTGGCCGCGGGACCGCTGCTGCGCGCCGTCCTGTTCGACCTCGGCCCCGACCGGCGGGCGCGGCTGCACCTGACCGTGCACCACCTCGTGGTCGACGCGGTGTCGTGGCGGATCCTCAACCACGACCTGGACCTCGCCTACCGGCAGGCCCACGACGGCGAGCCGATCGACCTCGGCGCCAAGACCTCCTCCTTCCGGCAGTGGGCCACCCGGCTCGCGGCGCACGCGGCCGACGGCGGCTTCGCGGACCAGGCCGCGCACTGGGAGGCCGTACCCGAGCCGGCGCCGCTGCCGGTGGACGGCCCCGGGCCGAACGTCGTGTCGTCCCGGCGGATCCTGCCGGTGCGCCTCGAACGGGCCGAGACCTCGGCGCTGCTGCACGTGGCGCCGGGCAGGTTCCGGGCCAGGGCCAGCGACGTGCTGCTCGCCGCACTGGCGTGGACGCTGTGCCGCTGGTCGGGCGAGGACCGGCCGGCGATTGAGATGGAGGGCCACGGCCGTGAGGAGATCTTCGACGACGTCGACCTCTCCCGTACCGTCGGCTGGTTCACCAGCTCCTACCCCGTCGCGCTGACCGTCCCCGGACGCAACCACGGCGAGGCCGACTGGCCGGCCGTCGTCCGCTCGGTCCGGCGCGGCCTGCGCGCCGTCCCCGGCAACGGGCTCGGCCACGGCGTCCTGCGGCACCTCGCCGGAACCGGCACACCCGCTCCACACACCCCCCCGGCCGTGCTGTTCAACTACCACAGCCAGACGGAGGAGATCACGCGCACGGCCGACCGCTCGCTCTTCCACGCCTTCCACGACCCGATCGGCCAGGAACAGGACGAGCGGGAGAAGGTCGTGCAGGCCCTCGAAGTCGTGGGTGCGGTCGAGGACGGCCGGCTCGGCTTCGACCTCTACTACTCGGTCAACCTGCACGAGTCCGGCACGATCGCGCGGCTCGGCGCCGAACTCACGGCGGCGCTGCGGTCGATCGCCCTCCTCTGCGACCCGGCCCTCGGGACGGAGGACGCCCGGTGAACGAGCTGCTCGCGGAGTTCGCGCTCCGGCACGGGGTACCCGGCGCCCAGGTCGCGGTCTGGCGGGACGGCGACCTGCGCACCGCCGAGACGGGGGAGGAGGAGGCCGGATCCGGACGGCCGGTGACGGCGGCCACGGCGTTCCCGCTCGGCTCGCTCACCAAGCCGTTCACAGCGACCCTCGCCGCGCTGCTCGTGGCCGACGGCGAGGTGGACCTGGACGAGCCCCTGGCGGAGCAACTGGCCGAGCTGCGCGCGGGACCGGAGTGCACGCTGCGCCAGGTGCTCAGCCACACCGCGGGCCTCGCCGCCAACACCGCCGAGCTTCCGCCCGGCACCTCCCGCGCCCGCTGGCTCGCCCGCCACGCGCCCGATCTCGCCGTGCACGCGCCCGGCACTGTCTTCTCCTACTCCAACCCCGGGTATCTGATCGCCGGCCGACTGGTCGAGGAGATCACCGGGCTCGACTGGGACGAGGCCGTGCGGACGATGCTGCTCGGCCCGCTCGGGCAGGACGCGGAGGGGACCGCCCTGGGCCATCTCGTCCGCCCGGACGGCCCACCCCGGCCGATCAAGGAGCAGTCCGTGCCGCCGCTGGAGGACCCGGCCGCCGGACTGCGCGCCTCCGCACGCGACCTCGCCGTGTTCGGCGCCGCGCACCTGGGCCTCGGGCCCGGCGCGGCCCTGCTCGACGCGGAGACCGCGGGCGCGATGCGCGAGGACGTGACGGCGGGGCTCGCCGTCGGCGCCCACGGCCTGGCGGGCGGCTGGGGCGCCGGATGGTCCCGGTACGGCGCCTGGTTCGGCCACGACGGCACCGGCGACGGCGCGTGGAGCCACCTGCGCGTGAACCCGGAGACCCGGACCGTGGTGGCGCTGACCGCCAACGGCAGCACGGGCGCGCGTCTGTGGGAGTCGCTCATCGCGCGGCTCGGCGCGTCCGGCCAGGAGGTCGGCGACCACCCCCGGGACACGGCCGCCGCGACGCCGGCGCCGGCGCCGCCGGAATGCGTGGGGCGGTACGTGAACGGCGACTGGTCCTGCCGGGCCGAGGCCCGGGACGGTGCACTCCTGCTGTCGGTCGCCGGAGCGGAGCCGGTCCCGCTCCTGCTCGGCGAGGACCTCTCCTTCCGTACGCCCTCCGACGGCGGCCCGCGCACGGCGCTGCCGTACCTCGGGCGGTTCCTGCGCGACCCGTCGACCGGCCGGGTCGACCGGCTGCAGCTGAGCGGGCGGCTCTGCGTCCGGCAGGGATAGGCGGGGACGGCGGTGGGCCCTGTCGTCGGACGGGTCCACCGCCGAGCCGTCCACGGTCAGCGGGCCTCCAGGTAGGTCAGCACGGCCCGCACCCGCCGATGGCCGGAGTCGCTCTCGGTGAGCTCGAACTTCGCGAAGATGTTGCCGATGTGCTTGTGCACGGCGTTGTCCGTGATGGAGAGCTTCCTGGCCAGCGTGGCGTTGTCGTGGCCCTCCGCCATGAGCGCCAGGACCTGTCGCTCCCGGCGGGTCAGCGTGGACAGCGGCTGGGTCCGCCGGGCGAGCAACTGGGCCACCACGTCGGGGTCGAGCGCGGTGCCGCCGGCGGCCACCCGGTCGAGCGCCGCCAGGAACTCGTCGATCCGGCTGATCCGGTCCTTGAGCAGATAGCCGACACCGCCGCCGCTGCTGGAGAGCAGCTCGGAGGCGTACAGCTGCTCGACGTACTGGGACAGGACCAGGACCGGCAGGCCGGGATGGAGCCGCCTGGCCTCGATCGCGGCCCGGATCCCCTCGTCACGGAACGACGGCGGCAGCCGTACGTCGACGAGGGTGACGGCCGGCCGGTGCCGGTCCACCGCGGCGAGGAAGCTCTCGGCGTCGGTGGTGACCTCGGCGACCTCGTAGCCGGAGCTGGTCAGCAGCAGCTCCAGACCGGTGGAGAGCAGGACGTTGTCCTCCGCGATGACTACCCGCACGGCAGCTCCACGGTGATCGTGGTGGGTCCGCCCGACGGGCTGACGACCGTGACACGGCCGTCCAGGGCCTGCGCGCGGCCCCGCAGACCGGTCAGCCCGCCGCCGCTGTCCTCCCGCGCGCCGCCCACGCCGTTGTCGGTGACGACGACGGTCAGCAGGTCCTCGCCCCGCCACACGCGCAGCCCCGCCTCCGTGGCCCCGCTGTGCTTGGCCACGTTCGTGAGCGCCTCCGCGACCACGAAGTAGGCGACCGCCTCGATGGCCGCCGGGATCCGGTGCAGCTCGCCGATGTCGATCGAGACCGGGACCCCGCCGCGGGCGGCGACGGTGCGCAGGGCCCCCGGCAGTCCGCGGTCGGCGAGGATGGGCGGATAGATACCGCGGAGCACCTCGCGGAGTTCGACCATCGCCTCCTCGGTGACCTCGGTCGCCTCGCGCAGCATCCGGACGACGGTGGCCGGGTCCCGGTCGAGGCACCGCCGGGCCACCGCGAGCCGCATGGCCACGGCCACCAGCCGGGCCTGGGTGCCGTCGTGCAGGTCGCGCTCGATCCGCCGAAGCTCCGCGGCGTGCGCTTCTAGCGCGTCGGTACGGGTGCGGGTGAGCGTCGCCACGCGGTCGGCGAGCACCTGCGTACGCGACGAGGCGAGCGCGGCGAGCGTGAGGCGGGCGTACACCGTGGCGAGCGGCGGCAGCGCCAGGCATCCGACGGCGAACACCACGTTGCCGACCGACGGGCCGACGACGATGTCGCGCCAGCCGAGCACCGGGATGTCCAGCACCGTCTGCGGGTTCTCCCGCGCCGGAAGGACCCAGGACAGCAGGGGAGTCCACATGATCAGGAGCGCGTTGCCGACGCAGATGACCGCGGCGATCCCGCTGGCGACCCCGAGCGTGATGTGCAGGGCGAGCCACCGCAGGTACCGGGGCAGGTCGATGGTTTCCGCGCGGACCTGACGGTCCAGCAGCCGGGCAGCCCGCTGTCGATGCCATTCGGCCCACGACTGACGCATACTCGGGTGACAGAGCAGCAGAAAGGAGAACAAACTCATGCTGGCCGTGGTGAATTCGCCGAGGAGATAGAGCATGGAGTGCAACGGCGGCGCCAGGGAACGTGTCGGAGCAGAGCGCGAGGCTTCGCGCGTTACAGCTGGCTGTAGTTCTTTCCGGGCGGTGGAATGTATGGGCTCCGCACCCTTGAACGCCCTAACATGCTGGTCAGGCCGAGTGTCGGGAACGAGAGGTGGAGAAACTCGGCCCCTCTCCGCCGGTTGGGAACGGGGACGGCGGACAGGTTGCACAATTGACCTCCCGAGCGTCGAAAGAGACCACCATGACTGAACAGCGTCCGGCTCTCGAGCTCTCTCATGCCGGCACGATCGGAGCCGGGGGCGTCGAGTCCGGACACGGGATCGAGAATGTTTCCTTCGCGTGCGCGAGCGGTACGTGGACGGCGTTGGCGGGGCCTGAGGGCGCGGGAAAGACGGGTGTTCTGCGGTGCGCGGCGGGTCTTGATCCGCTGACGGCGGGCGAGGTCCGGCTGGCCGAGGGGCTCCGGCTCGCGCATGTGGGTCTGGTGCCGGTGGCGGAGCGGCCGGCGCAGACGCGCGCGGCGGAGGTCGTGCTCGCGCTCGCCGGCACCCCCGATGTGCTGCTGGCCGACGATCTGACCCGCGGACTTGCCGCCGTCGACGCGGCGGCGGTCCTGGATCTGCTGCGCGACGCGGTGGACCGGCGGGGACTCTGCGTCGTGGCCTCGGCGTCGGACCTGGCCTCGCTGGAGAGGGCCGACACGGTGGTGCTGCTCGCCGAGGGGCGCGTGGCCGAGATACGGGTCATGCCTTAGCCGCGGAACCTGGAGCCGCTCCTCGGCCCGTCCGCCCCGGGGCTGCCCTGGCCGCCCGGGTCGCCCGCCGAACCGGTGGCCTCCGCGTGCAATTTCCGCTGCAGGAGCGCGAGTCCGAGCGGGGTGAGGGTGTGCATCGCGGTCGTACGGTTGCGCAGGGTCGTGATCAGTCCCGCCTCGCGCAGCACGGTGGCCTGCTTGCTGGCGCCGGAGAGGGAGATGCCGAGCCGGTCGGAGAGGTCGCCGGTGGTGCCGCTCTCGGACAGTGCGCGCAGGGCCGCCGCGCGGGTGGCTCCGACCAGGGCGGCCAGTGCCCGGTCGCCGTCGCTCTCCGACTCCTCGGAGGGTGCTTCCAGATCGTGGAGATCGAGCGGCACGGAGAAGACGAGCGCCGGCAGGCTGGACTGCCGCTCGGAGCGGACGAGGACGACGGTCTTGTCGGGGAGGAAGAGCGAGGGGCTCAGGATCAGTCCGCGTCCGTCGAGCGTGATCTCCAGGTCGAGGTGGGACGCGATGCGCAGTTCCGAGGCCTCCCAGGTCACTTTGGGGTGCAGGCCCGCGAGCAGGAACTCGACGCCGTTCGTGATGGCCATCCGCCCGCGAGCGTCCCGCTCGGTCTCGAGGCGGGCCCGCATCTGCGACCAGTAGGGCAGGATCGCGGCGCTGCAGAAGAGGAAGACGACCTGGGCCAGGCGGCGGGCCCGGGCGCGGACGGCGGGCGGCACCGACTCGGCGTCGGCCCCCTCCCGCTCGAGTAACCACAGGAGGTCGGGAACGGCCTGGTACTGGGAGACGACCTCGCCCACGGCGGGGAGGTCGTCGCCGAGTCGCTCGCGCACGAACTTGTGCCAGCCTAAACTCCCGCGGGCCCGCTCACGTCCGAAGTGATGAAGTGCGAAGACCGCTTCGGACACAGGCCCTAAAGTATGGACCATTCTTAGCCGTTGGATGTCTTCGCCGGAAACTTTGATACGCAACATTGCCACCCCCGAGTCACAATTCGCACACAGGAGCCTATGCGTGTGTCGCCAGCGATGGCAAGGTTGTTGATTCGTCGAAGATTCCACGGCCTGCCACGGCAATTGCGATCAGTACCCTAGCAGTGGTCGTGGGGCGCAGATCCCTTGGTGACAGCGGAAAATGACAACTCGTCAGTAGATGACGCGCGAGGCCGCCGACAAACGCGCGTGCCGGGACTTTCGAAGATCACGAGTGATATTCAGGCGGCGCAGCCAGCGGTCGGTGCCGTCGAAACGCGCCTGAAAGGGCTTCCGTCCGTGCACCACCCGGTAGTTGTCTATGAAAGCAATCTCGCCGGGCTCGAGCGCCACCCCGCCCATCGCGCTGTCCAGGGCATCAGAAATCTTGTCAAGAGCGTGCTGCTCGTTTTCCCCCTGTACACCCTGCATGTAATAAGGGTCCAGCCGGACGTACGGATCCTTCGGCGAGCCGAAGAGGACCGCGACGGGCTCGGGGGAGCTCAGGGCGCTGTCCACCCGCTCGGCGCTGCGCCTCATGAGTTCGGCGACCTCGGGATCCTCCTGGCCGCCCGCGACCTGGTTCTGCGGACGGTGCGAGTCGTCCGGCAGGATCTTGAAACGCTCCTCGGCGAGGGCCGCGCGCGTCGCGTCGTCGAGCCGTACGTCGGCGATGTCGGCGAAGGTCGTCTCCACCCCGTCGGGGTTGCGCAGGCACATGAGGCCCAGGTAGTCGGTGCGCAGAGGATGGAAGGCGTCCTCGGTGTGCCAGGCGAGGGTCTCCGCGCTGCCCCAGCCGATCTGGCCGTGCTCGTGGGCCCGGATCGGGAAGATGTCGTGCATGACCCGCCCGTCCTGCTGGGTGGCCCAGCCGATCGGCTCGCCGAGCAGGCAGCCGATGAGCAGGAACGGGATGTCGAGGCGGAGCGTCGCGTCGGGCGCGGGCTTCTCGCGCCAGTCCGCCGGCGTGGGGCCGAGCGCCGCGTCCTCGACCGGGAGTCCGGACACGACCAGCACGCCCGAGGGTTCGGTCAGCCTGAAGTCGACCAGGCCCGCTCTCAGTTCGCGCGGCAGTTCGTGTGCGTAGACCTGGGCGGCCCGGTGCAGTTCGGGATCCTCGATGGACGAGAACCGCTCCACCACCTCCGCGGTGATCTTCTCGATCGCGGCGATGTCCTCGTCGCGCAACCGCAGCTTCAGCATCGTGTTCCTCCGTTGTCGGTCGTCAGGGGTGCGCCGGCTGCGGTGCGGCCGACGGCCGGGGCAGCGCGAGGCGGCGCAGGGTCGGGCTGAGGGTGGCGCCGGCCGCGACGACCACCAGCAGCGCGGCCGCGCCGAGCATGCTCACGGCGTCGTCGCCGAAGGCCGTGGCCAGGACGCCCGCAGCGACGGGGCCCGCCGTGGCGGCCAGTTCGGAGCCGAGCGCGACCAGGCCGGACAGCCGTCCCCGCAGGCCGTCGGGGACGGCCGACAGCTGGCAGGTGATCACGGTCGTGTTGGCGATCGGCATCGCCATCGCGGCGACGCCCAGCAGGATGCCGAGCGGTATGCCGCGCGGTGCGTACGCCATCGCCACGGCGACGGCGGCGAAGACCCAGGTCGAGGCGATGACGAGCACGGCGGGGGAGAGCGCCGCCGCGTGCAGCCGGTCGGCGACCAGGGCGCCGATCAGTCCGCCCGCGCCGAAGCAGGTCATCATCAGGCCCATCTGCCCGGGTGCGACACCGTCCTCGCCCGAGACGATCAGGACGAGCACGACCAGGCTGTGGAACGCGAGGTTGACGCCGACGATCCAGGCCATCGTCGCCCGGATGACCGGCATGCGCAGCAACGGCCCGAAGCCGCCGAGGCGCGGCGCGGCGGCGGCCTCGGGCTTCGGCGCCTCGCCCGCCGGGGGTGCCGTGGCGCGGCGCGGCAGGTGCAGTGCGGCCAGTGCCACGAACGACACCGCGAGCACCGAGGTGTTCAGCGCGAACGGCAGCACCTCGTGCAGCCCGAAAGTGAAGCCGGCAAGCGCCGGGCCGATCAGCAGCGCGGCGAACGGCCGCGCCGCGTTGCGCGCCAGTGCCTGTGGCAGCTGTGCCTCCGGCACGACCTGCGGCAGGGCCGCGTGCTCGGCCGGCACGAAGACACCGGCGGCGGCGCCCTCGACGGCCGCCACGAGCAGGATCAGCCACGGCGGGCAGTCGGCGAGCAGGAGGACCAGGGCGACGGCGAGCATCGCCACCGTACGGACGCCCTGGGTCGCCACCATCACCCGCTTCCGGTCCACCCGGTCGGCCAGCGCCCCGGCGGGCAGGCTGACCAGTGTGCGGGCGCCGGCGAGGACTGCGGCGACTCCGGCGACCGCGGCCGCCGAACCGCCGTCGGCCAGCACGAGCAGCGGGAACGCGATGTAGGCGACCTCGCCGGCCAGCTCGGACAGGAGCATGCCGGACCAGAGAATGCGGTAGTTCCGGTTGCGCGGCAGGGGTGTGGTCATGCCGTGCCCTCCGTGAGTGACGTCCGCCGATGCGACCCGAAGTCTTCCGGCGGCGGGGCGGGCCCCGCCACGAAGTTGACCCGAGGACGAAACTCCGAGGCCAGCCGCGCGTCACCCGCCGACGCGGGCCACGGCCTGCGCAATGTCGGCACGGGGCAAGTTCGTTGAGGACCCGGAGGCGCGCCTCGATATTTGAGGGCTGAGTCGTGTCCGCATCCGGCACGGCGGCGAGCCATGACGGAACGGAACGGAGCCCTGATGACGACCGTACAACCGACCGCTCCCTCGGCACACGAGGAGCCCCCGCCGCCGGCGGGGCTGACCCCCGTGCCCTGGCGGCCGGTGCTGCTGACCGCCGCCGCGATGACGGTGAGCCTGCTGGCCCTGGCGGGCCGGCACGGCTACCACGTGGACGAGCTGTACACCCGGGCCGCGAGCCGCCATCTCGACTGGGGCTACGTCGACCAGCCGCCGCTCGTCGCGCTCGTCGCCAAGGTCGAGATGGCGCTCTTCGGGGACACCCTCATCGGCTTCCGCCTGGTCCCCGCGCTCCTCGCCTCCCTCGCCGTCGTCCTCGCCCCGCTGATCGCCCGCGAACTGGGCGGCGGCTCCCGCGCGCAGATCCTGGCCGGGTTCATGGCCTTCGCCTCGGGCCTGGTCATGTACACCGGCCACATCATGGGCACGAACAACTGGGACGAACTGTCCTGGATCACGGTGACCTGGCTGCTGATCCGGATGGTCCGCACCCGGAACACCCGCCTGTGGTGGGCGATCGCCGTCGTGGTCGGCGTCGGCCTGACCGCCAAGTACCTGCTGGTCCTCCTGCTCCTCTGCCTCGGGGCCGGGCTGCTGGCGTTCGGACCGCGGTGGGTGTTCAGGACCTGGCGCTTCCCGGCCGCGGTCGCCGTGGCCGTGGCCATCGCCTCGCCCGTCCTGGTCTGGCAGGTGACGCACGGCATGCCGCAGCTGGAGATGAGCGCCGCGCTCTCCAAGGCACTGGAGTCCCTCTCCCGGACCACCTTCCTGCCCATGCAACTCCTCCTCATCGGCCTCTTCCTGAGCCCGATGTGGATCGCCGGACTCGTCGCGCTGCTGCGCCGCCCCGAGTGGCGCCCCTACCGCTTCGTCGGCTGGGCCTACCCCCTGATGGTGGTCGTGCTCCTGGTCGTCGGCGGCCAGGGCGCCTACACGACCTCCCTGCAGTACGTCCTCCTCGCCGCCGGGGCCGTGGTCGCCGACCGATGGGCCCGCAGCGCCACCCGACTCGGCGTGGTCGGCGGACTGACCGGACTGAACGCGCTGAGCTGCGCGATCCTGCTGCTGCCGACGCTCCCGATCAACGTCTACGCGAGCAACCCCGTCCTCAGCGGCATGGCCATCGTCCAGTTCGACCAGGTCGGCTGGCCCGCGATGACGCAGCAGGTGAGCACCGTGTACCGCTCGCTGCCGGCCGACGAACAGGCGCGCACCGTCATCTACGGCAACCACTACGGCCAGGCCGGCGCGATCGACAAGTACGGCCCCGAGTACGGGCTGCCCAAGGCGTACAGCGGCCACAACTCGTACGCCGACTTCGGCCGGCCCGGCGACGACAAGACCACCGTCATCACCATCGGCGCCGATCCGAAGCAGTTCGGCGCGCTCTTCGAGAGCTGCGAGCCGCGCGGCGCGTACGAGAACGCCCTCCCGGTCTCCGACGACGGCCAGAAGTTCATGGTCTGCCGCGGCCCCCTGAAGCCGTGGTCGCAGCTGTGGGAGGAACTGCGCTGGATCGGTTTCCAGTGCCCCTACACGGCCGAGGCGATCACCGCCCACAGCACCAAGGGATGCGACTGACGGGGACGGGTGACGGATGAGACGGGGGCGGGGAACGGCGTCCGGTTCAGCGCCGTTCCCCGCCCCTCGGCCGGTCGAGGGAGATCCCGAGCACGCAGTCCGAGGCCAGCCTCAGGACGTCACCGTCCCGCAGGGGCGTCCGCTCGCCGGCGCTCGCCGGACTGTCGTTCACGAAGGTGCCGTTGGTGGAGTGCTCGTCCCGTACCCACGCCGTGCCGTCCGGTTCGAGACCGACGGTCGCGTGCCGGCGGGAGACGTTGTCGTAGCGCCGCAGCAGAGGGCGTGTGGTGGGGGCGGCCGGGTCGCGGCCGAGGAGCAGCGTGCTGCCCGGTGTCACCGTGCGCTCCACCGCGCCGAACCGGATCCGCAGGAGGGTGCCCGGCACGTCGTGGCGGGCCGCCCGCGCGCCCGCGCCCGTGCCCCCGCCCGCCTCGCGGAGCAGCCGTTGACAGGCCACGCACACCTGGTTGGTCGGCACCGGAACCGGTGCGCCGCAGTGCGGGCAGAGCATCGGCTCCTCGGCCGGACCGTCCGCGCGCGCCGCGCCCGTGTGCCGGGCGACGACGGGACGGCTGAGGTTGCCCGAGCATCCCCGGCAGACGAGATCGTCGTCCTCCGCGGCCAGACCGCACGTCGCACAGCTCAACTGCGCCATGACACCTCGTCCAGGGTGATGCCGGCCGACCGGAGCCGGTCGCCGAGCCGGTCCATGTCGCCCCGCCGGGGAACTCCGATGAACCAGACGCGGCCGTCGGCCACCGCGACCTGCATGGGCGGCGACGCGCCCGTGCCGGACTCCTCCTCGTACCGCGCGCGCCCCAGCTCGGTCAGCGCGGTCAGCCGCTGGTTGCTCGAACCCTGCCAGCGCCCGCCGGGGCTGTTGAGCCGCTCGACGTAGGGGCCGGTGAGCACCGCGTCGCAGAGGCCGAGGAGCGCCGCGTGGTCCCTCCTCAGCCGGTCCAGGGAGTACCCGCTGTACACGAGCACGTCCAGCGGAGCGGGCCGCTCCCGGCTCCAGTCCCGGATCCACTCCAGGAGCGCGGCGAGCGCCTCCGGCTGCTGGAACGGCTCCCCGCCCGAGATCGTGATCCCGTCGAGGGGATCCGGCAGACCCGCGAGCCAGGCCTGGACCGCGGCGACGTCCACGAGCATCGCGGGATCGGCCGCCCAGGTGTCCTGCGACACGCACCCGACGCAGCCGATGGTGCAGCCCTGCGTCCAGATGCCCGCCCGGGTCCCGGGGCCGAGCGCCGTCACCGGATAGTGCGCCTTGTTCAGCATCAGCTCGACGGGCCCGCCCGAGCCCGCGGCGGCCGTCATGCCAGCTCCACGGAGACGATGTCCCCCTCGCGCCGCAGTCCGGTGACCCGGACGTGCGCGCCCGCCGCCGGGTCGCGGTCGAACAGGGCCCGGGCGAGGGGGTTGACGAACCGTGACTCCAGGGCCATGCCGATGCCCCTGCCGCCCATGCGCGGGTTGTCGGTGCACCACTTTCGCAGGGCGGCCCGGGCCTCGGGGGCCACGTCCAGGACGATGCCCTGCTCCTCGTGGACCCGGGAGACGATGTTGGCGAGCTGGAGATCGAAGATGCGGGCGGCGGCCTCGCCGTCGATGAAGTGGAACACCACGATGTTGTCCCCGAACCGGTTGAGCAGCTCGGGGCGGCCGAGGACGCGCGTGAAGTGGTCGCCGATCGCGGCCTTCACGCGCTCCTCGATCTCCTCGTACGGCATCTCGGGGTGCACATGGGGCACGAGCCGCCCCGCGCCGTCGTCCGCGGTCATCCCGAGGTTCGAGGTGAACACGAGGACGGACTCGGAGAAGTGCACCGTCGAGCCCCGTCCGTCGGTCAGCCGGCCGTCCTCCAGGATCTGCAGGAACTTGTCCAGGATCCGCGGATGCGCCTTCTCGATCTCGTCGAAGAGGATCACCCGGAACGGCTGTTGACGCACCGCGCTGGTCAGTTCGCCGCCCGCCTCGAAACCGACGTATCCCGGCGGCGCCCCGATCAACCGGTCACCGGCGTGCTCCGCGGAGAACTCGCTCATGTCGAACCGCAGGTACGCGGACTCGTCCGCGAAGATCAACGACGAGATGGCCTTGGCGAGTTCCGTCTTGCCCACGCCCGTGGGACCGGCGAAGAACAGCACGCCGCGCGGCCGGGCCGAGGAGCTGGACTGCTGGGCCCCGGACAGGCCGAGGGCGGCCCGTTTCAGGATGTCGAGGGTCTTGGTGACCGCCTGCGGCTGGCCGACGACCCGCCGCGGGATCGAGTGCTCGCCGTCCGTGATCCGCCGGCGGACGTACTCCCGCTTCCACGGGTTGTCCATGACACCCAGCTTGTAGACGCGGATCGCGTCGGGGAGTTCCGCCATCGTCAGGCCGCGGTCCCGGGCCAGCCGCGTGACCTCGATCATCGCCTGGAGCGTCAGCCCGTCCGTCTGCGCCGCGAACGTCTCGCACGCCTCGGTCGCCCGCGCGTCCGCGTCGAGGTCCGTGACACCGAAGAGCTTCATCAGCAGCCGCGCGGTCGCCTGCCGGTCGCCCAGGTCCGGCATCGGGAGGCCGATGGACCGGATCTGGTCGTTGGCCGAGGTGAACCAGGCCGGCAGGTCCCCCTCGCTGTCCGCCAGCCAGATCACCGGGTTGTACAGCGGGGTCGTACGTCCGCTCGGCGCGCCCACCGGGGCGGCGATCCGGGAGAGCCGCGCGCAGAACCGGAAGAAGTCCCGTTCGTTCGGCTCCAGTTCCGTCGCGCTCCGCGCGATGCGGGAGGCGTCCTCGATCGCGAGCGCCGCCCGGATCTGCTGTGCCGGACGCGCCAGTTCGGCCATCAGGCCGCGCAGGGTCTCCAGCGAGGGAAGGGTGCCGGGGCGCGGGAGCCGGGGGAGGAGCAGGCCGGCGGCCGTCTCGGCCCGCTCGGTCTCCTCGGCCGTGGCACCCGCCGGCAGATGCAGCTGGATCCCGTCCACGGGGTCGTGCACGAGCAGGCACGCGTACCCGTCGGCACGGAGCGTCTCCCAGAGGAGGTCGAGCAGGGAGAGCAGCCGGGGGCGGGCGCCCCCCGGCTCCCGTACGAGGAAACTGTCGTGGCGGTTGCCCCACAGCACGAACTGCGCGTGGACGGGCAGCGTCGCCTCGAACTCCCGGAGGAACGGCGGCCCCTCCGCCCGGGCGGCCTCCCGTCCGTGCCCGGCCTCGCCGCGCGGGGCTTCCTGTCCGCGCGGGCCCTCGGCGTCCTGCGGGCCGGTCATCGCTCGCGCTCCCGGTGGGTGGGCCGGGCCTGCGGTCGCGGCGCCGCCACGGGGACGGCCAGGGGCACGGGCACCTGTCCGGGCGGGACCGCGACCTGGACGTCCGTCGTCAGACCCGCCTGCGCGAGGCGGCCCCGCAGGGCGTCGAAGTCCGCGCACCACTGCTCCTCGCGCTCCACGTCGAGGTGGGCGTCGTCGTCGCCGCGTCCCGGGGCGGTGCGCACCAGCGCGGTCCGCAGCTGACCGCTCCGCTGGTCGACGACGACGTTGACCGCGTGCTCGGGCCACTCGCCCCGCGACAGGCGCAGGGCGCCGTCGGCGACGGTGAGCGTCTCGAACGCCCCGCCGACCTCGTAGCCGAGGTCTGTGAGGGCGTCGGTCACCGTGGTGACCACATACGCCCGCTCCGCCTCCGCCTCGGCGGCGGCCCGGCAGTCGGCCGCCCGCCTGCGCAGGGCTTCGTCGAGGGTACGGTGTCCGGCCACGACCTCCGCGAGCCCGGCGCGGACGGCGTCCACGTCCGGCTCCGTCGCGCTCCCGAGGTCCTCCAGGTCGTGCAGGAGCCGGATCGCCTCGTCCGCGTCGCGCCGCCCGGCCTCCACTGCCTCGTTGGCGCGCTGGACCCGCAGCCGGGTCTCGGTCAGCCAGGTGCGCGCCTCGTCGGGGGTGTGCGCCTCGGCCACCCGCACCGCGGCGGACCGGGCCCGCGCCCGGTGGTCCTCGGAGCAGTCCGGCAGGAGCCGCGCCAGGACACGGGTCAGGGTCGCCGCGACGTCCTCGGGCGCGGCGGGCTCCAAGGGCTCCGAGGTGTCCGCGAACAGCGCGGCGGCGTCGACCGGGCGGCGCTCGGCGCGGTCCCCGGTCACGTCGGCGAACAGCTCCGTCGCGAAGGCCCGTGCGGACTGCTCCCGCAACCCCCTCTCCACCGCGTCCAGTTCGAGGTCGACCTGGGCGCACCAGGCCTCCAGCTCGGACGTGGCCTGCGTACCGATCGGCAGCGGCGCGGGTGGCCGGGCGGCGATGGCCGCTCCGTACCGCTCGCTCAGGTCGTCGCGGGACCGGGCGAGCGCCGTGATCCGCGCGTTGCGCGTCTTCACCTCGCGCACCGCCGCGTCGCGGGCGGCCGCGGCCTGGAGGGCCGCCGCGCGGGCGGCCTCCGCCCGCCGACGGGTGGCCTCGCGCACCGCGGCGTCCCGCGCGGCCGCGCGCAACTCCGCGGGGGTGAGGGACTCGTCCACCTGGTACGCCGTGCATTTGGGCCCGCTCATCGCTCCCCCAGAGCCTGCGTCCGCCGGGACAGGTGCGCCGTGCGCCAGTCCCGGTACCGGACGAACGTCCATGTTCCGTACCCCGCCGCGATCACGACGGGCACCGGCGACCACACCTCCAGCGTGACGACCGCCCAGATCACGGTGGCGAGCGCCAGATAGAGCAGGCACCCCCCGCCGCAGGCGATCGTGCGCTTCCGCATGGGCGCCAGCTGGGTCGCGAGCGCCCGCCGCCGGCCGGGCAGCCCGCGGATCCCCTCGGCGAGGCGGGACCGGACCGACCACCTCGGGTGGTACATGTCTCCGAGCTTCGCCGCCAGGACCAGCTCGCAGACGAGCGAGATCCCGAAGATCACGATCGCCGCCGGCAGGAACCGCCCCAGGAACTCCCCGTCGCCGATGAGCGGTCCCAGGACCAGCGGGAGACCGACCGGCAGGGCGAACAGCAGAGCCACTCCGCCGACGGCGCGCCGCATCGCCTCTCCGCTGCCTGACCGGCGCTGTTCCTCCGCGACCTGCCACTCCTGCCGATCGGCGGTCTCCGCCGCCGCGTGCGCGCGCCGGAGTTCGTTCATGCGGCGGGCCTCGGCCTCGGCGGCAGGCAGGGTCCGTACGGCCGCCAGGTGGCGCACGGGGTCGCCGCCGTCGGCCAGCAGCGCGTCGAACCAGCCGGTCCCGCCCCGGACGGCCGCCGCGCCCGCCTCGGCACGCTGCCGCAGTGCCCGCGCCCACTCCGGGGCGACGGCGACGGCCAGCGCCTCGACCCGGATCTCGGAGTCGGCGAGTTCCCGTCGGATCCTGGGGGGCAGCACGGTCGACTCCCGCAGCGCGTCCCAGCGGGCGTTCAGGTCGCGCCAGCGCCGGTCGACGTCGGCGAGCAGCCGGCCGCCGTCGCCGAAGCCGGCGAGGGCGGCGAGGAGGTCGTGGTCGTACAGCGTGTCGACGAGCTCGCGCGCGGCCCGGCGTTCGGTGTCGTCCCGGGTGGACGAGGCCTGTTCGGCGAGGGCGAGCAGGTCCTCGGGGAGCATGCGTGTGCCGCGGTAGACCGGCGGCATCGTCGGGTCGAGCCAGCGCAGCAGCCGCAGCAGCTTCGTGTCGGGCTCGTCGTCGCCCGGGAGGTGGACGTCGATCAGCTCCAGGAGCTCTTCCGGGTCGTCGCGCTCGGGATCGTCGAACTGGGCGAGATAGGCGCGCAGTTGGCGCCAGGCCTGGCTGGGTTCGTCCCGTTCCCCCATGGAGCCGAAGAACCGGCTGGCGGCCGTCTCCCAGTCCGCGGCCAGGGCCCGGGCTAGCGCCGCCCGGCCCGTGTGCCGCACGCCGTGGAACTGCAGGGGCCTGAGACCGCCCCCCGCGCCCGCCGGTCCCGAGGCGGGCTCCAGGGGCTCCTCGGCCACGTCGGGGGTGCCGCCGGCCAGCCAGTCGCGCACCTCGGCGGCGCCCCACCGGCGCTCCGGGTCCCGGACCAGCAGCCCGGCGCACAGCAGCCGCACCCGCTCGTCCGGCACGTCCGACACGTCCACAGGACGCGTCGCCAGATGGTGCCGGACGGCCTGTTCCGACAGGCCTTCGAACGGTGCCCGCCCGGTGGCGAGTTGACGGGCGATCACCCCCACGGCCCACCAGTCCTGCGAGCCGGACACCTCCGCCCCGAACACGTACTCCGGGGCCGAGTACGCCAGGGTCCCGAACACGCGCTGGGTGAACCGCGAGGTCGCGTCGAGCGACTTGCTCACGCCGAAGTCCGCGAGGGCCAGGTCCAGGGGCTCCCTGCCGCGCAGGAGCACGTTCGACGGCTTCAGGTCGCCGTGCACGATCCCCGCGTCGTGCAGATGGGCCACCGCGTCCGTCAGCTGGGCGAGGACCCCGGCGAGGACCTCGGGCGCCACCGCGGCCCGGTCGCCGACCAACTCGTCCAGCGACCCCGCGGAGAGGTACTCCGAGACCTCGTAGTCCCGCCCGTCCGAGAACCCCGTCTCGATCACCCGCGCCACGTGGCGGGTGTCGAGGCCGCGCAGGCGCTCCCAGACCTCGGGCGCGACCCTGACCCCGCTGCGGTACACCTTCGCGACGCACCGGCTCCCCGCCGCGTCGCGGACGAGCAGCACGTCCGCCTCTCGGCCCTGGTGCGGTAACTCCCGTACCACCACGAACCGTTCGGCGAGCGCTGCCGGTAATCGCAGCAGAGCCGGGGAGTCGCCGGCGCTCTCCCGACGCGTCACGGCCGCGTCGAGGACCCCGTCGTCGTCCCGGCGTGTGGCATCGGCCGACACGGCCCGCTCGTCCAAACCGTCACCCCCGCCGCAAGATTTTATCCGCCCGCGCCTTGCGCGGAGGTGTCCACGACGGAAACAACCGGGCGACCCAGCAGCCCGAGGTCCCTAGGTTCCTTCCCCCAACGACCGCTCCGCCACCCGCCGCACGTGCCCGGCGAAGACCTCGGACGCGTCGGGGGTCAGCGTCCGGAGCGCCACCATCGCCGTGATGATCACGTCGCACAGCTCGGCCTCGACGTCCTGCCAGGAGTGCGTCGTCCCCTTGCGCGGGTTCTGCCCCGTGGCCCCGATGAGGGCCTGCGCCACCTCCCCGACCTCCTCCGACAGCTTCAGGACGCGCAGGAGGACGTCCTGTTCCGGCGGCAGGGAGTGATGCGCGGAGATCCAGGAGGCAAGGCGCTCGACGGTGTGCCACGCGTCGTCCGTGTGGTCGCTCATGTGCTCGCTCATGAGCCCGAAGCCTGCCAGCTCCGCCAGGTGGCCGAGTCCTCCTCCCGACGCGCGGCACAGCCGCGGCCCGGGTCCGTGCCGTGCGGGGGTGGGGGGTGTACGGGTAGGGCCATGACGATTCCTGTCGACAAGCTCAGCGACCCCGCCGTGCGCACCTTCGTCGCCGCCCTCAACGCCAACGACGAGCAGGCCTTCTTCGCGGCCCTCGCCCCCGACGCGACCATGTCCGACGACGGTTCGGACCGGGACGTCCGCGAGTGGACCGACAAGGAGATCTTCTCCTCGCGCGGCCACATGGACGTCCAGTCCGAGAAGGACGGTGGGCTCACCCTCGTCGCCAACTACCGCAACGACACCTGGGGCGAGATGCGGACCGCCTGGCGGTTCGTCGTCGAGGGCGGGAAGGTCGCGCGGTTCGAGACCGGACAGGCCTGAAGAGGAGGGGGCGCGAGCCCCCTCCGCCCGTCACCCCCGGCCGATGTACGGCATCGTCGTCGCCATCACCGTCGCGAACTGCACGTTCGCCTCCAGCGGCAGGGCCGCCATGTGCACCACCGTCGCCGCCACGTCCGCCGCGTCCATCACCGGCTCCACCGCCAGCTGACCGTTGGCCTGCAGGATGCCCGACTGCATCCGGGCCGTCATGTCCGTCGCCGCGTTGCCGATGTCGATCTGGCCGCAGGCGATCCGGTACGGGCGGCCGTCCAGGGACAGGGACTTCGTCAGGCCCGTCATCGCGTGCTTCGTCGCCGTGTACGCGATCGAGTGCGGGCGTGGCACGTGCGCCGAGATCGAGCCGTTGTTGATGATCCGGCCGCCCTGCGGAGACTGCTCCTTCATCGTCCGGAACGCCGCCTGCGCGCACAGGAACGCGCCCGTCAGGTTGACGTCCACCACCGAGCGCCAGGTCTCGTAGGACAGCTCCTCGACCGGGGTCCCGCCGCCCGCGAACGTGCCCGCGTTGTTGAACAGCAGGTCCACGCGGCCCCACCGGTCCCGTACGGAGTCGAAGAGGGACGACACCGCCTGCGGTGACGTCACGTCCGTCGGGACGGCGAGGAGCGCGTCGGACCCCGCCGCCGTCTCCTCCAGCGGCTCGCGCCTGCGGCCCGCGAGCGCCACCCGCCAGCCCGCCTCGGCCAGGGCAAGGGCCACCCCCCGGCCGATGCCCGAACCCGCTCCCGTCACCACCGCGACCCGCGACTCAGTGCTCATGGGCGCGCAGCGTACGGGAGATCGATGCACAGGGAACTCACCCGTCCGACACGCGGATGTTCTGTACGCGACAACCCCACGCCGTCCCGCGCCACTCCAATGCCTCACGGACACCATCCGTCCAGGGAGGGTCTACCAACGGGCGGCGCGGCTATGTGACGGTCGCGCTCGGCGAGGACAGCGCCCGCGCCGACTTCCGTACGGTCCCGGCCGTGACGACCCCGGGCGCCCCGGTCACCACGGCCGGGTCCTACGTCACGGAGGCGGGGAACCCCGGGCTCACGCCCGCGTAGCCCGTTCCTGCGGGTAGCGGACGCCGACGCGGTCCCGTATCGCGTCGAGCGTCCGCATCACCGCGAGCGAACCGTCCAGCGGTACCAGCGGGGACTCGGTCAGGCCCGCGCGCAGACAGCGCATCACCTCCTCCGCCTCCGGGCGGAGGGACTGCCGGTCGGCGTCGCCGTCGAGCACGAACTCCTCCGGCTCACGGCCGTCCCGCCGCAGCGTGAAGCGGTCCGGGAAGAAGAAGCCGTGCGGCAGGTCGATCCGGCCCGCCGAGCCCGTCACCGACGCCGTCATCGGGGTGGCCGCCACCACCGAGCAGGACAGCAGGGCCGAGGCCCCGGACGACCAGCCCAGGAGGATCCCCGTGTTCAGGTCCACGCCCTCGGGCGAGAGCAGCGCGTGCGCCTGGACGGTGTCGGGCTCGCCGAGCAGCAGCTGGGCGAAGGAGACCGGGTAGACGCCGAGGTCGAGGAGGGCCCCGCCGCCGACCGCCGGGTCGCGCAGCCGGTGGTCCGGGGCGAACGGGCCGGCCAGACCGAAGTCCGCCTGGACGGTCCTGACCTCACCGATCGCCCCGTCGCGGACCAGCTCCGCGAGGCGCAGGACCAGCGGGTTGCAGTACATCCACATGGCCTCCATCAGGAAGAGACCTCGGTCCCGGGCGAGCGCGACCAACTCCTCTGCCTCGCCCGCGTTCAGGGTGAGAGCCTTCTCGCAGAGGACCGCCTTGCCCGCTTCCAGCGCGAGCCCGGCGGCCTTCCGGTGCGCGTGGTGCGGGGTCGCCACGTACACCACGTCGACGTCGGGGTCGGCGACGAGCGCGGACCACTCCCCGTACGCCCTCGGAATGCCGAGCCGGTCGGCGAAGGCCCGCGCCGACGCCTCCGTACGGGAGGCCACGGCCACCACCTCCGCGCCGTCCACCGCCCGCAGCTCCTCGGCGAACTTCGCGGCGATCCCGCCCGTCGCCACCACGCCCCACCGCACGGTCTTCCCCATGCCCCGCCCTCCCGAAAGGTTCCGGCCCGCCCCGACGAGCTGAGAGCATAGGGAAAGTTTCAACGAAATGGAGAGCAGTCGATGCCGGAGAGCGGCCCGCACACGAAGCAGGAAACCCCAGGACACATACCCGTCGGCACCGCCGCCGGTCCCGCCGCCACCCGGCGCGCGAGCCTGCTCGTCACGCTCGTCCTCGGCGGGCTCACCGCCCTCCCGCCGCTCTCCATGGACATGTACCTGCCGGCGCTGCCGGAGGTCACCGAGATGCTCCGCTCGCCCGCCGCGACCGTGCAGCTGACCCTGACCGCCTGCCTCGCCGGCATGGCGCTCGGCCAGCTCGTCGTCGGCCCCATGAGCGACAAGTGGGGACGGCGCCGTCCGCTCCTCATCGGCATGCTCGTCTACGTCGCCGCCACCGCGGTCTGCGCCTTCGCGCCCACCGTCGAGCTGCTCATCGCCTTCCGGCTGCTCCAGGGCCTGGCCGGCGCGGCCGGCATCGTCATCGCCCGGGCCGTCGTCCGCGACCTGTACGACGGCGTCGCGATGGCCCGGTTCTTCTCCACCCTGATGCTGATCTCCGGCGTCGCCCCGATCATCGCCCCGCTCATCGGCGGCCAGATCCTGCGGATCACCGACTGGCGGGGCGTCTTCCACGTCCTCGCCGTCATCGGCGTCCTGCTCACCCTGGTGGTCTGGAAGTGGCTGGCCGAGACGCTGCCGCCCGAGCGGCGCCACGAGGGTGGCGTCGGCCAGGCGCTGCGGACCATGCGCGCGCTGCTCGCCGACCGGGTCTTCACCGGCTACACGCTGGCCGGCGGCCTCGGTTTCGCCGCGCTCTTCGCGTACATCTCGGCCTCGCCGTTCGTCGTGCAGGAGATCTACGGCGCCTCGCCGCAGACCTTCAGCCTGCTCTTCGGCCTCAACTCCATCGGCCTCGTCGCCCTCGGCCAGATCAACGGCAAGCTGCTCGTCGGCCGGGTCAGCCTGGACAAGGTCCTCGCCTGGGGCCTCGGGGTGATCGTCCTCGCCGCGGCGGCGCTGCTCGTCATGACGAGCGGGGTCTTCGGGAAGCCCTCGCTCGCCGCCGTGGCAGCCGGGCTCTTCGTCCTGATGTCGGCGATGGGTCTCGTCCTGCCCAACACCAACGCGCAGGCGCTCATGCGCACCCCGCACGCCGCGGGCTCGGCCTCCGCCCTCCTCGGTACCTCGTCCTTCCTCATCGGCGCGATCGCGTCGCCGCTCGTCGGCATCGCCGGCGAGGCGACCGCCGTCCCGATGGCCGTCGTCCAGCTGGTCTGCGCGGCCGGCGCACTGGCCTGCTTCCTGGGCCTCTGCCGCCCCTGGAGCCCCCGACCGCCCGCCTGAGCACTCCCGCGCAGGCCGCGCAGGCCGCCTGAGCACCCCCGCCCGAGGCCGCCCGGCAGGCCGCCCGAGGCCCCGCGCCGACCGCCTAAAATGTGGAGGTGAACGCCTCCTCCCTCTCCTCCGGCCGGGCCTCCGGCGACGGGCTGCGCGCCGCGCTCGCCGGGCTCCTCGACGGTCTGCCGCCGCGCCAGGCGGCCTCGGCCGTCGACCGCCTGATCGCCAACTACCGGGGGACCACCCCGACCGACGCCCCGGTGCTGCGCGACCGTTCCGACGTCGCCGCGTACGCCGCGTACCGGATGCCGGCGACGTTCGAGGCGGTACGGGCGTGCCTCGACGCCCTGCGGGACGCGGCGCCCGACTGGGAGCCGGCCACCCACACCGACGTCGGCGGCGGCACCGGCGCGGCGAGCTGGGCGGTCGCGGAGGCCTGGGACGGCGCCCCGCGCACGGCCGTGCTCGACTGGGCCGAGCCCGCGCTCGCCCTCGGCCGGGAGCTCGCGGACGGCGTCTTCGCCGCGGAATGGCGCCGGGCCCGGATCGGCGGGGCGCTGCGGCTCGACGCGACGGACCTGGTGACCGTCTCGTACGTCCTGAAGGAGCTGACCGAGGCCGACCGGACGGCGCTCGTGACCGAGGCCGCGCGGGTCGCGCAGGCGGTCGTGATCGTCGAGCCCGGCACCCCCGACGGCTACGAGCGGATCATCGCCGCGCGCTCCCTCCTCGTCGAGGCGGGCTTCACCGTCGCCGCGCCCTGCCCGCACAGCGGGGCCTGCCCGATCGAACCGGGCAGGGACTGGTGCCACTTCGCGGCCCGGGTGAGCAGGTCGTCGCTGCACCGGCAGGTGAAGGGCGGCTCGCTGCCGTACGAGGACGAGAAGTTCGCCTACGTGGCGGCCACCCGGTTCCCCGTCGCGCCCGCGGCCTCGCGGGTGACCCGGAAGCCGCAGATCCGCAAGGGCCAGGTGCTGCTCGACCTCTGCGGCGCCGAGGAGACCGGGCTGACCCGCGAGACGGTCACGAAGCGGCACGGCGCCCTGTACAAGGCGGCCAGGGACGCCGAGTGGGGCGACCCCTGGCCCCCGGAGTAGCCGGCCCCCGGGGGGGCAGGGGTCGCCCGGCGGCTCAGGGGCGCAGCTCCTGGGTGCAGCACTTCACGCTGCCGCCGCCCTTGAGCAGCTCCGACAGGTCCATGCCGAGGGGTTCGAAGCCGCGCTCACGGAGCGGTTCGAAGAGCCCCACCGCCGACTGTGGCAGCAGCACGTGGTGGCCGTCGCTCACCGCGTTCATGCCGAGCACCGAGGCGTCCCGCTCGGTCGCGAGCAGGGCGTCCGGGTAGAGCCGCGCGAGCACCTCCCGGCTGCCGGGGGAGAAGGCGCCGGGGTAGTACATGACCTCGTCGGCCTCCGCGTCCAGGACGCACAGCGCCGTGTCCAGGTGGTAGTAGCGCGGGTCCACCAGCTCCAGGCCGACGACGGGGCGCCCGAAGAACTCCTGTGCCTCCAGGTGCGAGAGCGGCGTGGAGCGGAAGCCCCGGCCGGCCAGGATCCACGACGAGGTCACCGCGAAGTCGCCCTCGGCCTCGTTCACGTGCTCCGGCTCGCGCACCTCGGTGTAGCCGTTGGCGCGGAACCAGTCCAGGTGCGCGGCCTCCTCCCCGGTGCGCTGCGGGTGGGCGAAGCGGGCGCCGAGCACGCGGCCGTCCACCACGGTCGCGCCGTTGGCGGTGAAGACCATGTCCGGCAGGCCGGGGCGCGGGTCGAGCAGTTCCACGGTGTGGCCGAGGGCGCGGTAGCGGGCCGTCAGGTCCTCCCACTGGGCGAGGGCGAGCGGCAGGTCGACCGGTTTCGTGGGGTCCATCCAGGGGTTGATGGAGTACGTCACCTCGAAGTGCGTGGGTGGGCACATGAGGTAGCGGCGGGGCGAGGCCTCGCGCGGGGTCTGGCGCAATGAGAGCTCCTCACGGACGGGGAGTCGGTCGTCGGACGGTGCTTATGGTCCGCCTTCGACCGGCTGGGCGCAGTGAACCGTTCGGGTGGTTCCACGGAACATCGGGAGGGAACACTTGGGCGAGACGCAACGTCTCGTTGGCTGCTAGATTGAGGCCATGCCCGACTCCAGGATCCCCACGACCAAGAGCTCCGACACCAAGAGCTCCGGCGCCAAGACCTCCGACACCAAGAGCCCCGGCGCCAAGAGCTCCGACACCAAGAGCCCCGGCGCCAAGAGCTCCGGGGCCACCGCCAAGGCCCCCGACGCCTCCCGGCGCAGCGAGCGCTCCCGCCGCGCCATCTTCGACGCCGCCCTCGCCCTCGTCTCCGAGGTGGGGTACGCCAGGACGACCGTCGAGGGCATCGCGGCCCGCGCCGGCGTCGGCAAGCAGACCATCTACCGCTGGTGGCCCTCCAAGGCAGCCGTCCTCCTCGACGCCTTCCTCGACCTCGCCGTGCAGGCGAACGAGGCCCTCGGTGGCGACGCCGACAGTGAGATCCCCGACACAGGAGACCTCGCCGCCGACCTGAAGTACGTGCTCCGCGCCACCGTCGACGAGCTGAACAACCCCACCTACGACGCGCCCTCCCGGGCGCTGGCCGCCGAGGGCGTCGTGAACCCCGGACTCGGCGCCCAGTTCGTCGAGCAACTCCTCGAACCCCAGCTCCAGTACTACGTACGCCGCATCGAGGCCGCCCAGGCGGCCGGCGACGTCGACCCGGCCGTCGACCCCCGCGTCGCCGTGGAACTGCTCGTCGGACCCCTGAACCACCGCTGGCTCCACCGCACCCTGCCCCTCACCCACGCCTACGCCGACACCGTCGTCGACTACGCGCTGCGCGGGCTCGCGCCCAGGGCGTAACCCCGTCACGTACCCCGGTTGGGTACTCCGGTCACCTGGACCACGGGAAGATGCGACGATGGGCAGAGCCGAACGGGCGAGCACAGGTGTGAGGGGATAGATGGGCGACGGTATCGGCCGCTACCGCGGCACGGAGAGCAGATTCGCGCAGTGGCTGCGCAGGCGCCCGAAACGCACCGCGGCCGAGGACGAGAACCGCCGCGAGACGCTGCTCCTGGAGATCGCCGCCGCCGGACTTCCCCTCGCCCCCGCCGCGTACCCCGTCGGCTACCGCTGCTCCTGCGAGCGCATCGGCTGTCCGACCCCCGCCCGGCACCCCGTCTCCTTCGCCTGGCAGACGCAGTCGACCACCGACGCCGCCCAGATCGAGCGCTGGGCCCGCAACCAGCCCGAGGCGAACTTCGTCACCGCCACCGGCATGGTCCACGACGTCCTCGACGTGCCGCTCGCGGCCGGCCGGGCCGCCCTGGAGCGGCTCCTCGACCAGGGCGTGGAGGTCGGACCCGTCGCCGAGTCCGCCGAGAGCGCGGGCGACGGCGGCCGGATGCTCTTCTTCACCGCCACCCGCGGCACCCCCGAGGACGAGGACGAGTGGTGGCCCTGCGAGCTGGACTGCCATCCCGAGACCATGGACGAGCACCCGGGCCTGCGCTGGCACTGTCGCGGCAGCTACGTCCTCGTACCGCCGGCCCGGCTCATCGGTGACGAGGACGAGCAGACGTCCGTCACCTGGGTCCGCGGCCCCGAGCACGCCCTGCCCGACCCGCTGAACCTCCTGGAGACCCTCACCGACGCCTGCGCCCGGCACGCGGCCGAGCGCGGTGACCAGCACACCGAACCCGAGGTCGCCTGGCCCCTGGGCCGCCGCTGAGGAACCGGTTCGCCGCCCGGGCGCGCGGTTCCGCGAGGGCCGTTCCGCCTGGCGCGCCGTTCCGCCCCCGGGCGGGAGCGGGTCGCCCCGGCCCAGGCACGCACACGCACACACGTACGGAGGCTACGAGCCCTTCGCCGCCGTGACGCCCTGGAGCCGGCTCGCGACCGTGACCGCGTCCGCGGTCGTGCCCGCGGGCTTCACCAGGACCGACTGGCTCGACACCCACTCCTTCATGACGGTGTTCTTCACCTCGCCCGTCATCAGCGCCTTCACCTCGTCGCCGACCTTCGGCCGGTACCCCTGGGCCGCCGTCTGCCGCTCGAAATAGCGCGTCGCGAAGAAGACAAGCGCCCCGCCGTCCTCGGTCGCCAGGGCCAGCGGCGTGAAGTCCCCGGTGTCCGTCGGCTGGTCGACGTACTGCGTCGCCAGGCCGACCCGCTTCGCCTCCTTCTGCCGCTGCTCCCGCCAGCCGGTGGTGTGCGGCCCGGAGGCGAAGGGGCCCAGCTCCCCGCCGCCGAGGAACGTGGTGTAGCTCCGGCCCAGGTCCTTCGGCGCGACCGCGAGGCCGGTCGCGTCCACGGCGACCGGGACGGCGAACCCGCCGTCCGCCTTGAACGCGGGGCGCTCGTCGGGCGTCAGGATCGTCAGATACGCGGCTTCCCACAGCTGGTCGGGGCCGTTGCGCACGAAGGCGATGAGCCAGCGGTTGTCGCTGTTCTCCGTGCCGGTGTCCCGGTTGGAGTCGGCGTCCGCGACGAACCAGCGCGGCCAGCCCGCCTTCTTCGGCACGACGAACGTCGCGTCGGTGAGCTCCAGCGGCTGGTGCTCCGGGTTGCCGTCCGGCTGGGTGACCGAACGGGCCTTCATCGCGGCCTGGTTGATCGCCCCGAACGCACCGGTGACCCGGTCCGCGTCCAGCTTGGGGTCGTGCTCCTTGTCGGCCTTGTTGTACGCGGCGATGAAGTCCGCGAGCGCCTGCGCGGCCTCGGCCTTCGTCGCCGCAGGGACGACCTCCCGCTCGCCGTGCACCGTCACACAGCCGCTCGCCGTCAGCGCGAGCGCGCCCGCGACCGCCGTCGCCACGAGAACCCTCGACGGCTGCCCCGCACCGGCGCGTGCCGTCGACAGCTCAGTTCGTGCCCTCGACGGGCGCCTCGGCCTTCTCATCGGTCGCCTTCTGCTTCTCCACCGGCACGGACGGACCCGACCCTACCGGGGCCAGGAACAGCGCGAGCGTCGGGATCAGATAGAGCGCCCACACCGTGACCTGAAGGACCGTCGGGTCCGGCTGGAAGTTGAAGACGCCCTTGAGGAGCGTCCCGTACCAGCTGTCCGGCGGGATCGTCGCCGAGACGTCGAAGGCCTTGTCCGCGAGACCGTCCAGGAAGCGCGCCTCCTGCAGGTCGTGCACGCCGTACGCGAGGACACCGGCCGCCACCACGACCAGCATGCCGCCGGTCCAGGTGAAGAACCGCGCCAGGTTGATCCGCAGCGCACCGCGGTAGAACAGCCAGGCGAGGAGCACCGCCGTGGCGATGCCGAGCAGCACCCCGACGAGCGGCGCCGACGTGCCGTCCGAGGACGCCCGCACGGACGCCCAGACGAAGAGCGCCGTCTCCAGGCCCTCGCGGCCCACCGCCAGGAAGGCGGTCGCGACCAGGGCGCCGGTGCCCATCCGCAGCGCCGAGTCCAGCCTGCCGTGCAGCTCCGCCTTGAGATGCCGCGCCGTGCGCCGCATCCAGAACACCATCCAGGTGACCAGGGCCACCGCGAGGATGGAGAGCGAGCCGCCCAGCAGCTCCTGCGCCTCGAACGTCAGCTCCTGCGAGCCGAACTCGAGGCCGGCGCCGAAGCCGAGCGCGATCGC
Source organism: Streptomyces sp. NPDC014870 (assembly GCF_043081505.1). Lineage (NCBI taxonomy): Bacteria > Bacillati > Actinomycetota > Actinomycetes > Kitasatosporales > Streptomycetaceae > Streptomyces > Streptomyces sp. NPDC014870. Next base: position 94,508 of record NZ_JBIBWQ010000004.1, read on the forward strand.
CACGGCCACCCCGATGCCGATCCAGATCGGCCTCAGGGCGTCCCGGCGCCCGGTCTTCACCAGATAGGCGATGAGGATGCAGACGACCAGACCGGCTTCGAGGCCCTCGCGCAGCCCGATCAGATAGTTGCCGAACACGTCGGTCCCTTCCCGTCTAGGAGAACAGCGCCCGGCCCCACCAGTCGTCCGAGTCCCGGACGCCCGGCGGGACGGCGAAGAGCGCCGAACCCACGTGCTGGATGTACTCGTTGAGGACGTCCGCGCGGGCCAGCGAGGTCTGCACCGGGATGAATCCGGTACGGACGTCCCGCTGGTACGCGAGGAAGAACAGGCCCGCCTCCAGCCGGCCGAGGCCGTCGGTGCCGTCCGTGAAGGAGTAGCCGCGGCGCAGGATCGTCGCCCCGTTGTTGGAGTCCGGGTGCGCGAGGCGCACATGGGCCTCCGGCTTCATCGCCTTCAGGAACGGCTCGTCGTGCTCCTTGGCCTTGCCGACGGGCGCGCCCTCCTTCTTGTCGCGCCCGAAGATGTCCTCCTGCTCCTGGAGCGGAGTGCGGTCCCAGGTCTCGACGTTCATCCGGATCCGGCGGGCGACCAGGTACGAGCCGCCCGTCATCCAGGCGGCCGCGCCGGGGGCGTCCTTGGCGGCGACCCAGACGTGCCGGTCGAGCCCGGCGGTGTCGGTGCCCGCGATGTTGCGGGTGCCGTCCTTGAAGCCGAAGAGGTTGCGCGGGGTCTGCGCGTCGGGGGTGGTGGAGGACGTCTTGCCGAAGCCGAGCTGCGACCAGCGGACGGCGACCTTGCCGAAGCCGATCCTGGCCAGGTTCCGGATCGCGTGCACGGCCACCTGAGGGTCGTCCGCGCAGGCCTGGACGCACAGGTCGCCGCCGCTGCGGGCCCGGTCCAGGTTGTCGCCGGGGAACGCGGGCAGGTCGACCAGGGCACCGGGCCGCCGGTCCTTCAGCCCGAACCGGTCGTCGAAGAGGGAGGGCCCGAAGCCGATGGTGAGGGTGAGCCGGGACGGCTTGAGGCCGAGGGCCTCGCCCGTGTCGTCCGGCGGGGCCTCCGGCAGACCGCCGTAGGCGCCCTCGCCGACCTCGTGTCCTGCCGTCATCCGCTCGGCGGCCCGCGTCCAGTCCTTCAGGAGCTGGACGAGCTCGGCCCGGTCGTCCGTCTTCACGTCGAACGCGGCGAAGTGCAGCCGGTCCTGGACGGCCGTGGCGATCCCGGCCTGGTGGGCGCCGTGGAAGGGGACGGCCGAGCCGCTGTCGGCGGCGGGCACGGGCGCGTCCCCGGTACGGCCGAGGGCGACGGCGCCGCCGGCCGCGGCGGCGCCGAGCGCGAGCCCGGCGCCTCCCCAGCCGAGGACCGTACGCCGCGAGGCGGGGGTGCTCTGCGGCACAGTGCTCTCGTTGGCCTCGGACATGTCCGCGCCCCCTACTTCACGACCGCGGCGGCGAGCTTGGAGAGCGGCTCGGCCAGCGCGTTGACGCCGTCCGACAGCTCCTTGCGCTCGGCCTGGCCGACCTTGTCGTACGAGGTGAAGACGTAGCTCGCCTTGTCCGTGCGGTACTTGTCCAGGAGCGTGTTCAGCGCCGCGAACTGCTTGTCGAGTTCGGCGACGAGCGTCGGGTCGTTCTTCGACGCGACCGGCTTGAGCAGCTCGAAGGACTTCTGCGCACCTTCGACGTTCGCCTTGAAGTCGACGAGGTCGGTGTGGGAGTAACGCTCCTCCTCGCCGGTGACCTTGCCGGTGGCGACCTCGTCGAGCAGCTCCTTGGCGCCGTTGGCCATCGACGTCGGGGTGATGTCGGCCTTGCCGACCCGCTTCACCCAGTCCGCGAGGTCCTTGTCGAGGATGTCGGCGAGCTCCTTCTCGCGGTCGCCGATCTTCTTGTCCTGCCAGAGCGCCTTCTCCAGGCGGTGCCAGCCGGTCCAGTCCTTCGCCGGGTCCTGGCCGGCCTCCAGGCCGTCCTCGCGGACGTCGACCTTCGGGTCGATGTCGCCGAAGGACTCGGCGACGGGCTCGGTGCGCTCCCAGCCGATCCGGGAGTCGGCGTAGGCCTTCTTCGCGGCCTCGACGTCACCTGCGCGCACGGCGTCGGTGAAGACCTTCACCTTCGGCAGCGTCTCGTCGGCCTGCGCCTGCACGTACTGGCGGTAGGCGGCCACGGCCGCGTCCATCTCGGGCGAGCGCTTCGCGGCCGCGGCGCCACCGGAGACGGTCACCTTCTGGCGGATGCCGTCGCCCTTCATGCCGGGCTTGCAGGCGATCTCGTACTCACCGGCCTTCACCTCGGCGGTGATGGTGGCCTTGGTGCCGGGGCCGATGTTCTCGCGCTCGGTCACGATCCGGTCGTCCGGGTACAGGATGTAGACCTCGGTGACCTTCGTGCCCCGGTTCTCGACGGCGAGCTCCACGTGCCCGGCCGGGAACTCCTTCTTCGACACCTCGCAGGAGTCGTCCTTGGCGACGACCTTGACGGCACCGTCGTCGCCCTTGGCGTCGCTCTTCGCGGTGCAGCCGGTGACGGCGGCCAGTGCCGCGGCCGTGACGGCGGCGGTGACGACGGAGAGGCGGACGGCTCGCATACGGGGCTCCAGATGGGACGGGGACGGGTGAGGCGGGCCTAACTTAACCGAGGCTTACCTCACGCAAAACGGGCCGTCCAGTGATTCCGCTCTCACGTTTCCGCCCCGGTCGCGAAGGGGTCACGGCCCGCCCATCGCGGCGCCATGGCCGGGTCAAGTGCTGGTCAAGGCGCCGGATTTGCCGGATTCGGGCGCGGTGTCGTCGACGGACGCCGTGGTGGGGGCGGCGCGGCGGGGGACGACCAGCGGGACGCCGGTACGCGGGTGCGCGAGCACCTCCACCGGCTGCCGGTAGACCCGGCTCAGGAGCTCCTCGTCGAAGACCTCGGCCGGCGGGCCGTCCGCGGCGATCCGCCCGGCGTGCAGCACCCCGACCCGGTCCGCGTGGGCGGCGGCGAGACCGAGGTCGTGCAGGACGACCACCACCGCGACCCCGGCGGCGGCGCGTTCGCGGCAGACCCGCAGCACCAGTTCCTGGTGGCGCAGGTCGAGCGCGGCCGTCGGCTCGTCGAGCAGCAGCAGCGGGGTGCGCTGGGCGAGCACGCGGGCCAGGGCGACCCGGGCCCTCTCACCGCCGGAGAGCGCGGAGAACGGGCGATCGGCGAACTCCGTGACCTCCGTGACCGCCATCGCCTCGGCGACGGCGGCCTCGTCCTCCTCCTCGTGCCCGGTCCCGGCCCACGGCGCCCGGCCCATCCGGACCACCTCGGCGACCGGGAACGGGAAGGCGAGCGCCGCCGCCTGCGGCAGCACGGCCCGGCGCAGGGCCAGTTCGGGGGCGGACCAGCGGGTGGCGGGCCGGCCGCAGATCCGTACCTCTCCGCCGGCCGGATCGAGGTCGGCGGCGAGGGCGCCGAGCAGCGTCGACTTCCCGGCCCCGTTGGGCCCCACCAGAGCCAGCACCTCACCGGCCCGTACGAGGGTGTCCACCCCACCGAGGACCTCCCGCCCACCGAGGTCGACCCGGAGCCCCCGGGCCTCGGCGACGACCTCGCCGTGCTCCGGCCGGACAGGCAGCTCGCGGGACCTGCCCGCGAACCGCAGAAGACCGCTGATCATGCCCAACCACCTTGCCTACGACGGGTCCTGCGCAGCAACCAGAAGAAGAACGGGCTGCCGAAGAGGGCGGTGAGGACGCCCAGGGGGAGTTCCGCGGGGGCCGCGACCGTACGGGCCGCCAGGTCGCCGGCCGCGAGGACCACCGCGCCGCCGAGCGCGCTGCCCGGGACCAGGAAGCGGTGGCCGGGGCCGTTCGCCATCCGCAGCAGATGCGGAACGAGCAGGCCCACGAAGGTGATGATCCCCGCCACCGCGACGGCGGCGGCCGTGAGCAGCGCCACGACCAGGATGAGGGCGATCCGCAGCCGCTCGACGTCCACGCCCAGATGCCGTGCGGGCCGTTCGCCGAGCGCGAGGAGGTCCAGCTTGCGGGCGTGGAACGGGGCGACGGCGAGCCCGATCAGCGCGCACGGCAGGACGGCGAGCACCTTCGGCCAGGTGGCCTGGGCGAGCGAGCCGAGCTGCCAGAAGGTGATCTGGGTGATCTGCGCGTTGTCGGCGAAGAAGATGAACAGGCCGATCAGGGCGCCCGCGAAGGCGTTCACCGCGATACCGGTGAGGATCAGCGTCACCACTTCCGTACGGCCGCCCGCGCGGGACATCGCGTACACGAGGAGGACCGTGGCGAGCCCGGCCACGAACGCGCAGACCGTCACCGTCCAGTTGCCGAAGAAGCTGAGGCCGAGCGCGATCGCCCCGACCGCGCCGACGGCCGCGCCGGCCGAGATGCCGATCACTCCGGGCTCGGCGAGCGGATTACCGAACACGCCCTGCATCAGGGCGCCCGCGCAGCCGAGCGAGGCGCCGACGAGGATGGCGAGCACCACCCGGGGGAACCGGATGTTCCACAGCACGCTCTCCGCGGAACGCTCGAGCGCGTGGCCGCCGAGGCCGAGGCGGTGCTGCACGGAGGCGAGGACGTCCCCGAGCGGGATCTCGTACGCCCCGATCCCGGCCGAGAGCAGCGCGAGGACGCCCAGCGCGGCGAGCAGCACGAGGGTGAGCGTGGCGGCACCACCCCGCGCCCCGCGCCGACTCGGCGCGTCCGGCGCGTCCGGACTCGGGGTGCCCGAGGCCTTCGTGCTCTCCTGGGCCTGGTGCTCCCCGGGGCGCGTGTCGTCGACGGCGGTCACTTCGTCCCCCCGTACAGCTGGTCGACCAGCGACCGCAGCACCTCGTCGGTGCGCGGGCCGTAGTTGAGCAGGACGCCGTCGTCGATCGAGACGACCCGGCGGTCCATCCCGGCCGGGGTCTCCGCGACGCCCGGGACCTTCACCAGACCGTCGACCCCGCCGACCGACTGCAGCCCCTTGGTCATGACGAGGATCGCGTCCGGCGCGGCGGCGGCGAGCGCCTCGCTGGTGATGGGCGTGAAGTCCTTCGTCAGGCCGGACTCCTTGCCCGCGTCGACCGCTCCCGCCGCCTCCAGGAGCGACGCGGCACCGGACTCGGCGCCGCCGAGCAGGTAGACGGCCGCCGAGCCGCGCACGTAGAGGAAGGCCACCCGGGGCTTGCCCTTCGCGCCATCCTGGGCGTTCCGGGCGGGAATGTCCTTGCGGACGGCGTCGATCCGGTCCTGCGTGCGCCGCTTCAGCGCGGTGCCCGCCTCCGGTGCGCCGAGCGCGGCGGCGACCGTGTCGATCCGGGCGGACACGTCCGCGAGGGCCTTCGCGGGCTTCACCACGACGAGCGGGATGCCGGCGTCGCGGATCTGGGCGATCGCCTCGGCCGGTCCTGTGGAGGTGTCGGCGAGGACGAGGGTGGGCCGCAGGGAGAGCACACTCTCGGCGGAGACGTCGTGGGCGCGGGTCACCACCGGGAGTTTCGCGGCCTGTTCGAAGGTGGCCGTGATGTCCCGGGCGACGACCCGGTCGCCGAGGCCGAGGGTGAAGACGATCTCGTTGAGGGAGCCGGTGAGCGGGACGATCCGCTCGGTGGACGTGACGGTGACCTTCCGGCCGTCCGCCGAGTCCACGGTCACGGGGAGCGTGGACTTCGGGGCGCCGGGCAGGGGTTCGACCCGGTCGGCGGCGGCCTTCGCCGGCGAGGAGGAGCCCGCCGGGGGAGCGGCCTGTCGTGGGGCGCTTCCGTCGCCGCAGCCGGTCGCCAGGAGTGCGAGCGCGAGCGCGGACATCAGCACACCCGCGAGGCGAGTTCTCTGCACGGGGAAGCACCGTCCTGTTCGTTCTGGGCAGCGGTCTGTCGCTTTGCCTGCGGGTACCTTAGGTTAGCCTTACCTCACTTGCTAGCCCTCGGAGGGGTTCCATGCTGCTGTCCAGACCCGCCCGGGCGTTCGCCGTCCTGCTCTTCGCGGCGATCCTCGGGTCCCTGCTCCCGGCCACCGCCGCCCGGGCCGAGGGCCGGACCGTGCAGGGCGGCAGGCTCGACTGGGGCATCAAGTCCTCGTTCCAGAGCTATGTCACGGGACCCATCGCCCAGGGCAGTTGGAGCCTCACGGGCGGCGCCGCCACTGTCGGAGGCAGCCAGTTCCGCTTCCACTCCGCGCAGGGCTCGTACGACCCGCGGAGCGGGGCGCTCGGCGCCGGCTTCTCGGGCGGGGTCCGCTTCCTCGGCCACCGCAAGAGCGACGGCACCCACGAGCTGGACCTCACGGTCAGCCGGCCCACGGTGCGGATCGAGGGCGGGCGCGGCACGCTCCACGCCGACATGGCGAGCAAGGCCAAGGGCTCGGGACGGGTCACGACCTCCTCCCAGGTGCCGCTCGCCTTGCTCGACCTGTCCGGCATCGACATGCGCGGCGGCGGCAGCCCGGTCTCGCTGACCAATGTGCCCACCGCGCTGACCGCGCAGGGCGCGCGCGCCTTCGCCGGCTACTACACGGCCGGTACCCCGCTCGACCCGGTCAGCCTCACCGTCGACGTGCGGGCGGCGGCCGCCAAGCCCGCGGCCACGCCGACCGCCACCCCGTCCGCCCAGCCGTCCTCGACGACCTCCGCCGCGAACTCCGCCGCCCCCGGCGGCTTCCGTGACGGTGCCGTCGACTGGGGCGTACGGCGCACCTTCCGCGAGTACGTCACCGGCTCGATCGCCCAGGGCGGGTGGAGCCTGTCCGCCGGTGCCCAGGACGGCGGCGCGCTGTTCCGCTTCCCCGGCGGGAAGGGCACGTACGACCCGGGGAAGCAGACCCTCGACGCCGACTTCGCGGGCTCCGTCCGCTTCACCGGCACCCACGTCGACCTCACCCTGGGCGCGGTCTCGGTCACGGTGACCGGCGGCAAGGGCACGCTCAGCGCCGATGTCACCAGCGCCGGCAAGACGGAGAAGGCCGTCCCCCTGGTCACCTTCACGGCCCGGGACTTCGCCCCGAAGAACGGCCTCGCCGTCCTGACCGAGGCGCCCGCGACCCTCACGGAGGGCGGCGCGAAGGCGTTCGGCGGGATGTACAAGGCGGGTACGGAGATGGACCCGGTCTCGCTGGCGGTCGCGGTCGACGCGAAGGCCCAGCTCCCCGCCCTGCCCGACCTGGGCAGCGACACCAAGCCCTCGGCCTCGACGTCCTCCTCGGCCGCGGCCACCCCCGCCAAGGCCGCGGTGGCGGAGGACTCCCCGCCGACGGCCACGTACCTCGCGCTCGGCGCGGGCGTGCTCCTCGCGGCGTCGATCGCCGTGTTCGTCGCCGTCAGGCGCCGCCGCACCGCCACGACCGACCCCTCGGCCTGAGCCAGGGCCTCACGAACCCGCGCCACCTCTCTACTCGAACACGTCCTCAAGCCAGCGTTTCACCCCGATTCCTCCCCTTACTCCCTTTCCTCCCCCCTCTTCACCCCCGATCCGTCTTCCGTAGGAGACCACCCACCATGGCCACAACACCCCGTCGTTCCGTCGCCCTCGCGGCGGCCGTCGCCACCGCCGCCGCCCTCGGGGCGAGCGTCTTCGCCCTGCCCGCCCTCGCCGCGGACGGACCGGACAAGGCGGCCGGCGCCCCCGTGACGGAGCTGAAGGAGGGCACGCTGGACTGGGGCTTCAAGGAGTCCTTCCGCAAGTACCTCGCGTCTCCGATGGCGTCCGGGAAGACCACGGTCGCGGACGGCGCGAAGCAGGCGGCGGGGAACGGGGTGTTCACCTTCGTCGACGGCACCGGTACGTACGACACCGGGACGCACGCCACGGCCAACTCCTTCAAGGGGAGCGTCCACTTCGAGGCCCACCACGGCGTCCTCGACATCACGCTCTCCGACGTGAAGCTGTCGACCAGGGGCACGGCGGCGCCGACCGGCGAGATCACGGCAGACGTGGTCACCAAGGGCAACGACGGGAAGTTCGTCACCCGGAACGACATCGCGATCGCCGCGCTCGACATGAGCGCGGTGCGGCCCGGCCAGGGCGCGGGCGGCGCGATGGTCTTCAAGGACATACCGGCGAAGCTGACCAAGGGCGGCGCGGAGGCCTTCGCGGGCTTCTACAAGGCGGGCGACGCGCTCGACCCGGCCACTCTGTCGGTGAAGGCCGGAGGCGCCCCGAAGCCGACCCCGACCCCGACTCCCACCCCGACGCCCACTCCGACCCCGACGAAGACCACGGCCCCGCCGACGACCGCCCCCACCACCGCGCCGCCCACGACCGCGCCGCCCACCACCGGCACGCCGTCCGTCCTGAGCGGCAAGCTGACCTGGGGCGTGAAGGAGTCCTGGCGCTCGTACGTCGGGGGCACCTGCGGCGGCAAGGTCACCACGACCGGCGGCGCGGCGAAGAACGGCTCGGTGTACGACTTCGGCCTCGGCTCGGCCACGTGGGACGCGAAGGCCCGCAAGGCCGACGCGGTCTTCAAGGGCACGGTCCGCTTCGAGTGTGCGGCGCACACCATCGACCTCGCGATCAGCGACGTCAAGGTCAAGGCGAACGGCTCCACCGGCACCGTCGTCGTGGACGTCACGACCGCCAAGGGCACCAGGAACGACGTGACCTTCGCCGACCTCGACCTGGCGAAGGCGGACTACTCCGCGAAGAACGGCGTCGTCACGCTTCTGAACGTCCCGGCCAAGCTGACCAAGGACGGCGCCGCCCAGTTCGCGGGCCCGAACGGCGAGGCCTTCTACAAGGCCGGCACCGCGATCGACCCGGTCACGGTCGCCCTCACCGTGGACAAGGACGCCACGCTGCCGTCCACGACCGGCGGCACCACCGGCGGCACCTCGACCACCGGCGGCTCGACCGCGGGCGGTTCGACCACCGGCGGCGGCACGGTCGGCGGCTCCGGCTCCCTCGCCGCGACGGGCTCCGACACCCCGACCGGCATCCTCCTCGGCCTGGCCGGCGCCACCGCCCTCGCGGGCGCGGCCGTCGTCTTCGCGGCCCGCCGCCGCACCACGACGGAGTCCTGACCCGCACCCCCGAAACCGCCACCCCCCACAGGCAGGGCCGCACCCCCGAAAACCGGCGGCGCGGCCCTGCCGCATGCCCGGCTACGGTGCCGGACATGCGACCCACCGTTCCCGGTGGACCGGCGGAGTGGGACCCATGGATGCTTGAATGCGGCCATGAACACGACCGTGACGAGTAGCGCCGCCGACATCGACGTCCTCCGCGTCTTCTGCGCGGGCGACGGACGGTACGGCAACGCCCTGGGTGTCGTGCGGGACGGGCGTCTCCACCCCGACGAGGCGGCACGGCAGATGGTCGCCAAGGAACTCGGGTTCAGCGAGACCGTGTTCGTGGACGATCCCGAGCGGGGGATCGTCGACATCTACACGCCCGGTGTGCGGCTGCCGTTCGCCGGGCACCCGTTGGTCGGCGCGGCCTGGCTGCTCGATCTGGAGGTCGTCCGGCCGCCCGCGGGCGAGGTGTGGGTGCGCGGGGACGGCGAGTTCACCTGGATCGAGGCCCGTGCCGAGTGGGCCCCGCCGCGCACCGTGCGGCGGTACGGCTCGGCCGCCGAGGTCGACGCGCTCGACGTGCCCGAGCCGGGGGAGTGGATCTACGCCTGGGCCTGGGAGGACGAGGCCGCCGGGCGGATCCGGGCGCGCGCCTTCCCCGGGCGCGGGGACGGCATCGACGAGGACGAGGCGACCGGCGCGGCGGCCCTGCTGCTCACCGCGGAGCTAGGCCGGGCCCTGAACATCACTCAGGGCCGGGGGTCGCAGATCCTGACCGCCCCCGGCCCCGGTGGAGTGATAGAGCTGGGTGGCAGGGTCCGCCTGGAGCGGACCGCCACCCTCGCGCGCTGAGGACCCTACGCGCTGGGGGTCCCGACGCGCCGAGCGTCCCCATGTGCGGAGAGCACCTACATGCTGAGCGCTCCTACGCGCTGAGCGGGAACTCGCCGCCCAGCTCCCGGAACACCGCGCCGTTGAAGTCGAACGCGCGCTTGCACTCGTCGATGATCCGCTGCTTCTCCAGGTCGTCCGCGTTCACCCCGTCGAGCAGCTCCCGGTAACCCCGCTTGAAGGCCGCCGGGTTCGCGATCTCCTCGAAGACGTAGAAGCGGACGCCGTCGCCCTTGCGCGTGAAGCCCCAGGTGCGCTCCGCCTTGTCCCGGATGATCTGGCCGCCCGAGAGGTCGCCGAGGTAGCGCGTGTAGTGGTGCGCCACATAGCCGGCCGGCCACTCCCGCGCGCACTCGGCCACCCGCGCGGCGTACGCGGCGGTCGACGGCAGCGGGGAGAGACCGGCGCGCCAGTCCGGGCCCCGCAGATGGGCGAGGTCCTGCTCCAGGGCGGTCGTGCGGAAGAGCTCCGGCTGTATGAAGGGCCCGGCCACCGGGTCGTTGCGCAGCGCCTCCGCACCGTCCTCCAGGGCGCGGTACACGAACCAGAGCTGCTCCGTGTACCGCGTGTACGCGTCGACGGCGAGCCGGCCGCCCAGGAGGTCGCTCATGAACGTCGACGTCTCGGCCTCGGTGTGCTGCTCGTGCGAGGCCGTGCGGATGAGCGTCGAGAAGGGCGTGTCCAAGGCGTGCCTCCGAGGCCGATGGGGACGGGAACCTGCTGAGATACTGCTACTTAGGCTTACCTAAGTCAACTGGTTCCCGACGTCCTGTCGGTAAAAAGGTACCCCGTGGAAGGGTCAGGGCAACGTGAGAATCTCGGCCCCGGTCTCCGTCACCACGAGCGTGTGCTCGAACTGCGCCGTCCGCTTGCGGTCCTTGGTCACCACCGTCCAGCCGTCCTCCCACATGTCGTACTCGTGCGTGCCCAGCGTCAGCATCGGCTCGATGGTGAACGTCATGCCGGGCTGGATGACCGTGGTGGCGTGCGGGGAGTCGTAGTGGGGGATGATCAACCCGGAATGGAACGACGAGTTGATGCCGTGTCCGGTGAAGTCGCGCACGACGCCGTAGCCGAAGCGCTTGGCGTACGACTCGATGACCCGGCCGATGATGTTGATCTGCCGCCCCGGCTTGACCGCCTTGATCGCGCGGTTCAGCGACTCACGGGTGCGCTCGACGAGCAGTCGGGACTCCTCGTCCACGTCGCCGCAGAGGTACGTGGCGTTGTTGTCGCCGTGGACGCCGTTGATGTACGCCGTGACGTCCAGGTTCACGATGTCGCCGTCCTTGAGGACGGTGGAGTCGGGGATGCCGTGGCAGATGACCTCGTTGACCGAGGAGCAGAGCGACTTCGGGAAGCCGCGGTAGCCGAGGGTCGAGGGGTACGCGCCGTGGTCGCACATGAACTCGTGCGCGACCCGGTCGAGCTCGTCCGTGGTGACCCCGGGAGCGATGTGCTTGGCGGCCTCCTCCATCGCCTGCGCGGCGATGCGGCCGGCGATCCGCATCCGCTCGACGGTGTCGGAGTCCTGCACCTCGGGCCCGGTGTAGGGGGTGGGCGCGGGCTTCCCGACGTACTCGGGACGGCGGATGGCTCCGGGAACGGAGCGATGGGGAGAGAGCTCCCCCGGTACGAGCAGCGACTGGCCAGACATGTCAGCGAGTCTAACGACCGCAGGTGGGGCAGCATGGCCCCAGAGGAAGGAGCCGACGATGGCCCTGTTCAAGAAGCGCACGGTGGGCAAGCCGGGTGAGTGGTACTACTGCCTGGAGCACAAGAAGGTCGAGGAAGGGCCCGACTGCCCGGCGAAGAACCGATTCGGCCCCTACGCCAGCCGCGAGGAGGCGGCCCACGCCATGGAGACCGCGCGGGAGCGCAACCTGGAGTGGGAGACCGACCCGAAGTGGCACGACGCCCCCAAGGACGACCCGAAGACGGACGGGACCTCCGGCCAGTGACCCGGTGACGCGGTGACGCGGTGACGGGGTGACGGCGTGACGGTGTGACGCGGTGACGGGATGACGCGGTGACGCATTGACCCGGTGACCGGTCAGACGTCGGGCCCGGTGACCGGTCAGGCCGGGGCCCCCGTGGCCCCGGCCCCCTCACGGTCGGCCCGCGTCTCCGCCGCCCGCGCCTCGCGCTCCTCCTGCGCCGCCTTGTGGCGCAGGGCGTCCTCGTCCGTGTCGGCGTCGTACGTGAGCAGCTTCGGCAGTGTCAGGCACAGCAGCCCCACCGCGGCGACGCACGCGACACCGCCGCTCCAGACCGCCGCCCGCGTGCCCGTCCAGCCCGCCATCGCGCCCGCCCTGACCTGGCCGAGCTGCGGGCCGACGCTGTAGGACAGGACCTCGATCCCGGCGAGCCGGCCCCGCAGCTCCTCCGGGATCGTCTGGTTCCAGATCGTCGAACGGCCCAGGCCGCTGAGCATGTCGCCCGCGCCCGCGAAGGCCAGACAGAGCAGCACCAGCCACACGTTCCCGAACCAGCCGGCCGCCGCGATCGCGAGCCCCCAGCCCGCCGCCCCGAACACCACGAGGAGACCGTGCTGGCGGATCCTCGCGGTCCAGCCGCTGGTCATGCCGAGCACGAGCGAGCCGACCGAGCCCGCCGCGTACATCAGGCCCAGCGACCACTCCGCGTCCAGCTCGGCCGCCAGGAACGGGAAGATCGCGTTCGGGAAGGCGAAGAACATCGCGGCCAGGTCGATCGCGTACGTACCAAGGAGCACCGGCCGCGACCAGGCGAACCGCGCGCCCTCCGCGATACCGCGCAGGGAGGGCTTCTCGGCGTCGTGCGCGGGCGGGGCGGGGGAGAGGCGCCGGCACAGCAGGACGGAGAGCGCGAAACCGGCGAGGGTCACGCCGTACGCCGTCGCCTGCCCCGCGTACGCCACGACCAGGCCCGCGAGCGCCGGCCCCGCGATGGCGCCCATCTGCCAGCGCAGCCCGTTGAGCGCGGCGGCGGCCGTCATCTGGTCGTGCGGGACGATCCGCGCCAGGAGCGAGTCCAGCGCGGGCCGCTGGAGCCCGGACAGCGCGGAGACAAAGGCCGCGACGACGTAGAGCGGCCAGAGCAGCGGCTCCGAGAGCAGCGAGTTGAGCAGCAGGACCAGGGCGAGCAGCCCGAGCCCCGCCTCCGTCGCGACGATCACCTTCCGCCGGTCCACGGCGTCCGCGAGCGCGCCGCCGTACAGCCCGAACACGACCAGCGGGACCAGCTCGACGGCGCCCATCAGCCCGACGGCGAGCGGCGAACCCGTCAGCTCCATGATCTGCAGCGGAAGCGCGATCAGCGCCATGAAGCTCGCGAAGACGGTCACCAGGCCCTGGATCCACAGCAGCCGGAAGTCGCGGGAGGAGCGCCAGGGCGCGAGATCGGGCAGCACGGCGGAGAGCTTGGAGGTCACGAAAGGCCATGCTCCGGCGGCCGCTCGGCGCGGGGCAACCCAATTAAGGGGGAGGTGACTCGGGTCACCAGCCCGTCGGCGGCGGTGACGTCAGGTGGTCCGCCAGGAGCGAGAGGCGGTCACGGAACCGACGCCGGCCGCGCGGCGGCGGCAGGCTGTTCTCCCCGGCCGCCGCGCTCACCAGGTGCTGGACCGTGTCCAGGTCGACCTCCGCGCCCGCCCGCACCGTCAGCGTCTCGTGCGCCAGGCCGTGCACCTCCGGGTCGCCGCCGTCGAGCGAGAGCACCGTCGCCCCAGCCCGGCGCGCGTCGTGGACCCGCTCCAGGAGCCCCGCGCCGGGCCGCTCCGGAGCCACGAGCAGCAGCGTCGCCCCCGTGCGTGCCGCCTCCAGGCGCCCGAGGCCGACGGCCAGATGCGCCGGGTCGCCCGGCCGCACCCGGTGCCGTACCAGCGTCGGCGCCAGCTCCGGCTGGCCCGACCAGGCGGCCTCGTCGACGAGGTGCGCCGCCAGGTGCCAGGGCTCGTAGCCGTCCGTCCCCACGAGCAACAGCCCGCCCCCGCGAGGGACGACGGAGGAGCGGAGCGCACCCGCGAACCGGCGGGCCTCCCTCGGCCACTCCGTCCCCGCGAGCACCTCGCGCAGCAGCGCGACCCGTACGGCATCCATGGCGCCGCATCCTGCCCCAGCCGGGCGCGGTCCGCGCGCCGGTCGCGGAGGTTCCACCCGTACGGGATCGGAAGGGGCGACCGGCCAGTAATGTCGAGGCCATGACTACGACTGACAGCAAGCCCGCCCCCAAGGACCCCTGGGACCTCCCGGACGTCTCCGGTCTCGTCGTCGGCGTCCTCGGCGGCACCGGCGACCAGGGCCGCGGCCTCGCCTACCGCCTCGCCAAGGCCGGCCAGAAGGTGATCATCGGCTCCCGGGCCGCCGAGCGCGCCCAGACCGCCGCCGACGAGCTGGGCCTCGGCGTCGAGGGCGCCGACAACGCCGAGTGCGCCCGCCGCAGCGACATCGTGATCGTCGCCGTGCCCTGGGACGGCCACGCCAAGACCCTGGAGTCGCTGCGCGCCGAACTCGCGGGCAAGCTCGTCGTCGACTGCGTCAACCCGCTCGGCTTCGACAAGAAGGGCGCCTACGCCCTCAAGCCCGAGGAGGGCTCCGCCGCCGAGCAGGCCGCCGCGCTGCTCCCCGACTCCCGGGTCGCCGCCGCCTTCCACCACCTGTCCGCCGTGCTGCTCCAGGACCCCGCGATCGACGAGATCGACACGGACGTGATGGTCCTCGGCGAGGAGCGCGCCGACGTCGAGATCGTGCAGGCCCTGGCCGGCCGCATCCCCGGCATGCGCGGGGTCTTCGCGGGCCGCCTCCGCAACGCCCACCAGGTCGAGGCGCTCGTCGCCAACCTGATCTCGGTCAACCGCCGCTACAAGGCCCACGCGGGGCTCCGGGTCACCGACGTCTGAGCCGACGTCCGAGCCGACGGACGACCCGCGACGGAGCGAGGCGGCGCATGGGGGACACTGGACGGGCACCATCGCCGTACCCGGACAGGAGCCGACCCCCATGCCCCGCCTCGCTCTGTACGCCCTCGCCGTCTGCATCCTCGCCGTCGTCGCGGCCGTCATCTCCTTCGCCGCGGGCAGCTGGCTCGGGATCGTCTGGGTCCTCCTCGCCGGCCTCTCCTCCAACATGGCCTGGTACTACTTCCGCCGCGCGAAGACCGAGGCCGCGACCCGGGCCGCCGAAACCGCCTGAGCCCGGCCCCGGAGCCCGGCCCTAGTCCTGGCAGAGTTCTGGCGTCTCCTGCCAGAAGCGGTAGAGGTTCGAGCCGCAGTAGCGGGAGATCTCCGGTACGCCGAGGGCTCGCATCAGCGCGTCGATCGTGTCGAAGAACGCGCCGTTGATCGCCGGGACGAAGAGCAGCGCGATCACCACGAAGAAGCCGTACGGCGCGTACGGCTCGATCTGCCGCTTGATCTTGTACGACAGCCAGGGCTCGATCACTCCGTAGCCGTCCAGGCCGGGTACCGGCAGGAAGTTCAGGAGCGCCGCCGTCACCTGGAGGAACGCCAGGAACGCCAGCGCGTACTGGAAGGCGAGCGGCACACCGTCCAGCGCGTCCAGCCAGAACGGCGCCGTGCAGACGATCGCGAACAGCACGTTCGTCAGCGGGCCCGCCGCCGAGATCAGGCTGTGCTTCCAGCGGCCCCGGATCCGGCCCTGCTCGATGAAGACCGCGCCGCCCGGCAGACCGATGCCGCCCAGGATCACGAAGAGCACCGGCAGGATGACGCTCAGGACGGCGTGGGTGTAGGCGAGCGGGTTGAGCGTGAGATAGCCCTTCGCCCCGATCGTGATGTCCCCGCTGTGCAGCGCCGTGCGGGCGTGCGCGTACTCGTGGAGACAGAGCGAGACGATCCAGGCCGAGGTGACGAAGAGGAAGATCGCCACGCCGGCGTTGGACGCGAAGCCGCTCCACACCGCCCAGCCGGTGACCGCCATGACGGCGAGGATCGCCAGGAAGACCGGGCTGATCCGGCGCTCGTGTCTACGGCTGGTGGCCGTCGTCATCGGTGGGACTCCTCAAGGCGCGGCGGCGTGTGTGCGGGAAACGTGCCGGGGCGGGGGTGAGTTCCTGCGGAGATCCCCGGCTCACGGAGAATAGGGCCTGTGCGCTATTCCGTCCTCGGCCCCACCCAGGTCCACTCGGCCGACGGCAGCCCCGTCGCCCTCGGCGGCGCGCGGCTGCGGTCCCTGCTGACCGCGCTCGCCCTGCGCGCGGACCGTACGGTTCCGGTCGGCTCCCTGGTCGCGGAGGTCTGGCCCGACGACCCGCCGGCCGACGAGATCGCCGCGCTCCAGGCCCTGATCGGCCGGCTGCGCCGGGTGCTCGGCCGTGAGGCCGTGGTGTCCGGGCCCGGCGGGTACCGGCTCGCGGCGGCCGACGACGACGTGGACGCGCGCCGCTTCGAACGGCTCGCGGCCGAGGGCGCAGGCGCCCTGGAAGCGGGCGACCCGGCACGGGCGGCGCGGCTGCTCGACGAGGCCCTCGGCCTGTGGCGCGGACCCGCGCTCGCGGACCTGCCCGACCGCACGGCGGAGGCCGCCCGCTGGGAGGCCCGCCGCCTCGACGCCCGGCGAGCCCGCCACACCGCGGCGCTCGCGCTGGGGGAGGCCGCGTCCGCACTGCCCGAACTGGCCGCCCTCTGCGAGGCCCACCCCCTGGACGAACCGCTCCAGGCCCTGCGGATCCGGGCCCTGCGCGCCACGGGCCGCGCGGCGGAGGCGCTCGCCGCGTACGAGTCCTTCCGCCGCGCCCTCGCCGACAGCCTCGGCACCGACCCCTCCCCGGAACTGCGCGCCCTCCACGGCGAGCTGCTCGCCCAGGAGCCGGACGCGCCGGACGTGCCGGCCGGCCCACCGCCGGCCGGCCCGCCGCCGCAGGCCCCCGCCCGGCCCGTCCGCCCCGGCAACCTGCGCGCCAGGCTGACCAGTTTCGTTGGGCGCGACCAGGACATCGCCCGGCTGCAGCAGGACCTGCGCGGCAGCCGGCTCGTCACCCTCCTCGGGCCCGGCGGAGCCGGCAAGACCCGGCTCTCCCAGGAGGCGGCCGAGCGGGCCGCCGACGCCGGGGCGGACTGGCCCGACGGGGTGTGGCTGGCCGAACTCGCGCCCGTCACCGATCCCGAGGCCGTCGCCGAGGCCGTGCTCGGGGCCGTCGGGGCGCGCGAGACCGTGCTGCGCGGCGCGGGCGCCGAAGGGCTCAGGACCGCCGACGACGCGCTGACCCGGCTGGTGGAGCACTGCGCGTCGCGTCGGCTGCTGCTGCTCCTGGACAACTGTGAGCATGTGGTGGGTGCGGCGGCGGAGTTGGTGGAGGTGCTGCTCGCCCGGTGTCCGGGGGTGACGGTGCTTGCGACGAGCCGGGAGCCGTTGGGTGTGCCGGGGGAGTTCGTACGGCCGCTGGAGCCGCTCCCGCAGGACAAGGCGTTGCGGCTGTTGGCGCATCGGGGTGCGGCGGCCCGGCCGGGTTTTGATCCGGCGGGGGATCCGGAGGCGTGTGGGGAGATCTGCCGGCGTCTGGACGGGTTGCCGTTGGCGATCGAGCTGGCGGCGGCGCGGCTGCGGGTGCTGTCGCCGCGGCAGTTGGCGGATCGGTTGGACGACCGGTTCCGGTTGCTGACCTCGGGGGCGCGGACGGTGCTGCCGCGGCAGCAGACGTTGCGTGCGGTGGTCGACTGGTCGTGGGATCTGCTGACCGAGCCCGAACGTGCCGTTCTGCGCCGGCTTTCGGTGTTCTCGGGCGGCTGCGACCTGGAGGCGGCGGAGGCGGTCTGCCCGCCGGGGGACACCCTCGATCTGCTCGGTTCGCTGGTCGACAAGTCACTGGTCGTCGCCGCGCCCTGCGACGACGGGCACGGCGGCGGTATGCGCTACCGGTTGTTGGAGACGGTGGCCGAGTACGCGGGGGAGCGGCTGGAGGAGGCCGGAGACCGGGCGGAGACCGAGCGCCGGCATCTGGTCCACTACCGCGAGCTCGCCCGCCACACCGACCCCGCCCTGCGCGGCCCGGACCAGGTACGGGCGATGGGCTGGTTCCGGACCGAGTACGAGAACGTGCGCACCGCCCTGCGCCGCGCGGTCGCCGCCCGGGACGAGCACGAGGCGCTGGTGCTCGTCCACTGCCTCGTCTGGTACTGGCAGATGCGCGACCTGCGCGCCGACGCCCTGCACTGGGCCGAGGCCGTCGCCGCCCTCGGCCCCGACCCGTTCGCGCCGCCCGCCGCTCCCGTGGAACCGCTCCACGAGCCCTGCACGGCCGCGCCCCCGCCGCTGAGCGAGGCACAGCTGTGGGAGGCCAGGCGCGGGGTGCGGCTGATCGGGCTGCTCAACATGGACCACATGACGGGGGACTGGACCACGAACGACGGGATCGAGCGGCTCAAGCGGATCACCGCCGTCTACCGGCCGGGACTCCCGCAGACCTGCCGCCTGCCCGGCTCGTTCGCCGTCTTCGCCGTCGTCATCATCGGCGAGCCGGGCAGGATGCGGGAGCTGCTCGACGCCACCGTCGACGCCTGCCGCCGGTTCGGCTACACGTGGGAACTCGCCAGCGCCCTCCAGCTCCGCGCCAACATGCTGGCCCACCGGGTCGACTCGGCCCGGGCCGCGGCGGACGACGCCGACGAGAGCCTGGAGCTCTTCGTCCGGCTCGGCGACTCCTGGGGCGCGGCCGAGGCGCTCTCCGCGCGCGGCGACGCCCGTGAGCGGCAGCTCCGCTTCGAGGGCGCGGCCGAGGACTACCTCGCCGCGATCGGCTACGCGGAGCGGATCGGCGCCCAGTCCCAGATGGCGCTGCTGCGCGCCCGGTACGCCGACATGCTCTCGCTGACCGGTCGCGCCGAGGAGGCGGAGGAGATCCTGCGCCAGGTCGTGGCCGCCGACGAGAACCGCGGGCACGAACCGACGCTGGCCGCCCGGCTGTTCCTGGCCATGCTGCTCGGCCGCACCGGCCGCACCGCCGAGGCGCGCACGCATCTCACCGTGCTCCTGGACCAGTTCAGCTCCGCCACCCTGTCGGTCTTCGGCGGGTTCACGCTCGGGGGCCTCGGCTGGCTGGACAACCTCGACGGGCGCCACGGGTCCGCTCTCACCCGTGCCACGGAGGCCCTCGACCGCTCCCGGGGCACCTTGTCGATGATGATCGCCCCGCAGATGCCCGCCATCCACCTGATCACCGCCGCCTGGGCGCTCGCCGGGCTCGGCGGCCCCCGCGCGGTGCTCGGCGCCCGGCTCCTCGGGGCGCACGAGGGACTCCTCCCGGAGGCCCATCTGCTCTCGCCGCCCGAGCGCGACAACCTGGAGCAGGCCACCGAACTCGCCCGCTCGGTTCTCGGCGACGAGGCGTTCGAGGCCGCGTACGCCGAGGGCGGCGGCCTCTCCGTGGAGGAGGCCGCCGCCCTGCTCGAACGCGCCGACGCGATCCAGGGGCGCGCCGAGTGAGGAGCCCCGTTCCTGATCCGCGTACGGATCAGGTCGTCCCGCTCAGGTCTTCTTGCGGAACTTGGACACCGCGAGCGGCGCCGTGACGGCCGTGATCACCACGGCCCAGCCGAGCGTCATCCACACCGAGTCGCCCACCGGCGTGCCGTTGATCATGGCGCGGGCGGCGTCGGCGAGGTTCGACAGCGGGTTGTAGTCCGTGAAGGTCTCCAGCCAGCCGGGCATCGAGGTCGGCGGGGCGAAGATCGAGGAGCCGAACTGCAGCGGCATCAGAACGATCATGGCCATCCCCTGGACGGCCTGAGCGGTCTTCAACGCGAGTCCGAGCAGGATGAAGATCCACATCAGCGAGGCGCCGAAGACCATGGACAGGCCGATCGCGCCGAAGAGGTCGAGGACCGAGCCCTTGATCTCCAGGCCCAGCAGGAAGCCCATGCCGAGCAGGATCGCGGTGGCGATCAGCATGCGGCCGATCTCGACGACGATCTTCGCGATGAGGACGGAGGACCGGGCTATCGGCATCGTCCGGAACCGGTCCATCACCCCCTTCTTGAAGTCGTCGTTGATGCCCGTGCCGACGGCCATGGCGATGTTCATGCCCATCATCGCCATCAGACCGGGGACCACGTAGTTGACGTAGGCGTCGTTGTTGCCCTTGCCGGAGATCGCGCCGCCGAAGACGTACACGAACAGCAGGACGAAGATGATCGGCATCAGGACGACGTCGAACATCGACTCCGGGTCCTGCTTGATCTGCAGTGCGTTGCGCCGCGCCAGCGCGCCGATGTGGCGGAGGTTGGCGCGCAGGCCGATCCGGCCCTCGTCGACGGGGGCCCGCTTCACCGGGGAAGGGGCGTCGACGGGCGGCTTGGTGACCGTGGTCGTGGTCGTGCTCATGCGGCGACCTCCTCGGGAGTCGTGTCGGAAGCGGACGACTTCTCGCCCGTGATGGCCAGGAACACCTCGTCCAGGCTGGGGAGGTGGGTGCCGATGTGCGCGATGCCGAAGCCGCGCGCGCCGAGCAGGCCCACGACGGCGGTCAGCTGCTCGTCGCTGAGGATCGGCACGTACAGCGCGTCCTCGTCGGGGACGATCGTCGAGCCGGCGATGCCGTCGAGACCGGACTCGCGCAGCGCCGCCGCCATCGCGGGCAGCTCCGCCGGGTCCACCGGGCGGACCTTCAGGGTGCGCCCGCCGACCTTGGCCTTCAGCTCGTCGACCTTGCCGTTGGCGATGACCTTGCCCCGGTCGATGACCGTCAGCTCGCTCGCGAGCTGCTCGGCCTCCTCCATGTACTGGGTGGTGAGCAGCACGGTGACGCCGTCGGCGACCATGCTGTGCACCTCGTCCCAGACCTCGTTGCGGGTGCGCGGGTCGAGGCCGGTGGTGGGCTCGTCCAGGTACAGGACGGCCGGGCGGCCGATCATCGACGCGGCGAGGTCGAGCCGGCGGCGCATACCGCCGGAATACTGCATGGCGGGCCGCTTGGCGGCCTCGGTGAGCGAGAACCGCTCCAGGAGCTCGTCGGCGCGGCGGCGGGCGTCCGCGCGGGAGAGGTCGAGCAGCCGCCCGATCATGTACAGGTTCTCCCAGCCGGACAGCTTCTCGTCGACCGAGGCGTACTGGCCGGTCAGGCCTATGGTGCGGCGGAGCTGACGGGGCTGCTTCACCACGTCGTAGCCCGCGACGACGGCGGTCCCGGCGTCGGGGACGATCAGGGTGGACAGGCAGCGGACGAGGGTGGTCTTGCCGGCGCCGTTCGGGCCGAGCACACCGAGGACGGTGCCCTCCCGGACATCGAGGTCGACCCCGTCGAGGGCCTTCGTCTCGCCGTAGTGCTTCACGAGGCCTCGTACCTCGACGGCGTTGTGTGTGGATCGCGTCATGGACCCCACTACATCAGCCACCACCGACAACGCACCGACAGACGACCGACAGCCCGCCGATGGGGGATGTCGGCGGGCTGTCGGGTGGTTCCGCGATGGACTAGTGGAAGGTGTGCTCCTCGGCGGGGAACGCCCCGCCGGTGACGTCCTCAGCGAAGGCCCTGGCGGCGTCGCCGAGGGTGGCGCGGAGGTTCGCGTACTGCTTGGTGAAGCGCGGCACCTTGCCGCCGGTCAGTCCGGCCATGTCGGTCCAGACGAGGACCTGGGCGTCGGTGTGCGGCCCCGCGCCGATGCCGATGGTCGGGATGTGCAGGGAGCGGGTGACCTCGGCGGCCAGCTCGGCCGGGACGAGTTCGAGGACGACGGCGAAGGCGCCCGCGTCCTGCGCCGCCTTGGCGTCGCTGAGGAGCCGGTGCGCGGCCTCGTCGGTGCGGCCCTGCACGCGGTAGCCCATGGTGTTCACGGACTGCGGGGTCAGGCCCAGGTGGGACATGACCGGGATGCCGGCCTGGACCAGCAGCTCGGTCTGCGGCAGCGAGCGCTCGCCGCCCTCCAGCTTGATCGCTCCGACGCCCGCGTCCTTGACCAGCCGGGTGGCGTTGCGCAGGGCCTGGACGGGCCCTTCCTGGTACGAGCCGAAGGGCAGGTCGCCGACGACGAGGGCGCGCTTGGTGCCCCGTACGACGGCGGCGGACAGCAGGGTCATCTCGTCCATCGTGACGGGGACGGTGGTGTCGTACCCGAGATGGCAGTTGCCCATGGAGTCGCCGACGAGCACGACCGGGATGCCGGCCTCGTCGAAGACGGACGCGGTCATCGCGTCGTAGGCGGTGAGCATGGGCCACTTCTCGCCGCGGGTCTTGGCGGCGGCGATGTCGTGGACGGTGATACGTCGCGTGCCCTTGCCTCCGTACAGCGCCTTGCTGCTGTCGGGGGACGGATTCTGGGCAGCCTGAAGCGTCATGGTGAACGGCTCCTTCGTCATCTCGAGGCGCCCTGACGGCGTCCCCGGACCACATCCATGGTGGCACTTCGCGCGGGGACGGGGGAAGTGGGGCGAAGTGGCGCTGTTCACACCGCCGAGACGGAAGAATTCCGGGTCGTACGTACGAATGTGCGCGTTCTGTCACAGCCACCCCACCGCGCGACGACCGCCGGAACCCGCCGCGCGGCCCCGTCGTCCCACGTGGCAGTACGACGGGCCCGGCATCACCTAGTGTCGATGTCGGGTCACGGGCAAGGCAGCACGACGGCAAGGCAGTGAGGACTGAGTGATGGCGCGGGTGGACATGACGGAGACCGAGAACGGCGGCGCCCGGAACGAGCGCTCCGGATCCCGGTTCCGAACGGCGCTCGACCGTCTGCGCGGGGACCGGGGCATCTGGCGCCGGGGCATCCTGCTGGCCGTCTGCGCGGTGCTCCTCACCCTGCTCATGGTCTTCCACGCCGACATCCCCAACCGGATCGGCAACCTGGGCAGCCTCACCGAGACCTTCCTGCCCTGGCTCGGCGTCCTCGTGCCCGTCCTGCTGGTCGTGGCCCTCCTGCGCCGCTCCGCGACCGCGCTGATCGCCCTGCTCCTGCCGACCGTGGTCTGGCTGAACCTCTTCGGCGGCCTGATCACCGACAAGTCGCAGAGCGGCGGGGACCTCACCTTCGCCACCCACAACGTGAACGCCGACAACCCCGACCCCGAGGGCACCGCCCGGCAGATCGCCGCGTCGGGCGCGGACGTGGTGGCCCTGGAGGAGCTCAAGGGCGACATGGTCCCGGTCTACGAGAAGGGCCTGGCCGACACGTACAAGTACCACGCGGTGCAGGGCACCGTCGGGCTCTGGAGCAAGTACCCGCTGCACGGCGCCGGCCCCGTCGACATCGGCATGGGCTGGACCCGCGCGATGCACGCCACCGTCTCCACCCCGAAGGCCGAGGTCGCGGTCTACGTCGCCCACCTGCCGTCGGTCCGGGTCCGGATGGACGCGGGCTTCACCGCCAACCAGCGCGACAACAGCGCGAACCTGCTCGGCGAGGCCATCGCCGCCGAGCCGCGCGAGCGGGTCGTCCTGCTCGGCGACCTCAACGGCACGATGAACGACCGCGCGCTGAACGCGGTGACCGCGCAGATGCGCTCCACCCAGGGCGCCTCGGGCGACGGCTTCGGCTTCAGCTGGCCTGCCTCGTTCCCGATGGCCCGGATCGACCAGATCCTGGTGAAGGGCGTCGAGCCGGTGTCCTCGTGGGCGCTTCCGGCGACGAAGAGCGACCACCTGCCGATCGCGGCCCGCGTCACGCTCTGACCCGGTCCCTCCGACCCGGTCCGCGAGCCGACCCGGTCCCTCCGACCCGGTCCGCGAGCCGAAACCTTCTCGTCACCGGGCCGAGGCCGAGCGGAACATTCCGCCTGAGAGTATTTGTTCAGTCGAAGAACTATTCGTCTGGAAAGGCTCTCCCCATGCCCCTGGCGCTGCTCGCGCTTGCCGTGTCCGCCTTCGGCATAGGCACCACCGAGTTCGTGATGATGGGCCTGCTGCCCAACGTCGCCGACGACCTCGGCACCTCCGTCCCCACCGCCGGACACCTCGTCTCGGCGTACGCGATCGGCGTGGTCGTCGGCGCCCCGCTGCTCACCGCCCTCGGCTCGCGCGTGCCGCGCAAGAGGATGCTGCTCCTGCTGATGGCGCTGTTCGTCGTCGGCAACCTGGCCTCCGCGCTCGCGCCCGGCTTCGGCTGGCTGGTCGCGGGCCGGGTCCTCGCCGGGCTGCCGCACGGCGCCTTCTTCGGCGTCGGGGCCGTCGTCGCCGCGCGCCTCGTGGCCGAGGGGCGGCAGGCACGGGCGGTCGCCACGATGTTCCTCGGGCTCACGGTCGCCAACATCCTCGGCGTACCGGCCGCGACCCTGCTCGGCCAGCACCTCGGCTGGCGCTCCACCTTCCTCGTGGTCACCCTCATCGGCCTGCTGGCCATGGCGGCCCTCGCCCGGCTCGTGCCGGACGTCCCCGTCGACGAGCGGCAGAGCCTGGGCCGCGAGGTCCGCGCGCTCGGCCGGCCGCAGGTGCTGCTCGGCCTGCTCACCGCCGTCTTCGGCTTCGCGGGCGTCTTCGCCGTCTACTCCTACCTCGCCTCGATGACCACCGAGGTGATGGGGCTCTCCGAGTCCTCCGTCACCCTGGTCCTCGCCCTCTTCGGCATCGGCATGACGGCCGGCGCCCTCGCCGCGGGCCCGCTCACCGACCGGGCGCTGCGCCCGACGCTGTACGGCTCCCTGACCGCTCTGGCGCTCGTCCTGGTCGCCTTCCGCTTCACGATCCACGTGCCGTGGCTGGCCTTGGTGACGGTCGTCGTCCTGGGCGCCGTCGGCTTCATGACCACGACCCCGCTGCAGATGCTGGTCATGAACAGGGCCAAGGACGCACCGACCCTGGCCTCCGCGTCCAACCACTCCGCCTTCAACCTGGCCAACGCCGGCGGCGCCTGGGCGGGCGGCGCCGCCGTCGCCGGCGGCTGGGGCTGGACCTCCCCGACCCTGGTCGGCGCGGGCCTCGCGGTGGTCGGCCTGGCGATCGCGGCGGCGGCGGGCCTGCTCGACCGTACGCGGACGGACGAGGCCGCCTCCCGCGTCGTCGCGGGAAGCGGCCCGGTCGCCGACGAGCCGACGCCGAACGTCAGCGGCTCGGCGGCCGGCGGCTCGGCCGTCAGTGGCTCCGCGGTCAGTGGCTCGGGGACTCCCGCCAGCGGTTCGTGATCGGGAGCCGGCGGTCCTTGCCGAAGCCCTTCGCCGAGATCTTGGTGCCCGGCGGGTACTGGCGCCGCTTGTACTCCGCCGTGTCCACCATCCGCAGCGTCCGCGTCACCAGCTCCTCGTCGAAGCCGGCCGCGACGATGGCGTCCCGGCCCTGGTCGCGGTCGACGTACAGGGCCAGGACCGCGTCCAGGACGTCGTAGTCCGGCAGCGAGTCCGTGTCGACCTGCCCCGGGCGCAGTTCGGCGCTCGGCGGCTTGGTGATCGAGCTCTCCGGGATCGGCGGGGTCATGCCCCGTTCCTCGGCCGCGCGGTTGCGCCAGCGCGCGAGCCGGAACACGGTCGACTTGTAGACGTCCTTGATGGGCCCGTACGCGCCGACCGAGTCGCCGTAGAGCGTCGAGTACCCCACCGCCAGCTCGGACTTGTTGCCCGGCGCGAGCACCAGGTGGCCCTCCTGGTTGGAGATCGCCATCAGCATCGTGCCGCGCAGCCGGGACTGGAGGTTCTCCTCCGCGAGGCCCGTGAGCCCGAGCGCGCCCATGTACGCGTCGAACATCGGCTCGATGGGCACCGTGCGGAAGGTGAGCCCGGTGCGCCGCGCCAGATCGGCGGCGTCGCCGCGGGAGTGGTCCGAGGAGTACTTGGACGGCATCGAGACGCCGTACACGTTCCGTGCGCCGACCGCGTCGCAGGCGATCGAGGCGACGAGCGCCGAGTCGATGCCGCCGGACAGGCCGATGAGCACCGAACGGAAGCCGTTCTTCGCGACGTACGCGCGCAGGCCCACGACCAGCGCCGAGTACACCTCCTCGTCGTCGTCGAGCCGGTCCGCGTAACCGCCCGTCAACTCCGGTTCGTAGGCGGGCAGCGGCTCCTCGGAGAGGATCACCCGGTCGATCCGCAGTCCGTCGTCCACGATGCCGGTGGGCGCGTCGGCGGCGGCCGCCGGCAGGTCGAGGTCCACGATCACCGTGCCCTCGGAGAACTGCGGGGCCCGCGCCACGACCTCGCCCGCCGCGTCGACGACGATCGAGTCGCCGTCGAAGACCAGCTCGTCCTGGCCGCCGATCATCGCGACGTACGCGGTGGTGCAGCCCGCCTCCTGGGCGCGCTTGCGGACCAGGTCGAGCCGCGAGTCGTCCTTGTTCAGCTCGTACGGCGAGGCGTTGATGGAGACGAGCAGCCCGGCGCCCGCGCTCCGGGCGGCCGGCACCCGGCCGCCGTCCTGCCACAGGTCCTCGCAGATCGCGAGCGCCACGTCGACGCCGTGGACGCGCACGACGGGCATCGTGTCGCCCTGCACGAAGTAGCGGAACTCGTCGAAGACCCCGTAGTTGGGCAGGTGGTGCTTGGCGAACCGCAGCGCCACCTCGCCCCGGTGCAGCACCGCCGCCGCGTTCTCCGGGGAACCGGCGGGCCGGCCGAGCCGGGGCTCGGCGCGGTCCGAACGGTCGAGGTAGCCGACGACCACGGGCAGGTACCCGAGGCCCTCCGCGTCGAGGCGCCGGGCGAGCGTCCGCAGGGCGGCCCGGGAGGCCTCGACGAAGGACGAACGCAGCGCGAGGTCCTCGACGGGGTAGCCGGTCAGCACCATCTCGGGGAACGCGGCCAGATGCGCGCCCTGCTCGGCGCAGTGCCGGGTCCAGCGGACGACCGCCTCGGTGTTGGCGGTGAGATCGCCGACGGTCGAGTCGATCTGATTCAGAGCGAGGCGTAGTTGAGGCACCCGCCCAGTGTAATCGTCAGACCGACGCTATGTCCTGCGTACCGGTGTCCCGGTCTCCCGCCCGGCTACTTCGTCGGGCCGATCCAGATCCCCTTCTCGTGGTCGAGGATCGTCGGGCTCAGTTCGATCTGCATCTCACCGGCCGCGGCCGAGGGGAGCGAGAAGGCGAAGGTGCCCTTGGCCTGCTTGCCGGGGAGCACGTTGCCCTGGAACATCGTCGTCGCGTTGCTGCCGTCGAAGATCGCGTCGGCCTGCGCGCCCTCCGCGTCGCTCGCGTCCACCAGGGCGCCGGTGACGTCGAGCGTCTCCTTGCTGCCGTTGACGATCGTGACCGTCACCTGGAAGGCCTTGTTGCCCTTGGTGTGCCCGGCGGCGAACTGGTCGGGCGTGTAGGCGCGCGGCTTGGAGACGGTCACCTTGATGCCGTCCTCGTACGCGAAGGTCTGACCGAACTTCAGGGCCGCGGGGGCGGTCTCGGTCGGCTCCGGCTCCGGCTCGCTCGTGGCGCCGGGCGTGGCGGGCGCGGAGGAGGCCTTGTCCTGCTTGGCGATCTCCTCGTCGACGGTCTTCTCGAACTCGTCCACGGCGACGACCAGGACGATCAGCCACACCAGCGAGACGACGATCGTGACCCCGCCGAGGATGATCCCGGAGAGCGCCACGCCCTTGTTCGTGGCCTCGCCCTTACGGGCCTTGCCGTGACCGACGATGCCGAAGACCAGGGCCATGACGCCGAGGATCGCGCCGAGCCAGAACGTGAACGGGATGAGCCCGAAGAGCAGGCCCACGAGACCGAGGACCAGGGCGGTCACGCCCATGCCGTTCCTGGGCTGCTGGAACGGCGGCGGCATCCCCGGTATGCCGGCCGGCGGCATGCCGGGCGGCGTCGTGCCGTACGGGGAGGCCCCGAACGCCGGCGCTCCGGCCGGGGGCGCTCCGGCCGGCTGGCCGGGCGGCGTGGAGGACGGAGGACCCCAGGGGTTCTGGTCGGGGTTCTCGGTCGGCGTGGTCATGCGGGTGTCCTCCGGTGATCGGCGTGGTCGGGCGCCTGACGTTAGGCCAGATGATTATGGAGGAGCCAGGGATTTTGTGATCGACCGGTGTCCATGTCCCGCCCTGCCCCCCCACGACATGCGGGGTCGCGGGGCCCGGCCACCGGGACGCCGGGGCGGGCGCATAGCATCACGTACCACTATGTCCATCTCCCGGCCCGCCCCGTCCCGGCTCGAAGGCGCCGCGCGAGCCACCGCCGTTCTGCTCGTCCTCGGCGCGCTCGCGTACAGCGCGTGGATCCTCGAAGCCGTCGTCAGGACCGGCCTCGACCCGGTCAGGTCGTACGTCTCCGAACTCATGGCCACCGACCAGCCCCACGGCGACTTCTTCCGCGCGAGCGACCTCACGGCCGGAATCCTCGTCCTCGCGGCGGCCCTTACGGCTCTGTGGAACACCCGCCGGGCCGCCACCGGCCCCCGCGGCCTCGGCCTCGTGCGCGCGGGCTGGGGCGCCGTCGCGCTCTTCGGGGCGGCCACCGCCGCCGACTCGCGGCTGCCGCTCAGCTGCACGCCCACCGCCGCACCGGCGTGCGCCGCCCGGGAGGACGCCGGCCTCGTCCCGTTCACCCACACGGCCCACGCGGTCAGCTCCGCACTCGCCATGGCGGCGGCGGTGGCCGCCATGCTCCTCCTGACGTACGCGGCCCGCCGCCACCGGATGTGGCGGCCCCTGGCCACGGCAGGACCCGTGCTCGTCGCCCTCGAACTGGCCGCCACCGTCTGGACGCTGGCCGCCGTCGCCGCGTTCGAGGCGGGCCACGGCACCTGGGCCCTCGGGGCCGGGCAGCGGCTCCAGGTCCTGCTCGTGGCCGTCTGGCTCGGCGTACTCGCCGTCTCCGTCAGCAAGGAGCGACCGTGAGGGAGTTCGTACGGATCGGGGGCGTGGCCCACCACGCCGTCGTCGAGGGCACGGGACCCGTCTGCGTGCTCAGCGCCGGCCTCGGCATGAGCTGGTTCGACTGGGACCCGGTCGTCCCGCTGCTCGCCCCGCACCGCACGGTCGTCCGCTTCGACCGCCCAGGCCACGGCCTCTCCGCCCCGGCCGCCGTCCCGCCCTCCGCCGCCGGCGAGGCCCACCGCATCGCCGGACTCCTCGACGCGCTGCCGCTGCCCGCGGGGCCGGTCACCGTCGTCGGGCACTCCATCGCCGGCTTCCACGCCGAAGCCTTCGCCCGCCTGCACCCGGCCCGTACCGCCGCCCTCGTCCTCGTCGACGCGTCGGTCGAGGAACACGCCCGTACCCCCGCCGCCCCCGCCCTGCGCACCGCCGCCGCCCGCGGCCTCGGCACCCTGCTGTCGGCCGCCGGAGCCCCGGCCGCCCTCGGCCCTGCCGTCCGGCGCGCCACCGTACGGCTCTCCCGGGCATCGGGCGGCGACCCCGCGCCCACCGACCTCGTACGCCGCTGCTACCGCACCTCACGCGTGCTGCGCGGCACGCTCCTGGAGAACGCCCACTACCGCGCGGTCGCCGCCGAACTCCTGGCGCTGCGCGAGGAGCGGGCGCTGCCGGCCGGGGCGCCCGTCACCGTCCTCGCGGCCCCCGACGGCTCCGCCCGCTGGGAGCGCCGCCAACGCGCACTGGCCCGACGGCTCGACGCCCGCTACGAGGCGGTCGAGCCGTCGGGCCACCTGATGATGCTGGACCGCCCGGAGGCGGTGGCCGGGGCGGTACTGCGCGCCGGGCCTCAGGGACCGCCGCTTCAGGAACCGCCGGTTCAGGGACCGCCGCCTCAGGAAGCGGCGTAGACGCTCTCGCAGAACGCCTTGATCTGTTCGTCGGACAGATGCTGGGCCAGGTCGGCCTCGCTGATCATGCCGACGAGCCGCTTGTTCTCGATGACGGGGAGACGGCGGATCTGGTGGCTCTGCATCTCCTCCAGGACCGCGCCCACGTCCGAGCCGGCGTCGATCCAGCGCGGGGTGCCGTTGGCCATCTCGCCACAGGTGACCTTCGACGGGTCGTGACCCATGGCCACACAGCCGACCACGATGTCGCGGTCCGTGATGATGCCGCACAGCCGCTCGTTCTCGTCGGCGATCGGCAGGGCGCCCACGTTCAGGTCGCGCATCATCTGAGCCGCGCGGTCGAGGGTTTCGTGCCGGGGAATCCACTGGGCCCCGGGGTGCATGATGTCCTTCGCCGTGGTCATGGGGTGCGTACCTCCGTAAGCCGTCGTCGTACGTCCCCGAGCGTCAACCATTGTCCGCGTACGCGACGACCCCCGCGACCGCTGGGGTCACGGGGGCCGTCGCGCAGGCGGTTCGGGCCTCAGGAGCGGGGCTCGGCCCCGCGCTCCTTCAGCAGCTGGGTCATCAGCCCGATCTCGGACTCCTGGGCCTCGACCATGCCCTGCGCGAGGTTCCGCTCGACGTCCACGGAGCACTTGTCCACACAGCCCTGGGCCATGTGCACACCGCCCTTGTGGTGGTCGATCATCAGCTGGAGGTAGAGGACCTCCGCGTCCTTGCCGCTCGCCGAGCGGAGCCGGTCCAGCTCCGTCTTCGTCGCCATGCCGGGCATCAGCGCGCCGTCGAGGGGACCGGTGTCACCGTGTCCGCCCATGCCCATCCAGGCCATCGGCTCGGTGCCCGACTCGACCTTCGGCAGCCCCCACATGTCCAGCCAGCCCAGCATCATGCCGCGCTGGTTGGCCTGGGTGTTGGCGATGTCGTACGCGAGACGGCGCACGTCCGCGTCCTCGGTGCGGTCCCGGACGATGAACGACATCTCGACGGCCTGCTGGTGGTGGACCGACATGTCACGGGCGAAGCCCGCGTCCGCCGACGCCGAGGCCGGCGACGCCTGCGCCTCCTCCCGGTCGGCGGAGGCGACCGTGACGGCACCCCCGGCGAAGAGCAGGGCGAGGACGACGGCGGCGATCGAGGCCCCGTGCGTGCGGGTCAGCTTCACTGGGTCGCCCCGACACCGCCGGTGCAGGCCGCGCCCGGCTCGGGGGTCTGCGGACCCTGCACGTACTTGGTGAAGAAGGCGTCGATCCGGGGGTCGCTCGCGCTGTCCACGGTCACCTGCTTGCCCCAGGCGCTCAGCATGATCGGGCCGGCCTGGTCGTCGACCGGGCTCATGAAGGAGTACGGGGTCTTGCCGACCTTCTCGGCCAGCTTCTTCACCTCGGCCTCGGGGGCCTTCTTGTTGTACGTGACCCAGACCGCGCCGTGTTCGAGCGAGTGCACGGCGTTCATCTCGGCGACCTTCGCCGTGTAGACGTCGCCGTCGCAGTTCTGCCAGACCTGGTCGTGGTCACCGCCGACCGGCGGCTTCATCTCGTAGGCGACCGGGGTGGTCACGTGGTTGCGGCCGAGCTTCTTGGCGTCCCAGGACTTCTCGTCCTTGATGGGGGCCTTGGCGGCGGCCTCCTGCTGCTCCTTCTTCTCGGACTGCTCGTTGAGCACGTAGCCGCCGAAGCCGACGAGGCTCAGGACGACCACGGCGGAGACGCCGATGGTGAGGAAGCGGTTGCGGCGCTCGCGGGCCTGCTCGGCGCGGCGCATCTCCTCTATTCGGGCGCGGCGGTCGGCGTTGGCGGAGCGGTTGGCGGCCATGGTGGTCGTCCTTCTGGGATGTGGGGTGGCGTCAGGCGTCGGGCGTGAGCCGTGGGCGGGGCAGGGGTGGCGGCCCGCCGGCTACGTCCGCAGGACTTGAAGGACGTGCAGGTCCGGCGCGCGCGGCTGCGCGGCCGAGCGGGGTGCCCGGGCGGTGTCGTACGCCGGTACGGGCAGGGGGAGCCGGCCCTCCGCGTGCGGCGGGGGGTCGAGCGGCGGCGCGGTGAGCACCGCCGGGCTGAGCGAGGGGAAGAGCGAGCAGCCGCCGCGGTCGTAAGGACAGACGTACTCGTGCGCGGCGACGGCGGCCTCGGCGGCCGGGTTCGCGTGGGCGGTGCGCTCGTGGTGCGCGGGAGCGGCTTCACCGGACCCCAGACAGACGAAGAGCGCGGCGAGGAGCGTCGCCACGGCACTCGCCAGTGCCATGGGACGCGCGCGCCGGGACCGGCGTCCGAACAGAGGTCCCCCCATGGCCGGAGATCGTAGTGGCCGGAGGGCCGCGAGGGGACACTCGGGGGCAACCGCGGAGCGAACAGACGCCCGGAACCGGCCGGTCTTCCGTTACCTGAGTCACACGCGAGCGGGCACACTGGGTGTGCAACGTGCGCGAAACCATGTGGTGGGATGCTCAGGTGCCCCCCGATGTGCCCGAGGCGGTGGGAACAGGCGGCCTGACCAGCAAAGATGGGTGTGGAAATGGACAAGCAGCAGGAATTCGTGCTCCGGACGCTCGAAGAGCGCGACATCCGGTTCGTGCGGCTGTGGTTCACCGACGTCCTCGGCTTCCTGAAGTCGGTGGCCGTGGCGCCCGCCGAGCTTGAGCAGGCGTTCGACGAGGGGATCGGCTTCGACGGCTCCGCCATCGAGGGATTCGCCCGTGTATACGAGTCCGACATGATCGCCAAGCCGGACCCGGGCACCTTCCAGATCCTGCCCTGGCGGGCGGAGGCCCCGGGCACGGCCCGGATGTTCTGCGACATCCTGATGCCGGACGGCTCCCCGTCCTTCGCGGACCCCCGCTTCGTCCTCAAGCGCATCCTGGCCAAGACCTCGGACCTGGGCTTCACCTTCTACACCCACCCCGAGATCGAGTTCTTCCTCCTGAAGGACAAGCCGCTCGACGGCTCGAAGCCGACCCCCGCCGACAACTCGGGCTACTTCGACCACACCCCGCAGAACGTCGGCATGGACTTCCGCCGCCAGGCCATCACGATGCTGGAGTCGATGGGCATCTCGGTGGAGTTCTCCCACCACGAGGGCGCGCCGGGCCAGCAGGAGATCGACCTCCGCTACGCCGACGCGCTCTCCACGGCCGACAACATCATGACCTTCCGCCTGGTCATGAAGCAGGTGGCCCTCGAGCAGGGCGTGCAGGCCACCTTCATGCCGAAGCCGTTCTCGGAGTACCCCGGCTCGGGCATGCACACCCACCTCTCGCTCTTCGAGGGCGACCGGAACGCGTTCTACGAGTCGGGCGCGGAGTACCAGCTCTCCAAGGTGGGACGTTCCTTCATCGCGGGCCTCCTGAAGCACGCGGCGGAGATCTCGGCCGTCACCAACCAGTGGGTCAACTCCTACAAGCGCATCTGGGGCGGCTCCTCCCGCGCGGCCGGCGCGGGCGGCGAGGCCCCCTCGTACATCTGCTGGGGCCACAACAACCGCTCGGCCCTGATCCGCGTCCCGATGTACAAGCCGGGCAAGACGGGCTCGTCCCGGGTGGAGGTCCGCTCGATCGACTCGGGCGCGAACCCCTACCTGACCTACGCGGTCCTGCTCGCGGCGGGCCTCAAGGGCATCGAGGAGGGCTACGAACTCCCGGCCGGCGCCGACGACGACGTCTGGGCCCTCTCCGACGCGGAACGCCGCGCGATGGGCATCGAGCCCCTCCCGCAGAACCTCGGCGAGGCGATCGCCCTGATGGAGAAGAGCGAACTGGTCGCGGAGACCCTGGGCGAGCACGTCTTCGACTTCTTCCTGCGCAACAAGAAGCAGGAGTGGGAGGAGTACCGCAGCGAGGTCACGGCCTTCGAACTGCGGAAGAACCTGCCGGTGCTGTAAGGGGAGGGCGGTCCGGCGGCCGGTGGCCGCCGGACCTGCGCCGTGCTGCTCGGTCCGGCCGTCAGCCCTGCGGGGCGGCCGGTTCCACGTCCTTGGACAGGGGGACGTGTCCGGTGTTGTCCACGTGCCGGGCGGCGACCCACACGGCCTTGTCGCGCAGCAGGTACCAGATGGTGTTGCCGTCGATGTTCTGGGCGTTCACCTTGCTGTGCAGACCGATCTCTGTGCCGTGGCTCAGGTTGCCGACGACGGCGGAGTCCGTGCTCGGGAACTTCCGCAGGTTGACGCCGATGGTGCTGACGACGGTGCCGAACGGCTGGGGCGGACTGGGCATCTTGACCTCCGGGGGGAACGGGGGAGTGGCGAGAGCCGTCCGGTATCCGGACGGCTCTCGCACGGTACGGCCGATTCCCGCCTGGGAGCCGGAGGCGTGCGGGGCGTCATTCCGACGGGCGCGTACGTCCGGGCGGCGGGAAAACCGGATGTGGCACGGCCGGGGCGGGTGGTAGGCAGGCCGTATGGATGTAGTGACGACCAGGCGCCTTGAGTTGTGCCGGCTCAGTGTTGGCGAGGCCGAGCGGATCGTGAGGCTGGCGGCGGAGGGCTCCGAGGGGTGGGCCGAGGGGTACCCCTCCGACGCGGATGTCGCGGTGGCGCGGCGCTTTCTCGACGCGCGGGACGAGCACGGGGATCCCGGGGTGTTCGGGCCGTACGAGATACGGCGCAGGGACGACCGGGTGACCGTCGGGGGGATCGGGTTCCACGGGCCGCCCGACGAGGGGCGGTTCGTGACCGTCGGGTACGGGCTCGCGCCCGTCGCGCGCGGGCACGGGTACGCAACTGAGGCCCTGCGCGCGCTGCTCGGACTGGCCCGCGCGCAGGGGCTCGCCGGGGCCAAGGGCGACGCCGATCTGGGGAACGTCGCCTCCCAGCGGGTCATGGAGGCCGCCGGGATGCGGTACGTGGGGGAGGACGAGCGGGTGCGCCACTACCGGGTGGAGTTCGAAGCGGGAGGGTGAGCCCGGCGCCGCCGGGCCCCACTCAGCGTTCCGAGAGCTCCGACGGGGCCTCCTGGACCACCCAGCCGTTGCCGTCCGGGTCGGCGAAGGTGAGGAACGAGTTCCAGGTCTCGCCCTTGCCGTCCTCCCAGCCCGACGCGCCCACGCGGCGCACCGGGGAGACGTCCACGCCCCGGGCGAGGAGTTCCTCGCGGGCCGCCTCGATGTCGGTGACGCACAGCTGGAGGCCCTGCAGGCTGCCCGGGGTCATCGCCTTCGCGCCCGGCATCGGCGGCATGCCGCTCTCCATCGAGATCGAGCACCGCGAGCCCGGCGGCGTCGCCTGGATGATCCGGATGCCCGGCGCGACCTCGGTGTCGAGGTCGATCGTGAAGCCGCACTTCTCGCCGTAGAACTCCTTCGCCCGGTCCAGGTCGGTCACGGGGACCAGGACGACTTCGAGCGTCCAGTTCATGGAAGGTCTCCTCAGAAACGCCAGCGGGTCTGACCGAACTGCTCGCCCTTCGCGAAGCCGAAGACCGTGCGCGGCGCGACGGCGAACACCAGGGCGGTCCCACCGTCGCCCACGAACGCCCCGTCGCGCACGTCGAATCGCCAATCCGGGCCGTACTTCTCGACGTACGCGTCGGCCACGCCCCGCAACCGCGCCTCGTCCGTCACCCGGACGGCCTCGCCCTCCACCACGAGGTCGAAGCCCTCCTCGAGCGTCGGCGTCCCGGTGGTCAGGACGACCTCCGCGTTCTCCGCCAGATTGCGCGCCTTGCGCTCGTCCGGGCCGGTGCAGAAGTGCAGCGCGCCCGCCGACCAGACCGCGATCAGCGGGGATGGGGGTCCCCCCCATGCCCTTCAGGCTATGGGGGAGTGCGGGCGCCCGTCCGGGCGGACCGAGGTCAGCCAGAAGACCTCGGCCCCGGCCAGCCGGTCGGCCGCGGCCGACCATTCCGCCGGCCGGGCCTTCGGGTCGCTGTAGCGGGTGTCGAGGGTCGGTTCCGGGGTCATCGTCGTTCGCCTTCCGGGAGCGGGGTCATCGGTACGCCTTCGTGTACGTATCTATGACCCCGCGTCCCGGCGGAACTCATCGCACCGCGGGCGTCCAGTGCAGCCTGCCGTCCAGACCCATCACGGCGACGCCGTCCACGACCCCGCCCGGAGCGCCCGAGAAGAGGAAGTTCTGCAGCGTCCACAGCGGCTGCGAGCCCGTGCCGCCGTTCCCGGAGACTCCGGGCGCCGTCGCCAGGAATCCGGTACGGGACCGGACCGCGAGCAGGCCGGACCCGCCGCCGATCGGGCCGGGGCCGAGGACCCCGCCCGACATCTCGATGACCGGGGTGGTGAAGCGGCCGCCCGTGCCCGGGAAGTCGGCCGTGCGGACGTCGCCCGAGGACGGCTTGCGGAACCAGAGCCGTACCCCGTCGCCCGTGGGCGTGGGGCTCGCGTTCAGGGCCAGTGTCGTCGCCGGCAGGCCGGTCGTCCTCGGCCCGCTCAGCGGGGTGCCGGGGCGCGGCTGCGACCAGGTGAGGACCGTGTTCGCGGTGCCCGCGAAGACGTGGATCCGGCCGGCGGCGTCCGTCGTCGCCACCGGGTCGCTGTACACGGGCGCGGTGAGCGGGTTGCCGATGGTGTTCCGGGTGCCGCCCGAGGCGCCCCCCGCGCGGTAGGTGAGGGCGCTGTTGGCGGCGGCGGCCGCCCTGGCCGTGGCCGCGTCGGCCTGAGCGGTCGCCTTGCCCGCCGTCGTGGTGGGCGCGGTCGCCTTGCCTGCGGCCGTGGCCGTCGTGCCGGCCGCCTTGGCGGAGGCGGCGGTGCTCGCCGCCTTGCCGGACGTCGTCGTGCTCGCCGCCTTGGCGGGCGGGGGTGTCTTGCCCGCCGCCGCCGCCGGGGCGTTCGCGGCCAGGCTGCGCCACGCGCCCCAGCCGCCGTTCGCCTGCTGCTCGCGGGCCGTCAGCCGGTGGGCGCTGTCGCGCACGACCACGGTGATCCGGCCGGTCCCGTCGACGGCCGCGGCCGGGGCGCTGATGTCCGACATGCCCGTGGTGTCGTTCTTCTCGGGCGTCCCGAGCGAACGCCACGGACCGAACGCGCCGCCCGGCGTCGCCTGCTCGGTCGACACCACCTCGCGGCGGTACGAGTCCGCCGTGGCACCCAGGGTCGTACGCGTGCCGAAGACGACGATCCGGCCGTCCGGGAGCCGGACCGACGTCACCCCGGTGTCGAGGCCGCCGCCCGCCAGCATCACCGGACCCTGCCACTCGTCGGCCGAGCCGGCGGGCTTCGTCCACACCGCGAGGCGTCCGTCGAGCACCGAGAACGCGTGCAGGCCGCCGTTGCGGTCGCGCTGGACCCAGGAGGTGGAGTTGCCGCGGGCGTAGCGGACGGTCTTCGTCCAGCCGGACCCGGCGGGCCGCTGGGCCACCTTGAGGTCGCCGCAGCCGACCGGGTCGCCGCAGTCGTTGATCCCGTCCGTCCAGGCGTACGTCTTCAGCGTGCTGAGCTTGGTGCCGGCCGACTCCGGGTCGAGCGTGTACGGCAGGATGCTCGTGGGGTAGCCCAGGTAGTTCTGCACACCGAAGTGCGGGCGGCCCGCGTCGGTGGCCCGGGTGGCGTACCGCTCCAGGGCGGCCTGTGCGAACCGGGCGCCGTAGAGGTGGTCCTGGTGGTCGGTGAGCGCCCCGGTCTTCAGGTTCCGGCCGGGCGTCGGGTCCTGGATCCGGACGAAGGTCGGCCGGATGCGCTCCAGGATCCCGGTGACCGCCTCGATCACCTGGTCCTTGCTGTACGTGAAGTCCGTGGTGACCGGGGTGCCGGTGGCGCGCTGGGAGGCGAGGACCTGGACCCGGCCGTTCCACAGGCCGTTCAGGCTGTTCGGCCGGTCGGCGTTGATCGCTCCGGCCTCGCGGATCTGCATCCAGACCAGGCTGATCTGCGGCGCGGCGCGCAGGACGTCGAGCTCGGCGGCCCCGCCGCCGACCGTGGGGATGGAGACGCGGTCCCAGGGGCTGGTGCGGCTGCCGGTGGCCATCTCGGCGTACGCGGCACGTATGCCGTTCTGCCGGGCCGCCGCGAAGCCGGCCTTGTCGGGGGCGGGCGCGTTCGCGCCACGGCCGTTGATGCCGTCCGCCTCGCCGGCCGTCAGGTACACCGTGGTCAGCGAACGGCCGGAGCGTATCGACTGCACGACGTCCGGGTTCATGAAGTACAGGTCGTCGTCCGGGTGGGCCACGATCTGCGCCACGGCGACGTCGGGGGTACGGACCGGAGTCGCGGCGGCTCGCGCGGTCGCCCCCGAGGCCGTCCCGGCGGCCGGTGGCGCGGCCTGCGCGCCCCTCTTCCCGGACCGGCCCTCGGCGCCGGGGTCGAGGGCGAGACCGGAGGAGCCGTCGGCCCCGTGGTCGGGCCGACCGTCGGCCGGGTCGCCGGCGGTGTCGGGCGCGGACGTCCCGGCCAGGCCGTTGGCGGTGTCGGCCCCGAAGACGGAGCCGGAGGTCAGCTGGAGGATTCCCACGAAGGAGCCGGTGACGACGGCGGTGGTCGTCAGCACGGAGACAGTACGGAGGCGGCGGCGGCCAGGCATCGAGTGTGTGCGCTTTCGGACGTGGGTGACCCCGGTGGCGGGGCGACGGGTGGCGGAGCGACGTGCGGCGGGGCGACGTGCGCGGGCGACGGCGGTCGCGCGGTCGAGTGGTCTGTGGTGGAGCTGTGGTGAAGCCGTGATGGAGCGATGTGCGGTGCGACGAACAGTACTTGTGTCTGGAGACGGACTTACAAGCAATACGGTTTATCGGCGGCAAATAGTGAGGAATGTGCGAGGTATCACGTGTGATCTCTTACGAAACAAAGGTCCGACTTGGGTGGATCGCGGACCGCGAGCAGCCCGCTCGCGGACCGCGAGCAGCCCGTGCGGTGATCGCCGCGCCCCGGGGCGACCCGGCCCCGCCCTGCGGATAGGCTCGATCGCGGGGCTCGATGGAGCCCCGAAGGTGGTGGAGGGAGCGGCGGGATGGCGGCGGTGCCGGGGCGCAGGAGCAGTACCTTCAGCCGCCTGCTGCGGCACGGCTTCACCGACCCCTCCGGCGCCGAGCGGCTGCTCGACCTCCCCGAGCTGACCGCCCTGCGGGACGACTCCGTCCTGCTCGACGGCCTCGGCACGACCGCCGACCCCGACCTCGCCCTGCGCGGCCTGGTCCGGCTCGTCGAGGCCCAGCCCGACGAGGAGCGCCAGACACTCACCGCCACGCTGCTCTCCGCCAAGCCGTTCCGGGACCGGCTGCTCGGCGTCCTCGGCGCCTCCGAGGCGCTCGCCGACCACCTCGCCCGGCACCCCAAGGACTGGCAGGCCCTCGTCACGTACGAGGCCGCCGACCTGAACCCCGGGGTCGCCGAGTTCGAGCAGGGCCTCGCCGAGGCCACCGACCCGGTCTCCCTGCGGGTCGCCTACCGCCGCTGCCTCCTCGCCATCGCCGCCCGGGACGTCTGCGGCACCGCCGACGTCGCCCAGACCGCCGCCGAACTGGCCGACCTCGCCACCGCGACGCTGCGCGCCGCCCTCGCCATCGCCCGTACCGCCGCGCCCGCCGACGCGGCGCACTGCCGGCTCGCCGTGATCGCGATGGGCAAGTGCGGCGGCCACGAGCTGAACTACGTCTCCGACGTGGACGTGATCTTCGTGGCCGAGGCGGTCGAGGGCGCGGACGAGGGGAAGGCGATGCAGGCCGCGACCCGGCTCGCCTCCCACCTCATGCGGATCTGCTCGGAGACGACCGTCGAGGGCACCATCTGGCCCGTCGACGCCAACCTCCGCCCCGAGGGCCGCAACGGCCCCCTGGTCCGCACCCTCTCCTCCCACCTCGCCTACTACCAGCGCTGGGCCAAGACCTGGGAGTTCCAGGCCCTCCTCAAGGCCCGGGCGGTGGCGGGCGACCCGGAGCTGGGCGCCGAGTACATCGAGGCCGTCTCCCCGCTGGTCTGGCAGGCCGCCGAGCGCGAGAACTTCGTCGCCGACGTGCAGAAGATGCGCCGCCGGGTCGTCGACAACATCCCGGCGGCCCAGGTCGAGCGCGAGCTCAAGCTCGGCCCCGGCGGCCTGCGGGACGTCGAGTTCGCCGTCCAGCTCCTCCAGCTGGTGCACGGCCGCGGCGACGCCGGCCTGCACAGCGGCAAGACCCTCGACGCCCTGAAGGCGCTGGCCGCCGGCGGCTACGTCGGCCGCGCCGACGCCGCCCAGCTGGACGAGGCGTACCGCTTCCTGCGGGCCATGGAGCACCGCATCCAGCTCTACCGGCTCCGCCGCACCCATCTCGTCCCCGAGGACGAGGCCGATCTGCGCCGCCTCGGCCGCTCGCTCGGCCTGCGCACCGACCCGGTCGCCGAGCTGAACAAGGAGTGGAAGCGGCACGCGGCGGTGGTCCGCCGGCTGCACGAGAAGATCTTCTACCGGCCGCTGCTCGACGCGGTCGCCCAGCTCACCCCCGGCGAGACCCGGCTCAGCCCGAAGGCCGCGGGAGAGCGGCTCGAAGCGCTCGGTTACGCCGATCCCGTCGCCGCCCTGCGCCACCTGGAGGCGCTCGCCTCCGGGGTCACCCGCAAGGCCGCGATCCAGCGCACGCTGCTGCCGGTGCTGCTCGGCTGGTTCGCCGACTCGGCCGACCCGGACGCCGGACTGCTCGGCTTCCGCCGGGTCTCCGACGCGCTCGGCAAGACGCCCTGGTACCTGCGGCTGCTGCGGGACGAGGGCGCGGCGGCGGAGAACCTCGCCCGGGTGCTCTCGGCCGGGCGGCTCGCCCCCGACCTGCTGCTGCGCGCCCCGGAGGCGGTCGCGATCCTCGGCGACCCGGAGGGCCTGAAGCCGCGCGGCCGGGACCATCTGGAGCAGGAGATCCTCGCGGCGGTCGGCCGGGCCGACGGCGCCGAGCAGGCGGTCACCGCGGCCCGCGGGGTGCGGCGCCGGGAGCTGTTCCGTACCTCCGCGGCCGATCTCATCGGCTCGTACGGCACGGAGGACAGCCCCCGCGAACTAGATCCGGGCGCGCTCGTCGACCGGGTCGGCCTGGCGCTCACCGACCTGAACGCGGCGACCGTCGCGGGCGCGCTGCGCGCCGCCGTGCGGGAGGGCTGGGGCGACACCCTGCCGACCCGGTTCGCGGTCATCGGGATGGGCCGCTTCGGCGGCCACGAACTCGGCTACGGCTCCGACGCCGACGTCCTGTTCGTGCACGAGCCGCGCGAGGGCGTCGACGAGCAGGAGGCGGCCCGGGCGGCGAACCAGGTCGTCTCCGAGATCCGCCGGCTCCTCCAGGTCCCCACCGCCGACCCGCCACTGCTGATCGACGCGGACCTGCGCCCGGAGGGCAAGAGCGGCCCCATGGTCCGCACGCTGAAGTCGTACGAGGCCTACTACCGCCGCTGGTCCCTGGTCTGGGAGAGCCAGGCCCTGCTGCGGGCCGCGCCGATGGCGGGCGACGCGGACCTCGCGGAGCGGTTCGTCGAGCTGATCGACCCGCTGCGCTACCCGGCCGAGGGCCTCGGCGAGGAGGCGGTCCGGGAGATCCGGCGGCTGAAGGC
This sequence comes from Streptomyces sp. NPDC014870, assembly GCF_043081505.1. NCBI lineage: Bacteria > Bacillati > Actinomycetota > Actinomycetes > Kitasatosporales > Streptomycetaceae > Streptomyces > Streptomyces sp. NPDC014870. The sequence goes on from NZ_JBIBWQ010000004.1 coordinate 135,398, forward strand.
CCGGATGGAGTCCGAGCGGCTGCCGCGCGGCGCCGACCCGACGCTCCACACCAAGCTCGGCCGCGGCGGTCTGAGCGATGTCGAGTGGACCGTCCAGCTGCTCCAGATGCGGCACGGCTGGGCCGAGCCGGGGTTGCGCACGACCCGGACCCGCGAGGCCCTGGCAGCCGCCCACTCCGCCGGGCTCATCCCCACCGACGAGGCGCAGACCCTGGACGAGGCCTGGGTGCTCGCGACCCGGGTCCGCAACGCGGTGATGCTGGTACGCGGCAGGCCCGGGGACACCTTCCCGTCGGACGGGCGCGAACTGGCGGCGGTCGGGCGGTACTTGGGGTACGGCCCCGGTCACGTCGGGGAGATGGTCGACGACTACCGGCGGATCACCCGCCGGGCCCGGGCGGTCGTCGAGGAGCGCTTCTACGGGGCGTAGCGCGCGAGCCCGAGCGGGGTCGGCTTTCGGCCGACCGGGGTCGGCTTTCGGCGCGCTCCGGGAGCGGCCCGAGCGGCGTCACCCGTCGGCACGCTCCAGGAGCGCCCGGCAGTGCGCCAGGAACGCCTCCAGGGCCAGGTCGAACGCGGCGTCGGCGCGGGTCGGTCCCAGCGCCGCCAGGGCCTCGGCCAGCCGCGGGGTGGTGACCTCGTCCGGGAGCTCCCACATGGCGTCCGGGGCCGCGACGTCGAGCGCCGAGCCGAGCACCAGGTTCTCCAGCGCGACGATCACCGTCATGACGTCGGCGTTGTCGAAGCCGACACCGAGCAGCAGGGACACCGCGGCCTCGTACTGGGCGAGCACGCTCGGAGCCCGCACCGGTGAGGTCATCAGCATCGGGACGGCCCGGGGGTGGGCGGCGAAGGCGGCGCGGTAGGAGCGCGCCCAGGCGGCCATCGCCGTGTCCCAGGGCTCCAGGTCGAGGGTGGAACCGTCGATCCCCGCGCTGACCCGCTCGCGCAGCAGCTCCACGATCCCGTCCCTGCCGTCCACGTGGTGGTACACCGAGGCCGTCTGCACACCGAGCCGCTTGGCGATCTGGGGGACGCTGAACTCCCCCCGCTCATCGACGAGTTCGAGCGCCACGGTGGTGATCCGCTCGCGGTCGAGGAGCGGTGTGCGCGGCCGGCCCATGAATGATTTCCCCCTGGTCAGGTCTTCCCGAATCGTTGAACGCGAGGTTACATTGCGCAAACCGAAAGCCTTTAGGTTTCCTGCCTCGGAAGGGCTTCCCGCTCCATGTCCTCACAGACCACCACCGCTCCCAAGGGGCTGAGAACCGGCACGCTCTCCACCGCCGACATCTCCTTCTTCGTCGTCTCCGCCGCCGCCCCGCTCACCGTCATGGCGGGCGTCGCCCCCATCGCCGTCGTCCTCGGGGGCATCGGCGCCCCCGCCGGCTACCTCCTCGCCGGCATCACCCTCGCGGTCTTCGCCATCGGCTTCACCGCCATGAGCCGGCACGTCCGCAACGGTGGCGCCTTCTACGCGTACATCACCCGCGGCCTCGGCAAGCCCGTCGGCATCGCCGCCGCCCTGCTCGCGATGCTCGGCTACAACGGCATGGAGATCGGCGTCTACGGACTGCTCGGCACCGCCACCGCCGACACCGCAGGGGCGCTCTGGGGCATCGACGTCCCCTGGCTCCCTGTCTCCCTCGCCGGGCTCCTGCTCATCTGGTACGGCGGCTTCCGCTCCATCGACTTCGGCGCCAAGCTCCTCGGCGTCCTGCTCGTCGCCGAGACCGGCATCCTCGTGCTCCTCGCGGGCGGCGTCCTGCTCGACGGCGGCGCCGACGGGCTCTCCCTGAGCTCCTTCGCCCCCGGCAACGTGCTCGTCCCCGGCACCGCCGCCGTCCTCGCCTTCGCCTTCGCCGCCTTCACCGGCTTCGAGTCGACCGTCATCTACCGCCGCGAGGCCCGCGACCCCGAGCGCACCATCCCGCGCGCCACCTACATCGCCGTCGGCTTCCTCGGCCTCTTCTACGCCTTCGTCGTGTGGACCGTCATCCAGGCCTTCGGCCAGGACAAGGTCGTCCAGGCCGCCGGCGACGACCCCGGCGGCCTCTTCTTCGCCGCCATCACCACCTACGTGGGCTCCTGGGCCGCCGACCTGATGCACATCCTGATCGTCACCAGCGTCCTCGCCTCGCTCCTCGCCTTCCACAACGCGATCAACCGCTACGGCCTCGCGCTCGCCGAGGAGGGCGTCCTGCCCGCCGCCTTCGCCCGCGTCCACCGCCGCCACCGCTCCCCGTACGTCTCCGGCATCGTCCAGACCGTCCTCGGCGCGGTCGTCGTCCTCGGCTTCGCGGCCGCCGGAGCCGACCCGTACCAGCAGCTGCTGCTCTGGGTGAACACCCCCGGCATGATCGGCCTGATGGTCCTCCAGCTCCTCGCGGCGCTCGCCGTACCCCTCTTCTTCCGCCGGATCAGCCACGACGAGGGCCGGCTGCGCACGGTGGTCGCGCCCGTCGCCGCCTTCGTCCTGCTCGGTGGGGCCATCGGTCTCGTCGTCACCCACGTCGACCTCTTCACCGGCGCCTCCACCACCGTCAACACCGTCCTGATCTCACTCGTCCCCGCCGTCTTCGTCCTCGGGCTCCTCCTCGCACACCGGCTCCGCCGCACCCGCCCCGAGGTCTACGCGAACTTCGCCGCAGAGCCCGCAGAGCCCGCGGAGCCCGCCGCACCAGCAGAAGGAGAACCGTCGTGCCCGCCCCCGACCTCGTCCTCGTCAACGCCCGCGTCCGCACCCCCGAGCTCTCCGCGCACACCGCTGTCGCCGTCCGCGACGGACTGATCACCGCCGTAGGGGACGCCGCCGACGCCCGCGACTGGCGCGGACCCGGCACCGAGACCGTCGACCTCGGCGGCGCCACCCTCACGCCCGGCCTCACCGACGCGCACAGCCACCCCGTCTGGGGCCTGGAGATGTTCACCGGCACCGACCTCTCCGGCGTGACCGACCTCGACCGACTCCGCTCGGTCCTGGCCGGTGCCGAGCGCCAGGACGGCTGGGTCGTCGGCTTCGGCCTCGACCACAACACCTTCGGCGGCCGGCCGATCCACCGCGAGCTGATCGAGGACGTCCTCGGCGGCGCCCCCGCCTTCCTGCGCCTCTACGACGGACACTCCGCCCTCGCGAGCGAGGCGGCCCTGAAGGCCGCCGGGATCGAAGGCCCCCGGGCCTTCGCCCAGCGCTCCGAGATCGTCTGCGACGAGTCGGGGCGGCCCACCGGCCACCTCATCGAGCACGCCGCCATGGACCTCGTGACCCCGTTCCTGCCGACCCGGCCCTTCGCCGAGCGGCGCGACCGGCTCGTCGAGCTGCTGACCTCCATGGCCGCCACCGGACTGACCGGCGCGCACGTCATGGACCTGGGCGGCCATGACGTACCGGGGCTGCTCACCGCCCTGGAGGCCGACGGCGACCTGCCGCTCCGGCTCCGGCTCGCCCCCTGGTGCATGCCCGGCGCGACCGCCGAGGAGCTGGACGAGCTGGTACGGCTCCAGGAGCGGGCCGGCCGGCTGTGGCGGGTCGGCGGCGTGAAGTTCTTCATGGACGGCACCGTCGAGGGTGGCACCGCCTGGCTGGAGCACGCCGACTGCCACGGCCAGGGCACCGACGCCTTCTGGCCCGACCCGGCCGCCTACGCGGCCGCCGTGCGCCATCTCCACCGGGCGGGGGTCGGCACGGCCACGCACGCCATCGGCGACGCGGCCGTCCGGCACGTCCTGGACACGGTGGAGGCACTCGGCGGCGGCCCGGGGCCCCGGCACCGGATCGAGCACATCGAGACCGTCCCCGACGACCAGCTCGGCCGGTTCGCGGCCCTCGGGGTCGTCGCCTCGATGCAGCCCCCGCACACCGCGTACACCCGCGCCGACCACACCGACGAGTGGTCCAAGCGGCTGGGCGACGTCCGCGCGGACCGCGCCTGGCGCTGCCGTGACCTGCGGGAGGCGGGCGCCCACCTGGCGCTCGGCTCGGACTGGCCCATCGCCCACCACGACGCCCGGCAGGTCCTGGCCACGGCCCAGGCCCCGCGCGGCGCCGCGTCCGCCCGGCACGGGCTGACCGGCGCGATGGCGCTGGAGGGGATGACCACGCACGCGGCCGTCGCGGCGGGGGAGGAGCGGCTCGGCGGCCGGATCGCCGTGGGCCTGCGCGCCGACCTGACCGCGTTCACCGTCGACCCGGTGACGGCCCCCGCCGACGAGACGGAACAGGCCCCGATCCGCCTCACGGTCGCGGGCGGCCGCGTCACACACCGGGGCTGACCCCCAGGGAAGCGGAGCCCCAGGGCCTCACCGGCCCTGATCCGCCGGACAGGCCCTAGCGGCTCGCGCGCTCCTTCTCCTGCTCCTCCTCGTCGGCCTTCGCGGGCCGCGAGGAGGGGCCGCCCCGGGCCACCGGGGCCGGGGTCTCCACCAGCTTGGGGAGACCCTTGGGGAGCGAGCCGTACCAGAAGTAGGAGACGGCGAAGCCGAAGCCGAGGCAGATCATGCCGCCCACCGCGTCCAGCCAGAAGTGGTTGGCGGTGGCCACGATCACGACCAGCGTCGCGGCGGGGTAGAGCAGGCCCAGGATGCGCGCCCAGGGCGCCGAGGCCAGGGCGAAGATGGTCAGACCGCACCAGAGCGACCAGCCGATGTGCATCGACGGCATCGCCGCGTACTGGTTCGACATGTGCTTGAGGTTGCCCGAGGCCATCGATCCCCAGGTGTGGTGGACCAGGACCGTGTCGATGAAGGCCTGGCCGTTCATCAGCCGGGGCGGCGCGAGCGGATACAGGTAGTAACCGACCAGGGCCACACCTGTGGTGGCGAAGAGCACCGTGCGGGACGCCGCGTAACGGCCCGGCTGCCATCGGTACAGCCACACCAGCACACCGATGGTCACGACGAAGTGCAGCGTGGCGTAGTAGTAGTTCATCGACACGATCAGCCATGTCACCGAGTTCACGGCGTGGTTGACGGTCTCCTCGAAGGCGAGCCCGAGGCTCTTCTCGACGTCCCAGATCCAGTCGGCGTTCTTCAGCGCCTGGGCCTTCTGCTCCGGTACCGCGTTGCGGATGAGCGAATACGTCCAGTAACTGACGCCGATGAGCAGGATCTCGAACCAGATCCGGGGTCGTCGGGGCATGCGGAGCCTGGCCCGCACACCGCCACCGTCCGGCATGGGTGACGGGCTGGCCGCCGTCCGGCCTTCCAAACTCTTCACGGTCGATTCACCCATAGGAGGAGAGTCTGCCAGATCCATTCCCCCCGTCCGATCATCCCTCCGACGGGTTCGGGGCGCACATGCTCCGCCCTGAGACGGATGCGCGGACCCCGGACCGTCAGGGTCGGCCCGGAAGCGGGGCGGAAGCGGTTGAACCGCGAACGACCAGCTCAGGCATGAAGACGAACTCGCTGTGCGGCGCCGGGGTGCCCCCGACCTCTTCGAGCAGCGCGCGGACCGCCGCCTGTCCCATCGCCTGCACGGGCTGGCGGATGGTGGTGAGCGGCGGGTCGGTGAACGCTATGAGCGGGGAGTCGTCGAAACCGACCACGGAGACGTCCCGGGGGACCTGGAGCCCCTGCTGCCGGGCCGCCCGGATGGCGCCGAGCGCCATCATGTCGCTCGCGCAGACGACGGCCGTGCAGCCGGCCGAGATCAGCGCGCCCGCCGCCGCCTGCCCGCCCTCCAGCGTGTACAGAGAGTGCTGGATCAGCTGCTCGGACTCCTCCGGGGAGAGCCCGAGCCGTTCCCGCATCCCGCGCTGGAAGCCCTCGATCTTGCGGAGCACCGGCACGAACCGCTTCGGTCCCACCGCGAGCCCGATCCGGGTGTGCCCGAGCGCGGCGAGATGGGTCACCGCCAGCTGCATCGCGGCCCGGTCGTCGGGTGAGACGAAGGGCGCCTGCACCTTGGGCGAGAAGCCGTTGATCAGGACGTACGGGACGCCCTTGCCGCGCAGCTGGTCGTAGCGCGTCATGTCGGCGGTGGTGTCGGCGTGCAGTCCGGAGACGAAGATGATCCCGGAGACGCCCCGCTCGACGAGCATGTCCGTCAGCTCGTCCTCGGTGGATCCGCCGGGGGTCTGCGTGGCGAGCACGGGGGTGTAGCCCTGCCGGGTCAGGGCCTGCCCGATGACCTGCGCGAGGGCGGGAAAGATCGGGTTGTCCAGTTCGGGGGTTATCAGGCCGACGAGCCCGGCGCTGCGCTGGCGCAGCCGCACGGGTCGCTCGTATCCGAGGACGTCGAGTGCGGCAAGCACGGATTCACGGGTGGCCGAGGCCACGCCGGGCTTGCCGTTGAGCACGCGGCTGACTGTGGCTTCACTGACCCCCGCCTGGGCTGCGATGTCGGCAAGCCGCGCGGTCATGGGATTGGACTGTACCGGTCGCACGTCAGATTGCCCACCAAACGCAGGAGTCGGCGGGAACCCGGACGTTGTGCGCATGCGCCGCGCCGCCGCCGAACTCCGCGGCGGGGGAGGGGAGTACGGGGGAGGAGAGTACGGGGGCGGCCGGAGCGCTGGACAGCAGGAGCGTGCCGGTGAGCGGCAGGGCCACCTCGCCCGCTGTCGTGTTCAGGGTGACCAGGACGTCCCCGCCCTCCGACCCGCGGCGGAACGCGAGGACGCCCTCCGGGAGTCCGTCCAGCCACTCCACCGCGTCGCCCGCGCCGAGCGCGGGGTGCTCGCGGCGCAGCCGCAGCGCCCGGCGGTACAGCTCCAGGACCGAACCGGGGTCGGCGCTCTGGGCGGCGACGCTCAGCGCCGGCCACTGTGCGGGCTGCGGGAGCCAGGAGCCGCCGGGCCCGAAGCCGTACGACGGTCCCTCGGGCGTCCACGGCAGTGGCACCCGGCAGCCGTCGCGCAGCCCGTCCTGCCCGTCGCCGCGCAGGAACGCCGGGTCCTGGCGCACCTCGTCCGGCAGGTCCACGACCTCGGGCAGGCCCAGCTCCTCGCCCTGGTAGACGTAGGCGGAACCGGGCAGCGCCAGCATGAGCAGCGCCGCCGCCCGGCCGCGCTCCTGGCTGCCGTACCGCGTGGGGTGCCGGACGACGTCGTGGTTGGAGAGCACCCAGGTCGTCGGGGCGCCCACCGAGGCGGTGGCGCGCAGCGACCCGTCGACGACCGACCGCAGGGCCGCCGCGTCCCACGGGCAGTTCAGGAACTGGAAGTTGAAGGCCTGGTGCAGCTCGTCGGGGCGGACGTACAGGGCGAGCCGCTCCGGTGTCGGCGCCCAGGCCTCGGCGACCCCGATCCGGTCGGGGCCGTACGACTCCAGGAGCCGGCGCCAGCCGCGGTGGATCTCGTGGACCCCGTCCTGGTCGAAGAAGGGCAGCCGCTGGGTGCCGATCAGCTTCGCCTGCTGCCCGTGCCCGATGTCGGGCAGGCCCTCCGCCTTGACCATGCCGTGGGCGACGTCGATCCGGAAGCCGTCCACCCCCAGGTCGAGCCAGAACCGGAGCACGGAGTCGAATTCGGCGCGCACCTCGGGGTTGCGCCAGTCCAGGTCCGGCTGCTCGGGCGCGAAGAGGTGGAGGTACCAGGAGCCGTCCGCGACCCGGGTCCAGGCGGGTCCGCCGAAGACCGACTCCCAGTCGTTGGGGGGCTCGGCGCCGTCCGGTCCCCGGCCGGGCCGGAAGACGTACCGGTCCCGGCCGACGCCTGCGAGCGCCTGCAGGAACCAGGGGTGCCGGTCGGAGGTGTGGTTGGGGACGATGTCCACGATGACCTTCAGGCCGAGCCCGTGTGCCGCGCGCACCAGGTCGTCGGCGTCCGCCAGGTCCCCGAAGACGGGGTCCACCGCGCGGTAGTCCGCCACGTCGTAGCCGCCGTCCGCCTGCGGGGAGGCGTAGAACGGGGTCAGCCAGACCGCGTCCGCGCCCAGGTCCGCGATGTGCGGCAGCCGCTCCCGTACGCCGCGCAGGTCACCGATCCCGTCGCCGTCGCTGTCCGCGAAGGAGCGGACGTACACCTGGTAGATCACGGCGTCCCGCCACCAGCCGGAGCGGGCGGGGGTTGCGCAAGAGCTTGCGGAGTCCGACATCGACGGTGAGGTGAGCTCGTGGGCCATGTGCGGTGTCCCTCTCGCGTGTTCCGGGGGCGGGGCTACGTACTGACAACGAGGTCGGAGCGGCCGTGAAACGGTCCTGCAAGAGATGATGCAAAGACTTGCAGGGCTCGTGGGTAGCCGCAAGAGGGCCTGGGGAGGCCCCGGGCCTGCTGTCAAGCGACTCGTCGGCAACCTTCAGGACACGCCGATGTAACGATCGCCGGGCCTTGCAGAAAATTCTCGCAAGCTCTTTCGGCTCGTTTTCATCCCTGTTACGTTCCTGGCAACCCGGAGCGCCGCGAGGGAGCGGTCGCATGAGGCAGGTTCCAGCCCCTCGTCACCCCGGGATCAGTTGAAGGAGTGCACATGCGGCGTGGCATAGCGGCCACCGCGCTGGTCGCGGCCCTGGGCGTGACCCTGGCGGCGTGCGGAAGCGGCGACGATTCGGCGAACGGCGGCGGCTCGAAGGGCTCCGGCGAGCTCTCCGGCACCGTCACGTGGTGGGACACCTCCACGGTCGGCTCCGAGGACAAGGTCTTCAAGAAGATCGCCGAGGACTTCACCAAGAAGCACCCGAAGGTCACCGTCAAGTACGTGAACGTGCCGTTCGGTGAGGCGCAGAACAAGTTCAAGAACGCCGCGCAGTCGGGCTCCGGCGCCCCGGACGTCATCCGCTCCGAGGTCGCCTGGACCCCGGACTTCGCCAGCCTCGGCTACCTCCAGCCGCTGGACGGCACCCCGGCGCTGAAGGACGAGGCCGACTTCCTCAAGCAGGCCGCCGCCTCGACCAAGTTCGACGGCAAGACCTACGCCGTGCCGCAGGTCATCGACTCCATGGGCATCTTCTACAACAAGAAGATCCTCAAGGACGCCGGCGTCGAGGTCCCCAAGACCATCGCCGAGCTGAAGACCGCCTCCGCCGCCATCAAGCAGAAGACCGGCAAGACCGGCATGTACCTGCGTGGCGACGACCCGTACTGGTTCCTCTCCTTCCTCTACGGCGAGGGCGGCGACCTGGTCGACGCCGACAGCAAGACCGTCACCGTCGACAACGCCAACGGCGTCAAGGCGCTGGCGACCGTCAAGGACCTGGTCGACTCCAAGGCCGCGATCACCGACGCGACCAACGGCTGGGACAACATGCAGGCCGCCTTCAAGGACGGCAAGGTCGCGATGATCATCAACGGCCCGTGGGCCGTCACCGACACCTTCGCGGGCAAGGAGTTCGCCGACAAGGCGAACCTGGGCATCGCCCCGGTCCCGGCCGGCTCCGCCGCCCAGGGCGCCCCGCAGGGCGGCCACAACCTGGCGATCTACGCGGGCTCCAAGAACCTGGACGCCTCCTACGCCTTCACCGAGTACATGACCTCGGTCGAGACCCAGACGAAGATCGCCAAGGAGCTCAGCCTGCTCCCCACCCGTGAGTCCGTCTACGTCAAGCCCGACGTCGCGAGCAACCAGATGATCGGCTTCTTCAAGCCGGTCGTCGACAAGGCCGTCGAGCGCCCCTGGATCCCCGAGGGCGGCAGCCTCTTCGAGCCGGTCAAGGTCGAGTACGCCAAGGTCCTCACCGGCCAGACCACCCCGGAGGCCGGCGCCAAGGCCATCGGCGAGTCCTACCGCAAGCTCCTGAAGGACTGGAAGTAGAAGGAAGGCAGGCCGGCTGATGGCTGTGGACACCAGCAGCCAGTCGGTGGCGAAGGCCGCGGGCGACAGCGTCGCCCGCGGCCGGCGCCGCGGTACTGGCACGTCCCGGGGCCCGCTGAGGCGCTCCCTCTCCACCCACTGGTACGCCTGGGCGATGGTCGCCCCGGTGGTGATCGTGATCGGCGTGATCATCGGTTACCCGCTGGTGCGCGGCATCTACCTGTCGCTGACCGACGCCAACGAGCGGAACGTCGCGCGCTCCATCGGCGTCAACGAGATCCCGGCGACGTACGAGTTCGTCGGCCTGGACAACTACGCCGACGCGCTCAGCGGCGACCAGTTCCTCGGCACGCTCGGCTGGACGCTGGTGTGGACGGTGGCCTGTGTCTCGGTCACCTTCGGCCTCGGCCTGGTCCTCGCCAACATGCTCAACCGGAAGATCGCGGGCCGCTCCTTCTACCGGATGCTGCTCATCCTGCCGTGGGCCGTGCCCGGCTTCGTCTCGGTCTTCGCCTGGCGCTTCCTCTACGACGAGCGCCGCGGCCTGCTCAACCAGATCCTCGCCGGCGGCGGCCTCGACGCGCTGCCCTGGCTCAACGACCCCACCTGGGCCAAGTTCTCGGTGATCGCCGTCAACGTCTGGCTCGGCGTCCCGTTCATGATGGTCGCCCTCCTCGGCGGACTGCAGTCCATCCCCGGCGAGCTGTACGAGGCCGCCGAGATGGACGGCGCGAACGCCTGGCAGCGCTTCCGGCACATCACGATGCCCGGACTGCGGTCCGTCTCCACCACCGTGATCCTGCTGAGCACCATCTGGACCTTCAACATGTTCCCGGTGATCTTCCTGCTCACCCGGGGCGGACCCGGTGAGGCCACCCAGATCCTGGTCACCCAGGCGTACAAGTTCTCCTTCGAGATCAGCCCCCGCGACTTCGCCCAGTCGTCCACCTGGGGCGTCCTGATCCTCGTCCTCCTGATGGTCTTCGCCGCGGTCTACCGGCGTGTCCTCCGCAAGCAGGGAGAAGTCTGGTGACGACCACGACCCCCCGGGCCACGACCCACAGGGCCACGACCCGTCGGACCGCGACCCGCACCCCGATGCGCGGGCGCCGTTCGCCGCTCGCCTCGGTCGGGCTGCACGCCACCCTGATCGTGGCCTCCGTGGTCGCCGTCTTCCCGGTGCTCTGGGTCTTCCTGACCTCGATCAAGCCGGCGAAGTACGCGACCACCACGGACTTCGTCAAGGAGACGACGTTCGAGAACTACACGAACCTGCTGAACGACACCCCGTTCCTCACCTGGTTCGGCAACTCGCTGCTCGTCGCCGGCCTCACCACGGTCATGGGCGTCTTCATCGCCTCCACCACCGGCTACGCCGTCAGCCGCTTCCGCTTCCCCGGCAAGCGCGGACTGATGTGGACGCTGCTGATCACCCAGATGTTCCCGGTCGCCGTCCTGATCGTGCCGATCTACAACATCATGTCGTCGATGGGCCTGCTCAACGAGCCCGCAGGACTGGTCATCACGTACCTCACCATCGCCGTGCCGTTCTGCGCCTGGATGATGAAGGGCTTCTTCGACACCATCCCGCGCGAGATCGACGAGTCCGGGCAGGTCGACGGCCTCACCCCGTTCGGCACCTTCTGGCGGCTGATCCTGCCGCTCGCCAAGCCCGGTATCGCGGTGACCGCGTTCTACTCCTTCATCACCGCCTGGGGCGAGGTCGCCTACGCCTCCGCCTTCATGGTCGGCGACGAGAACCTCACCCTGGCCGGCGGGCTGCAGAAGTTCGTCAACCAGTACGGCGCCCAGTGGGGCCCGATGTCCGCGGCCTCCGTCCTCATCGCCCTCCCCGCAGCCCTGGTGTTCCTCTTCGTCCAGCGGCACCTGGTGACCGGCATGTCCGCCGGTGCCGTGAAGGGCTGACCTCGCCGGGCCGAGGCGCCCGTACCCGTACTCGTACGCACATCTCCTTACCGATCAAGGAAGACATGACCCAGCATCTCGCTGCCCCCGCCGCCGCCCCGACCACCGGCACGCACACGGGCTGGTGGAGAGACGCGGTGATCTACCAGGTCTACCCGCGCAGCTTCGCCGACGGAAACGGCGACGGCATGGGCGACCTGGAGGGCATCCGCAGCCGGCTGCCGTATCTGAAGGACCTCGGCGTCGACGCCGTCTGGCTCAGCCCCTTCTACGCCTCCCCGCAGGCCGACGCCGGCTACGACGTCGCCGACTACCGGGCCATCGACCCGATGTTCGGCAACCTGCTCGACGCCGACGCGCTCATCCGCGAGGCCCACGAGCTGGGTCTGCGGATCATCGTCGACCTGGTGCCCAACCACTCGTCCGACCAGCACGAGTGGTTCCAGCGCGCGCTGCGCGAGGGCCCCGGCTCCCCGCTGCGCGAGCGCTACCACTTCCGCCCCGGCAAGGGCGAGAACGGCGAACTGCCGCCCAACGACTGGGAGTCCATCTTCGGCGGCCCCGCCTGGACGCGGACCGAGGACGGCGACTGGTACCTGCACCTCTTCGCGCCCGAGCAGCCCGACTTCAACTGGGAACACCCCGCCGTACGCGACGAGTTCCGCTCGATCCTGCGCTTCTGGCTCGACATGGGCGTCGACGGCTTCCGCGTGGACGTCGCCCACGGCCTGGTCAAGGCCGAGGGGCTGCCGGACATCGGCGCCCACGACCAGCTGAAGCTGCTCGGCAACGACGTGATGCCCTTCTTCGACCAGGACGGCGTCCACGAGATCTACCGCTCCTGGCGCCAGGTCCTGAGCGAGTACGACGGCGAGCGCGTCCTCGTCGCCGAGGCGTGGACCCCGACCGTCGAGCGCACCGCGCACTACGTCCGCCCCGACGAGATGCACCAGGCCTTCAACTTCCAGTACCTGGGCACCCACTGGAACGCGGCGGAGCTGCGGCGGGTCATCGACGCCTCGCTCGAAGCGATGCGCCCGGTCGGCGCGCCCACCACCTGGGTGCTCTCCAACCACGACGTCACCCGGCACGCCACCCGCTTCGCCAACCCGCCCGGCCTCGGCACCCAGCTGCGCGAGCCCGGCGACCGCGCGCTCGGCCTGCGCCGCGCCCGGGCGGCGACGCTCCTGATGCTGGCGCTGCCCGGCTCGGCGTACGTCTACCAGGGCGAGGAGCTCGGCCTGCCGGACGTCACCGACCTGCCCGACGAGGTCCGCCAGGACCCGTCGTTCTTCCGGGCCACCGGCCAGGACGGCTTCCGCGACGGCTGCCGGGTGCCGATCCCGTGGACCGTCGAGGGTTCGTCGTACGGCTTCGGCGACGGCGGCAGCTGGCTCCCGCAGCCCACCACCTGGGGCGGGTTCAGCGTCGAGGCGCAGGCCGGGGACCCCGGCTCCACCCTGGAGCTGTACCGCAGCGCGCTCGCGGTCCGCCGCGAGCGCCCCGAACTCGGTGCGGGCGAAGGCGTCGAGTGGCTGGAGGCACCCGAGGGTGTGCTCTCCTTCCGCCGCGACGGCTTCGTCTGCACCGCCAACACCACCGGCCGGGCCATCTCCGTCCCGCTGCCCGGCCGGTTCCTCCTCTCCAACGAGCCGGTCTCCCACGGGGAGGGCTTCGCGGAGCTGCCCGCCGACACCACCGTCTGGTGGGCGGTGTGACCGTCCCCCTGCCGCGGGGGGGCGGGGCCCGGCCCCCCCCCCCCCCGGGCCCCGCGGGCCCCGGGGGGGGGGGGGCGGGCCCCGGGCGCCGCGGCCGCCACCGCGCCGCGGGGGGGGGCGGGGGGGCCCCGCCCCCCGGGCGCGGCGCG
>NZ_JBIBWQ010000004.1:148890-263380 GCF_043081505.1 Streptomyces sp. NPDC014870
GCGGTCCCCCCCCCCCCCCCCGCGGGTCCCCCGGGGGGGGGGTGCGGGGCGCGCCCCCCCCCCCCCCCGGTGGGGGGGGGGGGGCCCCCGCCCCCCGCCGGGGGGGCGCGGGCCCCGCCCCCCCGCGGCTCGCGGACATCGCGGCCCAGTCGGGGGTCAGCGAGGCCACGGTCAGCCGCGTCCTCAACGGCAAGGCGGGCGTGGCCGGCGGGACCCGGCACCGGGTCCTGGCCGCGCTCGACGTGCTCGGCTACGAGCGTCCCGTACGGCTGAAACGCCGCAGCGCGGGCCTGGTCGGTCTGGTCGTGCCCGAGTTGACCAACCCGATCTTCCCCGCGTTCGCCCAGGTCATCGAGCAGGTCCTGGCCGGGCACGGCTACACGCCGGTGCTCTGCACCCAGATGCCCGGCGGGGCCACCGAGGACGAGTTGGTCGAGCAGCTGGAGGAGCGTGGCGTCACCGGCATCATCTTCCTGTCCGGGCTGCACGCGGATGCCACCGCCGACCCGGAGAGGTATGTCCGGCTGGCCGCGCGGGGCGTCCCGTTCGTCCTCATCAACGGCTTCAACGAGCGGGTCGACGCCAACTTCGTCTCGCCCGACGACCGGGCCGCCGCGCGGATGGCCGTACGGCACCTGGTGGAGCTGGGCCACGAACGGATCGGCCTGGCGATCGGGCCGACCCGCTACGTCCCCTCGCGCCGCAAGGCCGAGGGCTTCGCCGCCGAGCTGCACCGGCTCCTCGGGATGGAGCGCGCGGAGGCCGAACGGTACGTCCGCCCCACGCTGTTCGGCGTCGAGGGCGGGCACGCGGCGGCCGACATCCTGCTCGACCAGGGCTGCACCGGCATCGTGTGCGGCTCCGACCTGATGGCGCTCGGCGCGATCCGCGCGGTGCGCGCGCGTGGCCTCGACGTGCCCCGTGACGTGTCGGTGGTCGGCTTCGACGACTCACCCCTCATCGCCTTCACCGACCCGCCGCTCACCACCGTCCGCCAGCCCGTGCAGGCGATGGCGACGGCGGCGGTCGGCGCGCTCCTGGAGGAGGTGGAGGGCAACCCCGTGCAGCGCACGGAGTTCGTCTTCCAGCCGGAGCTTGTGGTGCGCGGCTCGACGGCCCAGGCGCCGGCCGGTCCGTCGCTGCAACTGCTTGCGTAATCCCTTGCGTTGAGGGGTCCAAAGGGTTGACCCGGCCCCGGGGCGCTCGTACGGTCACGGCTGAAAACAGTTGCTGTCATTTTCGGCAACTTCTTGCGACAGGGACGTCGTCAGGAGGAATCATGGCCAGAAAGACCGTGGCCGCTGCACTCGCCTTGGTGGCGGGAGCCGCTGTGGCCGTCACGGCGCCGCCCGCCCCCGCACGGGCGGCGGCACCCGGGCCGAAGGACGTCACCGCGGTGATGTTCGAGTGGAAGTTCGCCTCGGTGGCCAAGGCCTGTACGGACCAGCTCGGTCCGGCCGGCTACGGCTACGTACAGGTCTCGCCGCCCCAGGAACGCATCCAGGGCTCGACCTGGTGGACCGCCTACCAGCCCGTCAGCTACAAGATCGCCGGACCGCTCGGCGACCGCACCGCCTTCAAGGCCATGGTCGACACCTGTCACGCGGCGGGCGTGAAGGTCGTCGCGGACACCGTCATCAACCATATGGCTAACGCCTCGGGCACGGGGACGGGCGGGACCTCGTTCTCCAAGTACGACTACCCGGGCCTGTACTCGGGCGCCGACATGGACGACTGCCGGGCCACCATCTCGAACTACCAGGACCGGGCCAACGTCCAGAACTGCGAGCTGGTCGGCCTCCCGGACCTCGACACCGGCGAGGACTGGGTGCGCGGCCGGATCGCCGCGTACATGAACGACCTGCTCTCGCTCGGCGTGGACGGCTTCCGGGTCGACGCCGCCAAGCACATGCCGGCCGCCGACCTCGCGAACATCAAGTCGCGGCTGACCAACCCGGGCGTCTACTGGAAGCAGGAGGCGATATTCGGGGCCGGTGAGGCCGTCTCCCCGAGCGAGTACCTGGGCAACGGCGACGTGCAGGAGTTCCGCTACGCGCGGGACCTCAAGCGGGTCTTCGGCTCGGAGAAGCTGGCGTACCTGAACAACTTCGGCGAGTCCTGGGGCTACATGCCCTCCGGGCAGTCCGGGGTCTTCGTCGACAACCACGACACCGAGCGCGGCGGCGACACGCTCAACTACAAGAACGGCGCCACCTACACGCTGGCGAGCGTCTTCATGCTGGCCTGGCCGTACGGCTCCCCGGACGTCCACTCCGGCTACGAGTGGTCCGACAAGGACGCGGGCGCGCCGAACGGCGGCCAGGTCAACGCCTGTTACAGCGACGGCTGGAAGTGCCAGCACGCCTGGCGCGAGATCGCCTCGATGGTGGGCTTCCGCAACGCGACGCGCGGCACGGCCGTCGGCAACTGGTGGGACAACGGCAACAACGCGATCGCGTTCGGGCGCGGCGACAAGGGGTTCGTCGCCATCAACCACGAGAACGCGGCGCTGAGCCGGACGTACCAGACGGGCCTGGCGGCCGGCACCTACTGCGACGTGCAGTCGAACACGCCGGTGACGGTGAACGGCTCGGGTCAGTTCACGGCGACGCTCGGCGCGCACACGGCGCTCGCCCTGCAGGTGAACGCCCGCGCGTGCGGGACGTCGTCGTCGGCCACCGGAGCGTCGTTCGGAGTGACGGCCACGACCGCGGTCGGCCAGAACATCTACGTGACGGGCAACCGCGCCGAGCTGGGCAACTGGTCCCCGGCGGCGGCCCTGAAGCTGGACCCCGCGTCGTACCCGGTCTGGAAGCTGGACGTCACCCTGCCGGGCTCCACGGCCTTCGAGTACAAGTACCTGCGCAAGGACGGCGCGGGCAACGTGACCTGGGAGTCCGGCGCGAACCGCACGGCGACCGTGCCCGCGTCCGGGCAGGTCGTCCTCGCCGACACCTTCCGCAGCTGACGCCCCCCTCTCTCAGGGCCGCCCCACCGGGGGCGGCCCTCCTTCCCGTACCTCCAGGGAGACCTCCGTGATACGCAAGAGAACGGCGGCCGTGCTGGCCACCGCCCTGTGCGCGGCCCTCGTGCCCGTCCTCCCCGCATCCGCCGCACCCCCGCCGCCGCCACCCCCCTCCGACCGGGCGCTCGCCGCCCAGCCCGCCCGCCACGACCTCACCCGCGAGCAGTTCTACTTCGTGCTCCCGGACCGGTTCGCCAACGGCGACACCGCCAACGACCGCGGCGGGCTCACCGGCACGCGGCTCCAGACCGGCTTCGACCCCGCCGACAAGGGCTTCTACCAGGGCGGCGACCTCAAGGGCCTGACGAAGAAGCTCGACTACATCAAGGGCCTCGGCACCACCGCGATCTGGCTGGCGCCGATCTTCAAGAACCAGCCGGTCCAGGGCACCGGCAAGGACGCGAGCGCCGGCTACCACGGCTACTGGATAACCGACTTCACCCAGGTCGACCCGCACTTCGGCACCAACGCCGACCTGGAGAAGCTGATCGACCAGGCCCACGCCAAGGGCATGAAGGTCTTCTTCGACGTCATCACCAACCACACCGCCGACGTCGTCGACTACCAGGAGAAGACCTACGACTACCTCTCCAAGGGCGCCTTCCCCTATCTGACGAAGGACGGCGTCCCCTTCGACGACCGCACCGCCACCGCGGGCGGCGGCTCCTTCCCGCGCGTGGACAAGGACTCCTTCCCCCGCACCCCCGTGGTCCCGGCGGAGAAGAAGAACCTCAAGGTCCCGGCCTGGCTCAACGACCCGACGATGTACCACAACCGGGGCGACTCGACCTTCGCCGGCGAGTCCTCCCAGTACGGGGACTTCGTCGGCCTCGACGACCTGTGGACCGAGCGCCCCGAGGTCGTCGAGGGCATGGAGAAGATCTACCAGCGCTGGGTGCGCGACTTCGACATCGACGGATTCCGCATCGACACCGTCAAGCACGTCGACACCGCGTTCTGGACCCAGTGGGCCACCGCACTCGACGAGTACGCGGCCGAGCGCGGCCGCGACGACTTCTTCATGTTCGGCGAGGTGTACTCCGCCGACCCGGCGATCACCGCCCCGTACGTCACCGAGGGCCGCCTCGACGCCACCCTCGACTTCCCCTTCCAGGACGCCGCCCGCGCCTTCGCCTCTCAGGGCGGGTCCGCGGACAAGCTGGCGAACCTCTTCGGCCAGGACTACAAGTACACCGCTCGCCACGCCAACGCCTACGAGTCGGTGCCGTTCCTCGGCAACCACGACATGGGCCGCTTCGGCACCTTCCTCAAGCAGGACAACCCGAAGGCCGGCGACGCCGAACTCCTCGCCCGCTACCGGCTCGCCAACGAGCTGATGTTCCTCACCCGCGGCAACCCCGTCGTCTACTACGGCGACGAGCAGGGCTACACCGGCGCCGGCGGCGACAAGGACGCCCGCCAGACCCTCTTCGCGTCGCAGACCGCCGACTACCTGGACGACGACCAGCTCGGCACCGAGCGCACCCACGCCACCGACGCGTACGACCCGAACCACCCCCTCTACCGGCAGATCGCCGCCCTGTCGAAGCTCACCCGCGAGCACCCCGCGCTCCGCGACGGCGTCCAGGAGCAGCGGTACGCCGAGGGCTCCGTCTACGCCTTCTCCCGTACCGACGCCCGCGCCAAGGCCGCCTACGTCGTCGCCGTGAACAGCTCCACCGAGGCGAAGACCGTCGAGATCCCCACCGGTGCGGCCGGCACGGCGTTCACCGCGATCCACGGCGGCGACGCCCGGGTCACCAGCTCCGGCGACACCAGGATCAAGGTCACCGTCCCGGCGCTCGGCTCCCTCGTGCTGAAGGCCGACAAGCCGCTCGGCGCGCCCGCGGCGACGCCCACGATCACGCTCAAGGCGCCCGCCGCCGGGGCCACCGGCACCGTCGAACTCTCCGCCGACGTCACGGGCGGACAGCTCAACCGCGTCGTCTTCGCCGCCCAGACCGGCACGGGCAGGTGGCAGGTCCTCGGCTCCGCCGACCACGCCCCGTACAAGGTCACCCAGAAGGTCACCGCCCCCGCCGGAACGGCCCTGCGCTACAAGGCCGTCGTCGTCGACAGCGCCGGCCGCACCGCGAGCGCGACCGCCGCGACCACCAGCGGCGCCCCGGCCGTCGAGCAGCCGCCGACCGCCACCCAGCGCGACTACGCGATCGTCCACTACAAGCGCCCCGCCGGGGACTACGACGACTGGGGCCTGTACACCTGGGGCGACATCGCCGACGGCGAAGGCACCACCTGGCCCGCCGGAAAGCCGTTCACCGGCCGTGACGCGTACGGCGCCTTCGCCTACGTCAAGCTCAAGCCCGGCGCCTCCTCGGTCGGCTTCATCGCCGTGAACAAGGACGGCGTGAAGGACACCGACGCCGACCGGACCGTCGACCTGTCGAAGACCGGCGAGGTGTGGATCGAGCAGGGCAAGGGCGAGGTGCTCAACGCCGCGCCCGAGGGTGCCTACCCGCCGCAGGACACGACGAAGGCCGTCCTGCACTACAAGCGGGCCGACGGGAACCACGCGGGCTGGGGCCTGCACACCTGGACCGGCGCCGCGAACCCCACCGACTGGAGCAAGCCCCTGGAGCCGGTCCGCGTCGACGCCTACGGGGCCGTCTACGAGGTCCCGCTCGCGGCCGGTGCCACGTCCTTGAGCTACATCCTGCACAAGGGCGACGAGAAGGACCTGCCCAGCGACCAGTCCCTCGACCTGAAGGCCGACGGCCACGAGGTCTGGCTGCTCGGAGGCCAGGAGAAGTACCTGCTCCCGCAGCCCAAGGGCAGCGGCGCGGCCCTGGACCTGACCAAGGCCCAGGCTGTCTGGATCGACGGGACCACCCTCGCCTGGAACGGCGGCGACGCCGCCGCCTCCAGCATGCTGCTCGCCTCCCGCGACGGCTCGGTCAAGGTCGAGAACGGGACGCTCACCGGCGACCGTCAGGTGCTGCGCCTGAACCGGACGCAGCTCACCGACGCGCAGAAGGCCGCCTTCCCGCACCTCAAGTCCTACGGCGCCTTCACCGTCGACCCGCGTGACCGCGACCGGATCCGCGAGGCCCTCAAGGGCCAGCTGGTCGCCGCCCAGTACGCCGCGAACGGCGCCGTCCTGACCGCGACGGGCGTCCAGATCGCCGGCGCCCTGGACTCCCTCTACGCGCCGAAGGCGACCGGCAAGGCACTCGGCCCGGTCTTCCGCGACGGCCGTCCCACGCTCTCCCTCTGGGCCCCCACCGCCCAGTCCGTCGCCCTCGAACTCGACGGCAGGACCGTGCCCATGCGCCGCGACGACGCCTCCGGCGTCTGGTCGGCCACCGGCACGCGCGCGTGGACGGGCAAGCCGTACCGGTACGTGGTGAAGGTGTGGGCGCCGAGCGTCCAGCAGATCGTCACCAACAAGGTCACCGACCCCTACTCCACCGCCCTGACCGCCGACTCCACCCACAGCCTCGTCGTCGACCTCGCCGACCCGAAGCTCGCGCCGAAGGGCTGGACCGGCCTGAAGAAGCCGGCCGCCGTCCCGCTGCGTGACGCCCAGATCCAGGAACTCCACGTCCGCGACTTCTCGATCGCGGACAGCACGGCCGTCCCCGCCCACAAGGGCACGTACCTCGCCTTCACCGACGCGGGCAGCAAGGGCTCGCGCCACCTGAAGGCCCTCGCCGACTCCGGCACCTCCTACGTCCACCTGCTGCCGGCCTTCGACATCGGCACCATCCCCGAGAAGAAGTCCGACCAGACCACCCCCGCCTGCGACCTGTCGGTCTACGCCCCCGACTCCGAGGAGCAGCAGGCCTGCGTGGCCGCGGCGGCCGCCAAGGACGCCTACAACTGGGGCTACGACCCGCTGCACTACACCGTCCCCGAGGGCTCCTACGCCACCGACCCGAACGGCACCCGCCGCACGGTCGAGTTCCGGCAGATGGTCCAGTCCCTCAACGGCGCGGGGCTGCGCACGGTCATGGACGTGGTCTACAACCACACCGTCGCCGCAGGACAGTCGGACAAGTCCGTTCTCGACAAGGTCGTACCGGGCTACTACCAGCGCCTCCAGGCCGACGGCTCCGTCGCCACCTCCACCTGCTGCGCCAACACCGCGCCCGAGAACGCCATGATGGGCAAGCTCGTCGTGGACTCGGTCGTCACCTGGGCGAAGCAGTACAAGGTGGACGGCTTCCGCTTCGACCTGATGGGCCACCACCCGAAGGAGAACATCCTCGCGGTCCGCAAGGCCCTGGACGCGCTGACCGTCGCGAAGGACGGTGTCGACGGCAAGGCGATCGTCCTCTACGGCGAGGGTTGGAACTTCGGCGAGATCGCCGACGACGCCCGCTTCGTCCAGGCCACCCAGAAGAACATGGCCGGCACCGGCGTCGCCACCTTCTCCGACCGGGCCCGCGACGCCGTGCGCGGCGGCGGCCCCTTCGACGAGGACCCGGGCGTCCAGGGCTTCGCCTCGGGCCTGTTCACCGACCCCAACTCCTCGGCCGCCAACGGCACCCCGGAGCAGCAGAAGGCCCGCCTGCTCCACTACCAGGACCTGATCAAGGTCGGTCTCTCCGGCAACCTCGCCGACTACACCTTCACCGACACCTCCGGGCGTACGGTCAAGGGCAGCCAGGTCGACTACAACGGCTCCCCGGCCGGATACGCGGCCGTCCCCGGCGACGCCCTCGCCTACGCCGACGCCCACGACAACGAGACGCTGTACGACGCCCTTGCCTTCAAGCTCCCGGCGACCACCTCGGCCGCCGACCGGGCCAGGATGCAGGTCCTCGCCATGGCGACGGCCACGCTCTCCCAGGGCCCCGCGCTCTCCCAGGCGGGCTCGGACCTGCTGCGTTCCAAGTCGCTCGACCGCAACTCGTACGACAGCGGCGACTGGTTCAACGCGATCCACTGGGACTGCCGGGACGGCAACGGCTTCGGCCGGGGCCTGCCGCCGGCGGCGGACAACAAGCCCAAGTGGGGCTTCGGGAAGCCGCTCCTTACGTCCCCGACGCTGACGGTCGGCTGCGAGCAGATCGACGGCGCCTCGGCCGCCTACCGGGACCTCCAGAGGATCCGTACGACCGAGCCCGCCTTCTCCCTCGCGACCGCCGGACAGGTCCAGGACGCCCTGTCCTTCCCGCTCTCCGGCACCGACGAGACCCCGGGCGTGATCACCATGCGCCTGGGCGACCTGGTCGTGGTCTTCAACGCGACCCCGCAGCGGCAGCCCCAGAAGATCGCCGCCCTGGCGGGCACGGCCTACGCCCTGCACCCGCTCCAGGCCACGGGCGCGGACACCACGACCAGGTCGGCGACCTACGAGGCGTCCTCCGGCACCTTCACGGTCCCGTCCCGCACGGTCGCCGTCTTCAAGGCGGGCTGAGCAAGGATCCGGGTGGGCCCCGCAGGGCGGTGCCCACCCGGACCACCGACAGGCTCTAGTGCTCCGCCTGACCGCCCTGCGCAGGCACCCGTGGCACCAGGGTCATCAGCCGGGCGACCAGCTCGCCGAACGGGCCGTCCGACGGCTCGTCGGCGAGCATGCGGATCAGGATGTCCGCCATCTCCGGGTCGTACGCGGCGCTCACCGCCGCGAGCGCCGCGAAGTCGTGCACCAGCTGGAGCTCCAGCTCCGCGCGCGGCACCCGGCGGCCGTCGAGCCAGATCAGGGCCGTCGACTCGGCGAGCGACACCCAGGAGCGAACGACCAGTTCGAGGCGGGCCGAGGGGGTCTCCACCTCCAGATGGGCCAGGATCTGCTCGTAGGCCGCCTGCCGCACCTCGTCGATCATCGCGTTCGTCGTGGAGGAGCCCACCGCCGGGCCGCCCCGCATCAGCGCCGCGAAACCCGGGCCATGGTCGTCGACGAAGTCGAAGAACCGGCCCATCACCCGTAGCAGCCGCGCCCCGAGCGGCCCCTGCGGCGGTTCCATGAAGCGGGCGGCCAGCTCGTCCGCCGCCCGCCGCAGCGCCGCCTCGTACAGGCTCTGCTTGCCGGGGAAGTAGTGGTAGACCAGCGGCCGCGAGATCCCCGCGGCCGCGGCGATCTCGTCGATGGAGACCTCGTCGGGAGAGCGGTGGCCGAACAGCTCCAGAGCCACCCCGATCAGCTGTTGCTTGCGCTCCTCGACGCCCATCCTGCGGCGCACTCCGGTCGTCATGCGAACAGCCTAACGGGCGTCCTATACGCTCCCTCGACATGAGCACATCCGGTCTGAGCCCGAAGCAGGCACGCCAACTGCGGATAGCCGCCGCCTCCGTTCTGCTGGTCACCATGGCCGTGGTCCTGGCGATCCGGCTCGCCAGCAGGACATCCGTCCTCGTCGTCGGCGTGTACGGGCTCGCGATGATCCTCTGCGGCGTCGTGATCGAACTCTCGCGCAACGGCCGTACCCGCCTCGGCACCTGGCTCCTGGTGGGCGGCCTCGCCGCCGCCCTCGCCTTCGACTGGCTGATCCTGCCCTAGGTCGTGTCCGGAAAGTCTGGCCTGGCCGACGATGTCCGGCACGCACGCTCGCCGCGTTGCCGAAATGCCCGAGTAGCTCCGCTACTAGGACATCCCGGCGCCTTGCGATCGCACGCACCGGACGCCGCCGGCCCCGCCCTTCGGGCGGACGCCCATACTTTCCGGACACTCCCTAGGGCCTACAGGTCGAGGACCAGCCGCTCCCCGGCGCACCGCGAGACGCAGATCAGCATCGAGCCGGGCCGCTCGGCATCGCTGAGCAGCTCGTCCCGGTGGTCGACCTCGCCCTCCAGGACCCGCTGTTGGCAGGTGCCGCAGAAGCCCTGCTCGCAGGAGTACGCGACCCCCGGCACCGCGCCCCTGACGGCCGCGAGGACCGACTGGTCGGCGGCCACCGTCACCGTACGCCCGGAGCGGCGCAGTTCGACCTCGAACGGGCCGCCCCCGGCCGTCGCGGCGGGGGAGAAGCGCTCCAGGTGCGGGGCCAGGCCCTCGGGCAGCGCGGCGGCCACGGCCGCCATCAGCCCCTCCGGGCCGCAGCAGTAGACCGCGGTCTCCTCGGGGAGCCCGGCGAGGAAGTCCAGTTCCGGGCGGCCCGCCTCGTCCTCGGGGACCACCGTGACCCGGGTCCCGCCGCCGAGCTTCTCGATCTCGTCGACGTACAGCAGGGTCGCGCGGCTGCGCCCGCAGTACAGCAGCCGCCAGTCGGCGCCCGCCGCCTCCGCCGCGCGCAGCATCGGCAGCACGGGCGTGATCCCGATGCCGCCCGCCACGAAGACGTACGCCGGGGCGTCGACGAGCGGGAAGCGGTTGCGCGGCCCGCGGATCTCGATCTCCGTGCCCACATGGAGCTGTTCGTGGACCTCGCGCGAGCCGCCCCGGCCGTCCTCGATGAGGCGGGTCGCCACGGTGTACGTGTCGGTCTCGGCCGGGTCGCCGCACAGCGAGTACTGCCGGACGAGCCCGGAGGGCAGCACCAGGTCGATGTGGGCGCCCGGCTGCCAGGCCGGGAGGCCGGTGCCTTCGAGGCGGAGCCTGACCACCCCGTCGGCGGGCTCGGTGCGCTCGGTGACCAGGACCCTGCGGGTGACGGTCGCGAGCCTGCCGCGACCCGAGATCGGCTCGTCCAGGGTGGGCATCGGCCAGAGCGGGGCGGCCTCGATCCGGCGGCGCATGGCGCGCTTGGCGAGGACCGCCGCCCCGGCGATCAGGACGACGGTACGCAGACGGGGCATGTCAGCGGCCTCCGTTGGCGCCGGGGGAGTTGGCCAGGTACGCGACGGCCTGGGCCGTGTTCCCCTCCTGGGAGGGGTGGTAGTCGCGGCTGAGGTAGCGCGGCACGGCCCGCAGCAGGTCGGGCGTGGACGGCAGCACGCCCTCCCGGCCCTTGCGGACCAACTGGCCCACGGAGGCGCGGCCGTTGACGAGCGTCGGGTCGTTCTCCATGAAGAAGCGGGTGCCGCGCTGCCAGAGGAAGATCATCGCGGTGAAGGCGGTGGCCCAGGTGCGGGCGCGGCGCCGGTAGCCCCCGTCGAGGTGCATGAACAGCTCGAAGGCCACCGAGCGGTGCTCGACCTCCTCCGCGCCGTGCCAGCGCAGCAGGTCCAGCATGGTCGGGTCGGCGCCCCGCCGGTCCAACTCCTCGGCGTTCAGCACCCAGTTGCCGAGGAAGGCGGTGTAGTGCTCGATGGCGGCGATGAGCGCGACCCGCTCCATCAGCCACCAGCGGCGCGGCCGGCCGGGCGGCAGGGTCCGGTCGCCGAGCAGCTTCTCGAAGAACCAGTCGACCTGGGCGGTGTACGGCGTGGGGTCCAGGCCCAGCTTCTTGAGGTGCGGGAGCACGTCGTCGTGGGCCTGGGAGTGGACGGCCTCCTGGCCGATGAACCCGATGACGTCGGTACGCAGCCGGTCGTCGGTGATGAACGGAAGCACCTGCTTGTACACGTGCACGAACCAGCGCTCGCCGGCCGGGAGCAGCAGGTGCAGCACGTTCATGGTGTGGGTCGCGAAGGGGTCGCCGGGAACCCAGTGGAGCGGGGTCTCCTCCCAGTCGAAGGAGACCTTGCGGGCCTTGAGTTCGATGTGCTCCGACGCCACCGGTGCAGGCTGCGTATTAGACATGCCGTCAATGTACTGAGGGGTAAGCAGTTGGCAACAGGGTCGTGCACGAGATTTCCCGCCCGCCCGAAGGCCCCGAGCACCCTCCGGCGAAAGGCCTACCGCAGCGCCCCCACCCGCGTCCCGTTCCGCAGCGTGCCGTCGAGGTCGGCGCGGGCGCCCGCCTTCGCCCGTACCGCGAGCAGCCGGCCCTCCGCCTCGCCCTTCACGCCGCCCGTGGTCCGCAGCGAGGTGAACTCCCCGCTGCCCGCCGCCAGGACGTACCAGTGCCCGCTCTTCGCCTGCCAGAGCACCCCCGCGAGGACCCGCGGCTCGCGCACCCCGCACGCCGGTGACTCCTCGGCCCGCGCCACGACGGCCGCCGCCACCCCCGGCGCCGGGACCTGGAACTGGGCGAGCACCCGGCTCCCCGAGCCCCGCCAGGTCTCCGCCCGCGCGCACACCCAGGCCGCCCGGCCCTCGCCCTCCGGCAGCCGCTGCTGCGCGAACGCCCAGGCGTTCACCGACCGCACGCCGTGCGAGCGGACCGCCGTCAGCCGGCACGCCGCCCGGGCCCACAGCTCCCGCGCGGATCCGCCGGACGCGTCCTTCCCGGTGACGTCCTTCGGCGCGGAGGGCGGCCCCGAGGTCAGCCGGGCCGGCGCCAGTTCGCCGAGGTCGGCAAGGAGCCGCACTCCGGTCGCGTCCCGCACCTGGAGGGTGTTCCACGCCGTGCACCCCTGCGCCTGCGCCGGGCTGAGCAGGGGCTCGGTCACCCCGTCCGCGTCGCGGCCGAGCCGCCAGGGCTCCTTGGCCGGCGCCAGCAGGTCCCGTACCGCCGTCTCCCGCACCCAGGGCGCCGTCAGATAGCGGACGTTGGCCGTCGTGCGGGAGAGGACGAGCGCCGCCGAACCGACCGCGTCCGCCCCGTCGGTGCGCGCGAAGTCCAGGGCCGCCCCGGCCGTCCCCGCCCGCGGCTCCGCGTACCGGACGGCCCGCAGCCCGTCGTGGAGCAGCACGATCCGCGAGCCGTCGACCTCGCCCGCGTAGAGCAGCTGGGGCGAGCCCATCGGGGGACCCACCGGCGTCCCCGGCGTCGCCGACGACCGCACCGACGGGCCCGGCCTCGCCCACACCGCGAGCGCCCGGCGCAGCAGCGCCCGGTCGTCCGCGAGGGCGCCCCTGACCGGCCAGACCGAGAAGTCCGTGCGCGTCGAGCTCTGCCAGTACCCGGCGGGGACGCGTCGCAGCTTCGCCGGGTCGAGCGCCGCTTCGGCCGCCGGATTGCGCGCGTACGAGGGAGCGGCCGCGCCGCCGCGCCCCCAGCCGTCGCCGGGCAGCCCGAGCAGCGTCCCGCACACCAGGGCGGCCGCAAGGGCGGCGAGCGCCGCCCGGCCGTGCTGCCGACGGCGCATCAGATCGGGCGGCCTGGCCTGGAGCGAGCAGGGATCGAACTCGGGCGAGTCGAGGAGGGCGTACAGCGCGGGCACCTCGTCCGCGTCCGCGAGGGCCGCCCGCGCGTCCTCCCGTGCCACCCCGGCGGCCCCGAGCACCCGCAGCACCTCCGCGTCGCCCTGCCGCTCAAGGCCCCGCAGCACGTACACCGCGCGGGCCGGACCCGAGAGGGCGGAGAGCCGCTGGTCCAGGGCCAGTTCGTCGGCGCCGCCCGAGCGCGGGAACAGCCGCAGTCCCCACACCTGCGGGAGCAGCGGCGGGAACTGCGCCCGCCGGGGCAGCGCCCGGCGCCACAGTGGCAGCCCCGCGATCAGCGCCTGCCGCAGCACCTCGCCCCGCACGTACGCGTACCCGGGATCCACCGCGTCCTCGGCCCGGCGTGCGCCGGGGACCCGGCCGCCGGACGTCCGGCGGCGCGGCAGCGCGCCCTGGACGAGCGCGTGCCCGGTCACCACCCGCCGGTTGCGCCCCAGCGAGGGCGGCAGCACGAGGTACGCGATCCGGACCAGCCGCTGGTAGTGCTCGACGAGCGCCGCCTCGGCCTGTTCGACATCGACCGGGTCGAGGGGCGAGCCGAGGGGGGAGGCGTCGAGTTCCTGGGTGCTCACATTCAGCAGAACGAGCGAATGGTGGGATGGTCACCTCGGCGGGGTGCCCCGGACGGCTCAGGCGTCGTACACCGTGAGCCGCTCGCGGATCACGTCCGTCACCGCGTCGGGGACGCCGAGCCCGTCCCGTACGTACGCCTCCATCGAGCCGTGCCGGACCGCGACCTCGTCGAGCGCCGCCTCCAGGTACTCCGGTACGACCCCGATCAGGGCGAGCGCCAGCTCGGGGTCGCCGCCCTGCGCCGTGAACCCCTCGATCATCGGCGCGAAGGCCTGCCGTACCGCCGGATTGACCGACAGGTACTCCGCCATGACCGTCTTCTCGTCCGCGCCGAGCAGCGTCAGGACCATCGTCGCCGCCCAGCCGGTGCGGTCCTTGCCGGCCGTGCAGTGGAAGAGCAGCGGCCCGCCGCGCGGATCGCCCAGCTCGGTGAGGAACGCCCGGTAGGCGAGGCGGGCGGAGTCGGTCGACACGAAGGCCCGGTACGTGCCGACGAAGGCCTTCTGGGCCCGGCCCCCGCCGAGGGCCTGCTCGGCCAGCATCGGGTTGGTCAGGAGGGACTTCAGCTGGGCGGCGGGCGGCAGACCGCTGGCGGCCAGATGGTCGGCGAGCACGTCGGCGAGGAGCAGCCGGCCGCCCGGCGGCAGGTTGTCGGGGCGGTCCGCCCGCTCGTGCGCGGTACGGAAGTCGACGACGGTGCGGATGCCGAGCGCGGCCACGGCAGGCTCGTCGGGGTCGAGCCGGTCGAGCTGCGCGGAGCGGAAGAGCCGGCCCGAGCGCACGCTGCGGCCCCGGCCGAGGGGGAGGGTGCCCAGGTCGCGGAGGTTGGCGACGGTGGCGGCGGGGATGGCGGGCATGGCGTCGTCCTCCGGATCGGTCCCTCAGGGCGGGCGGTGCGATATACGGGCATAACCCAACAAACCGTAACCGATCGGATTCCGCTCACCCGGACGCGACCGGGCGGGCAGGATGGGCGGATGCTGATGCGTACGCGACGAACAGCAGCGGTGGCCGCGATCCTGCTCGCCCTGGCGGCCTGCGAGTCGGCGCCCGATCCGGCGTCCGGGCCCGCGCCCGGAGCTGCGCCCGAGGAGGCGAGCGGCACCCTGGAGCAGATCGCCGAGCGCGCGGTCTGCGCCCCGGAGGTCCAGACGGACGCGGCCGAGCTGCGCCAGGCGAAGTGCGCCACGGACGACGGGACGTACGTCCTGACCACCTTCGCGACCGACCGCGGGCAGCGCGAGTGGCTCAACGAGGCCAAGGACTACGGCGGTTCCTACCTGGTCGGCCGCAAGTGGACGGTCTCGGGCGAGGCGAGGACGGTGGAGCGGGTACGGCTGCGGCTCGGCGGCCGCGTCGAGACCACCGAGCCGCACGGGGCGCATCCCTCGGGTACGGCCACGGGCGCGTCTCCGGGGACGAGTTCGGGTTCGGCCTCGGGTACGTCTCCGGGTTCGGGTACGTCTCCGGGTTCGGCTACGGGGCACCACTAGGCCCCCGTTTCACTTCGGGCCGCGCCCCCGCCACCTATGCTCGGGATCATGACTGCCCAGCCTCCGGAGCCGATTCGGCCCGCCGTTCACCCGGGACAGCTCCGTGCCTCGCACGACGACAGGGAAGCCGTGGTGGAGCGGCTGCGCGACGCGGCGGCCGAGGGGCGCCTCGACTTCGACGAGCTGGACGAGCGGCTGGGGCTGGCGCTGACGGCGAAGACCCACGCCGAGTTGGACGTCCTGACCGCGGACCTGCCGGCGCCCGCGTCCGCCTCCGCGTCGGCGTCCGCGGGGAGCCTCCCGCCGCTGCTGCTCAAGGGCGGGCTGAACGGCGCGTCCCGGGGCCCCGGGCGCTGGGAGGTTCCGGCGCGCGTGATCGCCCGCGGGGGTCTGGGCGGCGTGAAGATCGACTTCAGTCGGGTGGAGTGCCGCCTCCCGGAGGTCGAGGTGGAGGCGTACGGCGAGGCGGCCGGGGTGACCGTGGTCGTCCCCGACGGCTGGGCGGTGGACACCGGCGGGATGGATCCCGGCATCGGCGGCCTCAAGGACGGGACCACGGGCGACCGGCTTCCGGGAACGCCGCTGATCCGGCTCACCGGCTCCGGCGGCATGGCGGGAGTCGTCGTCCGTCACCCCAACCGCCGGGAGCGGCGCAAGCTGGAGAGCAACCCGAAGGAGCGCTGAACGCTGTCTCCTCGGTGAGCGCGACCGAGGAGACACGCGCGCGGCGAGCGGCAGCGGCGCCGACGAGCACCGGCGGAGCTACGAGCACCGGCGGCGCCGGGAGTGCCGGCGGAGCTACGAGCACCGGTGGCGCTACGAGCACCGGCGGCCGCTGTTGACGCAGTCCACCACCCTTCGCATCAGCCGCTGGTCGAAGACGTTGATGAAGTCGCCGTGGTCCGTGATCGGCTTGTGCAGCTGCTCGGGGAACGAGTCGACGGCGAAGCCCGGCCCGGGAGGCACGTCGTAGACGATCCGCTGGACGAGCTGCGGGATGGCGCGGAAGCCCTTGCCGCACCGCCCGCTCGCCGGGTCGGCGAAGGCCACGTGGGTGCGGTGGTTGGCGCTGTCGGTGTTCCGGCCGTCCCAGCAGCTCTGGAAGCGGAAGGTCCGCACCACCTTGCTGCCCTGCGGGCAGATCGGGTACTTGTCCTTCAGCTGGCGGTTCTCGAACCCGGTACAGGACCAGGAGGCGTTGGCGTTCGCGTCGCCGTTGGTGAAGGCCTTGGCGTCGCCCGTGATGATCCGCAGGAAGCGGGGCATCGCCGTGACCTTGGAGACCGGGCTGCCGACGAAGTTCAGCGTGACCTGCGCGGGTGTCTGGATCTCGCCCACGTTCTGGTCCTTGCCGCCGCCGTCCGCGTTCGCGTCGTCCTCGGCCCGGCCGTTCTGGAGCCGCAGCACCGGCCAGTAGTAGGTGGACCGGTCGCCCTGGTTGCGGCACGTGGTCCGGCCCCTGGCGAGGTCCCGGTCGCTCGCGAAGGCGTCGTTGGCCTGGTTGCCGACGTAGTCGTGCATGTGGTGGGCGCCGTTGCTCACGCCCGGCGCGACGATGACGTTGTCCGGGTTGAACTTTCCGTTCTGGTTCCGCCCGCAGTCGGTGACGAATGAGCCGCGTGAGCCGCCCCTGCGCTGCTGCGGGAGGTTCACGTTGGGCCGCACGGACCGGATGTCGACGAAGTCGGCGGGCTCGGGGCCGTTCCCCGACTGTCCCTGCTCCGCGCCCCCGCGGCCACCCCCGCTCGGCTCGTCGTCGGCGCGCAGGGTGCACGGCGCGAGCCCGTCGAGCGGCTCGCCCACCGACTGCCCGATCCGCTGGAGCACCGGGAGCCGCTCCTCCTTCAGCGGGTCCAGGATCTCCCGCTCGGCGAAGGCAGGGTCGCTCTCCACCTGCTCCCGGTCGTCGGCGAGCCGCTGGTAGGCGGCGGTGATCTGACTGTCGAGGGCGGCGAGTTCGCGGTCCACGGCGTCCCGCGCCGCCTCCGGTACGTCGGTCAGCTCCTCGGCCGCGTCGGGGCAGTCGATCGTGGAGACCGCGTTCCGGACATCGGGCGGCGGCGGCCGGTCGCCCGAGCCCTCGTCTGCCGAGGCGTAGACATTGACGGCGACCAGCCCGCCCGTCCCCAGGATCAGGGCGACGGAGGCGGCCACTACTCGTTTCGCGCGTGTCGAACGTTTTCGTGTGCGTCGCATGGGACTCCATACGCACGCCACGCCCCATGCGTTCAGCCTCAGCGATGCGGACGTTCGTTCGACCCTCTGATCAGGGAGGCGGTCTCCCGCTTCCGGCGGCGGGATGTCACCATGGCCGAATCATGACGGACACCCGGTCGCCGATACGCGCCCTGAGAGCCGCACTCTTCGCGGCGGTGTGTGTCGTATTGGCAGCCGTGGGGCATTCGTCCATGTCTGCGCACGAGATACCGGCGGGGTCGCTCTCCGCGGCCTTCGTCGTCACCGGCTCCCTCGCGTGGTGCGCGGGCGGCCGGCGGCGCGGCGCCGCAGCCATCGCGGGCGGCCTCGCGGCCGTCCAGACCGCGCTTCACCTGATCTTCTCGGCCGGCCAGTCGCACGGCGGCGGTACGGCCGGGCACACGGCGATGGACCACGCGACCGCGCAGGCGGACCCCGCCACCGCGCACGCGGCCATGGACCCGGCGACGGCCCACACGGCCGTGGACCAGGCGATGACCTCGGTCATGGAGACGACCGTGGGCTCGGCCACGGAGATGACCGTCGGCTCGGTCATGGAGACGGTCGTGGCCGCCGCCGGGAGCCAGTCCTCCCTCGGCATGCTCGCCGCCCACCTCCTCGCCGCCCTCTTCTGCGGCCTCTGGCTGGCCAGGGGCGAGGCCGCGCTCTTCGCGCTCGCCCGCACGGTCGCCGCGCTCGCCTTCACCCCGCTGCGCCTGCTGCTCGCCGTCGTCCGCGTGCCCGAACCTCCCCGGTCCGTACGCCCCCGGCCGCGTACCCCGCGCCGTGCGCGCGGCGTCGTCCTCGCGCACAGCCTCTCCCGGCGCGGCCCGCCTCGGCTGCCCGTACCCCGCGCCACCGCCCTCGGAGCACACGTCTGACCCGGGGGCGATTCCCCCTGTCGACACCGACTCCCAGGACAGCCATGACCATCGACGATCTCGCGCGCCCGGAATCCGCCGACGCGCCCACCGACAGATCCGCCTCCACCCGGCCCGGGACCTGGAGCGCCCTGCGCCCCCTCGTCCTGCGCCTGCACTTCTACGCGGGCGTGCTCATCGCCCCCTTCCTGCTCGTCGCCGCCGCCAGCGGCCTGCTCTACGCGCTCTCCTTCCAGGCCGAGAAGGTGATCTACGCGCACGAGCTGGAGGTCCCCGTCGGGAAGGAGGTCCTGCCGCTCTCGCAGCAGGTCCACGCCGCCACCAAGGTGAACCCCGACGGCACCGTCACCGCCGTCTGGCCCTCCGCCGAGGACGGCGCCACCACCCGCGTCCTCATGGCCGACCCCGACGTACCCGAGGGCACGTCCCTCGCCGTCTTCGTCGACCCGTACACCGGCGAGATCCGCGGCCAGCTCCCCAGCTACGGCAGCTCCGGCGCGCTCCCGCTGCGCACCTGGATCGACGAGCTCCACCGCGATCTGCACCTGGGCGACCTCGGCCGCAACTACAGCGAGCTGGCCGCCAGCTGGCTGTGGGTGATAGCCCTCGGCGGCCTCGCGCTCTGGATCGGCCGGCGCCGCAAGAACCGCCGAGAGCTCTTCGTGCCGGAGCGCGGCCCCAAGTCCCGCCGCCGCACGCTCTCCTGGCACGGCACGGTCGGCCTGTGGGCCGTCGCCGGTCTCGTGGTCCTCTCCGCGACCGGTCTGACCTGGTCGCGGTACGCGGGTGAGAACATCGGCGCGGTCCAGGACCAGCTGGGCGGCGCGACCCCGACCGTCTCCGCGACGCTGGCCGGCGCGGGCGACGGCGGCTCGGAGCACGAGGGCCACGACATGGGCGGTCACACGGCCGCCCCCAAGGGCCCGGACGTCGGCATCGACAAGGTCGTCGAGGCCGCCCGCGCGAAGGGCATCGAGGGGAAGATGTCCGTCGTCCTGCCCTCCGAGGGCAAGGGGTACGTCGTCAAGGAGACCGACACCCAGTTCCCGGTGCACCTGGACTCGGTGGCGGTGAACCCGGCCGACGGCACGGTCATGGACGAGCTGCGGTTCACCGACTACCCGGTGCTCGCCCAGCTCACCCGCTTCGGCATCGACATGCACATGGGCGTGACCTTCGGTCTGGTCAACCAGCTGGCCCTGGCGGCCCTCGCCCTCGCGCTCATCCTGCTGATCCTCTGGGGCTACCGCATGTGGTGGCTCCGCCGCCCCGGCCGCCCGGTCGCGCGCGGCGCGTGGCGCAAGGTTCCGCCGACCATGCTGCTGCCGCTGCTCGCGACGACGGCCCTGGTGGGCTGGTTCGTCCCGATGCTCGGGCTCAGCCTGGTGGCGTTCCTGGCCGTGGACCTCGCCCTCGCCCTGGTGGCCAGGGTGAGGGCGAGGTCCCAGAAGTCCCGCGCTGCCTGATCAGGGCGCGTACTTGTAGCCGACCCGCCGCACGGTCTGGATCGTGTGGCGGTGCTCGGCGCCCAGCTTGCGGCGCAGCCGCGCCACATGGACGTCGACGGTCCGCCCGTCGCCCACGTGTCCGTACCCCCACACCGTCGTGACCAGCTGGTCGCGGGTGTGCACCCGGTGGGGGTGGGCGACGAGGTGGGAGAGCAGCTCGAACTCCAGGTACGTCAGGTCCATCTCGGCGCCGTCCACATGGGCCACGCGCCGGGCGGAGTCGATCGTCACGGGCCCCTGCTCGTCCTCAGGGACGGCGGGGGCCTCCGGCGTCACGGGCGCCTGCTGGTCGGCGGGCAGCAGCACGAGGTACCCGACCATCGGCGGCCGTCCGGGCAGCGTCGGCAGAGCGTGCGGCGGTGCGGGCAGCAGGGTGGCGCCGGGCGGCAGGAACTCGGCGACCTGGGAGAGGTCGACGACCTCGTTGGGATCGACGGCCCGCAGCCGGTGCCGGCCGGGCCGGAGCGCGGCGGGGGCCGGGGCGGTGCGGGAGACGGGGAGGGCGGCGGTCCGGGTGTGGGCCATGGCAGCTCAGCTCTTTTCGCGCGAGACGGAGAAGAAGACGCAGACGTACGACGTCGTTTCGCGCGTCGGCCGAAGGCCGTGGGACCGGTTCACACACCGGTCGGGGCGTTAGAGGGCCGACGCGTTCCGCACGCGCCGACAGCACCGGTCGAAGTCGTGGTGCTGGCGGGAAGGCCAGAACGGCTCGAGGTCGAAGCGACCTGTCGCGGTGTCGTTCTGGGTGAGGGCCATATCCCTAGTCTACTACTCGGGAATACCCGCGACGACCCCCTGGGCAGTGGCAACGCCGAAGGGGCGCCCCACCGTTCGACGGTGGGGCGCCCCTTCGGGACAGCGGGTGCGGATCAGACCTGGCCGGCCTTCGCCAGGGCCTCGCAGCAGGTGTCCACCAGCAGGCGGGTCACCGTGTACGGGTCCACGTTCGCGTTCGGGCGGCGGTCCTCGATGTAGCCCTTCTGGTCCTGCTCGACCTGCCACGGGATGCGGACCGAGGCGCCGCGGTCGGAGACGCCGTAGGAGTACTTGTCCCACGGAGCGGTCTCGTGCAGACCGGTCAGACGGTCGTCGATGCCGGCGCCGTAGTTCTTGACGTGGTCGAGCGGCTTCGAGCCCTCGCCCAGCGACTCGCACGCGGTGATGATCGCGTCGTAGCCCTCGCGCATCGCCTTCGTGGAGAAGTTGGTGTGCGCGCCCGCGCCGTTCCAGTCGCCCTTCACCGGCTTCGGGTCGAGCGTCGCCGAGACCTTGAAGTCCTCGGCCGTGCGGTAGAGCAGCCAGCGGGCCACCCACAGCTGGTCCGCGACCTCCAGCGGCGCCAGCGGGCCGACCTGGAACTCCCACTGGCCCGGCATGACCTCGGCGTTGATGCCGGAGATGCCCAGGCCCGCCTTCAGGCAGTTCTCCAGGTGCGCCTCGACGATGTCACGGCCGAAGATCTCGTCGGCGCCGACACCGCAGTAGTAGCCGCCCTGCGGGGCCGGGAAGCCGCCGACCGGGAAGCCGAGCGGACGCTCGCCGTCGAAGAAGGTGTACTCCTGCTCGATGCCGAAGATCGGCTCCTGCGCGGCGTACTTCGCGTAGACCTCGGCCAGCGCGGCACGCGTGTTGGACTCGTGCGGCGTCATGTCCGTGTTGAGGACCTCGCACATCACCAGGATGTCGGCGCCGCCGCGGATCGGGTCGGGGCAGACGAAGACCGGCTTGAGGACGCGGTCCGAGGCGTGGCCCTTGGCCTGGTTCGTGCTGGAACCGTCGAAGCCCCAGATGGGCAGCTCGGCCAGGGAGGCGCCCTCGCCCGGAAGGATCTTCGTCTTCGAGCGAAGCTTCGCGGTCGGCTCGGTGCCGTCGATCCAGATGTACTCAGCCTTGAAGGTCACGGGGCCTCATCCTTTGGCGTGCTGCTGCTGCGGGAGCGATGCTGCGGCTCGCGACGCTGCGAGAGCTGCGGTGTGTGTCTGTCTGCGCGCAGCTTGGCAACAAGGGATTTCCCGGTCGTTGCCCGAATGTGAACCCCGTGTTACTCAGCTTTCCTGTGTTTCCCGGACCCGTCGTGCGGTGACGTGCGCGTTGATCGGCGACCCGAATCCGGCGTTCTCCACCCGCCGCACGAGCTCCGCGTACGACGTGTCCAGCGCCTCGGCCGTCCCGCGGAAGAAACGGTACAGATCGTACGAACCTATCCGGTACACCCGCTCGAACGCGTACGAGGTCTCGAACAGATCGCGCGCCATCAGCCCGTCGTGCGCCTCCGCCCACGAGCGCTCCTGCGCCCGCGCCGCCGCCCGCAGGTCCGCGAGCGTGCGCACGGAGCCCGCGCCGTCCCGGACGCGGGCCGTGAACTCCGGCACAGCGGCGCCGTAGAACGCGTACTGGTGGATCAGCTCCCCGTACAGGTCCTCGATGAGGCTCGGGTGGAGCGCGCGGTAGTCCCCGGGGTGGGGTACGACGAACGCGGCGGCCAGGGCGTCGGCGACGTACAGCATGAGTCCGCACTGCCCCGGGTGGATCTCGAAGACCCGCAGCGCCTCCGCGAGCCCCGTCCGCCCCTCTTTGAACCGGGTGATCTCCATGAGTGCCGCCAGGTCCTCGGCGTCCCGGATTCCGGCCGCCGGCACGCTCGGCGCGAGCCGGCGCACGTCGAATCCGTCCGCGTCGTATACGGGGTTCACATGGACGGCGCTCCGGGTCGAGCCGGTTCCGCCAGACGCGCGGCGCATCGCCGACGAGGCCCGGGTGATGCTCGGTGGTGGGCACCCGTTGGCGACGAACGTCTGCACGGCTGTTCGCACATTCTGCTGACAGGTGAGAATCTCACGCTCGCGCGGCCGACAGGGGCTTGGCGTCAGCGCCATGAAGCTGGTGGTGCGAGTGAAGCTGCTGCCGACGCCCGTGCAGGCGTCGGCGCTCGAGGCGACACTGCGCGTTTGCAATCAGGCAGCGAACTGGCTGTCGGCTCGATCCCATGAGACGGTGCGGGCGTCTCGGGCCTCGCTTCAGGTCCTTGGGTATGCCGCCTTGAAGGCGCGGGGGCTGTCGGCGCAGCCGGCGCTGCACGTACTGCGGAAGGTTGCCGACGCCTACACCGCTCTTTCGGCGAACCTGCAGGCCGGAAACCCTTGGCAAGCCGGGATCGAAGCGGCACCGGATGGCCACCGGCAGGCCGGTCGCCTTCCGCCCCCACGCGGCGCAGCCGTTCGATGACCGATGTCTGTCCTGGCAGATGAAGGAGCGCACGGTTTCGATCTGGACCGTTGCCGGGCGGATGAAGCGCCTTGCTTTCAGCGGGCAGGACGAGCAGCTGGCGGTCCTGGCCGAGTGTCGCAAGGGTGAGTCGGATCTGCTGTACAGGGACGGGGCCTGGTACTTGATTGCAACCTGCGAGATCCCCGAGAACGAGGCGATCACGGCACCTGATGGGTTTGTGGGCGTGGATCTGGGGATCGTGAACATCGCCACCGTCTCCACCGGCATCCGGTGCAGCGGCCGCCTACTGAATCGGCGCCGCCAGGCCGATCGGAAGCTCCGTTCAAAGCTCCAGAAGAAGAACACGAAGTCCGCCAAGCGTCGGGCGAGGAAGCACGCGGGGAAAGAAGCCCGCCGGGCCCGGGACATCAATCACAAGATCAGTAAGCGCATCGTGACGGAGGCTCAACGCACCGGTCGCGGGATCGCCTTGGAGGATCTGGGCGGCATCCGTGAGCGGGTACGGCTCCGCAAGCCCCAACGCGTCACCCTGCACTCCTGGTCGTTCCGGCAACTCGGCACGTTCATCGCCTACAAGGCGAGACGAGCCGGAGTTCCGGTCGTGTACGTCGACCCTGCCTACACCAGTCAGGAATGCTCCCGGTGCCATCACATCGACCGTCGCAACCGGCCTTCCCAGGCCGTGTTCGTATGCAGGTCCTGCGGCTTTGTTGAGCACGCAGACCTGAACTCGTCCCACAACATCGCCGCCCGCGGCTGGTGGTTGTGGGTCTGCGGGGCTGAGTCACAAGCCCCTGCCCTCACGCTCACTGCGTGACGGCTGGACGCAGCCGGGCCTCGTCGAAGCCATCGATGACCCGAGCAGCAAACCTGGGATTTCGATCCTGGGTAGTCGACAGGCAGGTCCCGGAGGCCGAGACCAGGGAAAGCGACACGGGCGAGAGGCGGAGCCGTACGGACTACCGGGGGGGCGGGGTACGGAGGCAGGATGCCTGTGTCTTCGCATGCCGTGGGACACGGCAGACTGGGTGGCATGACGATGCGCATCGGACTCCTCGGCACGGGCCCCTGGGCCGCACGGACCCACGCGCCCGCGCTGGCCGCGCACCCCGGCGTGGAGTTCGCCGGGGTCTGGGGCAGGCGCCCCGAGGCCGCGGCCGAACTGGCCGCCGCCTTCGGCACGACGGCGTACGAGGACGAGGAGGCGCTCTTCGAATCCTGCGACGCGATCGCCTTCGCCCTGCCCCCGGACGTCCAGTCCACGCTCGCGCTCCGGGCGGCGGCGCTCGGCTGCCACCTCCTCCTGGACAAGCCGGTCGCGACGACGGTCGAGGCGGCGTCCCAGGTCGCCGACTTCGCCGACCTGGGCGGGGTCGCCTCCGTGGTCTTCTGCACGCTCCGCTTCGCGGAGCCGACGGCCCGCTGGATCGACGAACAGGCGGCGGCGGGCGGCTGGTTCCTCGGCGAGGCGCACTGGCTCGGCTCGCTCTTCGGGCCCGGCTCGGCGAGCGCGTACGCCGCCTCGCCATGGCGGCGCGAGAAGGGCGGCCTGTGGGACGTCGGCCCGCACGTCCTCTCGGTCCTTCTGCCGATCCTCGGCGACGTCACCGAGGTGACCGCGGTCCGGGGCGCGGCGGACGTCCACCACCTGACCCTGCGCCACACCTCGGGCGCGAGCAGCACGGCGACCCTCACGCTCTCGGCGCCCCCGGAGGCCGCCGAGGCCGCCCTCAGGCTGTACGGCGAGCGGGGCAAGGCCGTGCTCCCGGCCTGGGACGGCGCGACGGACGCCTACACCAGGGCCGTGGACGCCCTCCTGGCCGCCGCCCGCACCGGCACCCCCCACCCCTGCGACGCCCACTTCGGCGCCCGGCTCACGGAAATCCTGACGCAGGCGGAGCAGGCGACGGGGGCCGCGTCGGGGAGCTGACCGGCAGGGGGCGTCAGCGCGCGTCCGGCGCGGCCCCGGCCGCCGCCATGATGTCCCGTGCGCCCGTCAGGAAGCGCCGTACGGCATCGGTCTCGGCCGGGGTGAACTCCCGCAGCAGGTCCACCGTCGCGTCGATGAGCGGCCCGAAGGAGGCCCGGCCCAGGTCCTTGGCGCTCTCCTCGACCCGGAGGAGGACACGGCGGCGGTCGCCCTCGTCACGGACACGGGTGAGGTGCCCGAGGCGTTCGAGGCGGTCGATGACGGCGGTCGTGCCCGCAGAGTTGAGGCCGAGTCGTGCGCCGAGCAGCCCGGCGGTCAGGCCCGTCCCGGCGCGCTCGGCGTCGAGCAGGCAGATCAGGGCCCTGACGTCCGTGGGGTGGATTCCGTTGAGGGTGGCGAACTCGCCCTGGAGCAGGCCGAATTCGACCGAGACCGCGCGCAGCAGATGGAAGACGTCCAGCTCAGGTGGCTCTGTCAATCGACGGCCCTCCGCTCTATTATCTCGTTCAGCGAGATTATCGCCCAGCGAGAGGTTCGCGCCATGCCCACCGCCGCCGCTTCCCCCGCCTTCCTCGCCGCCTACGACGCAGTCCTCGACCTCTGGCCCGCCGGAACCACCACCTCCGACGTGGTGACGGATTACGGCCCGACCCGACTCCTCAGTCACGGCCCCGAGGACGCCCCGCCGGTCCTCCTGCTGCCGGGCGGCGGCGCCACCGCCACCGGCTGGTACGCCATGGCGGCCGCGCTCGGCCGGAGCCACCGGGTCCACGCCGTCGACCTCGTCGGCGAGCCGGGCCGAAGCACTCCGGCGCCCGGCCGGCCGATCCGTACCGTCGACGACCTCACCGCCTGGCTGCACGCCCTCCTCGACGGGCTGCGCCTCGACTCCGCCGCCCTCGTCGGCCACTCCTACGGCGCCTGGATCGCTCTCCACCACGCCCTGCGAGCCCCCGAGCGCGTCGACCGACTCGTCCTCCTCGACCCGACGAACTGCTTCACCGGCTTCCGCCCCGGCTACCTCCTCCGGGCCCTGCCCACGCTGCTGCGGTCCACCCCCGCCCGAACCGCCGCGTTCCTGCTCTGGGAGACGGGCGGCGCGGAACTCGACCCGCGCTGGCTCCGACTGCTCGCGCTGGCCGCCGAGTTCCCCGGCGCCCGCCCCGTCACGGGCCCGCGCCCCAGGCGCGCGGACCTCGTCGGCCTGAAGCCGCCGACGCTGCTCCTCCTCGCCGAGCACAGCCGGGCCCACGACAGCGCTCGGGTCGCCGTCAGGGTGAGGAG
This sequence comes from Streptomyces sp. NPDC014870, assembly GCF_043081505.1. Lineage (NCBI taxonomy): Bacteria > Bacillati > Actinomycetota > Actinomycetes > Kitasatosporales > Streptomycetaceae > Streptomyces > Streptomyces sp. NPDC014870. The sequence goes on from NZ_JBIBWQ010000004.1 coordinate 175,063, forward strand.
CACGGTCCCGCACCTGGAGATGGCGACACTCGCCGGTGCCACCCACCACACCCTGCCAGCCGGCGCCCCGCCCGAGACGTACGAGCACGTGAGGCGCTTCTTCGAGGACCACACGTAGCCTCAGCGCGAGAGCGCGTCCCGAACCGCCTCGTCGGTCCGCCCCACCACGGCCGAGCCGTCGTCGGCGGTGATGATCGGCCGCTGGATGAGCTTGGGGTGCGCGGACAGCGCCTCGATCCACCGTTCCCGGCTCGTCTCGTCGCGCGCCCAGTCCTTCACTCCGAGCTCCTTCGCGACCGCCTCCTGCGTCCGCGTGATGTCCCAGGGTTCGAGCCCGAGCCGCCCCAGGACGTCCCTGATCTCGGCCGGGCTCGGCACGTCCTCCAGATAGCGCCGCACGGTGTACTCGGCGCCCTCCTCGTCCAGCAGATGCAGCGCGCCACGGCACTTGGAACAGGCCGGATTGATCCAGATCTCCATGTCCCCAACGGTACCCGGTGCGCGCCCGTCCAGTACCCCTCAAACCCGGTCTGAACAGGGGCGATTGTCAGTGGGGGCGCCTAAAATAGGGGGTGAAGGTGAGGGTCCCGGGGAGGGCCCGCACCCCGCTTTTCGCCAGGAGGTCGCCCATGGCACTCGCCGTGATCCGGACACCGTCCCTCGAACCCTGGAAGCCGCTCCAGAAGCAGCCGCTCCCCGCGGGCCGCCCCCGCGAGTGGTACGTCAGCCACAACCGCCGCCTGAAGGCCATGCGCCTCGCGATCGTCCTGCTCGACGCGGGCGTCCACGACCCGGCGCGGGCGAGCAACGACAAGATACGCACGACGGCGGAACTCACCGGCATCCACCCGCCCTCCGACACCACGTGCCGCATGGTGCGCGCCCTGATCCGCTACGGCCGCTGACCCCGAGACCCGACACCAGAAGGCCCCGGAGCGCACACGCTCTCCGGGGCCTCCCCGTTCAGCTCTCGCAGCCGACGCCGTCTCCGTCGCGGTCGAGGTGGCGCCCGTACCCCGGGTCGCCCGCGTGGATGGGGGCTGCATTGGCGGCGCGCACGGCCGTGCAGTTCTTGTAGTACACGTTGTCCGGCTCGTCCCGCGTCGGCTCCGGAGCAGCGGTGGTCGGCCGGGGCTTCGGCTTGGGCCTCGGGGTCGGCGACGCCGTCGGCTTCGGCGACTGCGAGGGCTCGGGCCGCAGTTCGGTCCCGGTCGTCGCGGGGCACTTCGTGCCGGGCGCCACCAGGTGGACGTTCGGGTTCGCGGACTCCGGCACGAGTCGCGCGCCCGCCGCCGGACCCTGGAAACAGACGATCCAGGTCGTGTGGTTCGCGGGCAGGCTGACGTCGGCGTACGCGCTGTCCGCCCGCAACTCCCCGTCGATCAGCGCCTCCACGGCGGCCTCGGCCTCCGAGAACGCCTTGGAGACGACATCGGGCATCACGATGTCCGCGCTCGGAGTCGGCGTCGGGGTAGGAGTCGGCGTGGCGGTGGTCGCCGTCGGCGTGGGGCTCGCCGAGGCCGCCGTCTTCGCCTTGGCGTCGTCCTTCTTCTCCGCCGGCGCGTCGCCGAAGAACGGGACCACGAACCAGATGCCCGAGAGCACGGTGGCCAGGATCTTCCTGGTCCCGTTCCACGGGCTCAGCCAGGCCAGCGCGATACCGGCCGGCGGCAGCACGACCAGCGCGGTGATGACCAGCGCCGGATGCTGCCACCAGCGCCTCCGCGCGGGCGGGGTCGGCTGGGGTCCGTAGGCGTTCGGGTACGGCTGCGGGGGTTGGTTCGGGTACACGGCGGCTCCTGGCGCAGGGCCACTCGACGAGTGGCGGCGAGATGCGGAGGAATCGTAAACACCAAGTGAAGAGCGCCGCACAGGTCTTGCGCAGATTGAGACGCACGGCCCCGGGAAACGCGGAGGCCCCGCCGCTCTCCCGGAGAGTGGCGGGGCCTCGTACGGCGCCGTGGCGCGGGCGTCCTAGAGGTCGAAGTAGAGCTCGAACTCGTGCGGGTGCGGGCGCAGCTGGATCGGGGCGATCTCGTTCGTGCGCTTGTAGTCGATCCAGGTCTCGATCAGGTCGGAGGTGAAGACACCGCCGGCCTGCAGGTACTCGTTGTCCGCCTCCAGGGCGTCGAGGACCGCCGGGAGCGAGGTCGGGACCTGCTGGACGTTCGCGTGCTCCTCGGGAGCCAGCTCGTACAGGTCCTTGTCGATCGGCTCCGCCGGCTCGATCTTGTTCTTCACGCCGTCGAGGCCCGCGAGCAGCAGCGCCGAGAAGGCGAGGTACGGGTTCGAGGACGGGTCCGGCGCGCGGAACTCGACGCGCTTGGCCTTCGGGTTCGAGCCCGTGATCGGGATGCGCATGGCGGCGGAGCGGTTGCGCTGCGAGTACACCATGTTGACCGGGGCCTCGAAGCCGGGGACCAGGCGGTGGTAGGAGTTCACCGTCGGGTTGGTGAAGGCCAGCAGCGACGGGGCGTGCTTCAGGATGCCGCCGATGTAGTAGCGGGCGGTGTCCGAGAGGCCCGCGTAGCCGGTCTCGTCGTAGAACAGCGGGTCGCCGTTGGCCCAGAGCGACTGGTGGACGTGCATGCCCGAGCCGTTGTCGCCGAAGATCGGCTTCGGCATGAAGGTCGCGGTCTTGCCGTTGCGCCAGGCGACGTTCTTCACGATGTACTTGAAGAGCATCAGGTCGTCGGCCGCGGCCAGCAGCGTGTTGAACTTGTAGTTGATCTCGGCCTGGCCGGCGGTGCCGACCTCGTGGTGCTGGCGCTCGACCTGGAGGCCGACGTTCTCCAGCTCCAGGGAGATCTCCGCGCGCAGGTCGGCGAAGTGGTCGACCGGCGGGGCCGGGAAGTAGCCGCCCTTGTAGCGGACCTTGTAGCCGCGGTTGTCCTCGGTCGCACCGGTGTTCCAGGCGCCCGCCTCGGAGTCGATGTGGTAGAAGCCCTGGTTCGCCGAGGTCTCGAAGCGGACCGAGTCGAAGACGTAGAACTCCGCCTCGGGGCCGAAGTACGCGGTGTCGGCGATGCCGGTGGAGGCGAGGTACGCCTCGGCCTTCTTCGCGATGTTGCGCGGGTCACGGCTGTACTGCTCGCCCGTGATCGGGTCGTGGATGAAGAAGTTGATGTTCAGCGTCTTGTCGCGGCGGAACGGGTCCAGGCGGGCCGTCGACAGGTCGGCGCGGAGCGCCATGTCGGACTCGTGGATGGCCTGGAAGCCGCGGATCGACGAGCCGTCGAAGGCGAGCTCCTCGGACGGGTCGAACGCCGTCGCCGGGATCGTGAAGTGCTGCATCACTCCCGGAAGGTCACAGAAACGGACGTCGACCATCTTGACGTCGTTGTCCTTGATGAACTTCTTGGCCTCGTCGGCGTTCTGGAACATCCAACTCCTCCTACTCCCGGCCCGGGGAGGGGCGGGGTTGCAGCTCGTTGTCGTGCGACCAGTGCGGGGGCACACGCTGGACCCGACCATAGGCAGACGGGATTTCTCAAGCGTGACCCATTTGTTTCGCCCAAGTTAACCGGGCTGGGTGCGGCTCCGCTCTTCGATGCTGCGCGGCTACCCGGGCCGAAGTGATCGAAAACGGGCGCAGTACCGTTGTCCCGTGGACAACAGGGAAGCACTCGGATCATGGCTGTCCGGCCCCCGCGCGGCGGCCGAGAACGCAGGCGTCGACTTCGGTTACCGGGGTCAGCAGCTCGGGCTCCCCGAGGAGGGGCCCGGTTCGATCGCCCGCCCCGGCCGCCGGATCGGCGCCCTCGCCGTCGACTGGGCCCTGTGCATGGTGATCGCATACGGGCTCGTCACGGACGGCTACAGCCAGGCGACCGGCAACTGGGCGCTCCTCATCCTGCTCGTCCTGAGCGTGCTGACGGTCGGCACCATCGGCTCGACCCCGGGCAAGCGGATCTTCGGCCTCCGGGTCGCCTCGGTGAACGGCGGCCGGCTCGGCGTCCTGCGCGTCGTCCTGCGCAGCGTCCTGGTCTGCCTCGCCATCCCGGCCCTCATCTGGGACCGCGACGGCCGCGGCCTCCACGACCGCCTCTCCGGCGCCGTCCAGGTCCGGATCTGACACCCGTACGGCATCGCCCGCAGCCGCGAAATCTCCCGTGGCCGCGACGACGGCCGTGGCCGTACGACGAAGGGGCCCCGGAACCGATCGGTTCCGGGGCCCCTTCGTTCGTCCGTGGGGTCAGCGCATCTTTCCGCCGCGCGGCATCCGCATGCCCTTGGGCATCGGACCCTTCGGCAGCGGCATGTTGCTCATCAGGTCGCCCATCGCGCGCAGCCGGTCGTTGGTCGTGGTCACCTGCGGGCCCGAGAGGACGCGCGGGAGCTTCAGCATGGTCGTACGGACCTTCTTGAGGGGCACCTGGCCCTCGCCGTTGCCCACGATGATGTCCGTGACCGGAACGTCCACGACGATCCGGGCCATCTTCTTCTTCTCGGCCGCGAGCAGCGGCTTCAGCCGGTTCGGGTTGCCCTCGGCCACCAGCACGATGCCCGCCCGGCCGACCGCGCGGTGCACGACGTCCTGGCTCTTGTTCATCGCGATGGCCGGGGTCGTCGTCCAGCCGCGCCCGACGTTCTGCAGCACCGCCGCGGCCGCGCCCGGCTGGCCCTCCATCTGGCCGAAGGCCGCCCGCTCGGCGCGCCGTCCGAAGACGATCGCCATCGCCAGCAGCGCCAGGATGAAGCCCAGAATGCCCAGGTAGACCGGGTGACCGATCAGGAAGCCGATCGCGAGGAGGACACCGAGTACGACGATGCCCACGCCCGCGACGACAAGCCCGACCTTCGGATCGGCCTTTCGGGTCATCTTGTACGTGAGGGCGATCTGCTTCAGTCGCCCCTGGTTCGCAGCGTCACCGCTGCCCGTGTTTGCCTTCCTCGCCATGTCCTGAAGTTTACGTGGCCCGGGAAGCGCGGCCAGCCACGGCCTCCATCACATCCTGGGCCTCGACCCGGTCCTTCGCCCGGCGGCGGTCCTCCAGGACCGACGTCCAGGCGTTGCGGCGGGCGGTCCGCTGGCCGCCGGCGAGCAGCAGCGCCTCGACGGCCTTCAGGGCGTCGGTGACGGACGGGATGGCGGTGGCACGGACGTGGGTCGCGGCCTGCATGACGGGGTCCTCCCTCAAGCATGGATGAGATGAGGTGGGGGGTGGAGCGGAGTGTGGCCTCCCGCTGTGGCGGTGAGTGAAGCCAGGCTCACAGACTGGTGTTACCAGTGCGTGACCCGACGGTCAAACACTGATGAAACGTTGATGCGGCCATCCGCGCACCTCCGGAAACGCTGACGCGGCCCGTACGCACCCCCTGAGCTGCGGGGTCGTACGGGCCGCGTCGGATCCGGCCACTACCTGCCGGTAACTACTTGTGCGCGAATTCACACAGTGCGCGGAGGGGTGGATCCCGGCGGATCCGCCGGGGGATCAGACCGCCTGCGTCGCGTTGTCGACCGCGCCGCGCTTCTCGATCGCCTGCTGGTACAGCCGGCCCGCGCGGTACGAGGACCGCACCAGCGGGCCCGACATCACACCGGAGAAGCCGATCTCGTCGGCCTCCTCCTTCAGTTCCACGAACTCCTGCGGCTTCACCCAGCGCTCCACGGGGTGGTGCCGGACCGTCGGACGCAGGTACTGGGTGATCGTGATCAGCTCGCAGCCGGCCTCGTGCAGCTGCTTGAGCGCCTCGCTGATCTCCTCGCGGGTCTCGCCCATGCCGAGGATCAGGTTCGACTTCGTGACCAGACCGTAGTCACGGGCCTGCGTGATGACGTCGAGGGAGCGCTCGTAGCGGAAGCCGGGGCGGATCCGCTTGAAGATCCGCGGCACCGTCTCGACGTTGTGCGCGAAGACCTCGGGGCGCGAGGCGAAGACCTCGGCGAGGAGCTCCGGCACGGCGTTGAAGTCGGGGGCGAGCAGCTCGACCTTGGTGCGGCCGTCGGCGCGGCCCGCCGTCTGCTCGTGGATCTGGCGCACGGTCTCCGCGTACAGCCAGGCGCCGCCGTCCTCCAGGTCGTCGCGCGCGACGCCGGTGATGGTGGCGTAGTTCAGGTCCATCGTGACGACCGACTCACCGACACGGCGGGGCTCGTCACGGTCCAGCGCCTCGGGCTTGCCCGTGTCGATCTGGCAGAAGTCGCAGCGCCGCGTGCACTGGTCACCGCCGATGAGGAAGGTGGCCTCTCGGTCCTCCCAGCACTCGAAGATGTTGGGACAGCCCGCCTCCTGGCAGACCGTGTGCAGGCCCTCCTTCTTCACGAGGCCCTGCATCTTCGTGTACTCGGGTCCCATCTTCGCCCGGGTCTTGATCCACTCGGGCTTGCGCTCGATGGGGGTCTGGGCGTTACGGACCTCCAGGCGCAGCATCTTGCGTCCGTCGGGTGCGACTGCGGACACGACCGGCTCCCTGTAGCTTCGATTCTTCGGCGCACACCAGGGTACGCCCGTTGTTCATGCGGTTTTGTTTACGCCTGGCCAACCTCTGGCCAGGACCCGGCATTCCCTAGGCGGAGACGGGCGCCGAGACGGGTGTCGAGACGGGTGCCGAGGCGGACTGCGGGGCAGGCGCCGGGGCAGCCGCCGGGGCGGGCTCGGAGATCTCGCGCGCCTTCAGCTCCGCGTTCTCCAGGATCTCCGCCAGATGCCTCTCGACCACCGGCAGGACGTCCTCGATCGTGATGTCCCGGCCCAGCTCGTTCGCGAGGGAGGCGACGCCCGCGTCGCGGATGCCGCACGGGATGATCCGGTCGAACCAGGTGTTGTCCGGGTTCACGTTCAGCGCGAAGCCGTGCATGGTGACGCCCTTGGCGACCCGGATGCCGATCGCCGCCAGCTTCCGGTCCTCGCGGCGCTGGCCGGCGTTGGACGGGGCGTACTCGGGACCGTTGAGGCGCGGGTCGAACTCCTCGTCGGTCAGCCGGGGGTCGAAGTCCAGGGAGAGCCCGCCGAGCGCGGGGCGCTGCTCGACCGGGTCGCCGAGCACCCACACGCCGCTGCGGCCCTCGATCCGGGTGGTCTCCAGACCGAACTCGGCGGCCGTGCGGATGAGCGCCTCCTCCAGGCGGCGGACGTGCGCGACGACGTCGACCGGGCGGGGCAGCTTCATGATCGGGTAGCCGACGAGCTGGCCCGGGCCGTGCCAGGTGATCTTGCCGCCCCGGTCCACGTCCACGACGGGCGTCCCGTCGAGGGGGCGCTCGCTCTCCGCGGTACGCCGACCCGCCGTGTACACGGGCGGGTGCTCCAGGAGCAGGCACGTGTCCGGTATCTCGTCGGCGAACCGGGCGGCGTGCACCTCGCGCTGCTTGTCCCAGGCCACCTGGTACTCGACGGCGTCCTCGCCGAAGCCCAAGCGGACGAATCGCAGCTCACTCACGGCAGTGCCTCCTCGTGGATGCCGGGGCCGGCCGGGTACCGGGGATCGTCCCGGGGCCGGATCGGCTCCATGCGTCATTCGCGCCCATGCCACTGTACGGCGGCGCCGCGCGTCCCCGGCGGGCCGGTGGGGACGGGCGGCGAAGCGGCGACGTTCCGTGATCGGCTCCTTCCGGCCGGCTACGGAACGTGGCGTCGTGCGACCCGCCCCGCCGGGTCGCCGCCCGGCAGCGGCCGGCGGCAACCCTCCCTCCCGTTCCTCACACGATCGGATGAATGTGGGGCGAAGGTGACGGTAAAGGCGGTGAGGGCCGCTAAATTCGCGCCGTTCCAGGAGGGTCCACACGAGGTTCCACCCGGGCCCGGAAGGCAGGAGACCGCACAGCTGATGACGGAACGACCTCCGCAGCGCATCCCGAACCGCCAGCTCGCCGCGCTCATCGCGGAAGCCGGGTTCTCCAACGCGGGCCTGGCCAGACGGGTCGACCAGCTCGGCCTGGAACACGGACTCGACCTGCGGTACGACAAGACCTCCGTGACCCGCTGGCTGCGCGGCCAGCAGCCCCGCGGCACCACTCCGGCCCTCATCGCCGAGGTCTTCACCCGCCGCCTGGGCCGCCGCCTCTCCGCGCAGGACCTCGGTCTCGACGCCTGCGCGCCCGTGTACGCGGGCCTGGAGTTCGCGGCCTCGCCCGAGGAGGCGGTCGACATCGTCAGCGGCCTGTGGCGCAAGGACTCCGGCAGCCACGCCGAACTCCGCAAGATCGCGTTCACCCCGGCGGGCCTGGTCGTACCCAGCCGGGACTGGCTCATCGGCCGCGCCGACGAGCGGGTGGCCCGGGGCGAGCCGGCGGCGCCGAACGGCAGGCTCGGCCCGGACGGCCGGCTCGCGCCCGATCCGCGCGTCCCGCCGCAGAGCCGGCTCTCCGTCCCCCGGCAGCGCGGCACGGACCGGGGCCCCGGGCAGCGGGTCTCCAGCGGCGACATCTCCGCCCTCCGCTCCGTCGGCGAGCTGTTCCGCACCCTCGACCACGCCTACGGCGGCGGCCACGCCCGCCAGGCCCTCGTGCGCTACCTGGAGCACGAGGCCGAGCCGATGCTGCGCGGCACGTACGGGGAGTCCGTCGGGCGCCGCCTGTTCGCCGCGGCCGCCGACCTGACCCGGCTGGCCGGCTGGACCTCGTACGACATCGCCGCGCACGGACTCGCCCAGCGGTACTTCGTGCAGGCGCTACGGCTCGCGCAGGCGGCGGGGGACCGGGCGTACGGCTCGTACGTCCTCATCACCATGAGCCGTCAGGCCGTCTATCTCGGCCACGGCCGCGAGGCCGTGCAGCTCGCCCGGGTCGCCCAGCAGGGCGTCGGCTCGGCCGCGCCGCCCGTCGTCCAGGCCCTGCTGCACTCCGTGGAGGCGCGCGGGCACAGCGTCCTCGGCGAGGCGCGCGCGACCGGCGCCGCCCTCGCCCGCGCCGAGCGGGCCCTTGAGGCGGCCAGGCCGGGGGACGACGTGCCGTACTGGGCGCGGCCCTTCGACGAGGCCCAGCTCGCCGACGAGTTCGGGCACTGCCACCGCGACCTCCAGCAGTACCGCGCGGCCGCCCAGCACGCCGAGCGCTCCCTCCAGCTCCGCGCCCCCGGCTTCGCCCGCAGCCGGCTGTTCTGCCGGGTGGTCCTCGCCTCCGCCCGCCTCGGCCTCGGCGAACTGGACCAGGCCTGCGCGCTCGGCGCGGAGGCGGCCCAGCAGGCCTCCGAGATGCGCTCGGCACGCGCCCTGGAGTACGTCCGCGACTTCGAGCGCCGCCTGGAGCCGTACCGCGACGCGGCCGCGGTCCGTACCTACCGCGACCGCGTGGCGGCGATCGGCTGAGCCGCCGCCCCGCCGCCCCGCCGCCGCGCCGCCCCGCCGCCACGCCGCCAGGCCGCCCCGCCGCCCCCGCCGCTCGGCCCGTCAGGCGACCGCCTCCGCCGGGGCGCCCTGCGGGACCGGGATGCCCAGGTCGGTCAGAAGCGCGTGCGCCGCGCGGTGGGCGGAGGAGAGGGCGCCCTGCGGGGTGGACGTGTCGCGGTGGTCGCCGCAGACGTAGAGACCGGCGAGGAGCCGCACCGGGCGGCGCGGGTCGTGCGGCGGGGGCATCGCCGGGACCGCCTCGGGCTTGTGGTGGAGCGCGAGCAGCTCCCACTCGTCCGTCGACGTCCCGTACAGCGTCGCGAGGTGCTTGCGCACCCGGCGCTCCACGTCGTCGGGCGGGGCGCCCAGGACCGTCGAGGTGACCAGGACCCGGCCGTCGGGCGCCCGTGTGGGGTCGACGGCGCTCATGACCGCCGAGTGCGCGACCGGGCCGCCGGGGTCGGACTCCAGGAGCAGCACCGGCTCCTGCGCGGGCGGCTCGGGGGCCGTGTGGTGCAGCACGGTCACCGCGTGGAAGGCGGGCAGCCGCAGCCCGGGCAGCAGCTCGGCCGCCGACCTGGCACCCGTCGCGAGGAGCACCGAACGGCAGCCGAACACCCCGTGCTCCGCCGTCTCGACCCGGTCGATCCCGACCTCCGTGACCCGCACCCCGGTCCGTACCGTGCCTTCGGGGAGCGCCGCCGCGAGCAGTTCGGGCAGGATCCCCGAGCCGCCCTCCGGCACGGAGAGCCGGCCCCGGGCGAACGCGCGCAGGGCCAGGTCGGCGTAGCGGCTGGACGTGCCGAGGTCGGGATCGGAGAGCAGGGCCGCGACGAGCGGCCGCAGCACCCCCTGGACCGTACGGCCGGGCAGCCGGGCCGTCAGGGCCTCGCGCGCGGTCCGCTCCTGACGCGTCAGCAGACGCTGCACCGGCGTCGCCGCGAGCCGTGCCAGGGACGCGCCGAGGCGTGCCTGGTCCAGCGAGGCCGCCGGATTGCGGGGGGCGCTCGCGAGGGCGCGCGCCACGGTGTACGCGCCCCCTACGCGCCAGGGAGCGTGGGAGGACCCCCACCCTGCCCGCCAGGGCGCGTGCGGGGCGCCCCGGCCCCGGCCGTGCGGCCCGCGTCGGCGCGGATGCGGGAACGGTTCGCCGATCCGCAGGTACCGGCCGTCGCTGTGCACCAGTGCCCCCGGTGCGAACGGACGCAGCGTCACCCCGGCGAGCCCCCGGGTCCGGAGCAGCTCCGCGTACGAGGTCGTCAGCAGCGGCCCCACCCGGTCGAGCCGGAAGCCGTCCACGTCGTCGGTGATCAGCCGGCCGCCCACCCGGGGCCCGGCCTCCAGGACCGTGACGCCGAGTCCGGCGCTGGTCAGCCGGTGCGCGGCCGCGAGCCCCGCGATCCCGGCCCCGACGATGACGACGTCCGTGACGACATCCGTATGGCGTGCGGTACTGAGCACGTGCCCCTCCCCAGGTCGGCGCGGCTTGGTGGGAGGCCTATGCCCCCAACCGGCCCCCGGAATGCCCACGTTCGCATTCAGGGCCTGCCAGCCTCGGACAGCCCCGCCCGGCCGCGCCAGCGGCGCGCGCGGGGGTGCACGGAGCACGGGGTCGCACCGACGGCCGTCGGGACGCCGCGCGGGCCGCAGCGACGGCCGTCAGGCCGCGGCCCGGCCGCACCGGGCAGCGTCAGGCCGCCGCCCGGATCGACTCGTCGATCGTCGGGAAGGCGAAGGCGAAGCCCGACTCCAACAGGCGGCTCGGCAGCACCCGCTGACTGCCCAGCACGTCCACCGCGAACTCGCCGAGCGCCAGGCGCAGCGCGGGCGCGGGCACGGCGAGGACCGCCGGGCGGCGCAGGACCCGTCCCATCGCGGCCGTCACCTCCCGGTTGGTGACCGGTTCAGGGGCCGTCAGGTTCACCGGCCCCGCGAGGGACTCGGTGTCGATCAGGTGCCGCAGGGCCGCGACCTCGTCGTGCAGCGAGATGAAGCTCCAGTACTGCCGGCCGTCGCCCATCCGCCCGCCCACCCCGGCGCGGAACACCGGGAAGAGCCGCCCCCACGCGCCGCCCTCGGCGGCCACCACGAGGCCCGTGCGGGCGTACGCGACCCGGATCCCCGCCTCCTCGGCCGGGGCCGCGGCCGCCTCCCACTCCACGCACACCGAGGGCAGAAAGCCCTCGCCCGCGGGCGCGCTCTCGTCGACGGCGCGCGAGCCGGTGTCCCCGTAGTAGCCCAGGGCCGTACCGCACACCAGGACCTTCGGCGGCTCGGCGAGGGAGGCGAGGGCCTGCGCGATCGTCCGCGTACCGAGCACGCGGCTGTCGCGGATCTCCTTCTTGTACGCCTCGCTCCAGCGGCGCTCGCCGACGCCCGCGCCCGCCAGGTGCACGACCGCGTCGACACCGACGAGGCCCGCCGCGTCCACGTACAGCCGCGCGGGGTCCCACTCGACCTCGTCGGCGGTCCGGGCCGGACGGCGCACGAGACGGGAGACCTGGTGGCCGTCGGCGCGCAGGGAGCGCACCAGGGCGGAGCCGATGAGTCCGGAGGCGCCGGTGACGGCGATGCGGGAGCGTTCCATGCGCCCATCCTGCCCTTCCGGGGCCCCGCGTGGCACAGTGGCCGCCATGATCATGCCGGAGACGCGCATACGCATGGCCGTTCCCGCCGACGAGGCCGCCCTCGGGGAGCTGGACCGGGCCACCTGGTCGCCCCTGCACGCGGTGCAGCCCGCGCCGGAACCCCCGTACCGGCCGTTCTTCGACGAGCGCCATCTGCCGGAGGACTACCTCGTGGCGGAGGAGGTGGGGGACGCTCCGGGCCGTTCGGCAGGCGCCGGCGCCGTCATCGGTTATCTGCGGCTCGTCCCGGCCACCCCGCTCGCCTGCAACCGGCACGTCCGCCAGATCCAGGGCCTCGCCGTGGCCGAGAGCGCGCGGGGCCGGGGTGTGGCCCGGGCGCTGCTGCGCGCCGCGTGTGCGGAGGCCCGCCGCCAGGGCGCCCGCCGCATCACCCTGCGGGTCCTCGGCCACAACGCCCCGGCCCGCGCGCTCTACGCGTCCGAGGGCTTCGCCGTCGAGGGCGTCCTGCCCGGCGAGTTCTTCCTGGACGGCGCGTACGTGGACGACGTCCTGATGGGCCGCTCGCTCACGGACTAGGGTCTTCAGGGCCTGTCCGGTCCTAGGGGGTGTGGGTCGGGGGCGTCAGCGGCCCCATGCCGCCCATCAGTTCGCGCAGGCAGCGCACCGCCAGCTCGGCCGGGGCGCCCTCGCCGCGCACCGGCGCGTCCGTCTCCGCCCAGGCCTCCAGGGCCACCCGGATCGCGTCCGTGGCCGCCGCCGCCGCGAGCCGTACCTCCAGCGGGTCCGCGTCGGGGCCCGCGAGCCCGGCCACCACGGCCAGCAGCTTCTCCTCCGACTCCTGGTTGACCCGGTACCAGACCGCCCGCAGGGCAGGGTCCTCGGCCGCCGCCCGCAGCAGCCCGCGCGTCCAGCGCAGCCCCTCGGCCGCCTCCTCGTCCGCCCCCGCGAGCGCCTCCGCGATCGACCGCTCGAGGGCGGCCGGCACGGTCGCGCCGGGCTCCGCCGCCGCGAGCGACTCCCGCCAGCGGTCCGCGCCGCCCGCGAGGAGCGGGGCGACGGCGTCCTGCTTGGAGCGGAAGTAGCGGTAGAAGGTGCGCAGCGCGACCCCGGCGCGCAGTGCGATGTCCTCGGCCGTGGTGCCGTCGGGTCCGCGCTCGGTGAAGAGCTCGGCGGCGGCACGCGCGATGTCGAGCTGGGTGGCCGCCTTGCGGCGCTCGGTCAGGGAGGTGGGCCTGGCGGCGGGCTGGGTGCTCACCGTACGAGGGTACGCCCCACCCTTGCCGACCTTGCATTTCATGCAACTGTGGCAAAACGTGCCACCTAGGCGTACGGTGTGCTCTGCATCAAGGCATCAAGGCATCAAGGCATCAAGCATCAGGGCATCAGGAAACTCGTCGTCGAGAGGTCGGACAGGACATGAACCGCTACGAAGGACGCCGCGCACTGGTCACCGGTGGCGGCTCGGGCATCGGCCAGGCCACCGTGCTGCGCATGCTCGCCGAGGGCGGCCGTGTCGTCGCCGCCGACATCAGCGAGGACGGCCTCAAGGACACCGTCGCCAAGGCCGGCGCCGCCGCCGACCGCCTCACCACGGTCGTCGTGAACGTCGCCGACGAGACCTCCGTGCGCGAGGGCGTCGTCGCCGCCGTCACCACCCTCGGCGGCCTGGACGTGCTGGTCAACGCGGCCGGCATCCTGCGCTCGTCGCACACCCACGAGACCACGCTCGACTCCTTCGAGCAGGTCGTCCGGATCAACCTGACCGGCACGTTCCTGGTGATCCGCGAGGCGATCCCGGCCCTCCTGGCCGGCGAGGGCTCCGCCGTCGTGAACTTCTCCTCCACCTCGGCGCAGTTCGCCCACCCGTACATGGCCGCCTACGCGGCCAGCAAGGGCGGCATCCAGTCCATGACCCACGCGCTCGCCGCCGAGTACGCCAAGCAGGGCATCCGCTTCACCGCCGTCCAGCCCGGCTCCATCTCCTCCGGCATGACCGACGGCACCGGCGCCAGCCGGCAGAGCGTCGGCCCCGGCCTGCCCGAGGACGCCGACCTGTCCCTCTTCATGAAGCTCGCCCCCGCCGTCGGCCAGGGCTTCGCCGGACCGGAGACGGTCGCGGGCGTCGTCGCGATGCTCGCGAGCGAGGACGGGAAGTTCATCACCGGTACCGAGGTCCGCATCGACGGCGGCACGCACTTCTGAGCCACGCGGCAGACAGGCCGGTACGGACCCGGGGTGGGACGGCCCCCGGGTCCGTACCTTTTCAGCGGGTCGCTCAGCCGAGCTGTACCGCGCCGAAGCGCTCCCACAGGCGCGGGTAGCGGGCCGCGAGCGCCGCGTCGTCCGCCAGGTCGAAGGCCACGCCCTCCGGCTCCGCGGGCTGCGGCGGAATCCCCAGGTCGGGCGCCTCGATCCCGGTCAGCTGCTCGTACGCCTCGTCGGCGGCGAAGCCCAGCTCCTCGCCGTCCCCGTCGATCTCCTCGTCGAAGTCGTCCAGCAGCTCGGCGAGGGCGTCCGGATCGTGCACCGCGCCCTCGAAGACCTCCCGGCCCTGGCCGATGAGCCAGCAGCGGAAGTAGTCGAAGGCGTCGTCGCCCGCCCCGTCGAGCAGCACCGCCGCCGCGCCCCACAGATCCCAGCGGTAGGCGCGGTTGTAGCGGGCCTCGAAATGGCGGGCGAAGTCGAGCACGGAGTCGGGGTCGAGCTGCAGCAGCCGCTCGACGAGCAGGTCGGCGTGTTCCTCCGGGTCGCCCTCGGCGGCCTCGCGGGTCGAGTCGACGATCTCCCAGAACTCCGTTTCGTCCATCACGGCATCCAGCATCGACCGTGGGGGAGGGCGGCGCACCCGGAAACAGCCAAAATCAAATCGGACAGGAGATGTCGTACTTTCCTGTCACGCTCCCTCCATGGAGACATCCAAGGAGACCGAGACCAAGCCGCTGAGCGGCAGGATCGCCCTGGTCGCGGGCGCCACACGGGGCGCCGGACGGGCCATCGCCGTACAGCTGGGCGCCGCCGGTGCCACCGTGTACGTGACCGGTCGCACCACCCGGGAGAGGGTCAGCGAGGTCGGCCGTGCGACGGAGACCATCGAGGAGACGGCCGAGCTGGTGACGGCGGCCGGCGGCGAGGGCATCGCGGTGCCGACGGACCATCTGGAGATCGACCAGGTGGAGGCGCTGGTCGCGCGGATCGACGCGGAGCGGGGCCGGCTCGACGTCCTCGTCAACGACGTGTGGGGCGGGGAGCACCTGCTGAAGTTCGGCCTGAAGATCTGGGAGACCGATCTGACCGACGGGCTGCGGATGATGGAGCTCGGCGTGCGGACGCACGCCATCACCTCCCGCCTCGCGCTGCCGCTGCTGATCCGCCACCCGGGCGGACTCGTCGTCGAGATGACCGACGGCACCGCCGAATGGAACACGCGGTTCCGGGAGAACTTCTTCTACGACCTCACCAAGAACGCCCCGATCCGGATGGCCTTCGCGCTCGCCCACGACCTGAAGGACGTGGACGCCACCGCGGTCTGCCTCACGCCCGGCTGGCTGCGCTCCGAGCAGATGCTGGCGGCCTTCGGCGTGACCGAGGAGAACTGGCGGGAGGCGATCGAGAAGGTCCCCGGCTTCGAGATCGCCGAGTCCCCGGTCTACGTCGGCCGTGCCGTCGCCGCCCTGGCCGCCGACCCCGACCGGGCCCGCTGGACCGGCCAGTCGCTCTCCAGCGGGCAGCTGGCCAAGGTGTACGGCTTCACGGACGCGGACGGCTCCCAGCCGGATGCCTGGGGCTACATGCTCGCGGGCGAGACGGGCGGCAAGCCGGACGTGGCCGACTACCGGTAACCGCCGCCGTAGCCGTCCTGGCCGTACAGCTCCGCGAGCCCCCTCGCCGCCGCCGCGAAACGGGCCCGGAGCGACTCCGGGCCAAGCACCTCCGCCTCCGGGCCGAGCGCGAGCAGCTGGCTGAAGGCGACCTCCTCGTTCTCCACGAGGAGCGTCGCCGTCAGCCGGCCCGCCCCGTCCTCCGTACCGCCCGCCAAGGCCTCCTCGGCCGCCGCGCGGTCCGTCACGTACGGGAGACGGCGCGCGCCCGCCTCCGAGAGCCGCAGCACGACCTCGGCGCGCAGGATCGAGCGGGCGAACTCCGCCGCGCGCTCCGCCCAGAACGCGGGCAGGTCGAACTCCTCGTCCCGTACGAACCGTTCCTCGCCGAGCGCGACCGCCGTGAACCTGTCCACCCGGTAGGTACGGAACGCCCTGCCCGCACGCGCGCACAGGTACCAGACGCCCGCCTTGAGCACGAGGCCGTACGGAGCCAGCTCGCGGTCCACCTCGCCGTCGCCGCGGCGGTAGCGCGCGGAGAGCATCCGGTCGTCCCAGACGGCCTCCGCGATCGGCGGCAGCAACTCCGGGGTCTCCGGCTCCTGATACCAGCCGGGAGCGTCGAGCAGGAAGCGCTGCGCCGCCGACTCCGGGGCGTCGCGCAGCGAGGGCAGCAGCGCCGCCGACACCTTCAGCCGGGCCGCCGAGGCGGCGTCCTCCAGGCCCATGTCCCGCAGCGCGCCCGGAAGCCCGGACAGGAACAGCGCCTCGGCCTCACCGCGCGCGAGCCCCGTGAGCCGCGTGCGATACCCCCCGATCAGCCGGTACCCACCCGCCCTGCCCCGGTCCGCATACACCGGAACCCCCGCCTCCGAGAGGGCGAGGGCATCGCGGGTGATCGTCCTCTCGGACACCTCCAGCTCCTCCGCCAACTCGGCCGCCGTCATCGAGGGCCGGGACTGGAGGAGCAGCACCATCTTGATAAGCCGAGCGGCACGCATGAACCCATCATGCGTGCCGCCACTGACAAGCCGGAGGACGAACCCCGGGCCTCTTACAGGCCGTAGCGCTCGCGCGCCTCCTTCACGGCCGAGGCCGGGACCTCGCCGCGGCGGGCGAGCTGGGCCAGGGCCGCGACGACGATCGACTGCGCGTCGACACCGAAGTGGCGGCGGGCCGCGTCACGGGTGTCCGACAGACCGAAGCCGTCCGCACCGAGCGAGGACCAGTCCTGCTCGACCCACTGCGCGATCTGGTCCGGGACCTGACGCATGTAGTCGGAGACGGCCAGGACCGGGGAGTCCACGCCCTCCAGCGCCTTGCGGATGTACGGCACCTGCTCCTCGCCGCGCAGCAGCGCCGCGTCGGCCGCCAGCGCGTCGCGCCGCAGCTCGGTCCAGGAGGTGGCGGACCACACGTCGGCGCCCACGCCCCACTCGGCGGCGAGCAGCTTCTGCGCCTCAAGGGCCCAGTGGATGGCCGTGCCGGAGGAGAGCAGCTGGATCCGCGCGGCGTTCGCGGGCAGGTCGAGACCGGCCGACTCCGCCGTGTTGAAGCGGTACAGGCCCTTGATGATGCCCTCGTCGACCCCGGCCGGCTTGGCCGGCTGCGGCATCGGCTCGTTGTAGACCGTGAGGTAGTAGAAGACGTCCTGGTCCTCGCCCTCGGCGGCCTCGCCGTACATCCGGCGCAGGCCCTCCTTGACGATCGCCGCGACCTCGTAGGCGAACGCCGGGTCGTACGTCAGGGCGGCCGGGTTGGTGGCCGCGATCACGGGGGAGTGCCCGTCGGCGTGCTGCAGACCCTCACCGGTCAGGGTGGTGCGGCCGGCGGTCGCGCCGACGAGGAAGCCGCGGCCGAGCTGGTCGCCGAGCTGCCACATCTGGTCGGCGGTGCGCTGCCAGCCGAACATCGAGTAGAAGATGTAGAAGGGGATCATCGCCTCGCCGTGCGTGGAGTACGCGCTGGAGGCGGCGATGAAGTCGGCCATGGACCCGGCCTCGGTGATCCCCTCGTTGAGGATCTGGCCGTTGACGGCCTCCTTGTAGTACATCAGCTGGTCGCGGTCGACCGGCTCGTACGTCTGGCCCTTCGGCGAGTAGATGCCGAGCGACGGGAACAGCGATTCCATGCCGAAGGTACGGGCCTCGTCCGGGACGATCGGGACCCAGCGCTTGCCGGTCTCCTTGTCGCGGACCAGGTCCTTCACCAGGCGGACGAAGGCCATCGTCGTCGCGACCGACTGCGAGCCGGAGCCCTTGTCGAAGGCGGCGAAGGTCTTCTCGGCCGGGGCCGGCAGCGGGGCCAGCGGCTGGACGCGGCGGGCCGGGGCCGGGCCGCCGAGCGCCGCGCGGCGCTCCTGGAGGTAGCGGACCTCGGCGGAGTCGGCGCCGGGGTGGCCGTAGGGGACCACGCCGTCGACGAACTGCGCGTCGGAGATCGGCAGGTCGAGCAGGTCACGCATGGCCTTGAACTCGTCCGTGCTGAGCTTCTTCATCTGGTGGTTCGCGTTCTTCGACGCGAAGCCCTCACCGAGGGTGAAGCCCTTCACGGTCTGCGCGAGGATCACCGTCGGCGCGCCCTTGAACTCCAGGGCGGCCTTGTAGGCGGCGTAGACCTTGCGCGGCTCGTGGCCACCGCGGGAGAGGTGGAAGCACTCCAGGATCTTGTCGTCGCTCAGCAGCCGGCCCATCGCGACGAGCGCGGGGTCGGAGCCGAAGAAGTCCTGGCGGATGTAGGCGGCGTCGCGGGTCTGGTACGTCTGGACCTGCGCGTCCGGGACCTCACGGAGGCGGCGGACCAGGGCGCCGTTGGTGTCGAGCGCGAACAGCTCGTCCCAGGCGTTGCCCCAGAGCGACTTCACGACGTTCCAGCCGGCGCCGCGGAACTGGGCCTCCAGCTCCTGCACGATCTTGAAGTTGGCGCGGACCGGGCCGTCGAGGCGCTGCAGGTTGCAGTTGATGACGAAGGTCAGGTTGTCCAGACCCTCGCGGGCGGCGAGTGCGAGTGCCGCCGTCGACTCGGGCTCGTCCATCTCGCCGTCGCCGAGGAACGCCCACACGTGCGAGGACGAGACGTCCTTGATGCCGCGGTTGGTGAGGTACCGGTTGAAGCGCGCCTGGTAGATGGCGGAGAGCGGGCCCAGACCCATGGAGACGGTCGGGAACTCCCACAGCCAGGGCAGCCGGCGCGGGTGGGGGTAGGAGGGCAGGCCGTTGCCGCCGGACTCCTGCCGGAAGTTGTCGAGGTGCGCCTCGGTGAGGCGGCCGTCGAGGAAGGCGCGGGCGTAGATGCCGGGGGAGGCGTGGCCCTGGATGTAGAGCTGGTCGCCGGAGCCGGCGGCGTCGCCGGACTCCTTGCCCTTGAAGAAGTGGTTGAAGCCGGTCTCGTAGAGCCACGCGGCCGAGGCGAAGGTGGCGATGTGGCCGCCGACGCCGTGCTTGGCACCGCGGGTCACCATGGCGGCGGCGTTCCAGCGGTTCCAGGCGGTGATCCTGCGCTCCATCTCCTCGTCGCCGTCGATGACGGGCTCCGCGGAGGTGGGGATGGTGTTGACGTAGTCCGTCTCCAGCAGCTTGGGCAGGGCGAGGCCCGCGCCCTCGGCGTGCTGGAGCGTGCGGCGCATCAGGTAGGCGGCCCGGTGGGGGCCGGCGGCCTTGGTGACGGCGTCCAGGGAGGCCGCCCACTCGGCGGTCTCCTCGGTGTCACGGTCCGGGAGCTGGTCGAGCTCGCTCGGAATCTTGCCTACGGGATCGGTCATGATCGCCGCCTTCCGGACAGATGGGGGTGGAGAAGGGGTGCCTTGTCTGGCAGGACAGGGCGAAGGGCCGGGTAGCGGCCCGCCGAAGACTGTAAGCCGCCGATCGATGATCGATCAAAGTGTTGAAGGGAAAAACTTCCCTCGAACGCGAAAGTCGGCACAGGGTGCCGCGAAAACGGGCACCGGGTGCCTTGTTTTCGCAGGTGGGGGAGCGAATGAGAGCGCCGTCGCACGAATGAGCGAGAGCGGCACGGGCGCCCGCCGGGGGCTTGGAACACCCTCCCGGAGCGCACGCGCTACGCGAAGCTGCCGCGGGAGGGCGCGGCGGCAGGGCCGGGGCTGCCCCTGCGCGTTGTGCGGCGGGGGCCTGCCGCAGGAGGGCGTCGCGGCAGGGCTGGAGCCGCCCCCGGGGTGTTGT
Source organism: Streptomyces sp. NPDC014870 (assembly GCF_043081505.1). NCBI lineage: Bacteria > Bacillati > Actinomycetota > Actinomycetes > Kitasatosporales > Streptomycetaceae > Streptomyces > Streptomyces sp. NPDC014870. The sequence goes on from NZ_JBIBWQ010000004.1 coordinate 194,917, forward strand.
GCGGCGCGGAGCTGCCGCGTGGGGGGGGTTCGGGGGCTTGCCCCCGAGAACGAACATCCCCACCCCCGCCCCCGGCAGGGTCTCGGGCAGGGGCGAGGTGGGGGAGGTCCCGCTTGGCCGCCCCCTGAGCGCTACGCCCTCGGCGCGCAGCCCAGGACGTGGGCCTTCACCAGGGCGCCGATGTTCGGGTCGCCCCGGCGGAACGCCTCCACCAGGTCCTGGTGCTCCTCCGCGTACGACTTCTGGACCGTGCCGAGCCAGCGGATCGACAGCGCCGTGAAGACCTCGATGCCCAGGCCCTCCCAGGTGTGCAGCAGCACGCTGTTCCCGGCCGCCTTCACCAGCTCGCGGTGGAAGCCCACCGTGTGCCGTACCTGCGCCGTGCCGTCCGCGGCGCGGTCCGCCTCGTACAGGGCCGCCACGTGCGGCTCCAGGGCCGAGCAGTCGGCCTGGAGGCGCCGTGCCGCCAGCTCCGCCGCGATCTGCTCCAGACCGGCCCTGACCGGGTAGCTCTCCTCCAGGTCGGCCGCCGTCAGGTTCCTGACCCGTACGCCCTTGTTGGGGGAGGACTCGATCAGCCGCAGCGACTCCAGCTCGCGCAGCGCCTCGCGCACCGGGGTCTGACTGACCTCCAGCTCGGTCGCGATCCGCCGCTCCACGATCCGCTCACCCGGCTTCCAGCGTCCGCTGACGATGCCCTCCACGATGTGCTCGCGGATCTGTTCGCGCAGCGAGTGGACGACGGGGACGCTCATGAAGCCCCTCCTTAAGGGACGCGTTGACACTCAAGACAATACGGCGGCGCCCCCGCCCGGAAACACTTCCGGGCGGGGGCGCCGCAGGTGAGGCTTGTTACGTTGCCAAGCCCCGGGGAGAACTACAGCCCGAGGTCGACCTCGAACTCGCCGGCCTCCAGGATCGCCTTGACGGCCGTCAGGTAGCGGGCCGCGTCGGCGCCGTCCACCAGACGGTGGTCGTAGGAGAGCGTCAGGTACGTCATGTCGCGGACGCCGATGACGGTGCCCTCGGGGGTCTCGATGACCGCCGGACGCTTGACCGTGGCACCGATGCCCAGGATGGCGACCTGGTTCGGGGGCACGATGATCGTGTCGAAGAGCGCGCCGCGCGAACCCGTGTTGGAGATCGTGAAGGTCGCGCCCGCCAGCTCGTCCGGGGTGATCTTGTTGCCGCGGACCTTGCCGGCCAGCTCGGCCGTGGCCTTGGAGATGCCGGCGATGTTCAGGTCGCCCGCACCCTTGATGACCGGCGTCATCAGACCCTTCTCGGAGTCCACGGCGATGCCGATGTTCTCCGAGTCGAAGTACGTGATGGTGCCCTCGTCCTCGTTGATCCGGGCGTTGATGACCGGGTGGGCCTTCAGCGCCTGGGCCGCCGCCTTGACGAAGAACGGCATCGGGGACAGCTTGACGCCCTCACGGGCGGCGAACGCGTCCTTGGCACGGGCGCGCAGCTTCATCAGCTTGGTGATGTCGACCTCGACGACCGAGGACAGCTGGGCCTGGCCGTGCAGCGCCTTCATCATGTTGTCGCCGATGACCTTGCGCATGCGGGTCATCTTGACGGTCTGACCGCGCAGCGGGGAGACCTCGAGGGCCGGGGCCTTCGGCGCGGCGGCGGCCGGAGCGGCGGCAGCGGCGACGGGGGCCGGGGCGGCCTTCTTGGCCTCGGCGGCCGCGAGGACGTCCTGCTTGCGGATACGGCCGCCGACGCCGGTGCCCTTGACGGACGCCAGGTCGATGCCGTTCTCCGAGGCCAGCTTGCGGACCAGCGGCGTCACGTAGGCGCCGTCGTCCACCGGCTGGGCGGCCACGGGGGCCGGCGCGGCCGGGGCGACCGGAGCCGGAGCGGCCACCGGGGCGGCGGGCGCGACCGGGGCCGGGGCGGCGACCGGGGCGGCCGGAGCCACCGGCGCGGGGGCCGCAGCCGGGGCCACCGGGGCGGGAGCGGCGGCGGCCGGAGCCGGCGCGGCCGGAGCCGGAGCGGCGGCCGGGGCGGCACCCGCGGCACCGATGACGGCCAGCTTGGCGCCGACCTCGGCGGTCTCGTCCTCGGCGACGACGATCTCCAGGAGGACACCCGAAGCCGGGGCCGGGATCTCGGTGTCGACCTTGTCCGTGGAGACCTCGAGCAGCGGCTCGTCGGCCTCGACGGTCTCGCCGACCGACTTCAGCCAGCGGGTCACGGTGCCCTCGGTGACGGACTCGCCGAGCGCCGGCAGGACGACGTCCGTGCCGGTGGCGCCACCGGCCGGAGCGGCGGCGGGAGCCTCGGCCACGGGGGCCGGAGCGGCCGGAGCCTCGGCCACCGGGGCCGGGGCGGCGGGGGCCTCGACGGCGGCCGGGGCCGGAGCGGCGGCCGGCGCACCGGTGCCGTCGTCGATGATGGCGAGCTCGGCGCCGACCTCGACGGTCTCGTCCTCGGCGACCTTGATGGAGGCCAGGATGCCCGACGCGGGCGCCGGGATCTCGGTGTCGACCTTGTCGGTCGAGACCTCGAGCAGCGGCTCGTCGGCCTCGACACGCTCACCCTCGGCCTTGAGCCAGCGGGTGACGGTGCCCTCGGTGACGCTCTCGCCGAGCGCCGGCAGGGTTACGGAAACCGACATGGTTTCAGTTGCTCCTAACGAATTGCGGAAAGTGGTCGTCGCGCCCGTTGATGACGTGAGCGTCAGTCGTGGGAGTGCAGAGGCTTGCCGGCCAGCGCCAGGTGCGCCTCGCCGAGAGCCTCGTTCTGCGTCGGGTGGGCGTGGATGAGCTGCGCGACCTCGGCCGGCAGCGCCTCCCAGTTGTAGATCAGCTGCGCTTCGCCGACCTGCTCGCCCATGCGGTCACCGACCATGTGGACGCCGACCACGGCACCGTCCTTGACCTGGACGAGCTTGATCTCGCCCGCGGTCTTCAGGATCTTGCTCTTGCCGTTGCCCGCGAGGTTGTACTTGAGGGCGACGACCTTGTCCGCGCCGTAGATCTCCTTGGCCTTGGCCTCGGTGATGCCGACGGAGGCGACCTCGGGGTGGCAGTACGTCACCCGGGGCACACCGTCGTAGTCGATCGGAACGGTCTTCAGACCGGCCAGCCGCTCCGCGACGAGGATGCCCTCGGCGAAGCCGACGTGGGCGAGCTGGAGCGTCGGGACGAGGTCGCCGACCGCCGAGATCGTCGGCACGTTCGTCCGCATGTACTCGTCGACCAGGACGTAGCCGCGGTCCATCGCGACGCCCTGCTCCTCGTAGCCGAGGCCGGCCGAGACCGGGCCGCGGCCGATGGCGACCAGCAGGACCTCGGCCTCGAAGGTCTTGCCGTCGGCCAGGGTGACCTTGACACCGTTCTCGGTGTACTCGGCGGACTGGAAGAACGTGCCGAGGTTGAACTTGATGCCGCGCTTGCGGAACGCGCGCTCAAGAAGCTTGGAGCTGTTCTCGTCCTCGACCGGGACCAGGTGCTTCAGGCCCTCGACGACCGTCACGTCGGTGCCGAAGGACTTCCACGCGGAGGCGAACTCGACGCCGATGACACCGCCGCCGAGGATGATCGCCGACTCCGGGACGCGGTCCAGGGTCAGGGCGTGGTCGGAGGAGATGATCCGGTTGCCGTCGATCTCCAGACCCGGCAGGGACTTCGGCACGGAACCCGTGGCGAGGAGGACGTGACGGCCCTCGACGCGACGGCCGTCCACGTCGACGGAGGTCGGGGAGGAGAGCCGGCCGTGGCCCTCGATGTACGTCACCTTGCGGGAGGCGACGAGACCCTGCAGGCCCTTGTACAGGCCCGAGATCACGTCGTCCTTGTACTTGTGCACGGCCTTGATGTCGATGCCCTCGAAGGTGGCCTTGACACCGAACTGCTCCGCCTCGCGCGCCTGGTCGGCGACCTCGCCGGCGTGGAGCAGGGCCTTCGTCGGGATGCAGCCGTTGTGCAGGCAGGTGCCGCCGAGCTTGTTCTTCTCGATCAGTGCGACGTCCAGGCCCAGCTGCGCTCCGCGCAGCGCCGCGGCGTAACCGCCGCTACCGCCGCCGAGGATCACTAGGTCGAAAACGGTGCTGGCGTCGTTCGCCACGTCACGTCCTCCATGCATGTGCGCTCGTCGCCGGTCGTCTGTGACCGGGCGGCGGCTGGTGTCCGGCCGCTTTTCTGTCGGCCCTGTGGTGGGGGCCCTGTCCTGCCGAGAACCCATCTTCGCACTTGTTGCCGGGCGGCGGGACGCGGGGCCGGTGTGTGAGACCGGCCGATCGCCCGTACGGACAGGTAACCGGCACGTACGAACGTACGGATTTCGTTGAGGGTGAACACGCGCGCGGCCCCGGGACGGGTCCAGGGGCCGCGCGGGCGTTTCACCGGCAGGTCAGAGCTCGCCGGCGGCGGTCTTCTCCGCGAGCTTCACCAGGGTGCGGACCGAGGAGCCGGTGCCGCCCTTGGGGGTGTAGCCGTACGGGGCGCCCTCGTGGAAGGCCGGGCCCGCGATGTCGAGGTGGGCCCAGGTGATGCCCTCGCCGACGAACTCCTGCAGGAAGAGACCGGCGACCAGGCCGCCGCCCATCCGCTCGCCCATGTTGGCGATGTCGGCGGTCGGGGAGTCCATGCCCTTGCGCAGGTCGGCCGGGAGCGGCATCGGCCAGGACTGCTCGCCGACCTCCTCGGCGGTCTCGTGGATCGCCGTGCGGTAGTCGTCGTCGTTGGCCATGATGCCGAAGGTGCGGTTGCCCAGGGCCAGCACCATCGCGCCGGTCAGGGTCGCCACGTCGACGATCGCGTCCGGGTTCTCCTCCGAGGCCCGGGTCAGCGCGTCGGCCAGGACCAGCCGGCCCTCGGCGTCGGTGTTGAGGACCTCGACGGTCTTGCCGCTGTACATCCGCAGCACGTCGCCGGGGCGGGTGGCGTTGCCGGACGGCATGTTCTCGGCGAGCGCCAGCCAGCCGGTGACGTTGACGGCCAGGCCGATCCGGGCGGCGGCGACGACGGCGGCGAACACGGCGGCCGCGCCGCTCATGTCGCACTTCATCGTCTCGTTGTGGCCGGCCGGCTTCAGGGAGATGCCGCCCGAGTCGTAGGTGATGCCCTTGCCGACCAGGGCGAGGGTCTTCTCCGCCTTCGGGTGCGTGTAGGCGACCCGGACCAGGCGCGGGCCGCGGACCGCGCCCTTGCCGACGCCGAGGATGCCGCCGTAGCCGCCCTTGTCGAGCGCCTTCTCGTCGAGCACCTGGACCTTGAGGCCGTGCTCCTTGCCGGCGGCGGTGACGATGGCCGCGAACGTCTCGGGGTAGAGGTCGTTCGGCGGCATGTTGATCAGGTCGCGGGCGCGGTTGATCTCCTCGGAGAGCGCCAGCGCGCGCTCGGCGGCGGCCTTGAAGGCCTTGTCGCGCGGCTTGCCGCCGAGCAGGGCCACCTCGGCCAGCGGCTTCTTTGCGTCCTTGCCGTTCTTGGACTCCTGGTACGCGGTGTAGGCGTACGCGCCGAGCAGCGCGCCCTCGGCGATCGCCTCGGCGTCCTCGGTGGAGGCGACGGGCAGCGCGAACGCCGCCTTCTTGGACCCGTGCAGGGTGCGGGCGGCGGTACCGGCGGCGCGGCGGAGCGTCTCGGCGCGGTACGACTCGCCGTCCTCGGGCGCGGAGCCCAGGCCGACGGCGAGCACGACGGGGGTCTTCAGACCGGCGGGGGAGGGCAGCTTGGTGGCCTCACCCTCGGCACCCGCAGCGCCCAGGGTCTCCAGGACGGCGGCCAGCCTCCCGTCGAACGCCTTGTCCACGGCCTCGGCGCCGGGGGCGACGACCAGGCCCTTGCCGGACTTGGCGACACCTACGACCAGGGCGTCGGCGCGCAGCGTCGCGGCGCCGGCTGTGCTGAGAGTGAGAGCAGTCACGGTGGTGAAATCTCGCTTCCATTGAGTTCTGTGGCGGTCGAGGGATGGGCCGACCATGCCCGCCGCATCGTATTTCGGCCCGGAGAGCGCCGAGAACGAGCCTACGCTCGCTCATCCTGTTCGCTCACGGCGGCGGTGATTCACTCATCCGTGGTGTCTCTTTCACGTTTACCGCACGAGGCCCGCGAGCTCCTCCACACTCGCCTCATTCGCGCAAGGGCGGCGCTCGCCCCTTTGCACCATCCGCATCATCTCCACAGGTCCTCCGCGTCCGGCGGGCCTGTCGAGGGGGGACACCACTCCGATGGACTCTGCCGGATCCCGCATGCCCAGAACTTCCCCCAAGGCCTTCGGCCTGGGGGGCGCCCCCAGGACCGCCGCGCTCGTGGCCGCCGCGCTCCTCGCCACCGTCGTCCCGTCGGCGGGAGCGAGCGCCGCCGCGCCGCCGGTCCCGCGGGTCGACCTCACCGTCCTCGTCGTCGACGACGGCGGCAGCGCCGTACAGGCGATCATCGCCGAGCTGCGCTCCACGGGCGTCCCGTACCGCCGTGTCGATCTGGCCGATTCCGGTCGCCCGGTCATCAACGCCGCCTTCCTCAGCGACACCGTCTCCGGGCGCCCCCGGGCCAAGTACCAGGGTGTCGTGCTGCCCCACGAGTCGGCGTTCGGGCCCGACTCCGCCGAGCAGGCCGCGCTCGCGGCGTACGAGACGACCTTCAGGATCCCGCAGGTCGACGCGTACACCTGGGCCTACCCCGGCGTCGGCCTCGACTACACCAGCGAGGGCGGGTACTCCGGCCCCCTCGACGGGGTCACCGCCGCCCTCACCCCGGCCGCCGAGGCCGGGCCCTTCCGCTACCTCGACGGGGTCCTGACCTTCGAGGACAACGACCCCGCGATCACCGAGAGCTACGGCTACGCGGGCCGCCCGCGCGAGGGCTTCACCAGCCTCCTCGACGTGCCCGTCTCCGGCGGCGGCCGGGCCAGCCTGATCGGCGAGTACGCTCACGACGGGCGCCGCGAACTCGTCGTCTCCTTCGCCTACAACCAGTACCAGCGGCAGTTCCGGGTCCTCGCGCGCGGCATCGTCGAGTGGCTCACCGAGGGCGTCCACCTCGGGCAGAGCCGGAACTACTTCTCCGTCCACGTCGACGACGTCTTCGCCCCCGACGCCCGCTGGGACACCGCGCGCAACTGCACCCCGGGCGACTTCGACTGCCCCGGCGGCGACGGCGAGGCCGGCGAGAACCCGATCCGGATGACCGTCGACGACGCCGTGTACGCGGCCGCCTGGCAGAAGTCCGCGGGCTTCACCCTCGACATGGTCTACAACGGCGGCCAGGGCGAGCAGTGGAAGACCGAGCACGGCGGCGCCGACCCGGCCGCCGCCCGGCTGATCGCCGACCGCGCCCAGTACCGCTGGATCAACCACACCTACACGCACCCCTTCCTCGGCTGCGTCCAGGACAATTCCACCGTCCCCTGGCAGTGCGCCAAGAACACGGCCGGCGCCACCCGGTGGACGAGCCGCGCCACCATCGCCGCCCAGATCCGCGACAACCACAACTGGGCCGTGGCCAAGGGCATCTCCGTGGACCGCACCGAACTCGTCACCGGCGAGCACTCGGGGTTGAAGACCGCGCCGCAGCAGCCGGTCGACAACCCGAACCTGGCGGGCGCGCTCTCCGACACCGGCGTCAGGTGGATCGCCAGCGACAACTCCCGCGAGCCGCAGCAGCGCGTGGTGGGCCCGGCGAAGACCGTCCCGCGACACCCGATGAACGTGTACTACAACGTGGGCACGGCCGCCGAGATGGCCGACGAGTACAACTGGGTCTACACCTCGCGCGCCGACGGCGGCAGCGGGATCTGCGAGTCCAACCCGGCCTCCACCTGCCTGCCCGCCCCGCTCGACCCCGCCACCGGCTACGCGACGCACATCGTCCCGCAGGAGGCGCGCATCGCCCTCTCGCACGTGGTGGCCAACGACCCGCGCCCGCACTACGTCCACCAGTCCAACCTCGCCGAGGAGCGCATCCTCTACCCGGTCCTCGACCGGATCCTCGCCGACTACCGGGGCCTGTACGCCGACAACACCCCGCTGGTGAACCCCCGTCAGCGCGATGTCGGCACCGAGCTGGACCGCCGCGCCGCCTGGGACAAGGCGCTCGCGGCCGGCCAGGTCACCGCGTACCGCATCGGCACCGCCGTCACGCTCAAAGCGCCCTCCGGAGTGACCGCCCCGGTCACCGTCCCCGAAGGCACCCGCAAGCAACTCCTGCTCGGCACCGCGGTGTTCGGCACGGCCTACGCGGGGGCGCGCTCGGCCTGGACCGCCCCCGAGGCGCTCCAGTCCACGACCACGCTCAAGCTCCCGACGGCCTGACCGAGGACCGTACGACCCGACCACCGTACGTTCTGGGGGGAACCGCACATGCCGAGCAGTGGCCGTCACGTCACCATGCTCACCGAAGGCACCTATCCGCACGTCCACGGGGGAGTCAGCACCTGGTGCGACCAGCTCGTCCGGGGGATGCCCGAGGTCGACTTCGAGATCCTCGCCCTCACCGGCAACGGCCGCGAACCCGTGACCTGGGAGCTGCCGTCGAACATCGCCCGGCACACCGCCTTCCCGCTCTGGGGCCCGGCCCCGGAGCGGGGGCGGGCCCTGCGGGGCCGTGACCGGCGCCGCTTCACCGACACCTACGAGCGCTTCCTGCTCTCCATCCTCGACCCCGAGTCCGGCTGCGACTTCGGCGAGGGCCTCTACGCCCTCGCCGGGCTCGCCCGGCGCGGTGCGCTGACCGCCGCCCTGCGCTCGGAGCGCGTGCTGCGCTCCCTGATGTGGATCTGGACCATGCCGCATCTGCCGGCGGCCGCCGCCCAGCCCACCGTCCACGACGCCCTCACCGCGACCGACCTGCTCGAACACGCGCTGCGGCCGCTCGCCGCCCGGATACCCGACGACTGCGTCGCGCACGCGGTCTCCAGCGGCCTCGCGACGCTGCCGGCGCTCGCCGCCCAGCACTTCGAAGGGGTGCCCTTCCTGCTCACCGAACACGGCATCTATCTCCGCGAGCGCTACCTCGGCTACCGCACCGAGGCCCAGCGCTGGCCCGTCAAGGCCCTGATGCTCGGCTTCTACCGGGAGCTCAACACCCTCGGCTACCGCAAGGCCGACCTCATCACCCCCTGCAACCAGTACAACCGGCGCTGGGAGGAGCGCGGCGGCGCCCCCGCCGCCCGGATCAGGACCGTCTACAACGGCGTCGACCCGCACGCGTTCCCCTACGCCGGTCCCGAGCCGGAGGTCCCCACCCTCAGCTGGTGCGGGCGCGTCGACCCGATCAAGGACCTGGAGACGCTGATCCGCGCGTACGCCATCTGCCGCGCCGAACTCCCGGAGCTGCGGCTGCGGTTGTTCGGCCCGGTCCCGGCGGGCAACGAGGACTACCGCACCCGGCTGGAGAAGCTCGCCGCCGAGCTGGGCGTGTGCGACGGCATCACCTTCGAGGGCCGGGTCTCCGACGTGGCCGGGGCCTACGCGGCGGGGAGCGTGGTGATGCTCTCCTCGATCAGCGAGGGGTTCCCCTTCTCGCTGATCGAGGCGATGTCCTGCGGCCGGGCCACGGTCTCCACCGACGTCGGCGGGGTACGGGAGGCCGTCGGCGACACCGGGCTCGTCGTGCCGCCCCGCGAGCCCGCCGTGATGGCCGCGGCCGTCACGGAGCTGCTGCGGGACGGGGAGCGACGGGCCGAACTGGGGCGCAGGGCCCGCCAGCGGGTCGTCGACCGGTTCACCCTGCACCGCTCGGTGGACGGCTTCCGCCGGATCTACCGCGAACTGGGGGGCGCCCCCGCGCCCGTGCCCGCCGCGCAGGAACCGGAGGACTGGACGGTGCTCCTCACCGATCCCTGGCGGCCCGCACTCGTCGGCGGAGGGTCCCTGTCATGAGCGGCTCCCTCTGGCTGAAGAACGGCACGATGCGGGACACCCTGCCGGTGATCCCGCGTCAGCGGGTGTCCCCGGGACCCGCGGCAGGACCGTACGCCGCCGACCCGGTCGACGAACTCGCCGGCCGGCTCGCCGGTCTCGCGGCCGTCGCGGTCCATCCGGACGAGATCGCCGCGATCCTGGAGTCCGACGGCATGACGGACGACCACATCCGGCTCACCTACGGCCGCGCCGACTCCTTCGCCCTCGCCGAGGACCTCTACGCGCGCGTGGAGCGCCACCACCCCGAACCGGAGGCCCCGGCCGCCGGGCCCTGGCACCACGGGCTGGCCGGCTGCCTCCTCCGGGGTCTCGTCTTCGCCCTGCCCGGCCTCGCGTACGTCCTGGGGGCCCCGCTCCTCGGCGGTGCCGGAACGGTTCCCCTGCTGGCCGGGGCGGTGGCCGGCTGGGTGTGGAACCAGGCCCTGTCCCACCGCGCGCACACCTGGCTCGGGCTCGGCGACCGGGGCGCAGCCGCCCGCAGCCTGCTCGTCGGCGCCCCGGCAGGTGCGCTCGCCGGCACGGCGGTCGCCCTCGCGGCCTCGGGCCCCGGCGAGTGGCCGGTGGTCGTGTTCGCCGCGGGCCAGTCGCTCTACCTGGCGGCCGCGACCGTGCTCCTCGTCCTCGGCCGCGAACGCGCCCTGCTCTGCGCGCTGGTCCCGCTCGCCGGGGCGGTGCCCGCGTTCCGGTACGACGTCCCCGACGCGCTGAGGGCCGGGCTGCCGGCGCTCTCCCTGGCGGCGGCGATCGCCTTCGCGGCGACGGTGCTGCGCGGCGCGGGCGCGGGGTGGCCCGGAGCACGGTGGCTCGCGGACCGGGGGCGCCGCTCGGGTCCGCCGCTCGTCGCCTCCGTCCCGTACGGGCTCTTCGGGCTCGGCACCGGACTGCTCGTGCTGTACGCGGGCGGTGACGACGCCCTCGTGACGGGCGCGGGTCCTGTGCTCGCGCTCACGCTCTCCATGGGGCCCGCCGAGTGGCTGCTGCACCGCTTCCGCCGCGAGAGCCTCGCCGGCCTTCGGACCCTGACCAGCGCGAGGGCGTTCCGGCGGGCGGCGGCGGGCACCCTCGCGCACTGCCTGGGCGGCTACCTCGCCGTGCTCCTCGCCCTGGCCGCCCTCGGCTCCCTGCTCTGGCCCGGGACGCCGGCGCCCGGCGGCCTCGGACTGCTCGGGCTGCTCCTCGTCGGGGTGGTGCTCTGGCTCGGGCTGCTGCTCCAGGCCTTCGGCGCGGTCCGCGGCGCGGCCGTCGTCTGCACGCTCGCGGCGGCGGCGCAGACCTTCGCCCCCGCCTCGGGCGCGCTGGTCGCCGGTGCGGCCGCGGCCGCCCTGGCTGTGCTGACCTGCGCCCTGCTCGTCCGACCGACCGCCCACCGCGTCTGAGGAAGGCCCGTGACCCCCTCCCTTCTCGTGCCCTTCTACGAGCACCCGGCCGACCGCCCCGAGGCGTGGGAGGCCCTGGTCGAGGCGGCGCCGTCGCTGTACGGCGTCGTCCTCAACCCGGCGAGCGGCCCGGGCCCGGCGCCCGACCCCGCGTTCGCCGCCCTCGCGGACCGGCTCCGCGCGGCGGGCGTCCGCGTGCTCGGCTACACCGACACCGCCTACGGGCGCCGCCCGCACGCCGAGGTCGTGGCCGAACTGCTGCGTCACCGGGACTGGTACGGGGCCGACGGGGCCTTCCTCGACCAGGTGCCGACCGCGCCCGAGGCGCTCGACCACGTACGCCGCATCGGCGTCGCCGCCCGGGCGGCGGGCGCCCGCACCCTGGTCCTCAACCACGGCGCCCACCCCGACCCCGGCTACGCCGACCTCGCCGACCTGCTGGTCACCTACGAGGGCCCCTGGGACTCCTACCGAGGCCTCGACCTGCCGGTCGCCGACCACTACTGCCACCTGGTCTACGCGGCCCCCCGCGACGCCGTCCCGACCACCCGCGTCCACTGCACGGTCCCCGGCACGGGCGCCCACCCCTGGGGCACCCTCCCGCACGGCCTGGACCGCGCGCCCGAGCGGACCTCCTAGAGACCCACCGTCAGCGCCACCAGCACCGCCGTGGCCGCCGTCTCCTCGACCGCGCCGAAGACGTCGCCCGTCACCCCGCCGAAGCGGCGGACGCAGCGGCGGAGCAGCAGGGCCGCCGCTGCGAGGCCCGCGCCCGCCGCGAGGACGTGGCGGAGGGCGTCGGACGGGGAGAACAGTGCGGCCGTCGCGGCGCAGGTCGCCAGGACGGCCGCCGTGACCAGGGCGGCGGCGCGGACCGGGACGGTGCCGGCGACCATCGCGCCCAGGCCCTCCGGGCGGGCCGCCGGGATGCCCTCGCGGGAGGCGTGGGTCAGGGCGAGGCGGGCGACGGTCGCGGCGAGGACGGCGCCGACCGTGCCGTACGCCCAGCCCTCCTCGTACAGCCGGAACAGCGCGGCCACCTGGGCGAGCAGGACGAAGAGGAGTGTGATCACGCCGAACGGGCCGATGTCCGACTGCTTCATGATCCGCAGCGCGTCCTCGGCGGGCTTAGCGCTGCCGAGCCCGTCCGCGGTGTCCGCGAGCCCGTCCAGGTGGAGGCCGCGGGTCAGCAGCGCCGGGACGGCCGCCGTGGCGACCGCCGCGAGCAGCGGTCCGGAGCCGAGCAGCAGGAGCACCCCGCCGAGCGCGGCGGCGAACAGGCCGAGGACCAGGCCCGCGACCGGGGCCCACAGCATGCCGGCGCGCGCCGCGTCCCGGTCCCAGCGGGTGATGCGGGCGGGGAGCACGGTGAGGGTGCCGAAGGCGAAACGCAGGCCGTCCATCCGGGCAGGGTATGGCAGCCTCGCACGCTGTAAATTGCGCATAAGCCGCAGACCGGAAGCAGGTGGCATGGGTCACTGGTTCTACCGCAACTTTGTCGAGCCGGGGAAGCTCCCGCTGCTCATCGCCCTTGCCTCCTTCCTGATCACCTTCCTCGTCACCCGGACCATCGTGCGGATGATCAGGGCCGGGAAGGGGCCGTTCGGCAATGTGAAGTCGGCCGGCGGGCTGCACATCCACCATGTCGTGCCGGGCGTCGTCCTCACCGTCGTCGGTGGCTTCGGCGCGGTCGCCAGCGGCCGGGAAGGGGTCGCGCCCTGCGTCTTCGCGGCGGTCTTCGGGATCGGCGCGGGCCTGGTCCTGGACGAGTTCGCGCTGATCCTGCACCTCGACGACGTCTACTGGAGCGACCAGGGCCGCAAGAGCGTCGAGGTCGTCGTGCTGACCGCCGCCCTGGTCATGCTGGTCCTCGGCGGCTTCTCGCCGCTGGGTGTCAACGAGCTGACCGCGGACGAGCGGCAGAACCGGGCCACCTTCGTCCTGACCCTCCTCGTGAACTTCCTCTTCGTCCTGATCACCCTCGTCAAGGGGAAGTTCCGGCTCGCCGTCATCGGAACGCTCCTGCCGTTCGTCGCGGTCGTCGGCGCCGTCCGGCTCGCCCGGCCCGGCTCCTGGTGGTCCCGTCACTTCTACCGCCGCCGCCACCGCGCCCGCGCCAAGTCCCGGCTGCGCACCTACCGGCACGACCGGCGCTGGGACAAGGTGCGCAGGCGCGCTCAGGACGTGATCGGCGGCTTCCAGGAGCGGGTGCCGGGGCGCACCCCCGGCTCGGGGTCCTCCCCGCCGTCGGATCCCGGCGGCGGCGGGGGCTGACGGCGCTCGCGCCAGGCGACGACCCCGATCAGCAGGAGCACGCCGAGGATCGCCGCGAGGTGCTCCTTGCCCGCGAGGTTGGGCTTGATCAGCACCTCCACCACCATGGCGAGCACCACGAGCCCCGCGGTCCACCGGGCGCGGTAGCGCCAGCAGACGTACACCGCGAGGCCGACCACCGCCGCCGAAGGCCCGGTGTCGACCACCCGGGCGTCGGAGGCCGGCAGCCCCAGCGGGCTGTCCGGGCCGAGCGCGATGCCCACCCGGGCGTACAGCGTCCCCGCCAGCGTCGCGAGGTAGGCGATGGCGAGCGTCCGCCACCGGCCCAGACAGATCTCGGCGATGCCGAAGACCAGCAGGATCTGCGCGAGCGCGCCCCACACCGGCAGGTCGAGCGCGGGGACGAAGAGCGAGAGCGGGGTGCGCAGCAGCGCGAGCCAGACCGGGTCCTCCGCCCGCACGGAGCCGATGTTCTGGACCGGCTGGTAGCCCCAGTCCTGGTTCTGCACCAGCTGGAAGAGGCCGGTGAGGCAGACGGCCGCCAGCGTCATCGGTATCGCGCGCCACTTCTTCGTGACGAGCGCCGTTCGTACGGCGGTGTACAGCGGCCCCCACTCGCGACGGGCGAAGGCCTTCAGCGCGGACTTCACCGCCGGCCCTCCAGGTGCTTGCGGTGCATCCTCCCCCAAGGACTTCGTCCAGGGGGTGCCCCCAGCAGGCCCGGGGCCTCCAGGAAGCCCTCGGCGCGACCGGCGGCGAGGCCGATGCGGAGCAGGTCGGCGCTCTTCTCGAAGAGCATGAAGCGGGGCTCCCAGATCGGTCGGTACTTGGCGTTGGCTCGGTAGAGCGACTCGATCTGCCACCAGCGGGAGAAGAAGCTGAGCAGCGAACGCCACATCCTCAGCACCGGTCCCGCCCCGAGCTTCGAGCCACGTTCGAAGACGGACCGGAACATGGCGAAGTTGAGCGAGACCTGGGTGATCCCGATCTCCTTGGCGCGCTGCAGGAGTTCGATGACCATGAACTCCATCAGACCGTTCTCGGAGTCCCGGTCGCGCCGCATCAGGTCCAGCGAGAGCCCCTTCGGCCCCCACGGCACGAAGGAGAGCACGGCCCGCAGCTCACCCTCCCCGTCGGTGCACTCCAGCATCACGCACCGCCCGTCGTGCGGGTCGCCGAGGCGGCCGAGCGCCATGGAGAAGCCGCGCTCGGTGGCGCCGTCGCGCCAGTCGTCGGCCTTGCGCAGCAGCGCGTCCATCTCGTCGGCGGGGATGTCCTCGTGGCGCCGGATCCGTACCTCGTAGCCGGCCCGCTTGACCCGGTTGAAGGCCTGCCGGACGGTCCGCATGGCCCGGCCGTCGAGGGTGAACTCGTCGGTCTCCACGATCGCCTCGTCGCCCAGCTCCAGGGCGTCGAGGCCGTGCCGGGCGTAGATGGTGCCGGCCTCCTCGCTCGCGCCCATCACGGCCGGGATCCAGCCGTGCTCACGGGCCTCGGCGAGCCACGGCTCGATCGCGCCGGGCCAGGCCTCGGGGTCGCCGATCGGGTCGCCGGAGGCGAGCGAGACCCCGCCGACGACCCGGTAGGCGACGGCGGCCTTCTCGCTGGGGGACCACACCACGCTCTTCTCGCGGCGCAGCGCGAAGTAGCCGAGCGAGTCCCGGTCGCCGTTCTTGTCGAGCAGCGCCCGCAGCTTCTCCTCGTCGGCCTCGGTGAGCGGGTCGACGGCCCGGCGGGAGCGGAACGCGGCGTACAGCACGGCGATGATCAGCAGCGTGGAGAGCACGTTGATGGTGACGTTGACCCAGCCGGGGGTGGCGATCCCGTCGAAGCGCGAGTCGTCGGCGGCCAGGGTGACCAGCCGCATCACGCCGTACCGCCAGCGCTCCAGGAAGGTGGAGGTGCCGGTGGAGGTGTTGGTGACGGTGACGAGGACCGCGGCGAGCAGCGAGGTGACCAGCAGGCCGCCGACCGCCACGACGGCGGCCAGCCACGGGTTGGAGCGGTCGCCCTTCGCGTAGAACTCCTTGCGGCCGAGGATCAGCGCGAGGACGAACGCGGCGGTCAGGACGAGCGAGATCCAGTTCTGGGCGTGCTGGCGGATCTCGGGGAAGAACATGGCGAAGGCGAAGAGCAGCAGGAAGAGCCCGCTGAGGACCATGTTGAGGATCCACGCGGCGCGTTTGCGGCGGCGCATGGTGATCGCCAGGAAGAGCGTGAAGACACCCGAGGCGAAGCCGGCCGTCAGCAGGTACGGAGTGAAGTAGTTGTCCGTGTTGTGCCGACGGAGGTCCTGGCCGAGGGAGACCCACACGGCGCTCAGGAAGTTGATGAACGTGACGGCGCGCAGGTACCAGACGGCGAACGCGGCGCTGCGCCGCGAACGGGCGGTGCCCCTGGGCGTTCCTTCGGTGGACAAACGGACCTCTCCCATGAAAAGCGATCATATGGGGCATCGCTCGCCATGGCGGGGCGTCGGAAGCGGCCGTCCGCGAGTTGCGGCACCGCTTCCGGCGCGTGATCCGACTAGCTCTCCTCGTCCGACCCGCTGTCCGACCGGCTGTCCGACGCGCCGACCGACGCGCCGTCCTGCGCCTCGTCCGGAGTGGTCGGCTCCGGACGCTCGGGCAGCTCCGCCGCCAGTGCGGCGGCGGCCTGGACGAGGGGAAGAGCGAGCAAAGCCCCGGTTCCCTCGCCCACAGTGACGCCGTGGTCGAGCAGCGGGTTGAGTGCCATCCGGTCCAGCGCCTTCGCCTGCGCCGGCTCACCGCTCACCTGACCCGCCAGCCACCAGTCCGGCGCCCGGAACGCCGCCCGCTGCGCCACCAGCGCACACGCCGCGCCCACCACGCCGTCCAGGATCACCGGCATCCGGCGCACCGCGCTCTGCAGCAGGAAGCCCGTCATCGCCGCCAGGTCCGCCCCGCCGACCGCGCCGAGGAGCGCCAGCTGGTCGCCCAGGACCGGCCGGGCCCGCCGCAGCGAGTCCCGGACCGCCGCGCACTTGCGCATCCACGCCAGGTCGTCGATGCCCGCGCCGCCCCGGCCGGTCACCACCGAGGCGTCCGTCCCGCACAGCGCCGCGATCAGCGTCGCGGCCGGTGTCGTACCGCCCACGCTCAGATCGCCGAGCACCACCAGATCCGTACCGGAGTCGGCCTCCTCGTCGGCGATCGCCACCCCGAGCCGGATCGCCGCCTCGGTCTCCTCGGCGCTCATCGCGTCCTCGATGTCGATCCGGCCGCTGCCGCGCCGCACCCGGTGCCGGACCACCTCGGCCGGCAGCAGCTCCGGCTCGCAGTCGACACCGGCGTCCACCACCCGCACCGGCACGCGCGCGCTGCGCGCGAGGACCGCGAGCGGGCTCGCCCCGTCGAGCACCGCGCGGACCAGCTCGTGCGTCGTCCCGGCCGGGCGGCCCGACACCCCGAGCGAGGCCACCCCGTGGTCGCCCGCGAAGAGCACCACCTTCGGCTGCTCGACCGCCCGCACCTTGACCGAACCCTGCGCCGCCGAGAGCCACTCGCCGAGCTCGTCGAGCCGACCGAGCGCGCCCGGCGGAACGACCAACCGCTCCCGGCGTTCCTCGGCGTCACGCCGCACCCCGCCGTCGGGGCGCTCGATCAGATCGGAGAAGTCGTCCAGGTTCAAGGCTCGTCCTCGTGACGTCGACGTCGGCTGCTGGCCAAGCTGTGGCCAATGGGTGATCGAACCCTACCCGCGCAGCACCAGCGCCTGCCCCGAGACGACCAGGAGCACCTGCTCGCACTCGTCCCCGAAGGCCGCGTTCAGCCGCCCCAGCTCGTCCCGGAACCGTCGCCCGGCCGCCGTCGCGGGCACCACCCCCGACCCCACCTCGTTGGTCACGGCCACGACCGTGCGGGGCGTCGCCCGCACCGCCGCCACCAGCTCCTCGACCCGCCTGCGCAGCGCCTCCTGCCCCCCGCTCGCCCACCGCTCGTCCTCCCAGGCCCCCACCCGGTCCATGGCGTCCGTCAGCCACAGCGACAGACAGTCGATCAGCAGCGCGGGACCCCCGGTCGCGAGCAGCGGTACAAGGTCGCAGGTCTCGGCCGTACGCCAGGAGCCCGGCCGCCGGTCCCGGTGCAGGGCCACCCGCTGGGCCCACTCCGGGTCCTCCTCCCGGGTCCCGCCCGTCGCCACGTACAGCACCTCGGGGACGGTCTCCAGGCGCCGCTCGGCCTCCACCGACTTGCCCGACCGCGCCCCGCCGGTCACCAGCGTGCGGCGCGGTACGTCCGGCACCGCGTGGTACTCGCCGACGTACAGCGTCGTGCCGTCCGGCACCGCCCGCGCCCCGGCCGCCGCGAGCCGCCGGTCCAGCTCGCGGCCGTTCGGCACGTCGTGGTCGAGGTGGACCGCGATCACGTCGGTGCTCGCCCCGACCGCCCCGACGGCCCGCAGTCGCGCCAGCGCGTCCGGACGGCCCGTGACGTCCATGACGACCATGTCGTACGGCGGCCGGTGATCGTCCGGCAGACCGGCGGGGGAGCCCCCCGGAGGCAGGTACAGGAGCCGCTCGCCCTCCGCCGAGGTCACCTCGTACCCCGTGCCGGGCGAGTCCATCGGCACCGCCCTTACCCGGTGGCCGCTGATCAGCGTCAACTCCCGGCCGTCCGGCACCCGCCCGGACGTCGGAAGCCCGGCCGGCACCTCCACCGCCGGCCCGTCGTGCGGGTGCGTGAGCAGCACCTGCCGTACGCCGACCAGCGAGCGCCCGGCCCGGGCGGCGGCCAGCGCGGCCCCCGGCGTCAGGTCGAGCAGCAGCGCCTCGTCCACGAGCAGCGCGGTGGCGGCCCGCGCCTGCGGGCCGCGGGAGGTCGCGCAGACGGCGCAGGGGCATTCGGGGCGGGGGAGCCCGAGGGGGGCGCCGGTGCCGAGCAGAGTCAGTTCCACCCAATGATCCTCCCGCGACACCGCGAGGGGTGCGCGCCCGGCTACGCTGCGGGCAGGAAACCGATCATCCGGTGAGCCTCAGGAGGCGGACATGGCATGGACGTGGCGGTTCGAGAAGGCCGACGGCACGGAGACCGCTCCCTCGGTGGAACCGGAGGACTGGACGACCCAGGGCGACGCGGAGTCCTGGATCGGTGAGGTCTGGAAGGACCTCCTGGAGGGCGGCACGGAACAGGCCTCGCTCTTCGAGGACGACACCAAGATCTACACGATGTCCCTCCGCGAGGCGGCGGAGAGCTAGGTCGTGTCCGGCGACGGCCCCGAAACCGGGGCCGTCGCCGTGCCATGCCTTGCCCTGCGCTACACCTCCCCGAGCGTGACCTGTGCCTTCGCCTCCGTCCCGCCCCGCTCGTACACCACCGTCACCTCGTCCCCCGGCTTCATCGCGGCCAGCGCCTCCTGCAGCGAGGTGATCGTCGTGACCTCCGCGTCGCCGATCCGCGTGATCACGTCGCCGGGCTCGATCCCCGCCCGGCCCGCGGCCCCGCTCGCGGGGGCGTCCACGACGGCGACGCCCGCCGGTTCGTAGGCGTCGTCGAGGACCGTCCGGCCGGTGATGTCCAGGGCGGCCCGGCCCGAGTCGGTGACCTTGCCGTCCTTGATGATCTGGTCGGCCACGGTCCGCACCATCGAGACCGGGATCGCGAAACCGATCCCCGCCGCCGCGCCCCCGCCCAGGTCGGGATCGGTGGCCGCGAGCGTCGGGATGCCGACGACCTCGCCGTCCAGGTTGACCAGCGCGCCGCCGCTGTTGCCCGGGTTGATCGCCGCCGACGTCTGGACCATGTTCGCGATGGTCGCCCCCGTGCCGCCGCCCTCCCGGCCCTCGCTGACCGTGCGGCCGGTCGCCGAGACGATGCCCTGGGTGACGCTGCCGGACAGACCGAGCGGGGAACCCATCGCGAGCACGATGTGGCCCATGTCGACCTCGGCCGAGTCGCCGAACCGCGCCGGCTTGAGCCCCGCCGGCGCGGAGTCCAGCTTGATGACGGCGAGGTCCTGCTCGGGGTACGTCGCGACGAGGCGTGCCGCCATCGGCTCCTTGCCGGTGGCCAGCGTGACCCGGAAGGTCCGCTCGTCGCCGACCACGTGCGCGTTGGTGACGATGTGGCCGTTGCCGTCGTAGACGACGCCCGAGCCGAGCGCGGCGGTGGCGTCGATCTGGACGACCGACGGCAGGACGTCCTTGATCACGGTCTGGTAGTCGTCCTGGAGCTCGTTGGCCGCGAGCGGCGCGGCCGCCTGCGTGGAACGCTCCGCCTCAGGACCGGCGCCGGAGGAGCACCCGCCGAGCAGGGCCGCGCAGGCGCCGGCCGTCAGGGGGAGGAGCAGGCGTCGCGCGCGGGATACGTCCATGTCCGGAGTATCGGCTCCGACCGATCCACCGGGCTCGGCGAAGAGGTCCGATCAGGGGTCCCCGAGAGCCCCGCCCCGCCAAGCCCCGAGCCCCGTTCCCCCTCGGAGTTCCGCCTCAGGCTTCCGCCTGTGGTTCCCCTCAGCCGCCCCGGACCCCGCACAGGTGCAGCAGCGCCGCCACCCTGCGGTACGGCTCCGTCCGTCCCGCGCGGTCCTCGGCGGTGAGCAGACGGTCCAGCTCCTCGGCGGCCGGCAGGCCGACCTCTGCCGGTACGCCGTCGGTGAAGACCCGTACGCCGTACCAGGTGTGCAGCGGAGCCGCGATCCCGGCGAGCGTCGAGGTCAGCGCGTCGAGCCGGTCGGCCCGTACCTTCGCGCCGTTGCGATCGGTGTACGTGTCCGTGTCGAAGCCGGTCAGCGCGTCCGACCAGGCCCCGGCGAGCCCCGGCCGCATGGCCAGCGCGTCGGCGTTCCGTACCACCAGGGAGAGCAGACCGCCGGGTGCCAGCATCCGGGCGAGCCCGGCGAGGAGCGCGTCCGGCTCGTCCGCGTACATCAGGACGCCGTGGCAGAGCACGACGTCGAAGCTGCCCGGAAGGAAGTGGACGCCCGTCTCGCGGCCGTCGCCCTCGATCAGCCGGACCCGCTCGCGGATCCCGGCCGGTTCGGTGGCCAGCGCCTCGCGCGCCGCCTTGAGCAGCTCGGGATCGGACTCGAGGCCGGTCACCGTGTGACCGGCCCTGGCGAGCCGCAGGGCCTGAGTGCCCTGCCCCATGCCCGCGTCCAGGATCCGCAGCCGCTGTCCCACCGGGTAGCGCCCGGCTATCTGCTCGTCGAGCTGGCGCGCCACGAGTTCCTGGCGGACGGTCTCGCGCAGCCCGCCGTACCCGCTCGGCCACGGGGAGGAGGCGGCGGCCAACGCACCGCCGGCCGCCGTACCGGACTCGGAGCTGTCCGCGCTCAGGGCCGCTCTCCGCGCTTGACCTGCGGCTTCGGCAGTCGCAGTCGGCGCATCTGGAGCGTACGCATCAGGCCGTAGGCCACGGCTCCGCGCTTCGGCTCGTTCGGGAAGCGCTCGTTGAGCTGCTTCTTCAGACGGAGCCAGATGCCGATCGAGTCGATGACGATCATCACGATCACACCGAGCCAGAGCAGCAGCGAGACGTTCTGCAGCACCGGGACGCGGACCATCGACAGCACGAGGATCACCACGGCCATCGGAAGGAAGAACTCCGCGATGGCGAAGCGCGAGTCGACGAAGTCGCGCACGAAGCGGCGGACCGGACCCTTGTCGCGGGCCGGCAGATAACGCTCGTCGCCGCTCGCCAGCGCCTCGCGCTGGCGAGCCAGGTCGGAGCGGCGCGCCTCGCGCTGGCGCTTGGCGGCCTCCTTGCGGTCGGTCGGCACCGTCGCCGCGCGACGGCGCTGGGTCTGCGCCTCGCTCCGCTTCGGCGTCGGGCGGCCCTTGGGGGCCTCGGGGTCGCGGGGCTGCTTGGAGAAGTCCACGCTCACCTTGTCGGTGGCGGCCTTCTCTTCCTTGGAACGGCTACGGAACACAGAACCCAGAGTACGTGGTGGGGGGTGTGGACCCCAGTGCGGGCGGGAACGATCTGGTATCGGACCGCGTCTGTGGGGGTACGCACGGACGACACGCACGGTTTCCCCGAGGTCCACCTACTCCCTGGGCCGGAGAGAGCTCGCCCGCAGTCGTCCTTGGGGAGGAGCACATCCGCCCCCGAACAGTGCGGTAATGGAGACAGGGACCGTACTGTGGATCCTGTTGGAGAGCTGAAGCCGAGTCCGTCAGAAGGGGGCGCGCGAAGCCCATGAGCGGTGTCATGAAGCGTATGGGGATGATCTTCCGCGCGAAGGCAAACAAGGCCCTTGACCGGGCCGAGGATCCGCGCGAGACCCTCGATTACTCCTACCAGAAGCAGCTGGAGCTCCTGCAGAAGGTCCGGCGGGGTGTCGCCGACGTGGCGACCTCGCGCAAGCGGCTCGAACTGCAGCTGAACCAGCTCCAGGGCCAGTCCGCGAAGCTGGAGGACCAGGGCCGCAAGGCGCTGGCGCTCGGCCGTGAGGACCTGGCCCGTGAGGCGCTCTCCCGACGCGCCGCCCTCCAGCAGCAGGTGAGCGACCTCGAAGTGCAGCACCAGACGCTGCAGGGCGAGGAGGAGAAGCTCACGCTGGCCGCCCAGCGGCTGCAGGCCAAGGTCGACGCCTTCCGCACGAAGAAGGAGACCATCAAGGCGACCTACACGGCGGCCCAGGCGCAGACCCGGATCGCCGAGTCCTTCTCCGGCATCTCCGAGGAGATGAGCGACGTCGGCGTGGCCATCCAGCGCGCCGAGGACAAGACGGCCCAGCTCCAGGCGCGGGCCGGCGCGATCGACGAGCTGCTCGCCTCGGGCGCGCTCGACGACCAGTCGGGCCTGGCCAAGGACGACATCCAGGCGGAGCTCGACCGGCTGTCCGGCGGTACGGACGTCGAGCTGGAGCTCCAGCGGATGAAGGCGGAGCTCGCCGGAGGGCCGTCGGCCTCGAAGCAGGCCATCGAGGGCGGCAACGGCACGGCCGCGCCGCAGGACCAGCAGCAGTCCCAGCCCCGCTTCGACAAGCAGTAGTCCGAGCGACACCGAGCCCGAAGGACGCGTCATGATCGTACGGATCATGGGGGAGGGCCAGTGGGAGCTGGCCGACAGCCACTTCGTCGAGCTGAACACGCTCGACGACGAGCTGCTCGCGGAGATGGAGTCGGGGGACGACGAGGGCTTCCGCCGGACCCTGTCCGCGCTCCTCGACGCGGTCCGCCGGATCGGCAAACCGCTCCCCGACGACGCCCTGGAACCCTCCGAGCTGATCCTGCCGGCGCCGGACGCGACCCTCGAGGAGGTCCGCGCGATGCTCTCGGACGACGGCCTGATCCCGGGCTGACACCCCGAGCCGCACTCTCCAACGCACGGACCGGTGCCCCGCCCCTCCCCGCCGGAGGAGCGGGGCACCGGCGCGTTCCACCCCGTACCGTTGCATGTCGTGACCACCCTCGACAGCGGCTTCCCGCGGGGCCGGCAGTGGCTGCGGGCGCACCCCCTCGCCTTCGACGCGGCGCTCGCGCTCGGCGCGCTCGTCTGCATGATCACCGCGTCTTTCGCCGACCCGCACGGCAGCCCGAACGGCCCCACCTTCGGCGACCGCAGCCCCGACATGGGCAGCGTGGGCCTCATGGTGCTCGGCGCCGCCGCCCTCGTCCTGCGGCGCCGCGACCCCCTCGCCGTCCTGGCCTTCACCGGCGCGGTCACCCTCGTCGAGCTGATCGTCGACGACCGGCCCGCCCCGGTCGTGATGAGCGCCGTGATCGCGGTCTTCACGGTCGCCGCCCGCACCGACCGGCCCACCACCTGGCGGGTCGGCCTCATCACCATGGGCGTGCTCACCGGCGCCTCGATGCTCTTCGGGCCGACGCCCTGGTACGCGCAGGAGAACCTGGGCGTCTTCGCCTGGACCGGCATGGCCGCGGCCGCCGGTGACGCCGTGCGCAGCCGCCGCGCCTTCGTCGACGCCATACGGGAACGGGCCGAGCGCGCCGAGCGGACCCGGGAGGAGGAGGCCCGCCGCCGGGTCGCCGAGGAGCGGCTGCGGATCGCCCGCGACCTGCACGACGTCGTCGCCCACCACATCGCCCTGGTCAACGTCCAGGCCGGGGTCGCCGCCCATGTCATGGACAAGCGCCCCGACCAGGCCAAGGAGGCCCTCGGCCACGTCCGGGCCGCCAGCCGCTCGGCCCTCGACGAGCTGCGGGCCACCGTCGGCCTGCTCCGCCAGTCCGGCGACCCCGAGGCCCCCACCGAACCGGCGCCCGGCCTCACCGTCCTCGACCAGCTCCTCGGCACGTTCCGGAACGCGGGCCTCCCCGTCGAGCTGGCCTGGGCCGGCGACGACACCGGCCCCCTGGGCGAACGGCAGGAGGGAGGCCCGACGGCGCCGGGGCTGCCGGCGGCCGTCGACCTCGCCGCGTACCGGATCATCCAGGAGGCGCTGACCAATGTGCGCAAGCACGCGGGCCCGGGCGCCAAGGCCGAGGTGAGCGTCATCCGGGTCGGCCGCACGGTCGAGATCACCGTCCTCGACGACGGCGTGCCGCAGCAGACGCCGTCCGCCGACACCGGCGGCCACGGGCTGCTCGGCATGCGCGAGCGGGTCACCGCCCTCGGCGGCACGCTGACCGCGGCACCCCGCTACGGTGGCGGCTTCCGGGTCCAGGCGATACTGCCCGCCACAGCCCGTACGGGGGAGGACACATGACCATCCGGGTGCTGCTCGCCGACGACCAGGCCCTGCTCCGCAGCGCCTTCAAGGTGCTCGTGAACTCCGAACCGGACATGGAGGTGGTCGCCGAGGCCGCGGACGGCGCGGAGGCCGTCGCCCTCGCCCGCTCCACCCGCGCCGACGTCGTCCTGATGGACATCCGGATGCCCGGTACGGACGGGCTCGCCGCCACCCGGATGATCACGGCCGACCCGGAGCTGACCGGCGTACGGATCGTCATGCTGACCACCTTCGAGGTGGACGAGTACGTCGTGCAGTCGCTGCGCGCCGGCGCCTCCGGCTTCCTCGGCAAGGGCGCGGAACCGGACGAACTGCTCAACGCCATCCGGATCGCCGCCGCGGGGGAGGCCCTGCTCTCGCCCGTGGCGACCAAAGGGCTGATTGCCAAGTTCCTCGCCCAGGGCGGTAGTTCGGACCCCGAAGGCGACGATGCCCCGGCGTACTCGCAGCGGCTCGCCGCGCTCACCACCCGGGAGCGCGAGGTCCTCGTCCTCGTCGCAGGCGGCCACTCCAACGACGAGATCGCCGAACGCCTGGACGTGAGCCCCCTCACGGTGAAGACCCATGTGAACCGGACCATGGCGAAGCTCGGCGCCCGGGACCGCGCCCAGCTGGTGGTCACGGCGTACGAGTCGGGGCTGGTACGTCCAAGGGTGGAGTGAGGGAGTACCCCGGCGTACTCCAGACGCGGTATGCGCCGCATAAGGAATTGAGCCCCGGGGCCGAGGATCCGTTGCCTCTCATGGCTGATCGTGTATGCGGGCACCCATCACCGCCCGCCTGCCGAGCACGCCACAGAAGAGAGACCCCATGTCCTGGCTGTCAAGATTCAGCCTCGCGCAACGGGCCCTGATCGGGCTGATGTCCATCGTCGCCATCGTCTTCGGGGCGATAGCCATCCCGCAGCTGAAGCAGCAACTGCTGCCCTCGATCGAGCTCCCGATGGTCTCGGTCCTCGCCCCCTACCAGGGCGCGTCCCCCGACGTGGTCGAGAAGCAGGTCGTCGAACCGCTCGAGTCCACCATCAAGGCCGTCGACGGCATCAAGGGCGTCACGTCCACCGCCTCCGAGGGCAACGCCGTCATCATGGCGACCTTCGACTACGGGGACGAGGGCACCAAGCAGCTCGTCGCCGACGTCCAGCAGGCCGTGAACCGGGCGCGCGTCGCGCTGCCCGACGGGGTCGACCCGCAGGTCGTCGCCGGTTCCACCGACGACATCCCGACCGTCGTCCTCGCCGTCACCTCCGGCAAGGACCAGCAGGCCCTCGCCGACCAGCTGGAGCGCACCGTCGTCCCCGCCCTCGAGGACATCGACGGGGTCGGCCAGGTCTCCATCGACGGCGTCCAGGACCTCCAGGTCTCCGTCACCCCCGACGACGCCAAGCTCGCGGCGGCCGGCCTGAACGTGGGCAGGCTCGCCGAGGCCATCCGCTCCGGCGGCGGCACGGTGCCGGCCGGCTCGTTCTCCGAGGACGGCAAGAGCCGCACGGTCCAGGTCGGCGGCGGCTTCACCTCGCTGCAGCAGATCCAGGACCTGCGGATCAAGCCCGAGCAGGGCAAGGCGGTCCGCCTCGCCGACGTGGCGAAGGTGCAGCAGGAGGAGGCCTCCCGGGTCTCCATCACCCGGACCAACGGCAAGCCGAGCCTCGCCGTGATGGCCACCATGGACAACGACGGCAGCGCCGTCGCCATCTCCGACGCGGTCAAGGAGAAGCTGCCCGAGCTCCGCAAGGACCTCGGCGCGGGCGCCGAGCTGACCGTCGTCTCCGACCAGGGCCCCGCCGTCTCCAAGTCGATCTCCGGTCTGACCACGGAGGGCGCGCTCGGCCTCGTCATGGCCGTCCTGGTCATCCTGGTCTTCCTGACCTCGATCCGCTCCACGCTGGTCACCGCGGTCTCGATCCCGCTCTCGGTCGTGCTGGCCCTGATCGTGCTGTGGACCCGTGACCTCTCGCTCAACATGCTGACCCTGGGCGCCCTCACCATCGCCATCGGCCGGGTCGTCGACGACTCGATCGTGGTCCTGGAGAACATCAAGCGGCACCTCGGCTACGGCGAGGAGCGCCAGTCGGCGATCCTCACCGCCGTCCGCGAGGTCGCGGGCGCCGTCACCTCCTCCACGCTCACCACGGTCGCGGTCTTCCTGCCGATCGGTCTGGTCGGCGGCATGGTCGGCGAGCTGTTCGGCTCGTTCAGCCTGACGGTCACCGCCGCGCTGCTCGCCTCGCTCCTGGTCTCGCTCACCGTCGTCCCGGTCCTCTCGTACTGGTTCCTGCGCGCCCCCAAGGGCACGTCGGCGGACCCGGACGAGGCCCGGCGCGTCGCGGAGGAGAAGGAGAACAGGAGCAGGCTGCAGCGCCTGTACGTGCCGGTCCTGCGGTTCGCGACCCGGCGCCGGCTCACCAGCGTGGCGATCGCGGTCGTCGTCCTGGTCGGCACCTTCGGCATGGCCCCGCTCCTGAAGACGAACTTCTTCGACCAGGGCGAGCAGGAGGTCATGAGCATCAAGCAGGAGCTGGCTCCGGGCACCAGCCTCGCGGCGGCCGACGAGGCCGCGAAGAAGGTCGAGCAGGTCATCGCCGCCACCGACGGCGTGAAGGACTACCAGGTCACCGTCGGCTCCTCGGGCTTCATGGCCGCCTTCGGCGGCGGCACCGGCGCCAACCAGGCCTCGTACCAGCTGACCCTGGAGGACTCGGCGTCGTACGAGAAGACCCGGGACGCCATCGACGCGGCGCTCGGCAAGCTCGACGGCATCGGCGACACCACGATCGCGGCCGGCGACGGCTTCGGCAGCCAGGACCTGAGCGTGGTGGTCAAGGCCTCCGACGCGGACACCCTGAAGAAGGCGTCCGAGCAGGTCAAGGCCGAGGTCGCGAAGCTCAAGGACGTCACCGACGTCCAGAGCGACCTCTCCCAGTCCGTGCCGCGGATCTCCGTCAAGGCGAACGCCAAGGCGGCGGACCTCGGCTTCGACGACACGACGCTCGGCATGGCCGTCGCCCAGGCGGTCCGGGGCACCCCGGCCGGCAAGGCGATCCTGAACGACACCGAGCGGGACATCGTCCTGACCTCGGCGAACCCGGCCACCACGATGGCGAGCCTCAAGGCGCTGCCGTTCGGTCCGGTCAAGCTCGGCGACATCGCCACGGTCGAGCTCGTTCCCGGCCCGGTCTCGATGACCCGGATCGACGGCTCGCGGGCCGCCACGATCAGCGCCAAGCCGACCGGTGACAACACCGGCGCGGTGAGCACCGAGCTCCAGTCGAAGATCAGCGCGCTCGACCTGCCGGAGGGCGCGACCGCCTCCATCGGCGGTGTCTCCGAGGACCAGTCCGAGGCCTTCCTCAACCTGGGCCTGGCGATGCTCGCGGCGATCGCGATCGTCTTCATGCTCCTGGTCGCGACCTTCAAGTCGCTCATCCAGCCGCTGATCCTGCTGGTGTCGATCCCGTTCGCGGCGACCGGCGCGATCGGTCTGCTCGTGGTCACGGGCACGGCGATGGGCGTGCCGGCGATGATCGGCATGCTGATGCTCATCGGCATCGTCGTGACCAACGCGATCGTCCTGATCGACCTGATCAACCAGTACCGCGCCCAGGGCCTGGGCGTCGTCGAGGCGGTCGTCGAGGGCGGCCGGCACCGACTGCGCCCGATCCTGATGACGGCCCTGGCGACGATCTTCGCGCTGCTCCCGATGGCGCTGGGCATCACCGGCGAGGGCGGCTTCATCGCACAGCCGCTGGCCGTGGTCGTGATCGGCGGTCTGATCACCTCGACGCTGCTCACGCTGCTCCTGGTCCCGACGCTCTACGCGATGGTGGAGCTCCGCAAGGAGCGCCGCGCGAAGAAGAAGGCGGCCAAGAAGGCGAAGAAGCGGGACGGCACGCTGGACAACCCCGAGCAGCCGGACGTGACCCCCGCGGACGCGACCCTGCTGGACAAGCTGGACGCGCTCGACATCTGACGCGCCGAACGCCGAAGGGCGCCCCGCACCGTGCGGGGCGCCCTTCGGCGCGTCTGGGGAGAACCGTTACGGCAGAGCGAGCATCCGCTCCAGCGCCAGCTTGGCGAAGCTCTCGGTCTCCTGGTCGACCTGGATCCGGTTGACCAGCTTGCCCTCGGCGAGCGACTCCAGCGCCCACACCAGGTGCGGCAGGTCGATCCGGTTCATCGTCGAGCAGAAGCAGACCGTCTTGTCGAGGAAGACGACCTCCTTGTCCGGGTGCGCGTTGGCGACGCGGCGGACCAGGTTCAGCTCCGTGCCGATGGCCCACTTCGAGCCGGCCGGGGCCGCCTCCAGGGTCTTGATGATGTACTCCGTCGAGCCGACGTAGTCCGCCGCCGCGACGACCTCGTGCTTGCACTCCGGGTGGACGAGCACGTTGACGCCCGGGATCCGCTCCCGCACGTCGTTGACCGAGTCCAGCGAGAAGCGCCCGTGCACCGAGCAGTGCCCGCGCCACAGGATCATCTTGGCGTTCCGCAGCTCCTCGACGGTCAGGCCGCCGTTCGGCTTGTGCGGGTTGTACAGGACGCAGTCGTCCAGCGACATGCCCATCTCGCGCACCGCCGTGTTACGGCCCAGGTGCTGGTCGGGCAGGAAGAGGACCTTCTCGCCCTGCTCGAAGGCCCAGTCCAGGGCCCGCTTGGCGTTGGACGAGGTGCAGATCGTGCCCCCGTGCTTGCCGGTGAAGGCCTTGATGTCGGCCGAGGAGTTCATGTACGAGACGGGCACGACCTGCTCGGCGACGCCGGCCTCGGTCAGCACGTCCCAGCACTCGGCGACCTGCTCGGCGGTGGCCATGTCGGCCATCGAGCAGCCGGCCGCGAGGTCGGGGAGCACGACCTTCTGGTCGTCCGTGGTGAGGATGTCGGCCGACTCGGCCATGAAGTGCACACCGCAGAAGACGATGTACTCGGCCTCCGGGCGCGCCGCCGCGTCACGGGCGAGCTTGAAGGAGTCGCCGGTCACGTCCGCGAACTGGATGACCTCGTCGCGCTGGTAGTGGTGGCCGAGGACGAAGACCTTGTCCCCCAGCTTCTCCTTGGCTGCGCGGGCACGCTCCACCAGGTCCGGGTCGGAGGGCGAGGGAAGGTCGCCCGGACACTCCACTCCGCGCTCGCTCTTGGGGTCGGCCTCGCGGCCGAGCAGCAGGAGGGCGAGCGGCGTCGGCTGTACGTCCAGGGGCTGGGCGGTGGTCACGTCACGCACCCTTTCTTTCTGCGGAAGCTCTCTGCGGGAAGTGCTTTTCGTCTAAATGACGCTATCTATCATAACCGCTTCACGTCAGTTTGACGATGTCCATAGTGTCGATGTGACGAATTCGCGGTCGACGGATCCGTGCCCGCGCGCGCCCGCCGCGGAGGCCGTTCCCGCCCGGCTCCGCGGTCGGTCGTTCCGCGTCCGCGAGCGGGTGTGCGAGCATGAAAGGGATAAAGACGCGAAGCCGAGCCTCGCCCGGAATGAATCCGAGGCCCCGCCGGTTGCAACCGTCGGCAAGCAGTCTCCGTCTCCGTACAACCCGGGAGAGAAGCAGATGTCCGTATCGGACGAGAAGACCACTGTCAGCGACGGCATCCTCCTGTCTGACGCCGCCGCGGCCAAGGTCAAGGCCCTGCTCGACCAGGAAGGCCGCGACGACCTGGCGCTGCGCGTCGCCGTACAGCCCGGCGGCTGCTCCGGCCTGCGCTACCAGCTCTTCTTCGACGAGCGTTCGCTCGACGGCGACGTCGTCAAGGACTTCGACGGCGTCAAGGTCGTCACCGACCGCATGAGCGCCCCGTACCTGGGCGGCGCCTCCATCGACTTCGTCGACACCATCGAGAAGCAGGGCTTCACGATCGACAACCCGAACGCCACGGGCTCCTGCGCCTGCGGCGACTCGTTCAGCTAAGCCTGCAGCAGCACGCGCGAAGGCGGCCGCCCGGACTCCGGGCGGCCGCCTTCGCGCGTCTTCGGGCCGGTGGGGCTCAGGCCCTCGGTACGGCCTCCCCGCTCGCCGCGTCCACGACCGTGCGGCCGCCCAGCGGCCGCTCCAGGGTCACCGTCCGGGTCACCTCCACGGCGATGGCGATGCACGCCCGGTCCGGGTCGATCGGCTTCTCCGTGATCCGTACGGAGACCCGGTCGGCGCTCTCCGTCGCCGTCGCCGTGTACGTGCTGCACACCCCGCCCCAGAAGGTCACCGACAGCTTCGAGCCGGCGCCGTCCACCCGGTACGACTGGATCTGCCGCGCGGGCGCCGTGCCCTCGCCCTGATCAGGCGTCGGCGTCGGGGTGGGCACCGGCTTCGCCGGAGGTGCCAGGTGCTCGGGCGCCACCGCGGTCCGGACGACCGTGTGCGGCTCCGCGCCGGCCTCCGGCTCCACCTGGAAGAGCCAGGACGGTACGAGCGCCCGCTCACCGTCCACGAACTGCGCCGCGAGCCCGAAGACCGCGCCGGTGACGGTCAGCTCGCGCGGCTCGTTCCGGGGCTCGCAGGGAGCTGTCGGCGCCGTCGCGGTGTCCCCTGCGGAATCGGCGGAACCGTCGTGTGCGGCGGGCGCCCCGGGTGCCTCCCCGGGCGCGTCCCCGGCCGGCGGGGCCGTCGCGCAGCCGCCGATGCCGACCGAACCCGGCACCGCCGCCTTGTTGAGCTCCTCGAGGGCCTTCCCGGCGGAGACCACCGGATACTCGGCCCCCTTGGCCGGCTCCTTCAACTGCCCGCTGCCGGAGACCAGTTCGCCGCCCGGGCCGACCTGGATCCCGGTCGACCAGCCGTACGTCGGCAGCCCGCCCACGACCGGGTCGGCGTTGACCACCCGTACCGACCCCATCAACTGGCTCGCGTCCACCTTCGCGTCGTCCTGGCCCACCGCCTTCAGGACCGGAGCGGCCGCCGCCCGCGCCGCCGCCTCGCTCACCGGTCCGCCCTTCGGCGACTCCGCCTCTCCGGGCGGCGGGCAGGCCTTGCCCTTGAGACAGGTGTCGCCGACCGGGCCCCCGTCGTACCGCGCGAACGTCCAGCTGCCCGGCGCCTCGGCCGACACGTCCAGGCGCAGCCCCGAGCCGTCCTTCTCCGGCGCGATCTTCCAGACCTCGCCCTCGAGAGTCGGCGTGCCCGCGATGCCCAGGGCCTTGGCCAGCCGGGTCACCTCCGCCGAGGTGACCCGGCCCTCGGGCCGGTGGACCGCGGCCGAGGAGGGCCCCGTGGGGAGGGGGCCCTTGGCCCTGTACACGGCGCCGCCGCCGTTCGGGTCGGGCTCGCCCGGCGCGATACCGGGACCGCCGTCCCGGTTCGAGCCGTCGCCCGTGGCGCCCAGGCTCAGCGGCGGGGGTGCCGCGGCGGCGCCGCCCGCCGTGGGGGTGCCGTCCGAGGTGTTCGCGAGATACACCCCGCCGCCCCCGGCGAGCAGCACGCCCGCCGCGACCGACGCCACGAGGAGTGGCCGGGGCCGCGTCCGCCGGTTCTCCGTACCGCTCACCGCATCGCTCCTTCGTCCCGCGCCCGGGAGGACGCCTCCCGGAAGACATCAGTGGGACGGAACGGGCGCGCGAGCGGTTCCGTCCCTCAGGCGCCGTATTCGGAGGTGGCGGCGATCAGCCGTGCGGAGGCGGGCGGTACGACGACCCCGTGGATGGCCGCGGGGGAGACCCGGGCGGGCGCGGCGTCCGCCGGAACCACCCAGTGCGGCGCCATCCGCGCGCTGTCGCCGCGCAGCTGGGCGAGGCTGAACTCGGACTCCTGAGGCTCGCGAGGAGCGGGTTGCGTCGACATAGCCGCACCGTACGCACGCCACGGCTCTGCGGAAAAGGCCTACTCTGGGGTAGTTTCCACTGTTCGGCAGAGGCGGCAAAGCCGGTAACGTGAGGTGTCAACCGCTTTCCGTCCCGCAGGAGCGCCCAGCCGTGCGTATCGCAGTCACCGGCTCCATCGCCACCGACCACCTCATGACCTTCCCCGGCCGGTTCGCAGACCAGCTCGTAGCGGACCAGCTGCACACGGTCTCCCTCTCCTTCCTCGTCGACAACCTCGACATCCGGCGGGGAGGCGTGGGCCCGAACATCTGCTTCGGCATGGGACAGCTCGGCGGCAACCCGATCCTCGTGGGTGCGGCGGGCTACGACTTCGACGAGTACCGCGCCTGGCTCGACCGCCACGGCGTCGACACCGGCTCCGTGCGGATCTCCGAGGTCCTGCACACCGCCCGGTTCGTCTGCACCACGGACAAGGACCACAACCAGATCGGCTCCTTCTACACCGGTGCCATGAGCGAGGCCCGGCAGATCGAGCTGAAGGCCGTCGCCGACCGCGTGGGCGGCCTCGACCTCGTCCTGATCGGCGCCGACGACCCCGAGGCGATGCTGCGCCACACCGAGGAGTGCAAGGCGCGCGAGATCCCCTTCGCCGCGGACTTCTCCCAGCAGATCGCCCGCATGGACGGCGACGAGATCCGCACGCTCCTCGACGGCGCCACCTACCTCTTCTCCAACGAGTACGAGAAGGGCCTGATCGAGTCCAAGACGGGCTGGAGCGACGAGGAGATCCTCGGCCGGGTCGGTCACCGGGTCACCACCCTCGGCTCGCGCGGTGTCCGGATCGAGCGGGTGGGCGAGGCGAGCATCGAGGTCGGCTGCGCCGAGGAGGAGGCCAAGGTCGACCCGACCGGCGTCGGCGACGCCTTCCGCGCCGGCTTCCTGACCGGCCTGTCCTGGGGCGCGAGCCTGGAGCGCGCGGCCCAGGTCGGCTGCATGCTCGCGACGCTGGTGATCGAGACCCTGGGCACCCAGGAGTACACGCTGCGCCGCGCCAACTTCATGGAGCGCTTCACCAAGGCGTACGGCGACGAGGCCGCCGCCGAGGTCCAGACGCACCTCAGCTGACGCCGCGAGGGGCTCCGCGCACCGCGGAGCCCCTGCCGGTCACCTCTACGACACCCTGCGCACCACGTACGCCACCCCGCCCCTCGGGGACGGCTCCTCGCCCACGTACTCCTGGCCGCGCATCTCGCACCAGGCCGGGATGTCCAGGCGGGCCGCCTCGTCGTCGGCGAGGACCGTGACCGTGCCGCCCACCGGCACGTCGCCGATCACCTTCGCCAGCTCGATCACCGGGATCGGGCAGCGCCGGCCCAGCGCGTCCACCACGAGGGACCCCGAGCCGCCCGCGCCCGTCGGCGCCTCCGGCGCCCCGAGCCGCTCCCGTACCGCCGCGACCACCCCGGGCAGCACGGTCAGGAAACGGTCCACGTCCTCCTCCGCGGTGCCCGTCGGCAGCGACACCCGGACGTTCCCCTCGCTCAGCACCCCCATGGCGCGCAGCACATGGCTGGGCGTCAGGGTCGAGCTCGTACAGGACGAACCGGACGAAACGGAGAAACCCTCCCGGTCCAGTTCATGCAGCAGAGTCTCTCCGTCGACATAGAGACAGGAGAAGGTGACGAGATGGGGGAGCCGGGAGACCGGATCGCCCACCACCTCCACGTCCGGCACCAGCTCCGGCACCCGCGCCCTGATCCGGTCCACCAGGCCCCGCAGCCGGGCCCCCTCGGCCGCCGCCTCCGCCCGCACCGCCCGCAGCGAGGCCGCCGCGGCCACGATCGCCGGCAGGTTCTCGAAACCGGCCGCCCGCCCCGACTCCCGCTCGTCGGACGGACCTTGAGGGGCGAACCGGACACCCTTGCGGACCGCGAGCAGTCCCACGCCCGCCGGACCGCCCCACTTGTGCGCGCTCGCGGCGAGCAGCGACCAGGAACCCTCGACCGGCCCCCACCCCAGCGACTGCGCCGCGTCGACCAGCAGCGGCACGCCCGCCGCCGCGCACGCCTCGGCGACCTCCGCCACCGGCTGGGCCGTCCCCACCTCGTGGTTGGCGGACTGCAGACAGGCCAGCGCCGTCCCCGGCGCGCGGACCGCCGCCGCGAAGGCGGACGTCTCCACCGCGCCGGAGCGGCCCACCGGCACCTCCGTCATCGACCCGCCGGCCGCCGCGTGCGCCTCGCCCGCGTGCAGGACGGAGGAGTGCTCGACCGCCGAGACCACGAGGCCTGACCCGACACGCCGACGCCCGGCGAGCGCGCCGGCAACTCCGGAGTGCACCGCGCGGGTCCCCGAAGGAGTGAACACCAGCTCGTCGGGGCGACAGCCCACCGCCTCCGCCGCGGCCTCCCGGGCCGCGTCGAGGAGCATCCGGGCCCGCCGCCCCTCGCGGTAGAGCCGGGCGGGGTCGGCCCAGCCCTCGTCAAGGGAGGCGAGCAGCGCCTGGCGGGCGACGGGGTGGAGCGGGGCGGAGGAGGCGGCATCGAAGTAGGGCACGGGACCACGGTAGAGCGCCGCATCTTGTAAGCACCCGTCAGATACCGAGCCCGCACGACCGATCGCCCCCCGCCCGGCGGGTCCCGGGGCCCCGGTGGAAGCCCGGCGTCCACCCCTTCGGGGAGTCGGACGGCGCGTTGGGCACCCTCCCCGCGCGACCCCAAATAGCGTCCAGTAGGGTTTGGTCCGCATAAACATCCAAACCCCTGCCCGCGGCCGGGGCGGCGACCGACCAGCGAGACGGACGGCCGTGGCCGACCAACGCGGGCCGAGACTCTCGGGAAGGCGCTACGTGAGTCCCAACGGCTCCGACCTCCCCCGCACCCAAGGCGCGGGTGGTACCCCCACGTCTCGGCGCCCGATGCGGCGGAAGCTGCCGCAGGTGCTGACTGCGGGCCTGATCCTGGCGACAGCCACCGGCTGCTCGTACAACTGGGAAGACTTCCCCCGCCTCGGCATGCCCACGCCGGTCACGGAAGAGGCTCCCACGATCCTCTCCCTCTGGCAGGGCTCGTGGGCGGCCGCCCTCGTCACCGGCGTGCTGGTGTGGGGCCTGATCCTGTGGTCGGTCATCTTCCACCGGCGCAGCCGCACCAAGGTCGAGGTACCTCCGCAGACGCGGTACAACATGCCCATCGAGGCGCTGTACACGGTCACTCCGCTCATCATCGTCTCGGTGCTCTTCTACTTCACCGCGCGCGACGAGTCGAAGCTCCTGTCGCTCGCCGACAAGCCGGCCCACACCATCAACGTGGTCGGCTACCAGTGGAGCTGGGGCTTCAACTACATCGAGAACGTGCCGGGTGTGGAGGGTGACGCGCAGACGGCCCCCAACCTGGACGCCATTCCGGACAAGTACCAGGACGACTTCCCGGCCAACGCCGGTGGCGTCTACGACGCCGGCATCCCCGGTGACCGGAACCCGCAGACCGGCAACCCGGGCCCGACCCTGTGGCTGCCGAAGGGTGAGAAGGTCCGGTTCGTCCTGACCTCCCGTGACGTCATCCACTCCTTCTGGGTGGTCCCCTTCCTGTTCAAGCAGGACGTCATCCCCGGTCACACCAATGTCTTCGAGGTCACGCCGACCCAGGAAGGCACCTTCCTCGGCAAGTGCGCCGAGCTGTGCGGTGTCGACCACTCCCGGATGCTCTTCAACGTCAAGGTGGTCTCTCCGGAGCGCTACCAGCAGCACCTGAAGGAGCTGGCGGAGAAGGGGCAGACCGGCTACATCCCGTCGGGCATTGAGCAGACGGACCCGGCCAGGAATGCGGAGAAGAACCAACTGTGAGCATCCTCAACGAACCCCAGGGTGCGGCCGCGGCTGAGGACTCGTACGAGAACGAGCTCCCGGTTCGCCGCAAGCAGCCCGGCAATGTCGTGGTGAAGTGGCTGACGACCACCGACCACAAGACGATCGGCACGCTGTACCTCGTGACGTCGTTCGTCTTCTTCTGCATCGGCGGCCTGATGGCGCTCTTCATGCGCGCCGAGCTGGCCCGTCCGGGTACGCAGATCATGTCGAACGAGCAGTTCAACCAGGCGTTCACGATGCACGGCACGATCATGCTGCTGATGTTCGCGACGCCGCTGTTCGCCGGCTTCGCGAACTGGATCATGCCGCTGCAGATCGGCGCGCCCGACGTGGCGTTCCCGCGGCTGAACATGTTCGCGTACTGGCTGTACCTCTTCGGCTCGCTCATCGCCGTGGGTGGCTTCCTCACCCCGCAGGGCGCCGCCGACTTCGGCTGGTTCGCCTACTCCCCGCTGTCGGACGCGGTCCGCTCGCCGGGTGTCGGCGCCGACCTCTGGATCATGGGTCTGGCCTTCTCCGGCTTCGGCACGATCCTCGGCTCGGTCAACTTCATCACCACGATCATCTGCATGCGCGCTCCGGGCATGACGATGTTCCGCATGCCGATCTTCACCTGGAACGTGCTGCTGACCGGTGTCCTGGTCCTGCTCGCCTTCCCGGTCCTGGCGGCCGCGCTGTTCGCCCTGGAGGCGGACCGCAAGTTCGGTGCCCACGTCTTCGACGCGGCCAACGGCGGTGCCCTGCTCTGGCAACACCTCTTCTGGTTCTTCGGACACCCAGAGGTGTACATCATCGCCCTGCCGTTCTTCGGCATCGTCTCCGAAGTGATCCCGGTCTTCAGCCGCAAGCCGATGTTCGGCTACATCGGTCTGGTGGCCGCGACCATCGCGATCGCCGGTCTCTCCGTGACGGTGTGGGCCCACCACATGTACGTCACCGGTGGCGTGCTCCTACCGTTCTTCTCCTTCATGACGTTCCTCATCGCCGTACCGACCGGTGTGAAGTTCTTCAACTGGATCGGAACGATGTGGAAGGGCTCGTTGTCCTTCGAGACACCGATGCTCTGGACGATCGGCTTCCTGATCACCTTCACCTTCGGTGGTCTGACCGGTGTCATCCTGGCCTCGCCGCCGATGGACTTCCACGTCTCCGACTCGTACTTCGTCGTCGCGCACTTCCACTACGTCGTCTTCGGCACCGTGGTCTTCGCGATGTTCGCCGGCTTCCACTTCTGGTGGCCCAAGTTCACCGGCAAGATGCTGGACGAGCGGCTCGGCAAGATCACGTTCTGGACGCTGTTCATCGGCTTCCACGGCACGTTCCTGGTGCAGCACTGGCTCGGTGCCGAGGGCATGCCGCGTCGTTACGCGGACTACCTCGACGCCGACGGCTTCACCGCGCTGAACACCATCTCGACGATCTCCTCGTTCCTGCTGGGCATGTCGATCCTGCCGTTCTTCTACAACGTCTGGAAGACCGCCAAGTACGGCAAGAAGATCGAGGTCGACGACCCGTGGGGCTACGGCCGTTCGCTGGAGTGGGCGACCTCCTGCCCGCCGCCGCGGCACAACTTCCTCACCCTGCCGCGGATCCGTTCCGAATCCCCGGCGTTCGACCTGCACCACCCTGAGATCGCGGCGGTCGACCAGCTGGAGAACAAGCCGCACGAGGCCGAGGCTCTCACCGCCGGCAGCAGCAAGGAGGCCGGCAAGTGAAGATCCAGGGCAAGATGTTCATCTGGCTGAGCGTCTTCATCCTCGCCATGGCGATCCTCTATGGCGTGTGGTCGAAGGAGCCGGTCGGCACCACGGCGCTCTTCCTGGCCTTCGGCCTCGCCATCATGATCGGCTACTACCTGGCCTTCACGGCCCGGCGGGTCGACGCGATGGCGCAGGACGACAAGGAGGCCGACGTCGCGGACGAGGCCGGCGAGGTGGGCTTCTTCGCCCCCCACAGCTGGCAGCCGCTCTCGCTGGCCGTCGGTGGTGCGCTCGCCTTCCTCGCCGTCGCGATGGGCTGGTGGATCCTGTACTTCTCGGCTCCGCTGATCCTGGTCGGTCTGTTCGGCTGGGTGTTCGAGTTCTACCGCGGTGAGAACCAGAACCAGTAGCACCACCCGCTCCACCCCGTAACACCCCGAGGGGCCCGGTCACTTCGTCGCCACGAAGTGACCGGGCCCCTCGTTTGCCGTACTCGACGCGCTGGGCGCGAGGAATGTTCTTACGGTGATGTCATGAACGACACGCCGCGCATTCGGACTGTTCTGAGCTGCACTCTTCTGGCCGTAATCGTCACCGCGGGCGCGGGCGCCTGCGCGGGCGAGGACGGGCATCCGCTCTCGGCGAAGCCCTTCGACGCGGCGGAGCAGGTGTCCTTCAGCGCCCCCACGGGCAGCAGGAAGGCCGACCCGGACAAGGCGCTGGAGATCAGGGCCACGGACTCCGACGGCCGGATCACCGACGTCACGGCCGTCGACGCGACCGGACACCACCTGGCCGGCGAACTGACCGCGGACGGCCTCCTCTGGCGCTCCACGGGCTCCCTGACGGCCGGCGCCCGCTACACCGTGAAGGTGTCCGTGGAGGACGAGGACGGCGCCCCCGGCACCCGTACGTTCACGTTCGACACCGCCCCGGCCAAGCGGGCCCTGACGGTCGAGTTCGGCCCGGAGGCGGGCACATACGGCGTCGGCCAGCCCATCACGGCCGACCTCAGCCTCCCGGTCAAGGACAAGAAGGCCCGCGCGGTCGTCGAGCGGGCGCTGAAGGTCCGCTCCACACCGGCCGTCGAGGGCTCCTGGCACTGGGTGGACGACAAGAAGCTGCACTTCCGCCCGAAGGAGTACTGGCCCACGGGCGCGTCGATCACCGTCACCGGCAACCTCGCGGGCGTCAAGGTCGGCGACAAGCTCTACGGCGGCGACGCCAAGCCGCTCAAGCTGACCATCGGCGACCGGATCGAGGCCGTCGCGGACGCCGGCTCGCACTACATGACCGTGCGGCGCAACGGAAAAGTGATCAATACCATTCCGGTGACCACCGGAAAACCGGGCTTCTCCACCCGGAACGGCATCAAGGTCGTGCTCGGCAAGGAGTACTTCGTACGGATGCGCGGTACCAGCATCGGCATCGCGGAGGGCAGCTCCGAGTCGTACGACCTGCCCGTCTACTACGCCACCCGGGTCACCTGGAGCGGTGAGTACGTCCATGCCGCGCCCTGGTCCGTGGGCTCGCAGGGCGTGGCGAACGTCAGCCACGGCTGTGTCGGCATGTCGACCGGGAACGCGGCCTGGTTCTTCGAGACCGTCCGCCCGGGCGACATCGTGAAGACCGTCAACAGCGCCGGCGACACGATGGACCCGTTCGGCAACGGCTTCGGCGACTGGAACCTGGAGTGGGACAAGTGGCGCCAGGGCAGCGCCCTGGTGGCCGACGCCAAGAGCGCCGCCCACCAGCCCGACCCGAGCCGCCTGAGCCCGTCCGTCTAGCCTCCGCCGCGTGCGTTACGCGTCGATGGAGAGCCGCTCGCGCAGCAGGCCCGCCAGGGACGCCGCGAACTCGACCGGTTCCACCGGAAGAGTGACAGCGGCGTCCGCCCGGCTCCAGGTCGCCAGCCAGGCGTCCTGCGGGCGGCCGATCAGCAGCAGCACCGGCGGGCAGCGGAAGACCTCGTCCTTGATCTGCCGGCAGACGCCCATGCCGCCCGCGGGCACGGCCTCGCCGTCCAGGACACAGGCGTCGATCCCGCCCTCCTCGAGCCGCTTGAGCACGGCCGGGAGTGTCGCGCACTCGATGAACTCGACCGGGGGAACGTCGGCCGCGGGCCTGCGCCCCGCGGCCAGCCGCACCTGTTGGCGCGTGTTCGCGTCGTCGCTGTAGACCAGGACCGTGGCGCTCGACTGCATCGTTCCTCCGTGAAGGTCATCAACCGATGCGCGGGATGCTACTCCGTCCCACACCCCGTCAACACCGGTACGACACCGGTTGGGAGGCCACTTCGATGGGCCGTTCGGGCTGGACAGAGGCCCCTGACACTCCGAACGGCACCCCCCGGAGTGAGGGCGGGATAAGCGACCGACATAATGTCGGTCGTGGCGACAGTAACGACAGTAGAAACCGGGCACGCGCACCCGTCGGTCAATCGACCGAACCTCACCAGCGTCGGAACCATCATCTGGCTGAGTTCCGAGCTGATGTTCTTCGCGGCCCTCTTCGCGATGTACTTCACCCTGCGATCGGTGACCGGTCCCGAGTTCTGGACGGAAAAGGCCGACGCCTTGAACTTCCCGTTCTCGGCGACCAACACCACGATCCTGGTGCTCTCCTCCCTCACCTGCCAGCTCGGCGTCTTCGCCGCCGAGCGGGGCGATGTGAAGAAGCTCCGGACGTGGTTCATCATCACGTTCGTGATGGGTGCGATCTTCATCGGCGGCCAGGTCTTCGAGTACACCGAGCTGGTCAAGCACGAGGGTCTCTCGCTCTCGTCGGACCCGTACGGCTCGGTGTTCTACCTGACCACCGGCTTCCACGGCCTGCACGTGACGGGCGGTCTCATCGCCTTCCTGCTGGTCCTGGGCCGGACGTACGCCGCCAAGAGGTTCACTCACGAGCAGGCAACCGCCGCCATCGTCGTGTCCTACTACTGGCACTTCGTCGATGTCGTCTGGATCGGCCTCTTCGCCACGATCTACATGATCAAGTAATCGGGTCCAGGGACCCGAGCACATCCAGCAAGCATCGACGCAGAAGATCCTGACACCGGGGTAATCCGTGAAAAAGCTCTCCGCACGACGACGCCATCCGCTGGCGGCGGTCGTCGTCCTACTCCTCGCGCTGGCGGCCACCGGGGGGCTGTACGCCGCGTTCGCGCCCGCGGGCACGGCGAAGGCCGACGAAACCGCCCAGTCCCTCGCCATCGAGGAGGGCAAGAAGCTCTACGCCGTCGGCTGCGCCAGCTGCCACGGAACCGGCGGTCAGGGCACCACTGACGGCCCGTCCCTGGTCGGCGTCGGTTCGGCGGCCGTGGACTTCCAGGTCGGCACGGGCCGTATGCCGGCCCAGCAGCCGGGCGCCCAGGTGCCGAAGAAGAAGGTCATCTACACGCAGGCTGAGATCGATCAGCTCGCGGCGTACATCGCCTCCCTCGGCGCCGGCCCGATCACGCCGACCGAGAAGCAGTACAGCCCCGACGGCGCCGACATCGCCCGTGGTGGCGACCTGTTCCGCTCCAACTGCGCCCAGTGCCACAACTTCACCGGTGAGGGCGGCGCGCTGACGCACGGCAAGTACGCCCCGAACCTCGAAGGCGTGAGCCCGAAGCACCTGTACGAGGCCATGCAGACCGGCCCGCAGAACATGCCGTCCTTCCCCGACACGACCATGCCGGAGAAGGAGAAGAAGGACATCATCGCGTACGTCCAGGCCGTGAACGGCGAGAAGGCCGACAGCCCCGGCGGGCTCAGCCTCGGCGGCCTCGGCCCCGTCAGCGAGGGTCTGTTCGCGTGGGTGTTCGGTCTGGGTGCGCTGATCGCAGTTGCCGTCTGGGTCGCGGCCCACACCGCTAAGGCCAAGAAGTCATGAGTAGCCAAGAGATTCCAGAAGAGAACCTGCCCGTTGAGCAGGACACCGCGCACGGCGCGGTGAAGGTCCTCGACGACCCGTTCGCGGACCCGGGCCTCCCGCCCCACAAGCCGCGCATCCAGGACATCGACGAGCGGGCCGCCAGGCGGTCCGAGCGTGCGGTCGCCTTCATGTTCACGCTGTCGATGCTGGCCACGGTCGGCTTCATCGCGTCGTACGTGATCTTCCCGGTGGACAAGATCGTCTACATCTGGCCGTTCGGCCGGGTGAGCGCGCTCAACTTCGCCCTGGGCTGGACGCTCGGCCTTGCGCTCTTCTTCATCGGCGCGGGCGCGGTCCACTGGGCCCGCACCCTGATGTCCGACGTGGAGATCGCCGACGAGCGTCACCCGATCGAGGCGTCGCCGGAGACCAAGGCGAAGGTCATGGCGGACTTCGCGGCCGGTGCCGCCGAGTCCGGCATGGGCCGCCGCAAGCTCATCCGCAACACGATGTTCGGCGCGCTGACGCTCGTACCGCTCTCCGGCATCGTGCTGCTGCGTGACATGGGCCCGCTGCCCGAGAAGAAGCTCCGGTCCACCCTGTGGGCCAACGGCAAGCAGCTCATCAACATGAACACGCACGAGCCGCTGCGTCCCGAGGACGTCGCCGTCGGTTCGCTGACCTTCGCGATGCCCGAGGGCCTCACGGAGCACGACCACGACTTCCAGGTCCAGATCGCCAAGGCCGCCCTGATGATCGTCCGGATCCAGCCGGAGGACATCAAGGACAAGCGCGAGCTGGAGTGGTCGCACGAGGGCATCGTCGCCTTCTCGAAGATCTGCACCCACGTCGGTTGCCCGATCTCGCTGTACGAGCAGCAGACCCACCACGTGCTCTGCCCGTGCCACCAGTCCACCTTCGACCTCTCCGACGGCGCCCGCGTCATCTTCGGCCCGGCCGGTCACGCCCTTCCGCAGCTGCGGATCGGTGTGAACGACAAGGGCAACCTGGAGGCGCTCGGCGACTTCGACGAGCCCGTCGGCCCTGCCTTCTGGGAGCGCGGATGAGCACTGTGACCGATACGAAGAAGAAGGCACCCGCCGGCGAGCGGGTGGCCGACTGGGCCGACGGCCGCCTGGGGATCTACTCCCTGGCCAAGGCCAACATGCGGAAGATCTTCCCGGACCACTGGTCCTTCATGCTGGGTGAGATCTGCCTCTACAGCTTCCTGATCATCATCCTCACGGGTGTGTACCTGACGCTGTTCTTCCACCCGTCGATGAACGAGGTGGAGTACCACGGCAGCTACATCCCGCTGCAGGGTCAGCTGATGTCCGAGGCGTTCAACTCGACCATGCACATCTCCTTCGATGTGCGCGGTGGTCTGCTCATCCGGCAGATCCACCACTGGGCGGCGCTGATCTTCCTCGCCGGCATGTTCGTGCACATGATGCGCGTCTTCTTCACCGGCGCGTTCCGCAAGCCGCGTGAGATCAACTGGCTGTTCGGCTTCCTGCTGTTCTTCCTGGGCATGTTCACCGGCTTCACCGGCTACTCGCTCCCGGACGACCTGCTCTCCGGCACCGGTGTCCGCTTCATGCAGGGCGCGATCCTGTCCGTGCCGGTCATCGGCACGTACCTGTCGATGTTCCTGTTCGGCGGGGAGTTCCCCGGCGGCGACTTCGTGGCCCGGTTCTACTCGGCCCACGTCCTGCTGCTGCCCGGCATCATGCTCGGCCTGGTGGTCGCCCACCTGATCCTGGTCTTCTACCACAAGCACACGCAGTTCGAGGGCCCCGGCCGTACGAACAAGAACGTCGTGGGCATGCCGCTGCTGCCGGTCTACATGGCCAAGGCCGGAGGCTTCTTCTTCCTGGTCTTCGGTGTCATCGCGGTCATCGCGGCGATCGCCTCGATCAACCCGATCTGGGCCCTCGGCCCGTACCGCCCGGACCAGGTGTCCACCGGCGCCCAGCCCGACTGGTACATGGGCTTCGCCGAGGGTCTGATCCGTGTCATGCCGGGCTGGGAGATCAACCTCTGGGGCCACACGCTCGTCCTGGGCGTGATGATCCCGCTGGCGATCTTCCCCGCGGTCCTCGCGGCCATCGCGGTCTACCCGTTCATCGAGTCCTGGATCACCGGCGACAAGCGCGAGCACCACATCGCGCAGCGCCCGCGCAACGCTCCGACGCGCACCGCCTTCGGTGTCGCCTGGATCACCGCGTACATGGTCATGCTCGTCGGTGGTGGAAACGACCTCTGGGCCACGCACTTCCACCTGTCGATCAACTCGATCACCTGGTTCGTCCGGATCTTCTTCTTCGTCGGACCGGTCATCGCGTTCGTCGTCACCAAGCGGATCTGCCTCGGCCTCCAGCGCCGGGACAAGGACAAGGTGCTGCACGGACGCGAGTCCGGCATCATCAAGCGCCTGCCGCACGGTGAGTTCGTCGAGGTCCACCAGCCGCTCAGCCAGGGCGAGCTGTACAAGCTCACGGCGCACGAGCAGAACAAGCCGGCCGAGCTCGGTCCGCTGGTCGACGAGAACGGCGTCGAGCGCAAGGTCGGTCGCATGGAGAAGCTCCGCGTCAAGCTCAGCAAGGGCTACTACGGCGAGGACCACCAGATCGCCAAGCCCACCGCCGAGGAGTACAAGGAGATCACCAGCGGCCACGGCCACCACTGATCGCCTGATCCTCACTCCCCCCAGGGCTTCGCCCTGAGGGGACCCCCAGAAGATCGCCACAGCGGGAGCCCCGTCCATTCGATGGACGGGGCTCTTTGCCGTCCCCGTTGCTCGATAGGGTGGAGTCGTCACTTTCACGCACTGATCAGGAGCTGCCATGAGCGCTGCCATCCCCGCTGGAGGACCTACGTCGGCGGGCCGCTCCTGGCCTGCCGTCCTGGACGGACTGCTGACCGGCCGCGACCAGAGCGCGGAGGACACCGCCTGGGCCATGGACCGCATCCTGCGAGGTGAGGCCACCGACGCGCAGATCGCCGGCTTCGCCGTCGCGCTGCGGGCCAAGGGCGAGACCGTCGAGGAGATCACCGGCCTCGTCCGGACCATGTACGAGCACGCCAACCTGATCGAGGTCCCCGGCCCGTCCGTGGACATCGTCGGCACCGGCGGCGACGGCGCCAAGACCGTCAACATCTCCACCATGTCCGCGATCGTGGTGGCCGGTACCGGGGCGAAGGTCGTCAAGCACGGCAACCGGGCCGCCTCCAGCGCGAGCGGCGCCTCCGACGTCCTGGAGAAGCTGGGCGTCAACCTCGAACTGACCCCCAGGCGGGTCGCCGAGGTCGCCGAGGAGGCCGGCATCACCTTCTGCTTCGCCGTGAAGTTCCACCCGGCGTTGCGCCATGTGGCCGCGGCCCGCAAGGAACTCGGCATCCGGACCACCTTCAACTTCCTCGGTCCGCTCACCAACCCGGCCCGGGTCAAGGCCCAGGCGACCGGTGTGGCCGACGCCCGGATGGCCCCGATCATGGCCGGTGTGCTCGCCGAGCGCGGCTCCTCCGCGCTGGTCTTCCGCGGCGACGACGGCCTGGACGAGCTGACGACCACGGCCACCTC
Organism: Streptomyces sp. NPDC014870; assembly: GCF_043081505.1. Taxonomy (NCBI): domain Bacteria; kingdom Bacillati; phylum Actinomycetota; class Actinomycetes; order Kitasatosporales; family Streptomycetaceae; genus Streptomyces; species Streptomyces sp. NPDC014870. The sequence continues at coordinate 239,855 of NZ_JBIBWQ010000004.1, forward strand.
GCGGGTCTGGGTGGTACGGGACGGCCAGGTGCGCGAGGAAGCCTTCGACCCGAGGGACGTCGGCATCGAGCTGGTCCCCGTGGAGGCGCTGCGCGGCGCCGACGCCTCGTACAACGCGGACGTGGCGCGCCGGCTGCTCGCGGGCGAGACCGGTCCCGTACGGGACGCGGTCCTGCTGAACTCGGCGGCGGCGCTCACGGCGCTGAACCCGGGGGAGGGCACCCTGGTGGAGCGGCTGCGCCAGGGGATCGCGCAGGCGGCCGAGGCGATCGACTCGGGGGCCGCGCGGCAGGCGCTGGAACGCTGGGTGGCGGCCAGCAACGCGTAGCGGGTGCGAGCGTGACGAAGGGGTCCGGGACCGTCCGGGCCCCTTTTCGCGTCCCGGATCCCGGACACGGGTTGCGCCGGAGCGATCACCTGGCATAGCTTCTTGGCCAGGTCATGAGTGACAGCTACGAAGCCCCGGCTTGCTGTCCGGCAACCCTCCGTCCGTGGCGGGGTGCCCCGGGTGAAGACCAGGCCGTAGGCAGCGAGGTCTACGGCAAGCGCGGACCCCTGCACACCGTGAAACGTGTGCGGCCCTGGGGTCCTGGTCCTCAAGGGAGCAGTCTCGTGAGCAAGCGAATGCGTTAGGGCCTTCGGCCCCTTCTCCTCACCCTCCGCACGCCCTGTCGTGTGTCGAGGCAACACCCGTACGAGGCACCCTCTTCGCGCTGCCCTGCGGGCCCTTCGCTGCCCAAGTCCTGCCAGGAGATACCGCCATGTCCGCGTACCCGAACGCCGCCGTCGCCACCGCCACCGCCGTCACCACCGACTCCGAGGCCGCCGACCCCTGCTGTGCCGCCCCGCTCCCGGTGCTCGGGCGCGATGTCACCGTGCCGCTCGTGACCGGCGGCGAGGTCACGTACGCCGCGCTCGACTACGCCGCCAGCGCGCCGGCCCTCCAGCGGGTGTGGGACGACGTCGCCGCGTACGCCCCCTACTACGGCAGCGTCCACCGGGGCGCCGGGTACCTCTCGCAGCTCTCCACCGACCTGTTCGAGAACAGCCGGGTCACCGTCGCCGAGTTCCTCGACTGCCGCCCCGGCGACCAGGTCGTCTTCACCCGCTCCACCACCGACTCGCTCAACCTGCTCGCCGCGGTCCTCCCGGCCGGCTGCGAGGTCTTCGTCTTCGAGACCGAGCACCACGCCTCGCTCCTGCCGTGGCAGGGCGCGCGGGTGACGTACCTCAACGCCCCCCGCACGCCCGCCCAGGCGGTCGAGACCCTGGAGCGCGCCCTCGCCGACCGCGACCCTTCCCCGAGCTCTCGGCTTCGCTCGAGCAGGGGATACCCCACACGCCCCGCCCTGGTCTGCGTGACCGGCGCGTCGAACGTCACCGGTGAGCTGTGGCCGGTGAAGGAGCTGGCCGCCGCCGCGCACGCGCACGGCGCCCGGATCGTCCTCGACGCCGCCCAGCTCGCGCCCCACCACCCCGTCTCCGTGAAGGAGTTGGACGTGGACTGGGTCGCGTTCTCCGGGCACAAGCTGTACGCGCCCTTCGGCTCCGGAGTCCTCGCGGGCCGTGCCGACTGGCTCCAGGACGCCGAGCCCTACCTCGCCGGTGGCGGCGCCTCCAAGAAGGTCGCCCGGCGCGCCGACGGCGGAGTGGACGTCGAGTGGCACACCACGGCCGCCCGCCACGAGGCCGGTTCGCCGAACGTGATCGGCGTCTACTCCATCGCCTCCGCCTGCAAGGCGCTCACCGAAGCCGGATTCGACCAGCTGGTCGCCCGCGAGCAGCACCTCATCGACACCGTACGGGCGGGCCTCGCCGAGGTGCCCGAGGTGAAGGTGCTCTCGCTCTTCGGCGACGACGCGCCGCGCGTCGGCGTCATCTCCTTCGTCGTCGAGGGGTGGAACAGCTCGCACTTTGCCGCCGCCCTCTCCGCCGAGTACGGCATCGGCGTCCGCGACGGCCTGTTCTGCGCCCACCCGCTCGTCCGCACCCTGCTCGGCAGCGACCCGCAGACCCAGGGCGAGTGCGGCGCGCCCGAGGCGGCGCCCGGCGAGAAGTCCCTCAACGCCATCCGGGTCAGCTTCGGCGCCGGTACGCCCGACGAGCACGTGGAGCGTTTCGTACGGGCCGTGAAGGAGCTGGTCCGGAACGGCGCGCAGTGGAAGTACCGTACCGAGGATGGCCGTTGCGTTCCGGACCGCGGCTGACACCTGGCTCTCAGGCGGCGAGCCGGGTGCCCACCAGGACCATGCGCAGGGCGCGCTCGGCCGCGTCGGCGAGGAACTCCGCGCCCCGGTCGAGCGCCTCGGGCAGGGCCACCGGGGCGGGCAGGATCGAGCCGTAGGCGTCCACCCCCACCGCCCGGACGTGGTGGACGCCCTGGCCGAGGGTCCCGGCGAGCGCGAGCACCGGGACCCCGTGGGCCTTGGCCCTGCGGGCCACCTCGGCCGGGATCTTGCCCCGCACGGTCTGCCCGTCGAGGGCGCCCTCGGCCGTGATGACCAGGTCGGCGCGGGCCAGTCGGGCGTCCAGGTCGATCCGGTCGAGCAGCACCTCGAACCGCGGCAGCAGCCGGCCGCCGAGCGCGGCGAGCCCCGCGCCCAGGCCGCCCGAGGCGCCCGTACCGGGAGCGGTCCGCAGCTCGACCGGGCCCGGCAGGTCACGGCCGAGGACGGCGGCCCACCGCTCCAGGGCCGCCGACAACTCCTCGACCTGCTCCGGGTCCGCGCCCTTCTGCGGGCCGAAGACCCGCGCCACGCCCCGCTCGCCGCACAGCACGTTGAACGGATTGCAGGCCACGAGGAGCTCGGCCCCGGCGAGCCGGGGATCGAGGCCCGCCGCGTCGATCCGGTGGAGGCGGTTCAACGCACTTCCGCCGAGGGGGAGTTCGACCCCGCCGACGTCCAGGAGCCGGGCGCCGAGGGCCTGCAGCGCACCCGCTCCGCCGTCCGAGGTGCCGGAGTCGCCGCAGCCGACCAGGATGCGGCGCGCCCCGGCGTCAAGGGCGGCCCGGATCAGCTCGCCGACCCCGAAGGTCGTCGTGGCGCCCGGGTCGCGCCGGCCGGGCGGCACCAGGGAGAGGCCCGCGACGGCCGCCATCTCGACCACCGCGGAGGAGTGGTCGAGGAGCGCGAAGTGGCTCCGGACGGGTGCGCCCAGCGGGCCGGTCGCGACCCGGGGGACCAGCGTGCCCCCGGTCGCGGCCGCCAGCGCCCGCGCCGTGCCCTCACCGCCGTCGACCAGCGGGATCAGATCGAGCACGGCGTCCGGACAGGCCCTGCGCACCCCCTCGGCGATGGCCTGGGCTGCCTGAGGGGCGGAGAGGGATTCCTTGAAACCGCTGGGGGCGACGGCGATACGGAAGGTCGTGGCCGGGACTGTCATGGCTGGGACTCCAGAAGGACGGGCACGCCGAGCAGCGGCCAGACGAACAGGGCGAAGCACAGCACCAGCGCGGCGCTGAGCGGGGCGAGCACCGCGGAGAGCCGCAGCAGCTGACGCGGAGTGAAGCCGGGTACGCCGTCCGGTGGTTCGGCGAAGAGCGCGACCGGTTTCGCCGAGGACGGCAGGGTCTGGCAGAAACCGGCGGCGGCCGTCGAGGCCAGCGCGGCGGCCACCGGATTGACCCCGGCGGCGACCGCCGCCGCGATCACCAGCGGTACGAGGACGGAGGAGCGGGCGGAGCGCGACTGGAGCACCAGGTGCGCGGCGGTGCCGATCACCACGACGGCGGCGAGGAACGCCCAGGCGGGCAGCCCGGCGACCGGAAGGCCACCGACCAGCCAGCCCGCCGCGCCGGAGTCGACGAGCGCCACGCCCATCGCCGTGGTCGCCGCCATGAACAGGAGCATCGGCCAGGGCACCGACCCGAGACCCTCCTTGAGCCGTACCGTCCCCAGCGCCGGCGAGGAGGCCACCACCGCGCCGATCAGCGCGACGACCGCGGGCGACACCCCGTGCAGCGGCTCCGAGCACCAGAGCGCGACCACCGTGCCGAGCAGCAGCAGACAGCGGGTCTCCGCCGTGGTCAGCGGTCCCGAGACGGGGGTGGGGGAGTGCTCCTGGAGCCGGGCGACCGTGATCCGTACCGGCTCGCGCCGCTCCGCCCGGCGGGTGGTCGTCAGCAGGACGGTCTCCGCCGCCAGATGGGAGGAGACCACCGCGAGGGGCAACCCCAGGACCAGCCACTCCACGAAGCCGATCGGCTCGCCGGTCCGGTCCAGGAGCAGACTCACCGTGATCAGGTGCGCGCCCGCGCCGATCAGCGTGGCCACCGCCGACAGCAGCACGACCGTCGGGAAGAGCAGCGCCAGCATCACCACGAGCCGGCGCCGCTCGGCGAGCACCTGGGCGAGCGCCAGGAAGACGGGCAGCGCGAGCGCCGCGCGGCCCGAGGTGGCGGGGACCGCGAACGCGGTCACCACCAGGGCGGCGGTGGCCAGATGGACGAGCTGCCGTACGGTCCTGGCCCCGCTGACCAGGAAGGCGGCCGCCCGCCCGGCGAGACCGGTCCGCGTCACGGCGGCGGCGAGGACGAACGCGCAGATCAGCAGCCAGATCGTCGCGTCGCCGAGGGTGCCGAACAGGGTGTCGGCGCTGATCACTCCGGTCGCGGTCAGCGCGAGCCCCGCGCCGAGGGCGACGTAGGTGTCCTCGACGGGGGCGGCGATCCAGGCGCAGGTCGCGAGGGCGAAGACGGCCAGGGTGAGCCGGGCCTCGCCGCCGAGCCCAGGGGCGGTGCCGGGGACGGCGAGCAGGGCGCAGAGGCTCAGGGCCAGGCAGAGCCAGACCGCCTGACGGAGGGAGAGGTTCACCCGAACCACTCTCCGGGCCGGGGGTGAGCCGGTCATGAGCCCGTCATGAAGGAGGGTTCATGCGCGCGGAGCCGGTCCGCTACGGCATGCGGTACCCCATGCCCCGTACGGTCTCCAGGCGTTCCGCCCCGAGTTTCTTGCGCAGCGCCCGGACGTACACGTCCACGATGTTCGAGCCCGGGTCGAAGTCGTAGCCCCAGACGTGGGAGAGGATCTGCTCCCGCGAGAGCACCTGGCCCGGGTGGCGCAGGAAGAGTTCGAGCAGCACGAACTCACGGGCGGTCAGATCGACCGTCCGCTCGCCGGCCCTGGCCCGCCGGGTGCGCAGGTCGAGGCTCAGGTCCTCGCCTCCGCGCAGCACGGTGACCTCGGGGGTGCGGGCGGCGGTGCGCAGCCGCAGCCGTATCCGGGCCAGCAGTTCCTCGAAGCGGAACGGCTTGGTCATCCAGTCGTCCGCGCCGCCCTCCAGGCCGGCCACCGTGTCCCGTACGGAATCACGGGCCGTCAACACGATGACGGGCAGCGTCACCCGGGCCTCGCGCAGCTCTCGCAGCACGGTGAAGCCGTCGCGGCCCGGCAGTCCGATGTCCAGGAGCATCAGGTCGAAGCCGCCGGAGACGGCCCGGGCGAGGGCGGTGTCGCCGTCCGCGGCGACCGTGGTGGTGAAGCCGTTGGCGCGCAGCCCCTTCTCCACGAAGGAGGCGATCCGGTCCTCGTCCTCGGCGATCAGAATGCGGTTCACGGCGACTCCTGGAGGGTGAGGACGAGGACGAACGTGGCGCCGCCGCCCTCGGTCGGACGCAGTTCGACCCGCCCGCCCCGATGGCCCTCGGCGATGGCCTTGACGATGGAGAGCCCGAGCCCGGCGCCGCCGGTCCTGGCGCCCCGGCGGGCGGTGCCGCGCCGGAACCGTTCGAAGATGATGTCGGCGTCCCGCTCCTGGACGCCCGGTCCGCGGTCGGCGACGTACAGCTCGATCCGGTCCTCGACCGCCCGCGAGCCGATCGCTATCCGCCCGCCGGCGACGGTGTGCTGGACCGCGTTCTGCGCGAGCTGCACCATGGCCTGGGTGATCCGCTGGGGGTCGAGGACGGCCGGCCGGTCGGCGACCCCGTCCAGGACCCAGTCCCGTTCGCCGAGGGCCCGTGCCTTCACGAAGACGTCCGCGGTCAGCTCGGCGAGCTGGACGGTCCCGGTGCGCACGAAGTCCGGGCGTTCGGCCTTGGCGAGGAGGAGCAGGTCCTCCACGATCCGGCTCATCCGGTCGAGCTCGTCGGTCACCAGACGGACGGTCTCCCGCTGTTCGGCCGGGTCCTCGCCCATCAGCTCCAGATGGCCGCGCACGATGGTGATGGGCGTGCGCAGTTCGTGCCCGGCGTCGTCGACGAACTGGCGCTGACCGGCGAACGCCTGTTCAAGCCGGTCCAGCATCGCGTTGAAGGTCTCGGCGAGCGCGGCGATGTCGTCCCGGCCCTGGACGGGTATCCGCTGGGTCAGATCGCGCTCGGTCAGCTCGGCGGCGGTCGCGCGTACCACTCGTACGGGTGCAAGGATGCGGCCCGCGACCGCCCAGCCGATCCCGGTCGTCATCAGCAGCGCAAGACCCGATATGGCGAGCAGTGCGCGGAACGCCTCGTCGGCGACGGCCCGCTCGCGGTCCGCGTGGAAGGCGACCACGAAGGCCGCCCCGGGCGCGGCCTCGCTCCTGATGGGCACCTTCGCCCAGCGGACCTCGCCGCGCGGGCGGTCGAGCCGCCCCGAGGAGTCGTCGGAGCCGGCGATGGCGTCGAGCGAGGGGCGGTCGCGGTGCAGGGCGAGGGAGTCCGGCAGGTCACGGGACTGCCGGATGACGCGGAGCCCCTGCCCGGGAGGGCCGACCAGGCCGAGGAGTTCCTCGTCCGGGTCGGAGTACTGGCGCTGGAGGAAGACCCGCAGCAACGCGTCCGGGTCGGTGAACGGGCCGCCCGTCGCGGGGTCGACGCCCTGCGCCACGAAGTTGGCGAACTCGCCGGTCTCCTGGGTCAGGAGCTGGTTGATCCGGTGGTCCACGTCCCGCAGCAGGATGGAGCGGGTGGCCACGGCGACGGCGGCCAGCGCCACGGCCATCACGAGCAGCAGCCAGAGCAGGATGCGGACGCGGGCGGACACCCGGTGGTCAGCCCTCGTCACGGAGGTCGTCATCGTCGTCGCCGGTGGCCGAGGGCCCGGGCACGACCGCGTCGGACGGCGGCGGGGTCGAGGACGCCGTCCCGCCGGAAGGAGGCGTGGACGTCGGCGTCGCCGTGCCCGTCGTGCCGGAGCCCGGCGTGGACGAACCGCTCGGCGCGGTACTCAGTTCCACGGCCGGTGGCACCCGGGGAGCCTCGGGCTCGTCGGTCAGGGCGTAGCTCGTCGCCGCTATCCCGAGCGGGATGGCGACGACGGCCGCGAGCGTGGCCATGCGATGGGTGAAGGACATGGGATCAGGCTCGCGCGCGCGGGCGCCGGCGAGGATGAGGCCCCGATGAGGATTCCTTCATCTTCGCCGCGGATCCCCGCCCCCGGAGTCAGGACTCCAGACCGATGGCGAAGGCCGCCTCCAGGTCGTGCTGGGAGTACGTACGGAACGCGACGTGCGTGTCCGTCGCCTCGACGCCCGGGATCTTGCTGATCCGGCCGGGGATGACGTCCGCCAGGTCGTCGTGCCGGGGCACCCGGACCATGGCGATCAGGTCGTACGTACCGGTCACCGAGAAGACCTCGCTGACGCTGTCGAGCGCGGCGATCGACTCCGCGATCTCGGGGATGCGGTCCACGCTGGTCTTGATGAGCACGATCGCGGTGATCACGGCTGGCTTTCTCCCTCGGTCGCCGCAGCTGGGGACTTCACTGTATCCCCACCCCGGTAGCGGCCCCAGGCGTAGAGGAAGCCGACGGCGAAGCCCACCACATGGGCCAGGTACGCCACGCCCGGGCCCGCGCCCGCCCCGCGGGCCGCCAGCCACTGCAGCACGAACCAGAAGACCAGCACGATCCAGGCGGGGAAGCGCAGCGGAAGGAAGAGCAGAAAGGGGAAGAGGCTGGTCACCCGGGCGCGGGGGAAGAGGAAGAGGAACGCGCCGAGCACCCCCGAGATCGCCCCCGAGGCCCCGACCAGGGTCTGCTCGCTGTCCGCGTACGCCGCCGCGTAGCCGAGCAGGGCCAGATAGCCGCAGCCCAGGTAGAAGAGGCCGAACGCGAGCGGGCCCATCCGGTTCTCGGTCATCGCGCCGAAGACGTAGAGGAAGAGCATGTTCCCCAGCAGGTGCAGCCAGCTGCCGTGGACGAAGAGCGCGGTCAGCGGGGTGAGCAGGGTGCGCGGCGGTCCGCCGCCCATCAGCTCGGCCGGTACGACGCCCCAGTGGTGGAAGTACGCGCTCTGCGCCGCGAGGACCGCGTCCCCGGTCCCGTACGCGGGATCGAGCCCCGAGACCGGGCCGATCAGGAACACCAGGCAGCAGGCGCCGATCAGGGCGTACGTCACCGTGGGCCCGGTCCGGAAACTCCGCCAGGTGCCGAGGGCCGTCCGCCGCCAGTCGATCCGCCGCCAATCGATCATGGACAGATCATGGCGTAACGGTGCCGACCTGGACAGAGTGCCTCGCCGCGACATGGGGTACGCGCAAGGCCGTAGGGTTACGCGTTGTACCTCAGCGGTTCGACGGCGCACCGCGGCACCCGCACTCGCATGACGCACATGAAAGAGGACGGCACGATGACGACGGTTCCCCTGCCGACCGCCGAGACCCGCTGGCGCTGCACTCTCTGCGGCAACCTCACCCGGTTCGATGTGACCCGCTCCTCGAAGGTCGTCGAGTACGTCCATCTGGATCTCGCGGGAGAGCCGAAGGTCGAGGAGCGCGAGGTGGTCAGTGAGACCATCGAGTCGGTCCGCTGCCGCTGGTGCAACGCGGTGGACCAGATCGAACTGGTGGACAGGCCCGGCACCGCTTCCTGACGGAGCGGTGCGAATGACAATGGGGTGACGGATCGTGGAGCAGCCCGCGCACGGTGGAGAACCGGCCGGCGCGGCAGGTGACGCTGCCGAGGCGCTCGACCGCCCGCTGCCGGACGGCGTGCGGCGCAGGGTCGTCGCGCTGGTCTCGGACGCCTTCGGCGGGCTGACGGTCGCCGAACTACCGGCACCCCTGCGGCAGTACGCCCGCTTCACCGCGAGCCGGCGGGCCAAGTTCGCCGGCAACGCCATGGCCGCCGCCCTGGAGAGCGACCCGCTCTTCCGGCAGCGGATCGGTGAGCGCTTCAAGGAGGCGCAGCCCGAGCTGGCCGGGGCCGTCGAGACCGGCGCCCCGCCGGCCGCCGCCGACCCCGTCGACGTCGCCGCGGCCGCCTATGTGCTGCGCCCGGTCGGCTGGGTCAAGCTGGTCGCCGCCGCCGGTGAGGAGGCCCAGCGGGCCGACGCCGAGCGGGCCGACGAGGCGGGCCGGCGCGAGCTGGAGCGGCTGCGCGAGGAGGTCGCCACCGCGAAGGACCGCGGCCGCGCCGAGACCGAGCAGCTGCGCCACGATCTGGAAGCCGCCCGCAAGGAAGCCGAATCGCTTCACCGCAAGCTGCGCAGCGCCCAGAGCGATGTGAAGCGCGGCGAGGCGGCGCTACGCAGGACCCAGGCCGAGATCGACACGATCAGGGCCGACGCGGCGGCGCAGGTGTCGGCCGCCGAGAGCGAGACCCGTCGGCTCAAGTCCCGGCTCGGTGAGGTCGAGGCGGCCCTGGAGGCCAGCCGCAGGGCCGCCCGCGAGGGGCGCTCGGTCGAGGACATGCGGCTGCGGCTGCTGCTCGACACCGTGCTCGACGCCGCCCAGGGGCTCCGGCGCGAACTGGCCCTGCCGCCCGTCTCGGTGCACCCCGCCGACACCGTCGACGCGGTGGAGCCCGGCCGGATGTCGCCGAAGGACATCGCGGCCCGCGCGCTCTCCGAGACCGACCCGGCCCTGCTCGACCAGCTCCTGGCGCTCCCGCAGACGCATCTGGTCGTGGACGGCTACAACGTCACCAAGACCGGCTACCCGACCATGCCGCTGGAGAAGCAGCGGCTGCGGCTGCTCGGCGGGCTCTCCGCCCTCGCGGCCCGCTCGGGCGCCGAGGTCACCTGTGTCTTCGACGGGGCCGAGCTGGCCGCCCCGGTCCTCCTCGCGCCGCCGCGTGGGGTGCGCGTGCTGTTCTCCAAGCCGGGTGTCACGGCCGACGAGTTGATCCGCCAGCTGGTGCGCGCCGAGCCGCCGGGCCGTCCGGTCGTGGTCGTCTCCACCGACCGCGAGGTCGCCGACGGGGTCGCCAAGGCCGGTGCGCGGCCCGTCGCGTCCGCCTTGTTGCTCAAGCGGCTTTCGCGCATGTCGTGAGGGATCGTAAGTCCTGGGCGTAATGCCCGAATTCTGGAGGGCGCAGGGTCAAGTGCCCATTACCGCCCGTGTGGTGCGTGTAAATAATGTGCCCTGTGAGCGAGATTTTGCCCATGAGGATTTGAACTGATCACAAGATGGTCACTAGGGTCGGGCCTCGAACCTTCGCGCGGTTGATCATCCATCCGGGATGTCAGGCGGAGGGACCGCCTGACGCAGTTCGGTTGGGCGGCTCGAGGAAGAAGGAGCTCGCCTTCGTGGCGTCCCACCGTCGACCCAAGCAGCCGAGCCGCACCCGTGTGACCGTGCTCGGCGTCACCGCCGCCGCCGCCGTCGCGCTCACCGCCCAGACCGGCGCCCAGGCTGCTCCCAAGCCGAAGATCGACGAGGTCAAGTCGAAGGTCGACGAGCTCAACCACGAGGCCGAAGAGGCCACGGAGCAGTACAACCTGGCCGAAGAGCGGCGCGGCAAGCTCCAGGGCGAGATCAGCACCCTGCAGGACAAGGTGGCCCGCGGCCAGCAGGAGCTCAACACCCTGCGCAACAGCATCGGTTCGGTCGCCTCCGCGCAGTACCGCTCCGGTGGCATCGACCCGGCGCTCCAGCTCTTCCTCTCCTCCGACCCGGACACCTACCTCGACAAGGCGTCCGCGATCGACCAGCTCGGCGCCAAGCAGGCCGACGTGCTCCAGTCGATCCAGGCCAAGCAGCGCACCCTCGCGCAGCAGCGCGCCGAGGCGACGACGAAGCTCGCCGACCTCGAGGACGTCCGCAAGACCCTCGGTGAGAAGAAGAAGGCCTACCAGGGCAAGCTGGCCGAGGCCCGCAAGCTGCTCAACACCCTCACCGCCGCCGAGCGCGCCAAGATCCAGCAGGACGAGCAGCGCGCCAGCCGCGCCGCCGGTGAGCGGGTCAACCTCGGCAACGAGGCCCCGGCCTCCCGCCTCGGCGCGGACGCGCTCGCCGCCGCGGCCACCCAGCTCGGCAAGCCGTACGTCTCCGGCGCCGAGGGCCCCAACGCCTACGACTGCTCCGGTCTGACGCAGTGGGCCTACCGCCAGGCCGGCGCCACGCTGACCCGCACCACCTACACCCAGCAGAACGACGGCGTGAAGATCGGCCGCAGCCAGCTCAAGCCCGGCGACCTGGTCTTCTTCAACGGCCTTTCGCACGTGGGTCTGTACGCGGGCAACGGGCAGATCCTGCACGCCCCGAAGCCGGGCGCCGTGGTCCGCTACGAGTCGATGAGCTACATGGGCACCTTCCAGTTCGGTGTCCGCATCTGACGCGTACGACCCTCGCGACCCCACGCCCAATCGGGTGGTTCGTCGCATCCTTCGCTGACGTGACGCCCCGCCGGTGACCTTGTGGTCTCCGGCGGGGCGTCACTTTGCGTGCCCGAGAGCTTCGTTGGACGGCGAGTGATCACCGGCTACTGTCTGCCGCGCCGGTCCGGGCCACCTCCGGGCCACCAGCGAACGGAGCGCGATACGTGGCGTCCCACCGACGACCCGCCAGGGTCACCGTCCTGACCGCCGCCGCGGCCACCGCGGCGACGGCCTTCGGCGCCGTCCCCGCGAGCGCCGACCCGATCGGCACCCCGGAGACGACGCGCGCCACGGTCGACCGGCTCTTCGAGGAGGCCGAACGGGCCACCGAGGGCTACAACAAGGCCGACGAGCGCGCGGACGGGCTGCGCAGGACGGTCGCCCAGGCCCGGGACAGCGTGGCGCGCGGCCAGGAGCGGGTCAACCGCATGCGGGACGCGCTCGGTTCGGTCGCCGGGGCCCAGTACCGCTCCGGCGGCATCGACCCGGCCCTCGCCCTGCTGCTCTCCTCCGACCCCGACTCCTACCTCGAACGCGCCTCCGTCCTCGACCGGGTGGCCGCCCGGCAGGGCCTCGCGCTCGGCCGGCTCCAGCAGGAGCAGCGCCGGCTGCACCAGCAGCGGACCGAGGCCACCCGGCTCCTCGCCGAGCTGGAGGTCAGCCGCACCCAGGTCGCCCAGCACAAGCGCGCCGTCGAGCGGAAGCTCGCCGAGGCCCGCAGGCTGCTCCAGTCGCTGACGGCCGAGGAGCGCGCCGACTTCGAGGGCCGCGCCTCCCGCTCGGGCCGCGAGGGACTCGAGGAGCCGCCGCCGATGGCCGACCTCGGCCCGGCCTCGTCACGGGCCGCCGCCGCGGTGATCGCCGCCCGCGGCGCCATCGGCAAGCCGTACGTCTGGGGCGCGACCGGCCCGTCCGGCTTCGACTGCTCGGGCCTGATGGTCTGGTCGTACCGGCAGGCCGGGATCAGCCTGCCCCGCACCTCGCAGGCGCAGCGCCACGCGGGCCGGCAGGTGCCGCTGTCCCAGGCGCAGCCCGGCGACCTCGTGACGTACCGCAGCGACGCCAGCCATGTCGGGATCTACGCGGGCAACGGACAGGTCATCCACGCCCCCTATCCCGGCGCCCGGGTGCGCTACGACCCCGTGGGGATGATGTCCCACGTGACGGTGACGCGGGTCTGACCGGACACCTGTCCGCCCGGCTGCCCGTACGATCGGGAGCGTGGCAGGTCAGCGGCGTGGTGCGAGGCGAAGGACGGCGGCCTGTCTGCTGACGGCGCTGCTCGGCCTGGCCGGGTGCGCGGCCCCCGGGCCGGTCGACCCCGCGCCCCAGGAGATCCGCACGCTCCTCGACCGGCACGCGCGGGCGCTGCTCGCCCGCGACGAGGCGGCCTACGCGGTGGCCCTCGACCCCGCCCACGCGCCCGCCGCCCTCGCGGAGTTCGACCGGCTCGCCGAGGTGCCCCTCGCCTCCTGGGGCTACCGCCTGAAGGACGTCGACCGCTCCGGGCAGGACCGGGCCACCGCCCGCGCCGAGCTGAGCTACCGGATCGACGGCTACGACGCGGGGCCCGTCACCACCGAACGCGTCCTGGACCTGACCGAGCGGGACGGCCGCTGGTACGTGACCGCCGACCGGCCCGCCGAGGGCGCCCCGCAGCAGCTCTGGCAGCAGGGCGAGGTGGAGACCGTACGGGGCAGGCACAGCCTCGTCCTCGGCGTCGGGCAGTCGGAGGAGCGCCTCAAGGCCGTCGCGGCGTACGCCGACCGGGCCGTGCCCGCGGTCTCGGCGGCCTGGCCCGGGGACTGGGCGCGCCGGGTGGTGGTCCTCGTCCCGGCCACCCTCGACGGCATGGGCGGCCTGCTGGGGGCGCCGCCGGCCTCGTACCGGGGGATAGCGGCCGTCACCACCGGGGAGGTCGGGGGCGGCCCCCACGCGCCCGCGGACCGGGTGATCGTCAACCCCGAGGCGTACGGCGTGCTGGGGGAGTTCGGGCAGCAGGTGGTCCTCACCCACGAGACGACCCACGTGGCCACCCGCGCCGCGACCTCCGCGGCCACCCCGGTCTGGCTCTCGGAGGGCCTCGCCGACTGGGTGGCGTACCGCGACACGGGCCGCACGGCCGCGCAGGCCGCCCCCGAGCTGCGCCGGGCGGTCCGCGCGGGCGACCTGCCTGCCGCGCTGCCGGACGACAAGGCCTTCGCCTTCGGCGGCGACGCGGACGCCCTGGCCCGCGCGTACGAGGGCGGCTGGCTCGCGTGCGCGATGATCGCGGAGCGCTGGGGCGAGCCGGAACTGCGGGACTTCTACCGCGCGGTGGGCGCCCACCCGCAGCGCGAGGGAGCGGTCGAGAAGGCGCTCGCCGAGGTCCTCGACACCACCCCGGAGGAGTTCACCGACGACTGGCGGACGTACCTGCGGCAGCGGCTGGGGTAGCTGTCCGCAGCGGTTCCCGCTGGGCCGGGATCGACAGCGGGGTCAGACGCGGCTCGGTCACCGTCTGCCGCCACAGGACGCGGCAGGCCGAGACCGACGCGGCCACCAGCAGACCGTTCCGTACGAGCAGCAGCGTCACCCCGAGCGGATCGCTGTCGGTGACGTGCGAGAACCAGATCGGGAACTCCAGCTGCGTCACCGCCGTCGCCCACAGCACCAGCAGCGCGGGCCGGCGCATCCGGCTCGCCCGGTACGCCGTGCACACCGCGGCGAGGCCCACCAGCCAGATCATGTACTGGGGGCTTATCACCCGGCTCGTCGTGGTGAAGAGCAGCACCGCCACGAAGGCCGCGTCCGCCGTCGTCGACGACGTGAACGCCCGGGCCCTGATCCGCCACACCAGGAGCCAGCCGAAGGCGGCGAAGGTCAGCGCCATGGCGGCGGTGGAGACGGCGGAGACGTACGGCCCGAGGAACTCGATCGAGCCGTAGTTCATCCGCACCTCGCCGTCCCAGCCGACGTACCGGGCCAGATGGAAGACCAGCGCGCCCAGCGACTCGACCTCCGTGCCGCGGTCCCGCTGGAAGTTCAGGAACGCGAGCGCCCCGGGCGCCGCGAGGACGCACAGCAGCAGCAGCCCCGCCGCCGAGCCCGCCGCCGCGGGCCAGGAGCGGAGCGTCGCGCGGCCGCGCGGGGTGCCCGCGAGCAGCAGCGCGGGCCAGACCTTCAGCATCGCCCCCAGGCCCGCGAGGGCCCCGAGCACGGCCGGCCGGCGCGCCGCCGCGAGCAGCGCGGCCACCGCCACGGCGGTCACCATCAGGTCGTAGCGGGCGTACGCGGTCGGGCCGAGCAGCGGCACGCCCGCGATCCAGACCCACGCCCCGCGCGGGCTGCGGCCGCGCCGCCGTCCCGTGTACCGCAGCAGTCCGTAGACGAGCGCGTCGCAGAGGAAGGCGAGCACGAAGAAGGCGGCGGCGTAGTCCAGGAAGGGCAGCAGCGCGGGGGAGAGGATCGCCACGGCCGCGAGCGGCGGGTACTGCCAGGTGACGTCGTCCAGCGGGTACGTGCCGGTCCGCAGCACCTCGAACCAGCCGCGGTAGATCTGGTCGATGTCGCTCGTGACGTCGGGTCCCGGGACCCGGAGCACCTTGAAGACGCACAGCAGCAGGACGACGCGGGTGACCGCCCAGACCAGATCGGGGTTCCTTCTCGCGCGCTCGGCAGCCGTACCCAGTACGCCCGTCATTCCTGACTCGTCCAATCCGTCGGTCGGTCTGTTCGGTCCGCGCGGGCGGAGGGGGGGTGTTGCCGGGCGGGGGGTGCCGTCACGTACATTCGGCGACGATGCACAAGACCCTGATCGTAACCAACGACTTCCCGCCCCGGCCCGGGGGGATCCAGGCCTTCCTGCACAACATGGCGCTGCGCCTGGATCCCGAGCGGGTCGTGGTCTACGCCTCCACCTGGAAGCGGAGCCGCGAGGGGATCGAGGCGACCGCCGCGTTCGACGCCGAACAGCCTTTCACGGTCGTGCGGGACCGCACCACCATGCTGCTGCCCACACCCAGGGTCACCGCCCGGGCCACCGCGCTGCTGCGCGAGCACGGCTGCGAGTCGGTCTGGTTCGGGGCGGCCGCGCCCCTCGGGCTCATGGGCCCCGCCCTGCGCCGGGCGGGCGCGCGCCGGCTCGTCGCGACGACGCACGGCCACGAGGCGGGCTGGGCCCAGCTGCCGGGCGCGCGGCAGCTCCTTCGCCGCATCGGCGAGGGCACGGACACGCTCACCTACCTCGGCGAGTACACGCGCTCGCGGATCGCCGGGGCGCTGACCCCGGCCGCCGCGGGGCGGATGGTCCAGCTCCCGCCGGGCGTCGACGAGAAGACCTTCCACCCAGGCTCGGGCGGTGACGCGGTACGGGAACGGCTCGGGCTCACCGACCGCCCGGTCGTCGTGTGCGTCTCGCGGCTCGTCCCGCGCAAGGGCCAGGACACGCTGATCAGGGCCCTGCCGGAGATCCTGCGCCGGGTGCCGGACGCGGTGCTGCTGATCGTCGGGGGCGGGCCGTACGAGAAGGACCTGCGCCGACTCGCCGCCGAGACCGGCGTGGCCGATTCCGTACGTTTCACGGGCGCGGTGCCGTGGGCGGAGCTCCCGGCCCACTACGGCGCCGGTGACGTCTTCGCGATGCCCTGCCGCACCCGCAGGGGCGGCCTGGACGTGGAGGGCCTCGGCATCGTCTACCTGGAGGCCTCGGCCACCGGGCTCCCCGTCGTCGCGGGCGACTCGGGCGGCGCACCCGACGCGGTCCTGGACGGCGAGACCGGCTGGGTGGTCCGCGGCGACGCCCCCGAGGAGTCGGCCGAGCGCGTCGCGACCCTCCTGCTCGACGCCGAGCTGCGCCGCCGCATGGGCACCCGGGGCCGCGAGTGGGTCGAGGACCGCTGGCGCTGGGACCTTCTGGCGGAGCGCCTGAAGGAACTGCTGTAGAGACGTGAGGAGGGCCCGGTGCATCCCGCACCGGGCCCTCCTCATGTCTGAAGGGGTTCCGCGCTACGCGCGGTAGATCGCCTCGATCTCGTCCGCGAAGTCCTTCGCCACCACGTTCCGCTTCAGCTTCAGCGACGGCGTGATGTGGCCCGCCTCCTCCGTGAACTGCGCGGGCAGGACACGGAACTTGCGCACCGACTCGGCCTTCGACACCGCCGCGTTGCCGTCGTCCACCGCCCGCTGGACCTCCGCGAGTAGCTCCGCGTCGTCGCGCAGCGAGGCCGCCGTCGAGCCGGCCGGCTTGCCGTGCTCCGAGGCCCAGCGGCCCAGGAACTCCTCGTCCAGGGTGACGAGCGCGCCGACGAACGGCCGCCCGTCGCCGACCACCATGCACTCCGCGACCAGCGCGTGCGCCCGGATCCGGTCCTCGATGACCGCCGGGGCGACGTTCTTGCCGCCCGCCGTCACCAGGATCTCCTTCTTGCGGCCGGTGATCGCGAGGTAGCCGTCCTCGTCGAGGGTGCCGATGTCCCCGGTGTGGAACCAGCCGTCCGCGAGGGCCTCGGCCGTCGCCGACTCGTTCTTCCAGTACCCGGAGAAGATGTGCTCGCCGTGCAGCAGCACCTCGCCGTCGTCGGCGATCCGCACCACCGAGCCCGGCAGCGGCTGACCGACCGTGCCGATCTTCTGCCGGTCCCACGGGTTGAACGCGGTCGCCGCGCACGACTCCGTCAGGCCGTAGCCCTCCAGGACCGTGAAGCCGATCCCGCGGAAGAAGTGGCCCAGCCGCTCACCCAGCGGCGCGCCGCCCGAGATCGCGTACTCGCCGCGCCCGCCGAGCACCGCCCGCAGCTTGGAGAAGACCAGCTTGTCGAAGATCCTGTGCTTCAGCCGCAGGCCGAACGACGGGCCCTGCGGCGAGTCGATCGCCCGGCTGTACGCGATCGCCGTGTGCGCGGCCTTGTCGAAGATCTTGCCCTTGCCGTCCGCCTGGGCCTTGGCCCGCGCCGAGTTGTAGACCTTCTCGAAGACGCGCGGCACGCCCAGGATCAGCGTCGGCCGGAAGGAGGCCAGCTCGTCCGTCAGGTTCTTGATGTCCGGGACGCAGCCCAGCTTGATCGGCGCCATCACGGACGCGACCTCGACGAGCCGTCCGAAGACGTGCGCGGCCGGCAGGAAGAGCAGCACCGAGCACTCGCCGGTGCGGAAGAGCGGCTTCAGGCGCTCCACGACGTTGCCGCACTCCGCGAAGAAGGCACGGTGCGTCAGCACACAGCCCTTGGGGCGGCCGGTGGTGCCCGAGGTGTAGACGATTGTCGCCGGGTCGTCCGCGTTCGCCGCGGACATCCGCTCGTCGAGCAGCTCGTCGGCGATCTCCGCGCCCTCGGCGGTGAGCTGCGCGACCGCGTCCGCCTCGATCTGCCGGACGCCCTTCAGGGCCGGCAGCTCCGTCCGTACCGACTCCACCGACTCCGCGTGGGCCGCGGACTCGACCAGGGCGAGCGTGGCGCCCGAGTCGCCGAGGATCCACTGGATCTGCTCCGGCGAGCTGGTCTCGTACACCGGCACGGTCACCGCGCCCGCACTCCAGATCGCGAAGTCGAGGAGCACCCACTCGTACCGCGTCCTGGACAGCAGGGCGACCCGGTCGCCCGGCTCCACACCCGCCGCGATCAGTCCCTTCGCGGCCCCTCTGACCTCGGCGAGGAACTGCGCTGCGGTGACGTCCGTCCAGACACCGGCGACCTTGCGTCCCATCACGGCGACATCGGGGTGCTGAGTGGCGTTGCGGCGGATGAGATCCGTCAGATTGCCGTCCGAGGGGACCTCGTACAGGGCCGGAAGGCTGAACTCGCGCAAGACTGCTGCTCCTCATCGGGCGCCGGCGCCACGGCTCTGTGTGATGCACCGGTGCGGTCCAAGATCGCAGGTGCTCAGTGGGGTGAGCACAACTGGACTGCCCGGACGTTACCCATCAGTACTGGGTTCCCGATAGGGGGTCCTGGTCAGATGTTCCGTGCGTCACACAGCTGTGGCGGTGCTTCGCGCACAGTAGTCCACAGCTTTGAGGACTCGGAAGTAACCGCAGGTCCGACGCCCTACGCTGACGGCATGAGGATCAACGTGGTCAGCGACGTGCACGGGAACAGCGGGGCCCTCGCCAAGGCGGGGCAGGGCGCGGACGCCCTGGTCTGCCTGGGTGACCTGGTGCTCTTCCTCGACTACGCCGACCACAGCCGGGGCATCTTCCCCGACCTCTTCGGCGTGGCGAACGCGGACCTCATCGTCGAACTGCGCACCGCCCGCCGCTTCGACGAGGCCCGCGACCTGGGGCGGCGCCTGTGGTCCGAGCTCGCCGTCGACCGCGACACCGCGATCGAGGGCGCGGTACGCCGCCAGTACGAAGAGCTCTTCGCCGCCTTCCCCACCCCGACGTACGCGACCTACGGCAATGTCGACATTCCCGGGCTCTGGCCCGAGTACGCCCGCCCGGGGACCACCGTCCTGGACGGCGAGCGGGTCGAGATAGGCGGCCTGGTCTTCGGCTTCGTGGGCGGCGGACTGCGCACCCCGATGCGCACGCCCTACGAGATCTCCGACGAGGAGTACGCGGCGAAGGTCGAGGCGCTCGGCGAGGTCGACGTGCTGTGCAGCCACATCCCGCCGGACGTCCCGGAACTCACGTACGACACCGTCGCCCGCCGCTTCGAGCGCGGCAGCCGGGCCCTGCTCGACGCGATCCGGCGGACCCGGCCCCGGTACGCCCTCTTCGGCCACGTCCACCAGCCGCTGGCCCGGCGCATGCGGGTCGCGGGCACCGAGTGCGTGAACGTCGGCCACTTCGCGGCGACGGGCCGGCCGTGGACGCTGGAGTGGTGACGGGGCGCCGGTGAGGGCGCGATAGCCTTCGAGTCGGCACGTTCGTGCCGTCCTGACTTCCGCCGGACCGCACAGTGGAGGAGCCACCACGATGGCCGAACACACCAGCTCGAGCATCACCATCGAGGCAGCGCCGGCCGACGTCATGAGCGTCATCGCCGACTTCGCGCGCTACCCCGAGTGGACGGGCGAGGTGAAGGAGGCCGAGGTCCTGGAGAAGGACGAGGCCGGCCGCGCGGAGAAGGTCCGCCTGCTGCTCGACGCGGGCGCGATCAAGGACGACCACACGCTGGCCTACACCTGGACCGGCGACAACGAGGTCTCCTGGACGCTGGTCAAGTCCCAGATGCTCCGCGCCCTCGACGGCTCCTACCAGCTCGCCCCGGCGGGCGACGGCACGCGCACCGAGGTGACGTACCAGCTCACCGTCGACGTCAAGATCCCGATGCTCGGCATGATCAAGCGCAAGGCGGAGAAGGTCATCATCGACCGCGCCCTCGCCGGCCTGAAGAAGCGCGTGGAATCGGGCGAGTAGACCGGCGCCCGGGGACGGCGACCGTCCGTCCCCTCCCGGCCCTACCGGTAACGTTCCGCCGTATGGGGATCCTGCTAGTCACCGGGGCCGGCGGAGCCGGGCGGACGACCGTGGCCGCCGCGACCGCGCTCGCCGACGCCCGAGCCGGGCGACGCGTCCTGCTCGTCTCGGCGGACGCCGAGCACGGCCTCGGGGTGGACGTCCTGCGCCCCACCCCCGGAGCCGACTTCCGCCGGGAGTTCCTCGCCCTGCAGGAACGCTCCGCCACCGCCCTCGACCTGCTCGGCGCCGCCCCCTTCGAGGACGCCGAACTCACCGAACTCCCCGGCAGCGCCCCCTTCGCCCTGCTCCGCGCCCTGCGCGACGCCGCCGCCCGGCCGGACGTCGACCTCGTCGTGGTCGACCTGCCGCCGCTGCTCGACGCCCTCGCCCTGCTCGCCCTGCCCGAGCAGCTGCGCCGCTACCTGCGCCGCCTCCTGCCGCCCGAACGGCAGGCCGCCCGCGCCCTGCGCCCCATGCTGGCCCAGCTCGCCGGCGTCCCGATGCCCGCGCAGTGGCTCTACGAGACGACCGCCCGCTGGGAGGCCGAGCTCGCCGCCGTCCAGGCCGTCGTCGACGCCCCCACCACCGCCGTACGCCTCGTCGTCGAGCCGGGACCCGCCGCGACCGAGACCCTGCGCACCGCCCGCCTCGGCCTCGCCCTGCACGGCCTCGCCCTCGACACGGTCGTCGCCAACAAGCTGCTCCCCGCGGAGTCCCAGGACCCCTGGTTCGCCGCCCTCACCGCCCAGCAGCACGAGCACCTGGACCGGCTCCGCACCGGACACGACGGAGCCGTGCACGCCCTCCCGCACCTGGGCCGGGACCCCCGCGGCGCCGAGGACCTCACCCTGCTCGCCGTCGACACGAAACCCGCGCCCGCGCCCGCCTGGACGGTCGAGGACCGCCGGGCCGAGGACGGCATCCTCGTCTGGCACGTCCCGCTGCCCGGCGCCGTCAAGGAGGAGCTCTCCCTCGTCCGGCGCGGCGACGAACTCCTCCTCGCCGTCGGCCCGTTCCGCCGCAGCGTGCCGCTCCCGGCCGCCCTGCGCCGCTGCACGGTCGCCGGGGCGGGGCTCGTCGACGGCGACCTCAGGGTCAGGTTCGCCCCGGACGCCGGTCTCTGGCCGAAGGCCCCCTGAGGACGTGTACCGTCGACGGTATAAGCCGTAAGGAGTACGCCATGAGCGATTCTGACGCCTGGGCCAAGGCGTGCGCCGAGGACCTGGAGGCCGAGAAGGCCCGCCGCCGCGCCGCCGGCGGCGCGGAGCCCGGCTCGGCCGCCGAGGAGTTCCGCAAGCTCTTCGACGCCGTCGCCGACAAGTTCTCCACCCTGCGCGGTCCGCTCGCGGGCATGGCCGCCCAGGGCACCGTGCAGCAGTTCGTCAACCAGGCGAAGGCCGCCGTCGAGCCGATCATCGAGCGCAACCCGCAGGTCTTCGACCACCTCGCGGCCGCCGGGAACGAGCTGCTCGCCGCCTACCGCTCCGCGGTCGAGGGCCACGAGACCCGCTGGACCCGCGACGAGCCCGACGACCCGCGCGGCGAACGGAGCGCGCCGGACACCCCGAAGGACCCCGGGACCGAGGGCGAGGGGCCCGGACCCGGGCGCCCCATCGACCTGGACTGATCAGTACGGTCGGCCCCCTCGGGTACGGTTGGCCCTAGCGGGGCTCGACCGAATACTGAGGGACACATGGGACTCACCATCGGCGTCGACATCGGCGGCACGAAGATCGCGGCCGGCGTGGTCGACGAGGAGGGCAACATCCTCGACACGCACAAGGTGCCCACCCCGCCGACCCCCGAAGGCATCGTCGACGCGATCTGCGCCGCTGTCTCCGAGGCCGGCAAGGGCCATCAGATCGAGGCTGTCGGCATCGGTGCCGCGGGCTACGTCGACGACAAGCGCGCCACCGTCCTCTTCGCGCCGAACATCGACTGGCGGCACGAGCCGCTGAAGGACAAGGTCGAGCAGCGGGTCGGCCTCCCGGTCGTCGTCGAGAACGACGCGAACGCGGCGGCCTGGGGCGAGTACAAGTTCGGCGCGGGCAAGGGCCACGAGGACGTCATCTGCATCACCCTCGGCACCGGCCTCGGCGGCGGCATCATCATCGGCAACAAGCTGCGCCGCGGCCGCTTCGGCGTCGCGGCCGAGTTCGGGCACATCCGGGTCGTCCCGGACGGCCTGCTGTGCGGCTGCGGCAGCCAGGGCTGCTGGGAGCAGTACGCCTCCGGCCGCGCCCTCGTCCGCTACGCCAAGCAGCGCGCCAACGCCACGCCCGAGCGCGCGGAGATCCTCCTCGGCCTCGGCGACGGCACGCCCGAGTCCATCGAGGGCAAGCACATCAGCCAGGCGGCCCGCGCCGGTGACCCGGTGGCCGTCGACTCCTTCCGGGAGCTGGCCCGCTGGGCGGGCGCCGGCCTCGCCGACCTGGCGTCCCTCTTCGACCCGTCCGCCTTCATCGTCGGCGGCGGGGTCTCCGACGAGGGCGAGCTGGTCCTCGACCCGATCCGGAAGTCCTTCCGCCGCTGGCTGATCGGTGGCCAGTGGCGTCCGCACGCCCAGGTCCTCGCCGCCCAGCTCGGCGGCAAGGCCGGTCTCGTCGGCGCGGCCGACCTGGCCCGCCAGGGCTAGCGCCTTTCCACGGCATGCCCACCCGCCCGTCGCGTCCCTGGGGGAAGCGGCGGGCGGGTGTCGTATGTTGCCGGGTATGGCGATCACCCCGCTGCCCAACTCCCGCACCGAGGCGGACGGTTCGGCCGTCGTCCGGGTCCTGAGCTACAACATCCGTTCGATGCGGGACGACGAGGACGCCCTCGCCCGCGTCATCCGGGCCTGCGCGCCCGATCTCGTCTTCGTCCAGGAGGCGCCGCGGTTCTTCCGCTGGCGCAAACACGCGGCCCGGCTCGCCGCGAAGAGCGAACTCGTCCTGCTCAGCGGCGGCGCGACGGCCGCGGGACCGCTCCTGATGTGTTCGCTGCGGGCCACCGTCGAACGCGCCGAGGACGTGCTCCTGCCGCTCACCCCCGGCCTCCACCGGCGTGGCCTCGCCACCGCCGTCGTACGGTTCGCGGGCGCCCGCGTCGGCCTGATCAGCTGCCACCTCAGCCTGCGGGGCGAGGAGCGGTACGCCCAGGCAGGGATGGTCCTCGACCGGGTGGCCGGCATGGACACCCCGCACACGATCGTGGCCGGAGACCTCAACGAGCGCCCCGGCGGCCGGAGTTTCACCCGGCTCGCCAAGGAGCTCCAGGACGGCTGGGCGGTCAGTCCCTGGGGCGGCGAGTACACCTCGACGCCCGACGAGCCGCATCAGCGCATCGACGCGATCCTGGCGACGCAGGGCGTCGAGTTCCTCGGCTGCGGCGTCCCCCAGGACCTCGACGGCCTCGACCCGGCGGACCTGCGCGCGGCCACCGACCACCTGCCGGTCCTGGCCGCCGTACGGCTCCCGGCCTCCTGAGCCGTAACGTCCGACAGGCCCGTGGGGGGGGGGGGGGGGGGGCCCCCCCCCCCCCCCCCCCCCGGGGGGGGGGGGGGCGGGGGCGGGGGGGGGGGGGGGGGCGGGGCCCCCCCGGGGGGCACCCCCCCGCGGAGCGCCCCCCCCCCCCCCCCGGGGCCCCCCCCT
>NZ_JBIBWQ010000004.1:263390-684122 GCF_043081505.1 Streptomyces sp. NPDC014870
ACGGGCGCGCGGCCCCCCCCCCCCGGCGGGCCGGGGCCGCCGTCGGGCCCCCGGCCCCCGGCGCCTAACCGCCCGACCGGCCCGGGGGGGGGGGGGGGGCCACCCCCCCCCCCCCCCCGCCCCGGGTCGTCGTAGCCGTCGTCATCGTCGTCGTGCTTCATGCGGGCGATCAGCGTCGCGAAGCCGCCGAGGAAGCCGCCCACGCACACCGTCGTGAGCCACCAGGTCATGTCCCACTGGAGCAGGACGGCGAGGAGCAGCAGCACAGGGCCGCCCACCACGCCCAGCCAGGCGAACTTCGTCGTCGCGTCCGCCTCCGGCAGGGGCGGGGGCTCCGGCGGGACGAAGTGGCCCTCGCCGTCGTCGTCGTCCTTCTTCGCCCTGCCGGTCTTCTTCCCGTCGGCCGCGTCCGTCCCGTCGGTCTCGGCGTCCGGGTCCGCCAGCTCGTAGTCCCGGGGGCCGCCGCCGCCCACGCCCACACCGACGCCGGGCGCGAAGACGACCGAGCTGCCGAGCGCGGGCTTCGCGGGCCCGTCCCGGTCGTCGTCCTCGTCGTCGTCCGACTCCTCGTCGGAGTCCTCCGCGCCGTCGTCGTCCTCGTCGTCCTCGTCCTCGCCGTCCACCGGCTCCGGGAGCGCCAGGTCCTCCACCGACCGGAACGGCTTCGCGCCCGGAGGGTCCGCGGGCTCCTCGCCGTACCCGGCGACGATCGCGGCCCAGGCCGCCTCCTCGTCGATGGGCTGCGGGTCGCGCTCCCCGTCCTGCTGCTCAGCCACCGCTCGTGCTCCCCTTCTCCCCGACGACGTCCGGAGCGAGCCGGCCCAGGAAGGCCCAGCTCTCCTCGAAGATCCGCTCCGCGTCATGGTCCAACGTCGCCACGTGGTAGCTCTGTTCCAGCAGGATCTCCTTGACGTCCGTGGAGGAGATCCGGCTGAGCACCCGCGCCGAGTCGGCCGGCGGCACCACGTGGTCCTGCGGGCTGTGCAGCACCACCACCGGCTGCGTGACCTGCGGAAGCTCCGCGTCGACGGTCCGGAAGAACTGGCGCAGGGAGTGCGCGGCGTGCAGCGGCACCCGGTCGTAGCCGACCTCCGTCACGCCCTCCTTGGCGATGTCGCTCGCGATGCCGGGCGCGGAGCGGACGAAGTGGCGGGCGACCGGCAGCGCGTGCGCGGCCAGGCCGTGCACCTTGTTGCCCGGGTTCACCAGGACCAGACCGCGCACCGCGTCCCCGTGCTTGGCCGCGAGCCGCAGCGCCAGCGCCCCGCCCATGGAGAGGCCGAAGACGAAGACCTGCTCGCAGCGGGCCAGCAGGTCGCGCAGCTCCCGGTCCACCTCCGCGTACCAGTCGTGCCAGGTGGTGAGCTGCATGTCCTCCCAGCGCGTGCCGTGCCCGGGCAGCAGGGGCACCGACACCGTGAGACCGCGCTCGGCCAGGTACTCGGCCCAGGGGCGCATCGACTGCGGGGAACCGGTGAAACCGTGGCAGAGAAGGACGCCTACCTTGCCACCCTCGTGGCGGTACGGCTCGGCTCCAGGAACGACCGGCACCGGGGTCTCCTGTTCGGGGGGTTCGGCTTCGCGGAGGGCGGGGCTTCGACGAAGCGAGGGCAAAAAGGGGAAGGCCTTCACGGTACGCGACCGGACCGACACCCGACCAGGTCCGAACCCAGGTCCGAACCCAGGAAGGTGCCCCGTCCTCGGCCGCACCGGCGCGGGCGCGCGGGAAAAGGCGGGATAAGGTCTGTCCGACGGCACACGGAAGGTACTCGAGTTGATCTACGGCGCAATGAAGTTCTCCCTCGGCGGCTCCCTGAAGCTCGCCTTCAGGCCGTGGGTGGAGGGCCTCGAGAACATTCCCGCCGAGGGGCCGGCGATCCTCGCCAGCAACCACCTGTCCTTCTCGGACTCCTTCTTCCTGCCCGCCGTGCTCGACCGCAAGGTCACCTTCATCGCCAAGGCGGAGTACTTCACCTCGCCCGGTGTGAAGGGCAAGCTCACCGCCGCCTTCTTCAAGGGCGTCGGCCAGCTCCCCGTGGACCGCTCCGGCGCCCGGGGCGCGGGCGAGGCGGCGATCAAGGCCGGTATCGAGGTCATCGAGAAGGGCGGGCTCTTCGGTATCTACCCCGAGGGCACCCGCTCGCCCGACGGCCGGCTCTACCGGGGCAAGCCCGGTGGCCTCGCGCGCGTGGCCCTGGCCACCGGCGCTCCCGTGATCCCGGTCGCCATGATCGACACCGAGAAGATCCAGCCGCCCGGCAAGGTCGTCCCCAAGCTGATGCGCCCGGGCATCAGGATCGGCGCGCCGCTCGACTTCACCCGCTACCAGGGCATGGAGGGGGACCGCTTCATCCTGCGCTCGGTGACCGACGAGGTCATGTACGAGATCATGAAGCTGTCCGGCCAGGAGTACGTCGACATCTACGCGACGGCCGCCAAGCGCCAGATCGCGGATGCCGAGAAGGCCGCCAAGGAGGCCGTGAAGGCCGAGATCGCGGCACGGGAAGAGTCCGGCGCCTGACCCCTGCCGGGGGAGGTGCACGGGGGGGTGGGGGAGATGGCCAAGCGCGAGCGTGTCGTGCGGATGTCGGTCGAGCAGCCGTTGTGGCGCGCGCTCATGGCGTACCGCATCGGAACGATGATCTACGCCGTTCTGATCTTCGTCTTCGCCAGGGATCGTTACGAGCGGCCCTGGGTGGCCGTCGCCTTCCTCGCCGTCATGTGCGTGTGGACGCTGGCCACCCTGCCCAAGGTGGCGAACGCGGCCAGCTGCACCAAACGCTTCCTGATCGCCGATCTCGCCGTCGCCCTGACCGGCATCCTGCTCACCCCGCTCGCGGACCAGCACGCCCAGTCGGTCGACGGGCCCACGCTGCCGACGATATGGACCGCCGGAGCCGTCCTCGCGTACGCGATCAAGGGCGGCTGGCGCTGGGCCGGGTTCGCCTCCTCGCTGGTCGCCGTCGCCAACATCGTCGAGCGCGGCCACCCCACGCGGGACACCCTCCACAACGTCCTGCTCGTCTGGGTCGCGTCGATCGCCATCGGTTACGTCGTCGAGGTCGCCCGCGCGTCCGAGCGCACCCTCGCCCGGGCCCTGGAGATCGAGGCCGCGACCCGGGAGCGGGAGCGTCTCGCCCGGGACATCCACGACAGCGTCCTGCAGGTCCTCGCGATGGTGCAGCGGCGCGGCACCGCGCTGGGCGGCGAGGCCGCCGAGCTGGGCCGGATGGCCGGGGAGCAGGAGGTCGCGCTGCGCACCCTGGTCGCCGGCGGCCTCGTCCGGCCGTCGCACGTCTCCGAGGACGAGTCGGAGGGGGCGGTGGTCCGGATCGTCGAGGAGCCGGACGACGACGACCCGGTCGACCTGCGGGCCCTGCTCGCGCCGCGCGCCGGGGCGCGGACCACGCTCGCCGACCCGGGCGCCCCGGTCCTGCTGCCGCCGGCCGCCGCCCGCGAGCTGGCCTCCGCCGTCGGCGCGGCCCTGGACAACGTCCGGGTGCACGCGGGCGAGGGGGCCCAGGCGTGGATCCTGGTCGAGGACTGGCCGGACGAGGTGATCGTGACGGTGCGGGACGACGGCCCGGGCATCCCGGAGGGACGGCTCGCGCAGGCCGAGGGCGAGGGGCGGATGGGGGTCGCCCTCTCCATCCGCGGCAGACTGCGCGACCTGGGCGGCACGGCCGAGCTGATCTCGGTACCGGGCCAGGGCACGGAAGTGGAACTGAAGGTCCCGAGGGACACACGGGGGAAGGCGGGAGCGCGATGAGCGACGAGCGGATCGAGAACCGGATCAAGGTGATGGTCGTGGACGACCATCCGATGTGGCGGGACGCGGTCGCGCGCGACCTCGCGGAGGCGGGTTTCGACGTGGTGGCCACGGCGGGCGACGGCGAGCAGGCCGTGCGCCGCGCGGGCGCGGCGGGCCCGGACGTCCTGGTCCTCGACCTCAACCTGCCCGCCAAGCCGGGCGTCCAGGTCTGCAAGGAGCTGGTCGGCGCCAACCCCGCGCTGCGGGTCCTGGTGCTCTCCGCGAGCGGCGAGCACGCGGACGTCCTGGAGGCGGTCAAGTCCGGTGCCACCGGCTATCTGCTGAAGTCGGCCAGTACGGCCGAGCTGATCGACGCGGTGCGTCGCACGGCCGTCGGGGACCCCGTGTTCACGCCCGGCCTCGCGGGCCTGGTCCTCGGCGAGTACCGCAGGCTCGCCACCGAGCCGCTCCCGGCCGCAGGCGCCGACGAGCCCAAGGCGCCCCAGCTGACCGAGCGCGAGACCGAGGTGCTGCGGCTCGTGGCGAAGGGGCTGAGCTACAAGCAGATCGCCGAGCGCCTGGTCATCTCGCACCGGACCGTCCAGAACCACGTGCAGAACACCCTCGGCAAGCTCCAGCTGCACAACCGGGTGGAGCTCGTCCGGTACGCCATCGAGCGCGGTCTCGACGACGCCTGAGACCGGACGCCTGAGACCATCCGGGTGGTGCCCGACAAATCACTCTCCATGCCGTGTCGGAGTGACCCACGTCACTACTAGCGTGGGTCGTAACCCCGTCCGCCACGGCGAAGGAGAGGCTCCATGCGCGTCGGCGTACTGACCGGAGGTGGCGACTGCCCCGGTCTCAACGCAGTCATCCGCGCCATCGTCCGCAAGGGCGTCCAGGAGTACGGCTACGAGTTCACCGGGTTCCGCGACGGCTGGCGCGGGCCCCTGGAGGGCGTCGCCGTCCCCCTCGACATCCCCGCCGTCCGCGGCATCCTCCCGCGCGGCGGCACGATCCTCGGCTCCTCCCGCACCAATCCGTTCACCGCCGACAACGGCGTCCGGCGGATCAAGGAGAACCTGGCGAAGTACGAGATCGACGCGCTGGTCGCGATCGGCGGCGAGGACACCCTCGGTGTCGCCGCCCGGCTGGTCGACGAGCACGGCGTCCGCTGCGTGGGCGTCCCCAAGACCATCGACAACGACCTCTCCGCCACCGACTACACCTTCGGCTTCGACACGGCCGTCGGTATCGCGACCGAGGCCATCGACCGGCTGCACACCACCGCCGAGTCCCACATGCGGGTCCTGGTGGTGGAGGTGATGGGCCGCCACGCGGGCTGGATCGCCCTGCACTCCGGTCTCGCGGGCGGCGCCAACGTCATCCTCATCCCCGAGCAGCGCTTCGACCTCGACCAGGTCTGCGGCTGGGTGCACTCCCGCTTCAAGGCCACGTACGCCCCGATAGTGGTGGTCGCGGAGGGCGCGATGCCCAAGGACGGGGACATGGTCCTCAAGGACGGCACCCTCGACTCGTACGGACACGTGCGCCTCTCGGGCGTGGGCGAGTGGCTCGCCAAGGAGATCGAGCGCAGGACCGGCAAGGAGGCAAGGACCACGGTCCTCGGCCATGTGCAGCGCGGCGGGACGCCCAGCGCCTTCGACCGCTGGCTCGCCACCCGCTTCGGGCTGCACGCCATCGACGCCGTGCGGGACGGCGACTGGGGGCGGATGGTCGCGCTGCGCGGCACCGACATCGTGCGCGTCCCGATCGCGGAGGCCACGGCCAGGCTCAAGACGGTCGATCCTGCGCTCTACGCGGAGGTGGGCGTCTTCTTCGGCTGACGGCGCACGCCGGACGCCGGACCGTACGGCCGTCGACCGCCGTACGGCCACGCGGACCGCTCCCGGGGACCGTATATTCGCCGGTACCAGACAATTCCGGCAAAGCCCCCGGGAGGGGATCCGTGGACATCCTGGCATTCGGTGTGCAGGCCGACGAGAAGCCGCTGATCGAGAAGGCCTTCGCGGGACACCACGACGTCCGGTGTCTGGACTTCTTCCTCAGCGAGGACACCGCCGCCATCGCGAGCGGCTACGAGGCCGTCTCCACCAGCGTCAACGCCGACCTCGGAGCCCGGGTCCTGCGGACCCTCGCCGCCGGCGGGACGAAGCTGATCGCCCAGCGTTCCACCGGCTTCAACAACATCGACCTCGACGTGGCCGCGGGGCTCGGCCTCACCGTCGCCCGGGTCTCGTACTACTCGCCGTACTCCGTCGCCGAGTTCGCCTGGACGCTCGCGATGGCCGTCAACCGGCGGATCGTCCGCGCCTCCAACCGGACCCGCGACTTCGACTTCCGGCTCGACGGGCTGATGGGCCGCGACCTGCGCGGCCGTACGGTCGGCGTCCTCGGTACCGGAAAGATCGGCGAGGCCTTCACCCGCATCGCCCACGGCTTCGGCATGAACCTCCTCGGCTGGGACGTCGTCGAGAACCCCGCCTGCGTCGAACTCGGCATGAAATACGTCGAGAAGGAGCAGCTCCTCGCCGAGTCCGACCTGGTCAGCCTGCATGTGCCGCTGCTCCCGGCGACCTCGCGCATCATCGACGCGGCCGCCCTGCGGACGATGAAGGACGACGCGATCCTGGTGAACTCCAGCCGGGGCGGCCTCATCGACACCGAGGCCCTGGTCGGCGAACTGCGCGCGGGCCGCTTCGCCGGCGTCGGCCTCGACGTCTACGAGGCGGAGGCGGGGCTCTTCTTCCTCGACAAGTCCCTGGAGGTCGTCGAGGACGACACCCTGGCCCGCCTGGTGACCTTCCCGAACGTGGTCGTCACCTCGCACCAGGCGTACTACACCGTGGACGCCGTCGCCCAGATCGTGGACACGACCGTCCAGAACGTCCTCGACTACGCGGCGGGCCGCCGCAGCGAGAACGTCCTGGTCCCGGCCGCCTCCTAGACACCGGCTAGACGAGCACCCCGGCGAGGAGGGAGGCGGTCAGCGCCGCGCCCTCCATCGTCAGGACCGACTCCGGGTGGAACTGCACGCCCGCGAAGCCCGGCCCGCGCAGCGCGTGGACCTCGTCCGTCTCCTCGTCCCGGCTCACCTCGATCCGGTGCAGGGCCAGCTCGGTGGCGGTCCGCTCGTCGCAGCGGGCCGTGAAGCTGTTGTAGAAGCCGACCGTCCGCTCCTGCCCGAAGAGGTCGATCCGGACCTGCGCCCCCTGGAACGGGGTGCGCTTGCGGACGATCTCCAGGCCCAGTTCGGCAGCGATCAGCTCATGACCGAGGCAGACCCCGAGCAGACCTTGCCGGTGGTCCCGTACGAGATCGGCGGTCAGCGCGCGCAGGAAGCGCATCTTCGGGTCGGCCGCGTCGCCCGGGTCGCCAGGACCCGGACCGAGCACCACCGGGCCGTCGTGCGCGAGCGCAAGATCCCGTAGCCCCGGCTCGTCGTAGCGGACGACGGAAACCTCCAGGCCCGAGGAGCGCAGCAGGTGAGCGAGCATCGCGGTGAAGGTGTCCTCGGCGTCGATCACCAGCGCGTGGCCGGTCAGCTCGGCGGACCTGACCTGCATCCGCAGCCAGAAGGGCGCCAGGTCGGCCCGCCGCGCGTCAAGGGCCGCCCGCACCCGGGGATCGTCCGCGAGCCGCGCCGCCACCGGGGCCTCGTCCCGCGGCCGCCCCTCCCGCACGCCCAGCGCCGCCAGCACCCCGGCCGCCTTCGCGTGCGTCTCGGCGACCTCGCCGGCGGGGTCGGAGTGGCGCACCAGGGTCGCGCCCACCGGCACGCGCAGCCCCCCGTCGCGGGAGATGTCGGCGGTCCGGATGAGGATCGGCGAGTCCAGGGTCTGGCGGCCGTTCTCGTCGGTGCCGAGCAGGGCCAGGGCGCCCGCGTAGTAGCCCCGGCCGCCGGCCTCGTGCCGCTCGATGACCCGGCAGGCGTTCTGCACCGGAGAACCGGTGACCGTCGCCGCGAACATCGTCTCCCGCAGCACCTCCCGTACGTCGAGGGAGGAACGGCCGCGCAGCTCGTACTCGGTGTGCGCCAGGTGCGCCATCTCCTTGAGCCGGGGCCCGATCACCACCCCGCCCATGTCGCCGACCGTGCACATCATCTTCAGCTCCTCGTCGACCACCATGGAGAGCTCCTCGGTCTCCTTGCGGTCCGCCAGGAAGGCCAGCAGGTCCTCGGGGGTCGGCGCGGCCCCGGCCGGGTAGCGGTACGTGCCGCTGATCGGGTTCATGACGACCGTCCCGCCGGCCATCCGCACATGCACCTCCGGGCTCGCGCCGACCAGGGTCCGCTCGCCGGTGTGGACGACGAAGGTCCAGTACGCGCCCCGCTCGCCCGCGAGCAGCCGCCGGAACAGCGCGAGCGCGTCGGCCCGCCCGAAGCCGGGGATCTCCCCGGTGTACGTCCGCCGGATGACGAAGTTGGCGCCCTCGCCCGCGCCGATCTCCTCCTCGATCACCCGCCGCACGGTCCCGGCGTACGCCTCGTCCGACACGTCGAACCCGCCGCCCTCGACCCGTACGGCGTGCGTCGGCAGCTGGGCGAGCGCGTCGGCGAGCGACAGCTCGTGGGTCTCCTCGGCGACGAGTACGGCGAGCGGGGTGCCGTCGTCGCGGACGTCGAACCCGCGCTCTCGGATCTGCCGGAACGGCACGAGGGCGAGGGTCGGCAGCGCGCCGACGGGCAGCTCGGCCAGGCGCTCGGCCTTGTGCACCGCGCCGATCAGCACTTCGACGGTGTCGTGGTCACGGCCGGGGGTGCGCCTGCGGAGCAGGGCGAAGGGAGGACAGGAGTCGTCGAGGAGACGGGAGAGGTCCATGGGGTTCCTTCCGGTGATGCGGGAGAGGAACGGCCTGGAAACGCGCGAAGGCCGCCCTCTCGGGCGGCCTTCGCGTGTGGTGTGGGGGTACGCGCAGTCAGTGGGCCGCCGGAGGAGCGGTCCACCACCAGTTCTGGGTCGAGTGCGCGAACATGCCAGCACTGTAACCCAGCCCGGCGGCGCGAAGGGGCCCGGTTCACACCGTGGACGGTGCGAGCCGGGCCCCAGAGGTGACGCCAACCGGTGGATCAGAAGATCAGGTTGTAGATCTGCCAGCCGCCGCCGACCTTGACGCGGGGGGCGTACGGGGCGGTCGCGCTGCCGGTGCCCTTGTAGTACCAGAGGGCCCCGGTGGTGTCGCGGGCGACGAGGTCGACCTTGCCGTCGGCGTTGAGGTCGCTCGGCCCGACGAGCGAGTTGTAGGCCTGCCAGCCGGCGCCGACCTTCACGCGCGGGGCGAAGGGGGCGGTGGCGCTGCCGGTGCCCTTGTAGAACCAGAGGACGCCCGAGGCGTCGCGGGCTATCAGGTCCGCCTTGCCATCGGCGTTCAGGTCACCGGTGGAGACCAGCTCGTTGTACGCCTGCCAGCCGGCACCGACCTTGGTGCGCGGGGCGAACGGCACGGCCGGGTTGCCGGTGCCCTTGTAGAACCAGAGCACACCGGACTTCTCACGGGCGATCAGATCCGGGATCGCGTCGCCGTTCAGGTCGCGGGTACCGACGATCCTGTCGTACACACCCCAGCCGGCGCCGGTCTTCAGCCGGGCCTTGAACGGCGCGGACGGGTTGCCGGTGCCCTGGTAGTACCAGAGGACCCCGGTCGTGTCCCGGGCGACCATGTCCCCCGTACCGTCCGCGCGCAGCGCGGTCATCGGGGTGATGGCGTTGAACATGTTCCACCCCGCGCCGACGCGGTACCGGGTGAGGAACGGCGCGGTGGCGCTGCCGGTGCCCTGGTACTGCCAGAGGACGCCGGAGGCGTCACGGGCGAGCAGGTTGTAGCGGGTGGTGGCCTTGACGGGGGCGGCCGGGGCGACCTCGACGACGTCCGACGCCTTCACCCACGCCATGCGGTGGTTGTAGCGGATCGGGATGTACGTGTCGGTGCCCACGACGTTGGTCTGGGCACTGCCGAAGTAGTCGTCACCCTTGACCGCGGGGCCCGCCTTCACGTACGCGCCGCCGCTGCCGAAGGCGTACTTGGACAGGTAGTTCGGGTTGTCCGTGGGCGCGGTGACTCCGCCGGTGCCGGGGTACGCCGAGGCCTCGGGGTACGCGCGGCCGTAGATGAGCGGCGTCTTGCCGGGCGCGGCCTTCAGGACCCGCTGCGAGCTGTCCGTGACGACCGACGTGTACTGGCCGCCCGGGTTGTGGAACCAGGCCTTCTGGCCGCCGTACCAGATCTGCGTCCAGTCGTTCTGGACGGCCGTCACGACGTAGGCACCGCCGGCGCGGACCTTGTTGCCCCAGTTCGGGCCGTCGCTCCACAGAACGTTGGGGATGTAGGCGTCCTTGATGGGCGTCGCGGTCGACGGGGTGCTGTACAGGTAGCCGAAGTTGGCCGGCTGGGCCGGGACCGTGCTGCCGCCGTAGGTGATCTTCGGCTGGTTCGCCGAGGTGTACGGCGGGACGACGCGGACCAGCTGGCCGGCCTGGAGCAGACCGCCCGCACCGCCGGCCCCGGTCGGGGCGCCCACCAGGGACATGTAGTGGTTCCAGTCCCAGAACGGGCCGGCGTCCCAGTGCATGCCCGCGACCTTGGCGTTGACGTGCCCCGCGATCTCGTCATGGCCGATGACGTGCTCACGGTCGAGCGGGATCTGGTAGCGACCCGCCAGGTACTTCACCAGCGCGGCGGAGGACTCGTACTGGGGCTCGGTGTACCACTTGCCCGCCTTGATGGCGTAGCCCTCGTGCTCGACGCCGATGTCGTGCATGTTGTCGGTCCAGTTGCCCGCGTGCCACGCGATGTTCTTGTTCTCGACCATCTGGGTGACCAGACCGTCGCTCGCGCGGATCAGGTAGTGGGCGCTGCCCGCGGCCTTCGCGCTCTGGAAGGCGGCGATGGTGCCCTCGTAGCTGCCCTCGGTGTCGTGGATGACGATCCGGCGGACGTCCAGCTGGGTGCCATTGGCGCGATTGGCGAGCGTGTAGTTCTTCTGCCCGGTGCTCGGCACCTCGGCGGGCCGGTAGTCGCAGGTCAGACCGGACGGCGGGCACTCGGGCGTCGGCACGGCCCTCGTACCGGCGTAGCTCGCCGCCAGCGGCACGTTCGACGGCTTGACGGGCTCGACCGACGGGTCTGCCGGGAGGGCGACCTGCTCGCCGTCCAGGGTGAGTTCCCGCTCACCCGTCTTGATCGACTCGAAGACGCGCTTCGCGAAGAGGTCGGCGCCCTTCTTGTCCGGGGACTGGCTGTAGCGCGCGACCGCCGGGTACCAGGCGCCGGGGTCGTCGGACAGCTCCGCGCCGGCCTGCTTCTGGTACTCCGCGAGCAGGGCCGCGCCCGCTCGGATGGACTGGGAGGTGTCCTCCTGGACGGCCTCGGTGGAACTGTCGATCAGCTCGGCGGCCTTGTCCAGCGTGTGCAGCCGGGGGTCCTCGGTGTCGACCTTGACCTTTTCCAGGATCTGACGGACCGCGGCGGCGTCGAACTGCTTCTCGATCTCGGGCTTGCCGCTGCCGTTGAAGTGCGCGATGGCGTCTTCTTCGTGCTCGCCGTGCTCGATGTCCTCGGGATCGACCTTCGTCAGACCCATGACGTTGTACGCGCCGGTCGTGCTGGGCTCGCCGTCGTGCGACTCCCACCGCGTCTGCCGGTACGACACCGCCATCAGCACGCTCTTCGGAACGTCGAACTCCTCCGCGGCCGCCGCGAACTGCGACTGCAGCGACGCGTCCGCGCCCGCCTTGCCGTCCGCGGAGCCCAGGATGTCCGGAGATGCGACGGCGATCGTTCCGATCGTCGCGGTGGCGACGACAGCGGCGGCCGCACCGTAAAGCAGCCGTTTTTTCTTGCGGTCCCTGCGGTGCCCCTGGCTCACGCCCACCCCTGTGAAGTATTTAGGCCTCAGATGTTTAAACGCGCGTGAGAGTAACACCACCCGAAGGGGTGACGATCATCATCGGACATAGCGGACGCGTGTCTCACTCATTGGGCGGCGCGATGGACAGAGCGCCGGACACCGTAATGTGGGGGTGTGACCGTGAACGCTAAGACCACCGCAACCGGTGGCAACACCTGGCGAGACCTTCCCGCGGCGCAGCAGCCCGAGTACCCCGATGCCGAGGCTCTGCGCGATGTGATCGCGGACCTCGAGTCGTATCCGCCGCTCGTCTTCGCGGGCGAGTGCGATCAGCTGCGCGCCCGCATGGGAGCCGTCGCCCGGGGCGAGGCGTTCCTGCTCCAGGGCGGCGACTGCGCCGAGGCCTTCGATGCCGTCTCCGCCGACCACATCCGTGCCAAGCTCAAGACGCTGCTGCAGATGAGCGCCGTCCTCACGTACGCGGCCTCCGTGCCCGTCGTGAAGGTCGGCCGCATCGCCGGGCAGTACTCCAAGCCCCGCTCCAAGGGCACCGAGACCCGCGACGGGGTGACCCTGCCGACGTACCGGGGCGACTCGGTCAACGGCTTCGACTTCAACGAGAAGGCCCGCATCCCGGACCCCGAGCGCCTGAAGCGGATGTACAACGCGTCCGCCTCCACGCTCAACCTGGTGCGCGCCTTCACCACCGGTGGCTACGCCGACCTGCGCCAGGTGCACGCCTGGAACCAGGACTTCGTCAAGTCGTCCCCGTCGGGTCAGCGCTACGAGGCGCTCGCCCGTGAGATCGACAACGCCCTGAACTTCATGAAGGCCTGTGGCACCGACCCGGCCGAGTTCAAGGCCGTCGAGTTCTACGCCTCCCACGAGGCGCTGCTGCTCGACTACGAGGGCGCCCTCACCCGTACCGACTCGCGCACCGGCAAGCTGTACGACACCTCCGGCCATATGGTCTGGATCGGTGAGCGCACCCGCCAGCTCGACCACGCCCACATCGAGTTCGCCTCGCAGATCGCGAACCCGATCGGGATCAAGCTGGGCCCGACGACCTCGGTCGACGAGGCGCTGACGTACATCGACCGGCTCGACCCGGACCGCGAGCCCGGCCGGCTGACCTTCATCGTCCGCATGGGCGCCGACAAGGTCCGGGACAAGCTCCCGGAGCTGGTCGAGAAGGTCACCGCCTCCGGCGCGACCGTCGCCTGGGTGACCGACCCGATGCACGGCAACACCTTCGAGGCGGCCTCCGGTCACAAGACCCGCCGCTTCGACGACGTGCTCGACGAGGTCAAGGGCTTCTTCGAGGTCCACAAGAGCCTGGGCACCCACCCGGGCGGCATCCACGTCGAGCTCACCGGTGACGACGTCACCGAGTGCGTGGGCGGCGGCGACGAGATCTTCGTCGACGACCTGCACCAGCGCTACGAGACGGCCTGCGACCCGCGGCTCAACCGCAGCCAGTCGCTGGACCTGGCGTTCCTGGTGGCGGAGATGTACCGCGACCAGTAGGCGTGATCAGTAGGTAGGTTTCTACGACTGTGGGGCGCGGATCCATGTGATCCGCGCCCCACAGTCTTTCCAGAGCTTTACACCTCGTAGGTGCCGGGTAAGGTTAGGTTAGCCTTATCGATCTCGGCGGGAGGTGAATCCGCGTGTACGTCTGCTCATGCTTCGGTGTCACGGAGAAGCAGGTCAAGGAGCACGCCGACGCGGGCGCCTGCACGCCCCGCCAGATCGCCTCCGCCTGCAAGGCGGGAACGGACTGCGGCTCCTGCGTGCGTCGGATTCAGGCCATCCTCGGCCGCGGCAACTGCCCGCGCCGCGAACTCGTGGACAAGGGGCTGCCCGCCCTGGCCTCGGCCTCCGAGGGCCTCGCCGAGGACTTCCCCGAGGGCCTCTCCGAAGCCGCCTAGAGCCTGCTGCCGCTAGCTCGGCTGCTCGATCAGCGTCGAGATGTACAGCGCCTCGCCGAGGCTCTCGATCAGCTCCAGCTGCGTGTCGAGATAGTCGATGTGGTGCTCCTCGTCGGCGAGGATCTCCTCGAAGAGGTTGGCCGAGGTGATGTCCCCCTTGGCCCGCATGACATCGATGCCGCGCTTGAGGCGGTCGATCGCCTCGACCTCCACCTGCCGGTCCGCCTGGAACATCTCGGTGATCGTCTGGCCGACGCGCACGTGGAAGAGCCGCTGGTAGTTGGGCAGACCGTCGAGCATCAGGATGCGCTCGGTGATCTTGTCCGCGTGCTTCATCTCATCGATGGACTCTTCGCGCGTGTACTTGGCGAGCTTCGTCCAGCCCTTGTTGTCCTGGATGCGGTAGTGCAGCCAGTACTGGTTGATGGCCGTCAGCTCGCCGGTCAGCTGCTCGTTGAGGAACTCGAGGACCTCGGGGTCGCCCTGCATCGCAGAGGCTCCTTCCACGCATGTCTATGTCGTGACTGGGCAGGATGGCCGCATCCTTGCACCACGGATGGGGGGCGTCCAGTAAGTGCAGGCTTAGTGGGACTTGCCCCAAACCGGCCCTGCTGGGGAGGTTGGCTGGTCATGACCACCCCTCGCGGTCTGTCACCATGGATGACATGGGTCAGCCGGAGAGCGGGGTACACCGGGAAGCAGCGCAGCCGGATCTTCCGCCGGGGCAGCGGCTGCAGCGCGGCTGGCCGGTCACCCACTACGGGCCCGTCCCCAAGTTCAAGCCCGACCGCTGGGAGTTCCGGGTCTTCGGGGCGACGGCGGACGGCGACAAGCGGTGCTGGAACCACGAGGAGTTCTCGGCGCTGCCGTTCGCGACGGTCGTGGCCGATCTGCACTGCGTGACGAAATTCAGCATGCTGGGGGCCGAATGGGGTGGCGTGCCCGCCCGGACCGTCCTGGACCTCGCCCCGCCGGCCGACACCGTGACGCATGTGATGGTCTGGGCCGAGTACGGCTTCAGCGCCAACCTGCGGCTCTCCGACTTCGCCTCGGACCAGACGATCTTCGCCACCCACAAGGACGGTGAGCTGCTCACCGCCGAGCACGGCTTCCCGCTGCGGCTCGTGGTGCCGCACCTGTACGCCTGGAAGGGGCCCAAGTGGGTCCGGGGCGTGGAGTACATGACCGCCGACCGCAGGGGCTTCTGGGAGGAGCGCGGCTACCACAACCTCGGCGACCCCTGGAAGGAACAGCGGTACTCGTACCAGGAGGAGCCGGGGGACGGCCCGGAGCTCTGACTCCTGGTACGTCGAGCGTCGTGTCGCTCAGTGGTGGTACTGGTGGACCACCGCGTGGCCCTTGCCGCGGCCGATCAGCCACTTGTTGACGGGCGTGGTGACCAGGAAGGCGACGAGGAACGCGAACGCCAGGGCGCCCCAGAAGAGCGCGTCCGAGAGGTGCGCGTCCATCGCGCCCGGCACCAGGAGCAGCACCCCGTTGTCGACCAGCTCCATGAC
The DNA here is from genome assembly GCF_043081505.1 of Streptomyces sp. NPDC014870. NCBI lineage: Bacteria > Bacillati > Actinomycetota > Actinomycetes > Kitasatosporales > Streptomycetaceae > Streptomyces > Streptomyces sp. NPDC014870. The sequence continues at coordinate 278,463 of NZ_JBIBWQ010000004.1, forward strand.
GGTGATCGAGAGTGTGTCGGCGGCGAGTGCGACGCCGATGGCCGCCTTCAGGCTCAGGCCCGCGCGGACGACCGCCCAGAGCGTGAGCGAGTAGCCGAAGAAGAAGGCCAGGACGATGGCCAGGACCATCGTCGGGGCGTTGCCCCAGCCGAGCGCGGTGCCGATGATCATGCCGAGCACCTCGCCGATGGCGCAGCCGGTCAGGCAGTGCAGGGTGGCCTTCGCCGCCATCGACCAGCTGGCCTTGGCCGGCGCCTGCCCGTCGCCGTGCCCGTGACCATGGTCGTGTCCGTTGCCGGGTCCGTGGCCTTCGTGCTGTCCGCCGTGGTGGGCGTGGTGGTCGGCGTGGGCTTCGTGCTGCATGGGTTCCCCCAATGACCGTGGGCGGTTCCTGCTGCGTACACAGGAACCGTATACCCCCTAGGGGTATTCCTCAACGGGAATCTCAGCCCCGGAGCTTCTTCAGCCGCTCCACATCCGCGGTGTGGCCTTCCTTCCCGCCAGGCGTCTCGATGATCAGCGGCACCCCGTCGGTCGCGTGGTGCCGCATCAGCGCGCGGAACGGGTCCTCGCCGATGTGCCCTGCGCCGATGTTCGCGTGCCGGTCCTTGTGCGCGCCGACGACGTCCTTGGAGTCGTTGGCGTGGATCAGCTTCAGCCGGCCCTCGCCCACGGTCGCCACCAGCTGGTCGAGCGTCTGCGTCATGCCGTGGGGGCCGGTCAGGTCGTGGCCCGCCGCGAAGATGTGGCAGGTGTCGAGGCAGATCCCGAGCTTCGGGTGGTGGTCGAGGGCGTCGAAGTACGGGCCGAAGTCCTCGGCGCGCGAGCAGAGCGAGAAGCCCTGGCCGGCCGTCGACTCCAGGAGCAGGAAGGGGTCGTCCGGGTGCGTCAGCTCGTCGAGCAGCGGCCGCATCCGCTCCCGTACCTGCGCCAGCGCCTCCGCGCGCGGACGGCCGCCCGTCGCCGAGCCGGTGTGCACCACCACGCCCTTCGCCCCGATCGCGCGGCCCCGGCGCAGCGAGTGCCGGAGCGACTCCACCGACTTCTCGACGGTCGCCTCGGTGTGGGAGCCGAAGTTGATCAGGTACGGGGCGTGGACCCAGGCCGACAGCGACTCGGCCTCGCACCCGGCGCGGAACAGCTCGTCCTGCGCCGGATTGCCCACGGGCGTGGCCCAGCCGCGCGGGTTGGCGACGAAGACCTGGACCGTCTCCGCGCCCAGTTCACGGGCGTAGCCGAGACCGACCGTGGCGAGACCGCCGGCCACGGGGACATGACCGCCGACGGGGTTGCGCATGTGTTTCTACAGTCCCTTGATCGTGATGGTGACGGTGGAGCCCTCGGGGGCCGTGGAGCCGCCCTCGACCGACTGGCCGGAGACCGTGTCGCCGAGGAACGGGAAGGTCTTCTCGACCTTCACCTCGAAGCCCGCCCCCTCCAGCTTCGCGCGCGCGGAGTCCGTCGACTCGCCGGTCACGTCCGGGACCTCGATCATCCGCGGCCCCTTGGAGACCGTGAGGACGATCCGGTCGCCCTTCGCGGCCCGGCTGCCCTCCGCGAGCGACTGGGCCGCGACCGTGCCGGCCTCCTCGTCGGAGTGGATCTGCTCGCTCGCGATCTCCACCTTGAGCCCGGCCTCGCGGAGCGTGTCCGTGGCGTCGGCCACCGAGTCGCCGGCCACGTCGGGCACGTCGATCGGGCGGCCCTTGCTGACCACGAGCGCCACGGCCGAGTCGGGGCTCCGCTCGGTGCCGGGCTCCGGGTCGGAGCTGATCACGGCGCCCTGTGCCACGTCCTGGCTGAAAGCGGTCGTCGTCACGCCGACCGCGAGGCCCTCCTCGGCGAGCAGCCGCTTGGCCTCCGCCAGCGGGACGCCCTTGAGCCGGGGGACCTTCACGATCTCCGGGCCGCGGGAGATGGTGAGCGTGACCGTGCCGTTGCCGCGGATCCGCTGGCCGGAGGCGGGGTCGGTGGCCATGACCGTGCCGCGCTCGTACACGTCGCTGAACGCCCGCTTCGTCGCGCCGACGTCGAGCCCCGCGTCCGTGAGCCGCTTGGTCGCCTTCGCCTCGGTCTGGCCGAGCACGGCCGGGACGCGCGTGAACTGGCCGGAATTGATGTACCAGACACCTCCGCCGATCCCCAGCGCGAGCAGGACGGCCGCGACGACCAGGAGCGGTCCGCGGGGCCGGCCCGTGAAACGGTCCCGGCGGCGCTCGGCCCGGCTCCCGGACCGGCCGCCCGCCGGCGCGAGGTCCGGCGGGGGCATCGTGAGTCGGCTGGTGTGCTGCACGTCGTCCGCGGGCAGGGCGGACGCGGGCGCGACCCGGGGGATCACGCTGGTCCGGTCCTCCGAGCCCGAACGGTCCTCGGCGTGCGCCTGCGGCGGTACGGCGTCCAGCTGCGCGTCCCCGAGGGCCGCGCGGGCCTCCCGGGCGAGCGCGAGGAGCGTGACGGCGTCGTGCGGGCGGACCTCGGGGTTGCGGGCGGTGGCCGTCGCCACCAGCTCGTCCAGTTCGAGGGCGAGGCCGGGCACGGCCGCCGAGGGGGCCGGGACGTCGGTGTTCAGGTGCTGGAAGAGGACCTGGGCGGGGGTGTCCCCGGTGTGCGGCTTGGAGCCGGTCAGCATCTCGTACAGCACGACACCGCAGGCGTAGACGTCGGCGCGGGTGTCCGCCGTGCCGTGCTCGATCTGCTCCGGCGCCAGGTACGAGACGGTGCCCAGCACCGATCCCGTGGTGTTCGTGGCCGAGCCGACCGCCCGTACGAGACCGAAGTCGGCGACCTTCACCCGGCCGTCGTCCCCTATCAGGACGTTCTCCGGCTTCATGTCCCGGTGCACGAACCCGGCCCGGTGCGCGGCGCCGAGGGCGGCGAGCACCGGCTCCAGGATGTCCAGCGCGGCGCGCGGCTGGAGCGCCCCGCGCTCGCGCAGTACGTCGCGCAGGGTGCACCCGGCGACGTACTCCATGGCCAGATAGACGTACGCGCCGTCCGCTCCCTGGTCGAAGACCCCCACCACGTTGGGGTGGGCGAGCCGCGCGACGGACTTGGCCTCGCGGATGAACCGCTCGACGAACGCGGCGTCGGTGGCGAGGGCCGGGTGCATCACCTTGAGCGCGAGCACCCGGTCGAGGCGGGTGTCCACGGCCCGGTAGACCGTGGCCATCCCGCCGACGGCGATGCGCGCGTCGACGCGGTAGCGGCCGTCGAGCAGCTGCCCGACGAGGGGGTCCTGAAGGGTCGTGTCCACGGCCCCGAGTTTACGAGCCGGGAGGGACACCCCGGTCCCCACCGGCTCGACCGCAGCACACCTGTGACGCGACGCACGGGCTCCGCACGCCGGGGGCGGTTCAGAACGCCGGGCGTTCCGGGTCCAGGACCGCGCGTCCGTCCGTGGGGGAGGTGGCCTCGGCGAAGTGCCGGCGCGGGATCCGGCCCGCCCGGTGGGCGAGCCTGCCCGCCTCCACCGCGTGCCGCATCCCCTCCGCCATCAGCACCGGATCCTGCGCCCGGGTCACCGCGGAGGCGAGCATGACCGCCGAGCAGCCCAGCTCCATGGCCAGCGCGACGTCCGAGGCCGTGCCCGCGCCCGCGTCCAGGATCACCGGGACGCCCGCGCGGTCGACGATCAGCTCGAAGTTGTGCGGATTGCGGATGCCGAGCCCGGAGCCGATCGGGGAGCCCAGCGGCATGACCGCCGCGCACCCCACGTCCTCCAGCTTGCGTGCGAGGACCGGGTCGTCGTTGGTGTACGGCAGGACGATGAAGCCGTCGTCGACCAGCGTCTCTGCCGCGTCGAGGGTCTCCACCGGGTCCGGCAGCAGGGTCCGCTCGTCGGCGATGACCTCCAGCTTGATCCAGTCGGTGCCGAGCGCCTCACGGGCGAGCCGCGCGGTCAGGATCGCCTCGCCCGCCGTGTAGCAGCCCGCCGTGTTCGGCAGGACGCGGATCGAGAGCTTCTCCAGGACGGAGAGGACCGAGCCGCGCACGGTCGGGTCGAGCCGCCGCATGGCGACGGTGGTCAGCTCGGTGCCGCTGACGGCGAGGGAGCGTTCGAGGATCTCCAGGCTCGGGGCGCCGCCCGTGCCGAGGATCAGCCGGGAGGAGAACTCCGTACCGCCGAGGAGGAAAGTGTCGTCGGACATGGCGGTCAGCCTCCCTGTACGGCGGTGAGGACCTCGACCCGGTCGCCCTCGCCGAGGACGGTCGCGGACCACTGGCTGCGGGGTACGACGGTCTCGTTGACGGCCGCCGCGACGCCGGTGGGCGCCGCCGTCAACGTGGTGACCAGGGCGTCGAGGGTGGTGGGCGCGGCGAGGACGCGCGCCTCGCCGTTGACGGAGACGGTGGTCTGCGGGGCGGTCATGCGGGCTGCTCCTGTCGTACGGGGGAGAAGCGGCGGGGGGTGAAGGGGCGGGCCTCGTCCGGAAGCACGCCGGTGGTGAGGAACGCGGCCATGACGTCACCGGTGACCGGGGTGAGCAGGACACCGTTGCGGTAGTGCCCGGTGGCCAGCCGCAGGCCGTCGAGCGCGGTCGGGCCGAGCAGCGGCGCGTTGTCGGGCGACCCGGGACGCAGGCCGGCCAGGGTCTCGGTGAGCGGCAGCTCGGTGAGGCCGGGGACGAGTTCGTGGGCGTCGCGGAGCAGCTCGTACACCCCGCCCGCCGTGACGGTGGTGTCCCAGCCCAGCTCCTCGCTGGTCGCGCCGACGACCAGCTCTCCGTTCTCGCGCGGCACCAGGTAGACGTGGCTGCCGCGCACGACCGCCCGGACGGTCCGGGACAGGAACGGCGCGAACGCGGGCGGCACGGTGAGCCGGAGCACCTGTCCCTTGACGGGACGGACGGGCGGCAGGACCTCCGGCGGGACGCCCGCGAGCCGGCCGCTGAGGCTGCCGGCGGCCAGCACGACCTGGTCCGCCTCCAGGGCGGAGCCGTCGGCGAGGGTCACGCCCGTGGCGCGGTCCCGCACCACCGTCAGGCTCGCGGCGAGGCTCCGGTGGAAGACCACCCCGGCCCGCTCGCAGGCGGTGACGAGCGCGGCGGCGAGCCGGCGCGGATCGACCTGGTGGTCCCCGTCGACGCGTAGTCCGCCGCGCACGCCCGGAGCCAACATCGGCTCAAGACGGCGGCAGTCGCGCCCGCTGAGCCACTCCGACTCCAGGCCGGAGCGGATCTGGAGGGCGTGCAGCTCCCGCAGATGCGCCCGGTCGTCGGCGTCGAGCGCGACGGCCAGCGTGCCGCAGGCGCGGTAGCCGACATCGTGTCCGGTGGCCTCCTGGAGTTCGGCGACGAACGCGGGGTAGCGCTGCGCGGAGGCGAGGTTGAGGGCGAGCAGGGTCTCCTCGCCGTAGTGGAGTTCGGTGACGGCGGCGAGCATCCCGGCCGCCACCCGGGCGGCCCCGCCGCCCGGTTCGGGGTCCACGACCGCCGTGGACAGTCCGCGCTGCGCGGACCGCCAGGCCGTGACCAGGCCGATGATGCCGCCCCCGACGACGAGAACGTCCGGGGTGCTGCGTGTACGCGACATGGGCGTCCAGCCCCTCCCTTCGCCGGCATGACCCGGATCAGGTTCGTACGGTCGGAGGCCGGCCAGCCTCCCTCTCAGCCCGGTGCGTCCGGGCTCCCGCGAGTGCTCTACGTTGACGGTCAGCCTAACCCCAGCCCCCGACGCCCAGTAAGGGAGCCTCACTCGTGGCTCGATCTCTCGACGGCCTCGTCCTCGCCCCCGTCGCCGACCAGGCCCCCGGCCAGGTCGGGACGCGTACCAGGTTCACGTACCACGAGGAGGACGGCAGGATCTGGGCCGAGTACGCGGGCGGTGACGTGGTGCGGGGGAACCTCGTCGGCACGCGCGCGGGGGACCGGCTCGACTTCCGGTACGTGCAGTTGAAGCGGGACGGAACGACCTCTTCCGGGCATTGCGTCTCCCTCGTGGTGGAGCTGCCGGACGGACGCGTTCGACTGGAGGAGAGCTGGGCATGGGAGTCCCAGGAGGGCTCCGGCACCAGCGTCGTGGAGCAGCTGTCTTCCTGACGGTGCGTCAGATAGTTAAGGTGATCGAGTGAGCGAGCAGAAGCGGGAAGAGCAGCGCGTCGTCGTCGTGGGCGCCGGGATGGCGGGGGTGCAGACCGCCGTCGCCCTGCGCGAACAGGGCTTCACCGGACCGGTCACCCTCATCGGCGCCGAGCCCCACCAGCCCTACGACCGCCCGCCCCTGTCCAAGGCGGTCCTCCTCGGCAAGGCCGAGGACTCGGCCTTCGACGTCGACTTCGAGGCGCTCTCCATCGAGCTGCGGCTCGGCCTCGACGTGACCGGCCTGCGCGCCGACGACCACGAGATCGACACGGAGGCCGGACCCGTCCGGTACGACGTCCTGGTCCTCGCCACCGGCGCCGAACCGGTCACCCTGCCCGGCACCGAGGGCGTGCCCGGGGTCCACCTGCTGCGCACCCTGGACGACGCGGCCCGGCTCAAGCCCGTCCTGGAGCGCCGCCACGACATCGTGGTCGTCGGCGCCGGCTGGATCGGCGCCGAGTTCGCCACCGCCGCGCGCGAGGCGGGATGCGCCGTCACCGTCGTCGAGGCCGCCGAGCACCCGCTCGCCGGAGCGCTGCCCCCCGAGGTCGCCGCCCCGATGGCGCGCTGGTACGAGGAGAGCGGCGCCGAACTCCTCACCCACGCGCGCGTGGACTCCGTCGAACCCGGCACGGTCGTCCTGGCCGACGGCCGGCGGCTGCCCGCGGACGCGGTCGTCGTCGGCATCGGCGCCCGGCCCGCCACCCGCTGGCTCACCGGCTCCGGCATCGCCCTCGGCGCGGACGGCTCCGTCACCGCCGACGACCGGCTCCGCACCTCCCTGCCCGACGTGTACGCCGTCGGCGACTGCGCCTCCTTCCCCTCCGCCCGCTACGGCGCCCGCCTCCTCGTCCACCACTGGGACAACGCCCTCCAGGGCCCCCGGACCGTCGCGGCCGACATCATCGGCGAGGCCCCGCAGGCCTACGACCCGGTCCCGTACTTCTGGTCCGAGCAGTTCGGCCGCTTCGTGCAGTACGCCGGCCACCACGGCTCGGCCGCCGCGCTGGTCCGTCGCGGCGACCCGGCCGACGCCTCCTGGTCCGTCCTCTGGCTCGACGACGGCGTCCTCGTCGCCCTGCTCGCCGTCGGCCGCCCCCGCGACCTGGCCCAGGGCCGCAAGCTGATCGAGTCCGGCGGACGCCTCGACCCGGAGCGCGCCGCCGACCCGTCCGTCCCCCTGAAGGCGGCGGTCGTCTGAGGGCCGACCTGCTCCGATCCGCCGGACGGCCCCGGCCCGACTACCGACTGTCAGCCCGGGATGGCAGGCTTGTTCCCGTGACCGAGATTGACGCAAAGACCGATGCTCTCGTCCCCGCCTGGCTCTACCTCCCCGACATCGCGGAAATGCTCGATGTCGAGGTGACGCGCGTGCGGCAGCTGGTCAAGGAGGGCCAGCTCATCGCCGTACGACGCGGCGAGAACAAGGCGCTCCAGGTGCCCGCCGCCTTCATCGACGGCGACAAGGTGGTCAAGGGCCTCTCCGGGACCCTGACCCTCCTGAAGGACGACGGCTTCAGCGACGAAGAGATGCTGGAGTGGCTCTTCACTCCCGACCCGACCCTGCCGGGCACGCCCGCGCAGGCCCTCAGCGAGAATCGCGGCACGGAGGTGAAGCGCCGCGCCCAGGCGCTCGCCGTCTGACGCACACGCACCGAAGACACCACAGGAGGCCCTGGGGGCCGGGCCCGCCCGGCCCCCTCGGACCGCCGCACCCGACGGGGGGAACCACCCATGTCCACGCCTCGCGCGCAGCTCGCCGACGCCCGGCTCTACCTCTGCACGGACGCCCGCAAGCGCCAGGGGGACCTGCCCGCCTTCCTCGACGCCGTACTCTCCTCCGGTGTGGACATCGTTCAGCTCCGCGACAAGGGCATGGAGGCCGGCGAGGAGCTGGAGCACCTCGCCGTCTTCGCCGAGGCCTGCCGCCGGCACGGCAAGCTCCTCGCGGTGAACGACCGGGCCGACGTCGCCCACGCCATCGGCTCCGACGTGCTGCACCTGGGCCAGGGCGACCTGCCCGTGCCCGCCGCCCGGCGGATCCTCGGTGAGGACGTCCTCGTCGGCCGGTCCTGCCACGCCGAGTCCGAGGTGGACGCGGCCGCCGCCGAGCCGGGCGTGGACTACTTCTGCACCGGCCCCTGCTGGCCCACCCCCACCAAGCCCGGGCGGTACGCCCCCGGCCTCGACCTGGTGCGGTACACGGCCGCCCTGGAGCAGGACCGCCCCTGGTTCGCCATCGGCGGCATCGACGAGTCCACCCTCGACGAGGTCCTGGAGGCGGGCGCCCGCCGCATCGTCGTCGTCCGCGCGATCACCGAGGCCGACGACCCGGCCGCGGCCGCGGCCCGCCTGGCCAAGCGCGTCCGCGAGCGCTCCGCGTAGCGCAGACCTCCCGTGGCGCCCCGATGGGCGTCAGGGAAACCCTGTCCGAACGCTGTCCAAAAAGGTGTCCACGACTCGGACACCGCTTCGTCGGCCGCAGCACCCCGTCTAACCTGCCGGTATGGCCCTAGGTACCGCTTCCACCCGCTCGGACCGCGCACGCACGGTCCGCGAGATCCTCGAGTCCGGCAAGCCGTCGTACTCGTTCGAGTTCTTCGCGCCCCGGACGGAGAAGGGCGAGCGGAGCCTCTGGAACGCCCTGCGCCGCGTCGAGGCGGTCGGCCCGAGCTTCGTCTCCGTGACCTACGGGGCCGGCGGTTCCACGCGTGGCGGCACCGTCAAGGCCACCCAGAAGATCGCCGGGGACACCACCCTCACCCCCGTCGCCCACCTCACCGCCGTCGACCACTCGGTGGCCGAGCTGCGCAACGTGCTCGGCCAGTACGCCGACGCCGGCATCCGCAACATGCTCGCGCTGCGCGGCGACCCGCCGGGCGACCCGCTGGGGGAGTGGGTCGAGCACCCGGAGGGCGTCCGGTACGCGGCCGACCTCGTGCGGCTGATCAAGGAGTCCGGCGACTTCTGCGTGGGCGTCGCCGCCTTCCCGGAGATGCACCCGCGGTCCACCGACTGGGACACGGACATTCGTCACTTCGTGGACAAGTGCCGGGCCGGGGCGGACTACGCCATCACCCAGATGTTCTTCGATCCCGAGAACTATCTGCGGATGCGCGACAGCGTGGTGAAGGCCGGCTGCGAGACGCCGATCATCCCTGAAGTCATGCCCGTTGTTAACGTGAAGACCCTCGACCGGCTGCCCCAGCTGAGCAACGCTGCCTTCCCGTCGGATGTGAAAGACCGCATCCTCGCCGTCAAGGACGATCCAGCCGCTGTACGCTCCATTGGCATCGAGTTCGCGACGGAGTTCTGCGCGCGTCTGCTCTCCGAGGGTGTCCCCGGACTGCACTTCATCACGCTGAACACCTCCACCGCGACGCTGGAGATCTACGAGAATCTCGGACTGCACGTGCAGTCGTGAACGGCGTACCCGCCCCAGACCCGCGGCGGTGGCCGTAGGAGAGGGGCGGGCATGGGGTGGACGGTCCTCTACATCGCGTTCGGTGTCGTCGCGTTGTGGCTGCTGGGTGAGGTGCTCCTGCAGTACAAGGCGAGGCTGCGCTGGCGCGTGCTCGCCTTCTGCGGCTTCCTCGGGGTCGTCCTCGGTGTGCTGATGCCGTCCGTCGCGGTGATCATCGTGGGCGCGGTGGCCTTCGCCGTCGGCCAGACCTATGTGACGCTCTCCTTCCGGCGCGGCTTCTCCACCGGCTGGGCGATCGGCGGCAGCCCCGGCGCGAGCCGCCGCCGCAAGTCCGGCCCGCCGGCCGAGGCGGCCGGCCCCACGCTGGAGGTCAGCGACCTCTCCTACGAGCCGGTCGACCCCGCGTACGCCGGGTCGCACGACGGTGGGGCCCCCGCCGAGTCGCAGGCCGAGACGACGGCCGTCTACGAGCCCCAGCCGATGCCCGAGGACACCGGCCAGTACGGCGTCTACACCCCCGCGTACGACCACGCGCAGGCCCACTCCGAGACCCCGCAGCACTCCTACGGGGGATACGACGGCGGCTACGGCGGCTACGAGCAGCACCCGGGGTACGGCCAGCAGCCCTCCTACGACTACGGCGGCGGCCAACAGCAGTACGCCGCCTACTCCGACCCGTACATCGGCCCGGGCACGGACGGCCAGCAGTACGCCGCGTACGACTACGGCACCGGCGGCCAGCAGTCCTACGCGGACCCGTACGCGCCCTCGTACGCCTACGACACGCCGCCCGGCGGGGTGTGGGTGCCGCAGCAGCGGGACGGCGAGCAGCCCGCCCCGCCGCCGCAGCAGGGCCAGGAGTACTACGGCTACGACAACGACCAGCAGCAGTACCGGTACTGAGGCGCCTCGGCGCTCCTACTGCGAGCCGCGGAAGTCGTCGCCCTCCACGATCAGGCCGGCGACCAGCGCGCCCGACATGCCGGCGTGGGCGAGCCCGCCGCCCGGGTGCGACCAGCCGCCCGCGAAGTACAGGCCCGGCAGCGCGGAGCGGTTGGCCGCCGGGAGGTACCGGCCCCGGCCGCCCGCGAGGGCGGGCCCGGGGACCTCGGCGGCGCCCGTCTCGCGCCGGGTGTCCTCGGGGGTGCGGAGCTCCTGCCAGAGCAGCCGCTCGCGGAGGTCCGGCACGGCCGCCTCCGCCGCCGCGACCAGTTGCCCGGCGAGCGCCGACCAGTCGTGGTCGGCGTGCGGGCGCACTGTCGCGGAGAGCGTCACCGACTCGTGGTCCGCGTCGGGGCGCAGTGCCGGGTCGTCGGGCCGCAGCACGGTCACCGTCGGCCGGTCCCCGGCCCCGTGGACCACCGTGCGGTGCGCGGCGCCCGGCTCGCGCGCCCCGCGCAGGGCCAGACAGACCGTCAGCCGGCCCGTCGTGTCCGTCTGGTACGACGGCCAGTCGTCCTGGCGCTCCCAGCCGACGACCTGCTCGCCGTAGAGCGCGGGCACCGGCGCCCCCGCGACCACGTGGTCGGCGGTCACGATCTCGCCCCCGGCCAACTCGACCCCCGCCGCCCGGCCGTCCTTCTCCACGATCCCCGTGACCGCGGTGTCGAAGACGAACTCCACCCGCCGCTTCAGGCACCGCTGGTACACCGCGTCGGCCAGGGCCCGGATGCCCCCGCGCACGTACCAGCTCCCGAAGGTCTGCTCCATGTACGGCAGGACGGCCGCCGATGCGGGGGCGCTGCCCGGATCGAAGCCGTACGCCCACGCGTACGAGTCGAGGAGGGCGACGAGCCGGGGGTCGCGCAGCTCCCGCGCGCCGATCTGCGCCAGCGTGGTCGTGGGCCGCCGCAACAGGCCCGCCTTGAGCGCCGGGTAGGGCTCCCGCGCCAGCGGCGCGGTGTCGGCGGCCTGCGGCTCCTCCAGGAGGGGGCGGCGGGTGCGGTCCCAGGCCTCACGGGCCCGGACCAGGAAGTCGCCCCACCGCTCGCCCGCGCCCGCGCCCGCGCCGAGCGCCGCGTCGAGCGCGGAGACCGTGCCGGCCCGCGAGGCGTTCGGCAGGTCCACGCGCGTGCCGTCGGCGAAGACATGACGGCTCGCCGGGTCGACCTGGGTCAGCTCGACGAGCTCCTCCAGGGGCTCCTTGCCGGTCTTGACGAACAGATCGCGGTAGACCGCCGGGAGGTGCAGCAGGCCGGGTCCCGTGTCGAAGCCGAACCCGTCCCGCTCGAAGCGGCGCACGGCACCGCCGTACGTCCCGCCGCGCTCGTACACCGTCACCCGGTGGCCCGCCACGGCCAGCCGGGCGGCCGCCGCCATGGCGCCCATCCCGGCGCCGATCACCACAATCCGTGCCATGTCAGGGACCCTATCGGCCGCCACCGACAGCCCCGTTCGCGCCCCGGCCGGTCGGCCTCGGCCGGGTCCACGCCGGTCGGCCTCGGTCAGTCGGGTGGGACCGGGCTCCGGGGCTCGGCGGCGGCCAGCCGGCGTTCCTCCCGGCGCTGTGCCCTGCGCCGCAGGAAGCGGCGGATGCTGTGGGCGAGGAAGAAGAGTATGACCAGCCCGAGCAGGAGCAGGACGGCCGCGATGATCGCCGCCGCCTCGGGGTTGAACATGGCGAAGGTGATGATCCCGGCGACGCCCAGGTCCTCCGCGGTGCTCACGGCGATGTTGGAGAACGGTTCCGGCGAGGTGTTGATCGCCATCCGCGTCCCGGCCTTGACGAAGTGGCTCATCAGGGCGGTCGAACCGCCGACGGCGCCCGCCGCCAGGTCGGAGAGCGAACCGGACTGCCCGGCCAGCAGCGCGCCGACCACGGCCCCGGCCACCGGCCGGATCACCGTGTGCACGGAGTCCCAGACGGAGTCGACGTACGGGATCTTGTCCGCCACCGCCTCGCAGAGGAACAGCACCCCGGCGGCGATCAGGACGTCGGTGCGCTGCAGCGACTCGGGCACCTCGTCGGTGAGACCGGTCGCGCCGAAGACGCCGAGCAGCAGGACCACCGCGTACGCGTTGATCCCGCTCGCCCAGCCGCTGGTGAAGACCAGGGGGAGTACGGACACGTCCGCGATCGTAACCAGCTCTGAGTATCCGTACCTAGGTGTCGAGATGAGTAGGGATGCGGATGGGCTCCGACCTGCTTGGACGAGAGAGTGGTGTCCACGGAAGGGGCGCGGCTCCGGGACCGCCGACACGGGGTGGCGGAACGGGGCCGCGCGCCTGCCGGCACGGGGGTGCACGGGGTACGGGGGTACCACGGGGGTGCACGGGGGTGCAGGAAACGCGAACGGCGAGGCTCGGGGGGATCGAGCCTCGCCGTTCGTCGTGTGCCGTCCGTCGTGTGCCGTGCGGGGTTGTGCCCCGCCGGGTGGCTAACGCCCGCTCACGCGCCCGTGGAGCAGCCGGGACAGGGCGCTGTGGACGTCGTCCAGCGAGCGCTCCCGCTGGAAGGCCTGCCAGTCGAGCGCGGCCACCAGGACCATCCCGACCAGGGCCGCCGCCGTGAGCGGGATGTCGATCTCCGCGCTCAGCTCGCCCTCCTCGACGCCCTGCCGCAGGACGTCCTCCACCACCGCGACCGCCTGCTGGCGGACCACCAGGAGCGTCGAGTTCCAGGCCCGGTTGGTGCGCCAGAGCTCGGCCACGTACAGCTGGGTGAAGGCCGGGTAGCGGTCGATGAAGACGAGGCCCGCCCGGATCATCGCGTCGAGCGCGTCGACCCGCTTGCCGCCCTGTCGCTCCGTCTCCTCGGCCGCCTCCCGGAGGGAGGCGGTGAGCAGGCCGACGCCGTGCCGCAGCAGCTCCTCGAAGAGCTCGGTCTTGCTCTTGAAGTTGTAGTAGACCGTGCCCTTGGCGACCCCCGCGCGCTCCGCGATCTCGTCCACGGTCGTCGCCGAGAACCCCTGCTCGGCGATGAGGGTGACGGCGGCCTCGTAGAGCTTCGCGCGCGTGGCCTGGCGTCTGGTGCTGCTGCTGTCCATGGGCTCGATTCTCACAGGTTCCGGGTGTCTCACAGGCTCAGATCGGGGTGCAGCCGGTCGAGCGTCCAGACCTGCTTGCGCCGGGCCGAGACGGCCGTCAGGGCGAGTGCCCCGAGCGTGAACGCGGCGAGCACCGCGCACGCCTGCCACACCGGTCCGATCCCGCCGCCCGAGATCAGCCGGCGCAGCGACTCGACCACGTAGCTCATCGGCAGGAAGGGGTGGATGGCGTTGAAGAAGCCGGGGCTGGTCTGCACCGGGTACGTGCCGCCCGCCGAGGTCAGCTGGAGCATCAGCACGGCGAGCACCAGGATCCGGCCCGCCGCGCCGAAGCGGGCGTTGAGCCACTGGATGATCGCGGCGAAGCAGCAGGTCACCAGGGCGAGGAAGCCGACCGTCCCGGCGGCCCTCGCCATCTGCAGGCCGAGACCCCAGTGCAGGACCGACATCAGCGCGGCGACCTGCAGCAGCCCGATGGCCGCGACGGGCAGCCAGCCGGCCAGCGCGATCCGCCAGGCGGAGGCCCCGGCGGCGAGCGCGCGCCGGTTCAGCGGCTGGATGAGCATGTACGCCACCATCGCGCCGACCCAGAGGGAGAGCGGGATGAAGTACGGGGCGAAACCGGTGCCGTAGTTGGGCGCCTTGTGGAGCGACTGGGAGGCCAGTTCGACGGGGTCCGCCATGACCTCCGTACGCCGGTCGCGCTCGTCCTTGTCGTAGTCGGGGATCTTGGTGACCCCGTCCTTCAGGCCGGTGGCCAGCTCGCCCGAGCCGTCGGCCAGCTTGAACAGACCGCCGTCGAGGTCGCCGGCGCCCTTCTTGAGCTTGCCGACGCCGGTGTCGAGGCTCGCCGAACCGCCCTTGGCGCTGGTCAGGCCCGTGTGGAGCTCGTCGGCGCCCTTGGCGACCTTCTGGGCGCCCTCGTTCAGCTTGTTGATCTTCTTGACGGCGCCTTCGAGGTCGTCGTCCAGGTGCGGGGCGGCCTTGACCACCTCGGCGGAGTGCTTCTGGACGTCGGCGAGCCGTGCGTCCAGCTTCTTCAGGTCGCCGTCGCTGTCCTTGGTCAGCTCGTGCAGGTCGTCGGCGATCTTCGCCACGTCGTTCGCCGAGACCTTGGCCTCCTTGAGGACCTCGCAGGCCTTGGCGTCGGGCAGCAGCGCGTCCACGCAGCTCTTCTTGTGGAGCGCCTCCAGCTTGTCGTCGGCCAGGTGGGCGGCGCTCCGGGCGAGCGGGGCGCGCCGGACCACGTCGGCCAGGTCGTTGCGGACCGCCGTGGCCGCGTCGCCGACCAGCCGGGCGGTGTCGCCGATCGCCTTGCCGTTGTCCTTCAGGTACGGGCGGACCTTGGCGGCCGACCCGTTGACCTTGTCGGCGAGTTCCTTCGTACCGGCGGCCACCTGCCGGGAGCCGGTCTCGAGGCGGCCCGCGCCCTCGTCGAGCTTCTTCAGACCGCCGGCCAGGTTTCCGCTGCCGGTCTTGGCGTCCTTCAGCCCGTCGGCCAGGTCCTTGGAGCCCTTCTTGGCCTTGTCCACGCCGTCCTTGACGTCACCCGCGCCCTTGGCCGCCTCCGCGGTGGCCTCGTGGATGTCCGAGAAGGAGATGAAGATCTTGTCGAGGAAGGAGCGCGAGGACTTCGTCGAGGCGGCGGTGCGGACCTCGGAGAAGACGGTCCGCGAGATCTGCCCGACGATGTAGTTGTTGGCGTCGTTCGTCCGCACCTGCAGGGCGCCGGTCTCGGGCGAGTCGCCCGAGCTGGAGGCGATCCGGGAGCTGAAGTCGCCGGGCATGGTCAGCGAGAGGTAGTACGTCCCGTCCTCCACGCCCTCTCGCGCCTCGGCGTCACTGACCTGGTGCCACTCGAAGACCTTGCTGTCCAGCAGGGACTCGGTGATGTCGGCGCCCGCGGTGATCTTCTTGCCGTCGGCGGTGGCGCCCTTGTCCTCGTTGACGAGCGCGACGGGTATCCGGTCGAGCCTGCTGTACGGGTCCCAGAAGGACCAGAGGTACAGCGCGCCGTACAGCAGCGGCAGCAGCAGGATCGCGACGAGCGCGGCGCGCGGCAGCTTCCCCCTGCCGAACCGCTTCAGCTCAAGCGCGGCGAGCCTCGGCGAGCGCATCGGCTTCCCCCTCATCGGTCGTGTCTTCGTCGGTGTGTTCGGCGCCTGCCGCGTCTGCCGCCTCTTCGGCGTCTGCCGCGTCCTCGGCGTCTTCCGCGTCTTCCGCGTCGGAGTCCTCGGCGGCGGCGGTCTCGTCCGCGCCGGAGTCTTCGGCGGCGCTCTCCGGGGCTTCCTCGGCCGCCGTGGCGTCCGCCGCTCGCGGTGCCGTGGTGATCGTCAGGGCGTCCTCGGGGGCCTCGCTGCACACCGCGAGCACGGTCGTGCCCGCGTCTGCGATCGAGCGGAGGAGCTTCCACGCCTCGGCGCGGTCGGCGGCCGAGAGCTTGAGGTCGGTGTCGTCGAGGGCGAGCAGCCGGGGGCGGCCGATCAGGGCCAGGGCCACGGACAGCCGCAGGGCCTCGAGCCGCTCCAGGTCGCGTACGGAGGTCCGCTCGGCCTTCGGCAGCGCGTCCAGGTCGAGCCCGGAGGCCTCCAGGGCCGCCTCGATCCGTGCCTTCGTGGCGGCGGCGCGCTCGGCCGGCGGCAGGAGCAGGGCCCGGACGGCGCCGTCGTAGCGGCGCTGCAGCAGGGCGCGCTCGCGCAGGTGCTCGGCGACGGTGAGGGCGGGGTCGAGATCGCTGACCCCGGGCACCGGGCCGAGCGCGCTGATCCGGCGCACGGCGGCCATCCGGCGGGGCAGCGGGAGCCCGGCGACCTCGGCGTGCCCCTCCTGGGGCTTCATCCGGCCGGTCAGCGCGAGCAGCAGGCAGGTGCGGCCCGATCCCGACGGGCCCTCGATCGCGACGAGCGCACCGGGTTCGGCCCGGAAGGACACCTCGCGGAAGACCCAGCCGCGCGGCCCCTTCAGCCCGAATCCGTCCGTGACGACGGCGGCGCCGTGCGGCTCCTCCGGCTTCGCATCCACCGGTCCACCCCCCACTTTCCCCACTTTTGAACTGACCAGTCAGTGCAAAAACTTACCCCTGGATCGGCGATCTCGGCAAAACCGCAGGTCAGCGTGATTGTCAGTGGTGGCCTTCAGGATGGACACATACGGACACCGAGCCGTCACACGACGACAGGAGGCACGTCATGAACAGCTCCTCCGCAGCCGCCGTCCACCCCGTGCTGCGCCGCCAGACCGCGCCGCCCGCCGCCCTCGATCTGCTCGCCCAGGCCCGCGCCGGACTCGACGAGGCCGTGAGCCTCGACCGGCCCAACGAGCGGTACGCCACCGCCCACCTCGCGGCCCTGCGCACCGCCGCCGCCGTGCTCGCCGTCCGCGGCCGGCCCGAGGCCAACCCCCGCAAGAGGACCCGGATCCGCAGCGCCTGGGAGGTGCTGCCCGAGATAGCGCCCGAGCTCACCGAGTGGAGCGCCCTGTTCGCCTCCGGCGCCGCCCGCCGCGCGCGGGCCGAGGCGGGCATCCCGGGCGCGGCGACCCCGAGGGACGCCGACGACCTCGTCCGGGACGCCGAGATGTTCCTGCGCCTTGTCGAGCGCCTCCTCGTCCTCCAGCCCGTACTGCCCCGCCGACGCGAAGCCGGGGAGGCCACCGGGTGAGGGCCGGTTGAGCGGGGGACCGCGCGCGAGGCCATAGGGTGGGAGGCGTTCGTACACCGTCACCGAGGAGTCAACAGCCGTGTCGGACCCTTCCCCTGTCTTCGGTCGAGAGGCGTCGTCGCGCCCGTCGCGCGCCTCCCTTCGTACGGCCGTCGTCTGGGACGTCCTCAAGGACGCCCTCGACCGCCGGGTCAAGGCCACCGGGAAGGACTGCCTCGATGTCCTCGACACAGGCGGCGGCTCCGGCAACTTCGCCGTCCCGGTGGCCCGGCTCGGCCACCAGGTGACGGTCGTGGACCCCAGCCCCAACGCCCTCTTCGCGCTGGAGCGCCGGGCCGCCGAAGCCGGCGTCGCCGAGCGGGTCACCGGCGTCCAGGGCGACATCCACGGCCTCTTCGACGTCGTCGGCCGCGACGGCTACGACGTGGTGCTCTGCCACGGCGTCCTCGAATACGTCGACGACCCGGCCGAGGGCGTACGGAACGCGGCCGCCGCGCTGCGGGACGGCGGTGCGCTCAGCCTGCTCGCCGCGGGCGTCGGCGGCGCCGTGCTCGCCCGCGCACTGGCCGGACACTTCACCGAGGCCAGGAACGCGCTCGGAGACCCGGACGGCCGCTGGGGCGACGGCGACCCGGTGCCCCGGCGGTTCACCGCCGACCAGCTCACCGAGCTGGCCGGCGCGGCCGGCCTGGACGTCGGCGCGGTGCACGGCGTACGGGTCTTCGCCGACCTGGTCCCCGGTGTCCTGGTCGACACCGAGCCCGGCGCGGCGGACGCCCTGCTGAAGCTGGAGGCCGCGGCGGCGGAGCTGCCGTCGTTCCATGCCATCGCCACCCAGTTGCACCTCCTGGGCGAGAAGCGCGCCTGATACCCCGGGGTGGCGCGCTGATCAGCGGCGCAGCCGCACATGGAGTACGCCACAGAACCTCCGGTCGACGGCTTTGCCCCGTATGATCGGGGGACACGATCCGGCATGACGGGCAAGGTGCTGGGGAATCAACGCCTCAGCAACCCGACCGCATGGCGGCCCGGATTGGCGAATAGGCGTTGAGGGCGGGTTTCACGGGGGCGAATCCCTGCCTATCCTGAAAGGGCCGCATCCCGGTCGCCCCCGCGACCGACGACTAGGAGGACTCCGTGCCGCTCTCGGAGCACGAGCAGCGAATGCTCGAGCAGATGGAGCGAGCGCTGTACGCCGAAGATCCCAAGTTCGCGACAGCGCTCGAGGGAAGCGGGCTGCGTACGTACACCCGGCGACGGGTCTACCAGGCAGTCGCCGGCTTCCTGGTGGGTATCGCGCTCCTCATGGCTGGAATGGTCGCGCAGCAGTGGTGGATCAGCGTGGTGGGATTCCTCGTCATGCTGGGCTGCGCGGTGATGGCCGTGACCGGATGGCGCAAGGCGCCCAAGCCGGGTGAGCAGCAGCAGGCGAGCGGCGGGGAGGCGGCCGGTGGCCGTCGGACCCGACAGCGCCGCTCGATGATGAACCGGATCGAGGAGCGGTGGCAGCGCCGCCGCGACGAACAGCAGGGCGGCGGCCACTGACGCCGCGCCGAGGGCCCTGCCCCTGACAGGTGGTATCCCGAGCGAGCCCCGTGGGCCCGGTACGCGACAGCGCGTGCCTGGCCCACGGGGCTCGTCGCGTGCGGCGCGCCGCACGCGCCACCGCGTCCCCGTCGAAGCGGCCTCCGGGAGCGGCCCACCCGACCGGAAGCACCCCGACCGGAAGCACCCCGCCCTGAAGCGCCCGACCTGAAGCGCCCGACCCGAAGCGCCCGACCGGAAGCGGCTCGCCCGACCATCCCGACGGGTCCCGCGCACCGGACCCGCCCGCCACCGCACGCGCCGGTGCCCCGCCCCCGGGGAGGGGCGGGGCACCGGGCGCCCGGGGATCTGCCCCCGGTAGGCGTCAGCCCTCGTTGCGGGACGGGCGCCGGAACCGGGCCGTCACCCGCGTCGACAGGGCGTCGCGACGGGCGCCCCAGGCCGTCGTCCTGGCCGACCACCAGGCGGAGGCCTGCCAGACCACCCGCACGGTCGAGCGCGGCGCCAGCAGGGCGCGGAGCCGGACCCGCCGGGACGCCGCCGCGGTGAAGCCCGAGCGGACCTGCGCCACCTCGTCCACGAGGCCCGTGCCCGGACGGGGCTGCGGGGCGTAGAGCACCCGCTCGACCGCCCGCGCCACCCGGTGCACCGCGTTCGCCGGCTCGCCCTCGAGGGAGCCGAGCCGGACGATCCGCGCCGCCGTCCTGCGGGGCGTCATCGACTCGTCCGGGAGCACCCCGTGGTCCCAGGCCGTGTCGTTGATCTCCTGCCACGCCGCCAGCGTCCTGGCCACCCCGTCCTCGGCCGTACGGCCCGAGGAACCGAGCCGCCTCGCCCGTACCCGATTCCGGTACAGCAGCGGCGACAGCGGGATCAGCAGCACCACCGCCACCCCCAGCGCCACCAGCACCACCGTGAGGAGATCCGTGCCGCCGCCGTCCGAGGTGTCGGCGCCCGCCACCTCGTCCTGGCCGCACTCGCCCTGGCGGCGCATCTGCGCCGGGCAGCTCTCCGAGGTCCTCGGCGCCGCCGACGGCGTCGCCGACGCGCTCGCCGACGGCTGTGCCGACTCGGTCGGCGTGCCCGAAGGGGACTGCTCACGCGTGTACTCCGGCGTGGAGCCCCGGGACGGGGTCGGCTCGAACCGGGTCCACCCCACACCCTCGAAGTACAGCTCGGGCCAGGCGTGGGCGTCCCGGATGCCGACCGAGATCGTGCCGTCGGACTGCCGGTCGCCCGGCATGAAACCGACCGCCACCCGCGCGGGAATCCCGAGCGAGCGCGCCATCGCCGCCATCGAGAACGAGAAGTGGACGCAGAAGCCCTCCCGGCGCTGCAGGAAGCGCGAGATCGCCTGGACACCCGTACCGGACTCGACCTCGACGTCGTAGCGGAACCCGCCGTCCGTCGTGAACCAGTCCTGGAGCTTCACCGCCCGCTCGTAGTCGTTCCTGGCGCCCTTCGTGACCTGCAGGGCCGTCGCCCGGACGTCCAGCGGCAGCGAGTCGGGCACCTTGGTGTACTCGGTGCGCAGCGCCTGCGGCGCGGGCGGGGCGTCCGCCAGCTGCCGGGCCGTCGGCCGCACGTCGAGGCTCGTCACGGTGTACCGGGCGCCGGAGGTGTTCTGCCCGTCGTCGCCGACGAGCATCCGCCCGGCCGGCTCGTACCGCCAGCGCCCGTCGATCTCCACCCGGTCCGCCGGGAAGGGCATCGGCAGCCACTTCTGCTCGTACGTCGGGGAGGCCACGAAGTTGCCCGTCACCTCGACCGTGCGGACCTGGTCGCTCAGCCCGGTCGGCCGGGGCAGCCGCTCGGGCACGTCCTGGATCGGACGGACCGAGGACTTCCACGACGTGCCGTCGAACTGGTCGAGGGCCACCAGACGCAGATACATGCCGGTCGTGTCGGTCGCGTTCGTCCGGTACCGGAGCACCTCGCGGTCCTCGGGCTGCCGCAGGTTGTCCTGGAGCGAGACCAGCGGGTTGACCGCCGAGATCGTGCCGCCCTCGCCCCGGTCGCCAGGACCGTCGCCCGCACCGCCGAACAGACCGCCCGAGAGCGTGGGCAGCACGGCCGGCACCACGAGCGCGACGCCCAGGGCGACCACGCCGATCCGCCGCCCGGCCCGCACGCCGGCGAGCGGCTTGCCGCCCCCGGACCCGGCCGGCCCCGGCCCCGAGCGGCCGGCGCGCGCCGCGCCGCCGAAGACCCGGCCCCACTGCGAGAGCCGGTCCCGGCTCTCGGTGAGGAGCAGCAGCAGGTAGCCGGAGGCCGCGCACAGGAACCAGATCCAGCTCGCACCGCCCTCGGAGAGCCCCGCGGCCACCGAGTACAGCGCCAGCAGCGGCAGACCCGCCGGGGCGGCGCTGCGGAAGGTCACCGCGATGGTGTCCACCAGGAGCCCGATCAGGAGCACGCCGCTGATCACCATCAGCTTGATGCCGTCGGTGTCCGGGGCGGGTGGGGCGTACGTGCCGACGTCCTCGGCGCCCGCCTGGAACAGCTCGGCGAACCGAGCGAAGGTCTGCGGCCCCGGCAGGAAGCCGAGCAGCGCCTGCTCCCGGGCGAAGACCAGGGTCAGCGCGAGCAGGCCGACGACCAGCTGCGCCGCCACCGTCAGCGCCCTGGCCAGCGGAACGCGCCGGGTCAGCGCGCCGACCCCGCTCTGCAGCGCCAGCAGGAACGCCGCCGTGAGAATCCACGTCGACGGGTCCACCAGCGGGAGGAGCGCGCCCGCCGCCAGCAGCGTGGCCGCGTAGGCGCCCAGTGTCAGCCGCCCGCGGCCGCTCATGCCCAACCTCCGTACGTGTCACCCGGGGCGCTCTCCGCCCGGACGCCGCTCGCCTGCCGCCACAGCTCGGCGAGCCTGGCCCCCGGGGGCACGGGCAGCGCCGTCCACCCGGCCTCGCGCAGCCGCCGCAGCCGCTCGTCGATCGCACCGGCCACGGCGCCGCCGGTCAGCCACGTCCCGGAGTCCAGGACGAAGGCGACGGCCGCGCCGCCCCGCCCGCGCATCCGGGCGGCCAGCGCGGCCTGCTCCTCGTCGAGGTCGCCGACGAAGGCGACCAGCAGGCCCTCGTTCCCGCCGCGCAGCACGTCGTACGCGCGGGAGAGCCCGGCCCCGTCGGAGTGGTCCACGACGGCCAGGGCGTCCATCAGCAGCCCGGCCGCCTCGGCCGAGTCCTGCGAGGTGCCCGCGAAGCCCTCGGCGCCCTCGCCGGGCACCGCCGTGCCCGTGTCCGTGAGGAGCCGGACCGAGAAGCCCCGCTCCAGCATGTGGACGAGGACGGAGGCGGCGCCCGACACCGCCCACTCGAAGGCCGAGTCGGGGCCCGCGCCCTGGTAGGCGATCGCGCGGGTGTCGAGCAGCACCGTGCAGCGGGCCCGCTGCGGCTGCTCCTCGCGGCGCACCATCAGTTCGCCGTAGCGCGCGGTGGACCGCCAGTGGACCCGGCGCAGGTCGTCGCCGTGGCGGTAGGCGCGCGGGATGATGTCGTCGTCGCCGGCCAGCGCGAGCGAGCGCAGGGAGCCGTCGCCGTACCCCGCCGCCTCGCCGGACAGCTTCACCGCGGGCAGCGCCTCGGTCCTGGGGACCACGGTCAGGGTGTCGTACGCGCTGAACGAGCGGGTCAGCTCGCACATGCCGAACGGGTCGTTGAGCCGCAGCTGGAGCGGGCCCAGCGGGAACCGGCCGCGCAGATCGGACCGGACCCGGTACGACACCTCGCGCCGGCCGCCCGCCTCGACCCGGTCCAGGACGAAGCGGGGCCGCGGCCCGAGCATGTACGGGACGTGGTCCTGGAGCATGAGCAGCCCGGTGGGCAGCTTGGAGACGTTGTCCATCCGGAGGTGGACCCGGGCCTCCGAGCCGACCGGCACCCGCTGCGGGGAGAGCCGCCGGCTGCCCGCGACCCGGTAGCGGGTGCGGTGCAGCACGACGACGCAGATCAGCGGCAGCACGGCGAGCAGCAGCCCGACCCGCAGCAGGTCGCCCTGGCCGAGGACGTAGGCGCAGATCCCGGCGGCGATGCCGGCGGCGAGGAAGGACCGGCCGCGCGTGGTGAGACCGCTCAGGGCGGCCCGCAGACCGGTCGGGTCCTCACCCGGGCGACGGTCCTGTCCGTCGTCGCCCCGCCGGCCCTCCGGCGCGGCGGAGGTGGCCATCACAGCGACCGGACGCCGGGCTGCTGGCCGAAGTGCGGGCCGGCGGGCGGCGCCGCGGCCGGGACGGGCGTGCGCTGCAGGATGTCGAGGACGACCTGCTCGGCGGTCCGCCGGTTCAGCTGGGCCTGCGCCGTCGGCAGCAGTCGGTGGGCGAGGACGGGCACGGCGAGGGACTGGAGGTCGTCCGGCAGGACGTACTCGCGGCCGCTCAGCGCGGCGGACGCCTTGGCGGCGCGCAGCAGGTGCAGGGTGGCCCGCGGGGAGGCGCCGAGCCGCAGGTCCGGGTGGCTGCGGGTGGCCGCGACGATCTCGACGGCGTACCGACGCACGGAGTCGGCCACGTGGACCGCCCGTACCGCGTCGATCAGCTTGACGATGTCGTGGGCGTGCGCGACGGGCTGCAGGTCGTCGAGCGGGTTGACCGCCCCGTGGACGTCGAGCATCTGGAGCTCGGCCTCGGCGCTGGGGTAGCCGATGGAGACCCGGGCCATGAAGCGGTCGCGCTGCGCCTCGGGGAGCGGGTACGTGCCCTCCATCTCCACCGGGTTCTGCGTGGCCACCACCATGAAGGGGCTCGGCAGCTCGTACGTCTGCCCGTCGACCGTGACCTGCCGCTCCTCCAGGGACTCCAGGAGAGCCGACTGGGTCTTCGGCGAGGCGCGGTTGATCTCGTCGCCGATCACGATCTGGGCGAAGATCGCGCCCGGCTTGAACTCGAAGTCACGCCGCTGCTGGTCGAAGATCGACACGCCCGTGATGTCCGAGGGCAGCAGGTCGGGCGTGAACTGGATGCGGCGCACCGAGCAGTCGATGGACCGCGCCAGCGTCTTGGCGAGCATCGTCTTGCCGACGCCGGGGACATCCTCGATCAGAAGATGTCCCTCGGCGAGCAGCACGGTCAGCGAAAGCCGTACGACCTCAGGCTTGCCCTCGATCACACCCTCCACCGACCTGCGGATCCGCTCCGCTGTGGTGGTCAGATCTGTGAGGCTCGCTCGATCGTCATAGGTCGTCACCCCGGCCCTCCTCGGCCCCTCCGTGAACACAGACACCTGCCCCCGCGGTGATTCGGGGGGTGTCACCCGAGCATTCTTGTTGCCCTTGCCGGGTTGTGTCACTTGGCTGTGGACAACCGGGGGAGATTTGCCGGGGTTTGCCGTGTTGCGTCCAGGCGATCGGACCGAGGTCGGGCCCGGATCGAGCCGGGGCCGGGCTGGGGCCGGGCCGGGATCCGGCCGGGATCCGGGCCGGTGACCGGCGTCGATCAGGCCGGGTCGATCTCGCGGATTCGGTGGACTCGGCGGAGAGGTGCGCTGAGGTCGACGTGTTGTGGACGGTAGTGGTCACGCCCATGCGAGGCCCGCGGTGAGAGTGGACAAAGAACGTCAATGAGCCTTCTTGTGAGGTAACCCACAGGCGCGGGAGGGCGAGTCCATCCGGGTGAGTCACCGGGAGTGCCCGGCTCCGTCCGAAGGCCCGCGCGACGCGCCAGCCGGTTGATTGACCGCCGGGGTCAGTGGACTAAAGTGACGCGGAGTTTGACGGAGACAATGAGCGATTTCCGCAGTTTCTCCCCCGCGTGTGCGGCGGATGCGTAGCGGCCGCGCCGAATCTGAGCCGAATTCTGAGAGGGCGCATTGAGCAACGACCGACACGTCCCGGTGATGCTCCAGCGGTGCCTGGACATGTTGGCCCCCGCACTGGAGCGCCCCGGCGCGGTCGTCGTCGACTGCACCCTCGGCCTCGGCGGGCACAGCGAGGCGCTGCTCAAGCGGTTCCCCGAGGCGCGCCTGGTCGCCCTCGACCGGGACAAGGAGGCGCTGCGCCTCTCCGGCGAGCGGCTCGCTCCCTACGGTGAACGTGCCACTCTCGTGCACGCGGTCTACGACGAACTGCCCGAGGTCCTCGACCGGCTCGGCGTCCCGCGCGTCGACGGCATCCTCTTCGACCTCGGCGTCTCCTCCATGCAACTCGACGAGGCCGACCGGGGCTTCGCGTACGCGCAGGACGCCCCGCTCGACATGCGCATGGACCAGACGACCGGGGTGAGCGCCGCGGAGGTCCTCAACACCTACCCGGCCGGCGAGCTGGTCCGGATCCTGCGCGCGTACGGCGAGGAGAAGCAGGCCAAGCGGATCGTCTCCGCGATCGTGCGCGAGCGCGAGAAGGAGCCCTTCACCAACAGCGCCCGCCTCGTCGAACTGATCCGTGACGCGCTGCCGCAGGCGGCGAAGCGCACCGGCGGCAACCCGGCCAAGCGCACCTTCCAGGCCCTGCGCATCGAGGTCAACGGCGAACTGACGGTCCTGGAGCGGGCGATCCCGGCGGCGGTGAAGGCGCTCGCGGTGGGCGGCCGGATCGCGGTCCTCTCGTACCACTCCCTGGAGGACCGGCTGGTCAAGCAGGTCTTCGCGGCGGGCGCGGCGAACACGGCGCCGCCCGGCCTGCCGGTGGTCCCCGAGCAGTACCAGCCCCGCCTGAAGCTGCTCACCCGCGGCGCGGAACTCCCCACCGAGGAGGAGATCGCCGAGAACCGCCGCGCCGCCCCGGCCCGGCTCAGAGGAGCGCAGCGCATCCGGGAGGACGTGCCTTCATGACGACGAAGGGGCCGCTCGAAGGGCGGGCCGCGCGACTCGGCCGGCTCATGCCGTCGAGTCCGAGCAGCGCCGCCCGCACCCCCTTCGTCCTGCTCGTCGTCGTGCTCCTCGGCGGCGGGCTCATCACGCTCCTGCTGCTGAACTCGGCCCTCAACCAGGGCTCCTTCAAGCTGCGCGACCTCAAGAACCGCACCACCGAGCTGACCGACGAGGAGCAGGCCCTCCAGCGCGACGTGGACGACCACTCCGCGCCCGACGCGCTGGAGCGGCGGGCCAGGGAACTCGGCATGGTGCCCGGCGGCAGCCCCGCCTTCCTGGAGCCGGACGGCACGGTCAAGGGCGAGCCGTCCAAGGCCTCCGCCCCGAAGCCGGACCCGACCCCGAAGCCCGACCCCACCCCGACGGCGACGAACACGCCGAGCGGCAGCCCCGCGGGCGCGCCGAACGGCACCCCGTCCGGGCAGCCCGCGAACCCGGCCGCGCAGCAGCCCACCGGCGCCACGCCACGCCCGCCCGCGACGACGACCGCCCCGACGACCGCGCCCGCCCCGACGAACTCCGGCAGGTGACCTCAGTGCCCCCCAAGGAGCCCCCGCGCCGCCGCGTGCCCGGCCCCGCGCACCCCGCCCGCCCGGCCCGCCCCCGGCCCCCGGCCGCCGCACGTCCGGCCGCCGCGCGCTCGGGCGCGCCACGCAGGCCCGCGCCCCGCCCGCCGGCGCGCAGGGTGCGCACGATCCGGCTCGGCAGCCCCAAGCCCCGGCTGCGGCTCGTCTCCCTGGGCCTGACCCTCGTCATGCTGGCCTTCGTCGTCCGGCTGCTCCAGGTGCAGGCCGTCGACGCGCCCGCGCTCGCCGCCAAGGCCGATGCCCACCGCTTCCAGGAGTACACGCTCTCCGCCGAGCGGGGCGAGATCACCGACCGCTCGGGGATCGCCCTCGCCACCAGCGTCGACGCCTACGACATCACCGCCGACCCCAAACTCTTCACCCCCGAGGAGAGCAAGGTGGACGACGCCCCCGAGCAGGCCGCCGCGCTCCTCGCGCCGCTCCTCGGCAAGCAGCCCGCGGACCTGGCCAAGAAGCTCCGTACCCCCAGGTCCCGCTACACCCTGCTCGCCCGCAAGCAGACCCCCCAGGTCTGGAACCAGATCAAGGACCTCAAGAAGGTCTACGAGAAGAAGGCCAAGCCGGCCGAGGGCGGCAACGGCGTCAACCTGCTCGGCGGGATCCTCAGCGAACCCAGCACCAAGCGCGTCTACCCCAACGGGCAGCTGGCCGCCGGGATACTGGGCTACGTCAACGCCGAGGGCCGCGGCGCCGGCGGCCTGGAGTCCATGCTCGACACGGAGCTGGCGGGCGAGGACGGCAAGATCAGGTTCGCCCAGTCCGGCGGGCGCCAGGTGCCCACCGCGGGCTCCCAGGGCACCCCGGCCGTGCCCGGCTCCGACATCGAGCTGACCATCGACCGGGACATCCAGTGGGCCGCCCAGCAGGCCATCACCGAGCAGGTGAGGAAGTCCAAGGCCGACCGCGGCTACGTGATAGTGCAGAACACCCGGACCGGCGAGGTCCTGGCCATGGCCAACGCCCCCGGCTTCGACCCCAACGACCTCTCCGCGGCCAACGCCGCCGCGATGGGCAACGCGGCCCTCCAGGACGCCTACGAGCCCGGCTCCACCAGCAAGGTCATGTCCATGGCCGCCGTCCTGGAGGAGGGCGCGGCCACCCCCGGCACCCATGTCACCGTCCCCAACCGGCTGCACCGCGGCGACCGGCTCTTCAAGGACGACATCGACCACCCGACCTGGTACCTGACCCTCAACGGGGTCCTCGCCAAGTCCAGCAACATCGGCACCATCCTGGCCACCGGCCAGCTCGGCAGGACCCAGGCCGAGTCCAACCAGGTCCTCTACTCCTACCTGCGCAAGTTCGGCATGGGCAGCCCCACCGGGCTCGGCTACCCGGGCGAGACCCCGGGCATCCTCGCCAAGCCCCAGGACTGGTCGACCTCGCAGCAGTACACGATCCCCTTCGGCCAGGGCCTCTCCGTCAGCGCCATGCAGGCCGCCTCGGTCTACTCGACCATCGCCAACGGCGGCGTACGGATCGAGCCCACCCTCGTCCGCGGCACCAAGGGCCCCGACGGCCGGTTCACCCCGGCACCCGCCCCCGAGCAGACCCGGGTGGTCAGCGAGAAGACCGCCAGGACCCTCGCGCAGATGATGGAGTCCGTGGTCGGCGACGAGGAGGGCACCGGCACCAAGGCCCGCATCCCCGGCTACCGGGTCGCGGGCAAGACCGGCACCGCCAACCGCGTCGACCCCGAGCTCGGCCGCTACAAGGGGTACACCGCCTCCTTCGCCGGCTTCGCGCCCGCCGACGACCCGCAGATCACGGTCTACTGCGCGATCCAGAACCCCACCAAGGGCAGCTACTTCGGCGGCCAGATCTGCGGCCCCATCTACAAGAAGGTCATGGAGTTCGCCCTCAAGACGCTCCATGTGGCCCCCACCGGCAGCGAGCCCGCCCGACTGCCGGTCACGTTCAAGGACAGCGAGTGACACCCCGGGAGCACCAGTGAGCACGATCACCCCCGATTCCGGGAACCGGAAATCGAACTCCGGCGACGCCCCGGCCTCTTTTGGCCCCGCGACGGGTGGGCCCGGTACGCTCACCGCCGTGCCACACGCTGATCAGTACCGAACCACCCCGCCCCGCCCGGAGCAGGCCCGCCCGACACCCCTGGGCGACCTGGCCGCACGGCTCGGCGTCGGGGCGCCCGGCGACACCGACGTCACGGGCATCACCCACGACTCGCGGGCGGTACGCCCCGGCGACGTCTACGCGGCCCTGCCCGGCGCCCGGGTGCACGGCGCCGACTTCGCCGCCCAGGCCGCCGGTCTCGGCGCCGCGGCGATCCTCACCGACCCGGCCGGAGCCGACCGCGCCGCCGCGACCGGTCTGCCGGTCCTGGTCGTGACGGACCCACGCGGCCGGATGGGCGAGCTCGCCGCCGAGATCTACGGCCGGCCGGGTGAGGACCTCCTCCAGATCGGCATCACCGGCACCTCGGGCAAGACCACCACCGCCTACCTGGTGGAGGGCGGCCTCAAGGCGGCCGGCCGCCGGAGCGGCCTCATCGGCACGGTCGAGATGCGGATCGGCGACGAGCGCATCAAGTCCGAACGGACGACCCCCGAGGCCACCGACCTCCAGGCGCTCTTCGCGGTCATGCGCGAACGCGGTGTGGAGGCCGTCGCCATGGAGGTCTCCAGCCACGCGCTCGTGCTCGGCCGGGTCGACGGCTGCGTCTTCGACGTCGCCGTCTTCAACAACCTCAGCCCGGAGCACATGGAGTTCCACTCCGACATGGAGGACTACTTCCAGGCCAAGGCGCGGCTGTTCACCCCCGAGCGCAGCAGGCGCGGCGTGGTCAACCTCGACGACGCCTACGGCCGCCGGCTCGCCACGGAGTCCGGTGTCCCGGTCGTCACCTTCTCCGCCGAGGGCCACCCGGACGCCGACTGGCGCGCCGAGTCCGTCGAGATCGGCTCCCACGGCTCCACGTTCACCGTTCTCGGCCCGCAGGGCGAGCGGATCTCCGCCGCCGCTCCGCTGCCGGGACCGTTCAACGTCGCCAACACCCTGGCCGCGATCGTCACCCTCGCCACCGCCGGGATCGACCCGCAGACCGCCGCCGACGGCATCGCCGCCGTCCCCGGCGTCCCGGGCCGCCTGGAGCGCGTGGACGCGGGCCAGCCGTACCTCGCGGTCGTCGACTACGCGCACAAGACGGACGCCGTCGAATCGGTCCTGCGCTCGCTGCGCAAGGTCACCGAGGGCAGGCTGCACATCGTCCTCGGCTGCGGCGGCGACCGGGACACCACCAAGCGCGGGCCGATGGGCGCCGCCGCGGCGCGCCTCGCCGACACCGCCGTACTGACCTCCGACAACCCCCGCTCCGAGGACCCTCTCGCGATCCTGGCCGCGATGCTCGCGGGCGCCGCGGAGGTGCCCGCCCACGAGCGCGGCGACGTCCTCGTCGACGCCGACCGCGCCTCCGCCATCGCGGCGGTCGTGGCCCGCGCGCAGTCGGGCGACACCGTGCTCGTCGCCGGCAAGGGCCACGAGCAGGGCCAGGACATCGCCGGGGTGGTCCGCCCCTTCGACGACCGTCAGGTCCTGCACGAAGCGATTGAACGCAGCCTCAAGAACAGTCAGGGATAAGTTGTGATCGCCCTCTCCCTCGCCGAGATCGCCGAAATCGTCGGCGGGCAGTCGTACGACATACCGGATCCGGCCGTCCGGATCACCGGTCCCGTCGTCATCGACTCCCGTGAGGTGAAGCCCGGCAGCCTGTTCGCCGCCTTCGCCGGCGAACAGGTCGACGGCCACGACTACGCGGCCCGCGCCGTCGAGGCGGGCGCGGCAGCCGTCCTTGCCGCCCGCCCCGTCGGTGCGCCCGCGATCGTCGTGGACGACGTCCAGGCGGCGCTCGGCGCACTCGCCCGCGCCGTCGTCGAACGCCTCGGCACCGATGTCGTCGCCCTGACCGGATCGGCCGGCAAGACCTCCACGAAGGACCTGATCGCCCAGGTCCTCCAGCGCCACGCGCCCACCGTCTGGACGCCCGGCTCGCTCAACAACGAGATCGGGCTGCCGCTGACGGCGCTGCGCGCGAGCGACGAGACCCAGCACCTTGTCCTCGAGATGGGCGCCCGCGGCATCGGTCACATCCGCTACCTCACCGGACTGACCCCGCCGCGGATCGGACTCGTCCTCAACGTGGGCACCGCCCACATCGGCGAGTTCGGCGGCCGCGAGCAGATCGCCCAGGCGAAGGGTGAACTCGTCGAGGCGCTGCCGCCCGCCGACAAGGGCGGCGTGGCGGTCCTCAACGCCGACGACCCGCTCGTCCGCGCCATGGCCGCCCGGACCCAGGCGCGCGTGACGCTGTTCGGAGAGTCGGACGAAGCGGTCGTACGTGCCGAGAACGTCCACCTCACAGCTGCCGGACAGCCCTCATTCCGGCTTCACACACCCACCGGGTGCAGTGATGTGACCTTGCGCCTGTACGGTGAGCACCACGTGTCGAACGCGCTCGCCGCGGCCGCCGTCGCCCATGAGCTGGGCATGCCCGTGGAGGAGATCGCCACCGCGCTCTCCGAGGCGGGCACCCTGTCGCGCTGGCGCATGGAGGTCACCGAGCGTCCGGACGGCGTGACGATCGTCAACGACGCCTACAACGCGAACCCCGAGTCCATGCGAGCCGCTCTGCGCGCGCTCGCGGCCATGGGCCGGGGAGCACAGGCCCAGGGGGGCCGCACGTGGGCGGTGCTCGGCAAGATGGCCGAGCTCGGGGACGCATCGCTCGCCGAGCACGACGCGGTCGGACGGCTCGCTGTCCGGCTCAACGTCAGCAAGCTCGTCGCGGTCGGGGACAGGGAAGCGTCCTGGTTGCAACTGGGCGCATATAACGAGGGTTCGTGGGGTGAGGAGTCGGTGCACGTGTCCGACGCGCAGGCGGCGGTCGACCTGTTGCGCAGTGAGCTGCGCCCGGGGGATGTCGTCCTTGTGAAGGCGTCCAGGTCGGTTGGTCTGGAGCAGGTCGCCCTGGCCCTCCTCGACTCCGAGAGCGAGGTCACGGGCCGATGAGGCAGATCCTCTTCGCGGGCGCCATCGGGCTCTTCCTGACCCTGATCGGCACTCCGCTGCTCATCAAGCTCCTGGCCCGCAAGGGGTACGGGCAGTTCATCCGCGACGACGGCCCGCGCGGCCACGCCGGGAAGAAGGGCACGCCCACCATGGGCGGCATCTCCTTCATCCTGGCCACGCTCATCGCGTACGCCCTCGCCAAGGTCATCACCGGTGAGGACCCGACGTACTCGGGCGTCCTGGTCCTGTTCCTGATGGCCGGCATGGGTCTCGTCGGCTTCCTCGACGACTACATCAAGATCGTCAAGCAGCGTTCGCTGGGCCTGCGGGCCAAGGCGAAGATGGCCGGCCAGCTGATCGTCGGCATCGCCTTCGCCGTGCTCTCGCTGCAGTTCGCCGACCTGCGCGGGCTCACCCCGGCCTCCACGAAGCTCTCCTTCATCACCGACTTCGGCTGGGCCATCGGACCCGTCCTGTTCGTGGTCTGGGCGCTCTTCATGATCCTGGCCATGTCCAACGGCGTGAACCTGACGGACGGTCTGGACGGCCTGGCCACCGGCGCGTCGGTGATGGTCTTCGGCGCGTACACCTTCATCGGTCTGTGGCAGTTCCAGGAGTCCTGCGCCAACGCGGTCACCCTGACCAACCCCAACGCCTGCTTCGAGGTCCGCGACCCGCTCGACCTCGCGGTCGTCGCCTCCGCCCTCATGGGCGCCTGCTTCGGCTTCCTGTGGTGGAACACCTCGCCGGCCAAGATCTTCATGGGTGACACCGGCTCGCTGGCCCTCGGCGGCGCCCTCGCCGGCCTCGCCATCTGCTCCCGTACCGAGCTGCTGCTCGCCCTGCTCGGCGGCCTGTTCGTGCTGATCACCATGTCGGTGGTCATCCAGGTCGGCTCGTTCAAGATGACCGGCAAGCGCGTCTTCCGGATGGCCCCGCTCCAGCACCACTTCGAACTCAAGGGGTGGTCGGAAGTGCTGGTCGTCGTCCGGTTCTGGATCATCCAGGGCATGTGCGTGATCGTGGGCCTGGGCCTCTTCTACGCGGGATGGGCTTCCGAAAAGTGAGCTGGAACGGCAAGAGGGTCACCGTCGCGGGTCTCGGGATCTCCGGGATCCCCGCCGCCCGCGTCCTGCACGGGCTCGGCGCCGTCGTGACCGTCGTCAACGACGGCGACGACGAGCGCTCCCGGGCCCAGGCGGAGGAGCTGCGGGCCGAGGGCATCACCGTCCGCCTCGGCGACGGCGACACCCTGCCGGAGGCGACCGAGCTGGTCGTCACGACCCCCGGCTGGCGGCCCGACAAGCCGCTTTTCGCGGCCGCCGCGGAGGCGGGCGTGGAGGTCTGGGGCGACGTCGAGCTGGCCTGGCGACTGCGGGACACCCCGTCGGGAAGGACTCCCGCTCCCTGGCTCGCCGTGACCGGCACCAACGGCAAGACCACGACCGTGCGGATGCTGGCCTCCATCCTGGAGGCCGCCGGGCTGCGTACGGCCGCCGTCGGCAACATCGGGGTCTCGCTCCTCGACGCCGTCCTCGGCGACGAGACGTACGACGTCCTCGCCGTCGAGCTCTCCAGCTACCAGCTCCACTGGGCCCCGAGCGTGCGCGCCCACTCGGCCGCGGTGCTCAACCTGGCGCCCGACCACCTCGACTGGCACGGCTCCATGGAGGCGTACGCCGCCGACAAGGGCCGGATCTACGAGGGCAACACCGTCGCCTGCGTCTACAACGTCGCCGACAAGGCCACCGAGGACCTGGTCCGCGAGGCCGACGTCGAGGAGGGCTGCCGCGCGATCGGCTTCACCCTCGGCCCCCCCGGCCCCTCCCAGCTCGGCGTCGTCGAGGACATCCTCGTCGACCGGGCCTTCGTCGAGAACCGGCAGAAGCAGGCCCAGGAACTCGCCGACGTCGCCGACGTGCAGCCGCCCGCCCCGCACAACATCGCCAACGCGCTCGCCGCGGCCGCCCTCGCCCGCGCCTTCGGCGTCGAGCCGAAGGCGGTACGGGACGGACTGCGGGCCTTCCGGCCCGACCCGCACCGCATCGAGCTGGTCGAGGAGATCGAGGGAGTCGTCTACGTCGACGACTCCAAGGCCACCAACACCCACGCCGCGGAAGCCTCGTTGGCGGCCTACGACCCGATCGTCTGGATCGCCGGCGGCCTCGCCAAGGGCGCCGCCTTCGACGAGATCGTGGCCAAGTCGGCGAAGCGCCTGCGCGGGGTCGTCCTGATCGGCGCCGACCGCGCGCTGATCCGCGAAGCCCTGGCGCGACACGCCCCCGAGGTCCCGGTCGTGGACCTCGACCGGACCGACACTGGGGCGATGTCCGAGGCGGTCCAGGAGGCGGCGCGACTCGCGCGGCCGGGCGACACGGTCCTGCTGGCCCCGGCCTGCGCCTCGATGGACATGTTCACCAACTACATCAAGCGGGGCGAGGCCTTCGCGGACGCGGTCCGCGCCCTCGCCTCCACCGGGCGCGTCTGACCTGCGGGCAACGAGGTCCGGCGGCGCCGGGCCCGACTGGAGGGGACAGCGACCATGCCGAGCAGAACCGCCGGGACCCGCCGGCCCTCCGCCGTCCGCGGCGGAGGGCGCGCTCCCGCGCCGCCGCGGTCACCCCGCGCCGGCGGTGTGCGGCGGATGTACGAGCAGGCGCGGCGGGCCTGGGACCGGCCGCTCACCGCGTACTACGTGATCCTCGGCGCCGCGCTGCTCATCACCGCGCTCGGCCTGGTGATGGTCTACAGCGCCTCGATGATCACGGCGCTCCGCTACGACCTGGTGCCCTCGTACTTCTTCCGCAAGCAGTTCTTCGCCGCGGTCCTGGGCGCCGTGCTGCTCCTGGTCGCCTCCCGGATGCCGGTGAAGCTGCACCGGGCGCTCGCGTACCCGATCCTGGTCGGCGCCGTCTTCCTGATGGTGCTCGTGCAGATCCCCGGGATAGGGAAGGCGGTCGGCGGCAACCAGAACTGGATCTCGCTGGGCGGCCCGTTCATGCTCCAGCCCAGCGAGTTCGGCAAGCTGGCGCTCATCCTGTGGGGCGCGGACCTGCTGGCCCGCAAGCAGGACATGAAACTGCTCACGCAGTGGAAGCACATGCTGGTCCCCCTGGTACCCGGAACGTTCCTGCTGCTGGGTCTGATCATGCTCGGCGGGGACATGGGCACGGCGATCGTGCTCGCCGCGATCCTCTTCGGCCTGCTCTGGACCGCAGGGGCCCCCACCAGGCTCTTCGTCGGCGTGCTCGCGGTCGCCGGGACGATCGGCTTCCTGCTGATCAGGACCAGCGACAACCGGCTGAAGCGCTTCGCCTGCATCGGCGCCACCGACCCCGGGGGAGAGGGCGCCCCCTGCCTCCAGGCGGCCCACGGCATCTATGCTCTGGCCTCGGGCGGATGGTTCGGTTCCGGACTGGGCGCCAGTGTGGAAAAATGGGGCCAACTACCCGAAGCGCACACCGACTTCATCTTCGCCGTCACCGGGGAGGAACTGGGGCTCGCGGGGACGCTGTCGGTACTCGCCCTGTTCGCGGCTCTAGGCTATGCGGGTATCCGCGTGGCCGGACGCACGGAGGACCCCTTCGTGAGGTACGCCGCGGGAGGCGTGACCACCTGGATCACGGCGCAGGCCGTGATCAACATCGGTGCGGTGCTCGGTCTGCTGCCGATCGCCGGTGTCCCGCTCCCGCTGTTCTCCTACGGAGGGTCGGCCCTGCTGCCGACCATGTTCGCCGTCGGGCTCCTCATCGCCTTCGCGCGACAGGATCCCGCCGCGAAGGCGGCCCTGGCCATGCGGCGCCCCGGTTGGGGCAGGCGGACCGGGATGATTGGGAAGTCGATGCGACGGCGCGTCAAGAAGCGTCCGTCCGGAGAGCGGTGAATTTCGGTGCATGTCGTACTCGCCGGTGGGGGGACCGCCGGCCACATCGAGCCCGCGCTCGCCCTCGCGGACGCCCTGCGCAGGCAGGACCCGAGCGTGGGGATCACGGCGCTCGGGACGGAGAAGGGCCTGGAGACCCGGCTCGTGCCCGAGCGGGGCTACGAGCTGGCGCTCATCCCCGCCGTGCCGCTGCCGCGCAAGCCCACCCCTGAGCTGATCACCGTCCCCGGACGGCTGCGCGGCACCATCAAGGCGGCCGAGCAGATCCTGGAGCGCACCAAGGCCGACTGCGTGGTCGGCTTCGGCGGCTACGTGGCCCTGCCCGGCTACCTGGCGGCCAAGCGCCTCGGCGTGCCGATCGTGGTCCACGAGGCCAACGCCCGGCCGGGCCTGGCCAACAAGATCGGCTCGCGGTACGCGGCCGGGGTCGCCGTCGCCACCCCGGACTCCAAGCTCCGCAACGCCCGTTACATCGGCATCCCGCTGCGGCACACGATCGCCACCCTGGACCGGGCCCGGGTCCGGCCCGAGGCGCGCGCCGCCTTCGGCCTCGACCCGAACCTGCCGACGCTGCTCGTCTCGGGCGGCTCGCAGGGCGCCCGGCGGCTCAACGAGGTCATCCAGCAGATCGCCCCGGTGCTCCAGCGCTCGGGCATCCAGATCCTGCACGCGGTCGGCCCGAAGAACGAGGTGCCGCGTGTCGACAACATGCCCGGGATGCCGCCGTACGTGCCGGTACCGTACGTGGACCGGATGGATCTCGCGTACGCCGCGGCCGACATGATGCTCTGCCGCGCGGGCGCGATGACCGTCGCCGAGCTCTCGGCCGTCGGGCTGCCCGCCGCGTACGTCCCGCTGCCGATCGGCAACGGCGAACAGCGGCTCAACGCCCAGCCGGTGGTCAAGGCGGGCGGCGGACTGCTCGTCGACGACGCGGAGCTGTCGCCGCAGTGGGTGCAGGGCAACGTCCTGCCCGTACTGGCCGATCCGCACCGCTTGTACGAGATGTCCCGCGCCGCCGCCGAGTTCGGCCGCAGGGACGCCGACGACCTGCTCGTCGGCATGGTGTACGAGGCGATCGCCGCGCGGCGCTCGTAGACGGCGGGCCGCGCCCGCACAGCACAGGAGGCAGGGCACGTGTCGGGACCGACGACAGCGGAGAAGCGTGGCACACGCGAGCCGAAGGGATCGTCGGAGCCCGACTCCTCCCGTTCCGGCGCCCGGAATTTCGGATTCCGGGCGCCGGGGACGCGGCTGCTCCTGACCGCCGTCGCTCTCGTCCTGGTCGCGGCCGGCGGACTCTGGGCGCTCTACGGCTCCAGTTGGCTGCGGGTGGAGCGGGTCTCGACCTCCGGCACGCGGGTTCTGACCCCTCGTGAGGTGGAGGAGGTCGCCGCCGTGCCGGTCGGCTCCCCGCTCGTCTCGGTCGACACCGACGCCATCGAGGCGCGACTCCTGCGGAAACTGCCCCGAATCGACACGGTCGAGGTCTTTCGGTCCTGGCCGCATGGAATCGGTCTGAAAGTGACGGAGCGGAAGCCCGTCCTGGTGGTGGAAAAGGGCGGAAAGTTCATTGAAGTGGACTCCGCGGGAACGCGATTCGCCACCGTGGACAAGGCGCCCTCGGGTGTCCCGACACTCCTCCTGAAACCCGGCTCCGCGCCGAGCCTGCGCCGGTTCGACGAGGACCGGCTGCTGCTCGAAGCCGTGGGCGTGACGGGCGAACTCCCCGAGAAAATCGCCCGGGACACTCGTGTCGTCGGCGTCACCTCGTACGACTCCATCACCCTGGAGCTCAGTGGCGGCCGCACGGTCTTCTGGGGCAGCGGCGAGGACGGTGCCGTCAAGGCCCGTGTCCTCACCGCCCTGATGAAGGCGGCTCCCAAAGCGGGACACTTCGATGTAAGCGCCCCCACGGCCCCCGCCGCGTCGGGAAGTTGACGCTCATACCCGCTGGCCAGCGCCCTGGTTGGCCAGCGCTATGGGTGATCACATAGGGTGAAAAGAAAAACGGGAGGTTCGGCGTGTTCGTTGAACGTGCGCCACTTGTCGACTTAGTGTCCTGTTCGGAAGAGTCCAGCGAACAGAGACACTGGTAACCCTAAACTTCAACGTTAGGGTTTGGGTCGGCGTTTCGGACCGTCCCATCGGCATCCGTCGTCGCAGCGCGACTCCCGCGAAGCGACGACACGTAACTCGAGGCGAGAGGCCTTCGACGTGGCAGCACCGCAGAACTACCTCGCAGTCATCAAGGTCATCGGTGTCGGCGGCGGTGGTGTCAATGCCATCAACCGAATGATCGAGGTCGGTCTCAAGGGCGTCGAGTTCATCGCGATCAACACCGACGCGCAAGCGCTGTTGATGAGCGACGCCGACGTCAAGCTCGACGTCGGCCGTGAACTCACCCGCGGCCTCGGGGCCGGGGCCAACCCGGCAGTCGGTCGCAAGGCGGCAGAGGACCACCGTGAGGAGATCGAGGAGGTCCTCAAGGGGGCCGACATGGTCTTCGTCACCGCCGGCGAAGGTGGCGGCACCGGCACCGGCGGCGCGCCCGTCGTGGCCAACATCGCGCGCTCGCTCGGCGCCCTGACGATCGGTGTGGTCACCCGGCCGTTCACCTTCGAGGGCCGCCGTCGCGCCAACCAGGCGGAGGACGGCATCGCCGAACTCCGCGAAGAGGTCGACACCCTCATCGTCATCCCGAACGACCGACTGCTCTCGATCTCGGACCGTCAGGTCTCCGTGCTCGACGCCTTCAAGTCGGCCGACCAGGTGCTGCTGAGCGGTGTGCAGGGCATCACCGACCTCATCACCACCCCCGGTCTGATCAACCTCGACTTCGCCGACGTCAAGTCGGTCATGTCCGAGGCCGGTTCGGCCCTCATGGGGATCGGCTCCGCCCGCGGCGACGACCGCGCGGTGGCGGCGGCCGAGATGGCGATCTCCTCGCCGCTCCTCGAGGCCTCCATCGACGGCGCCCGGGGCGTCCTGCTCTCCATCTCCGGCGGCTCGGACCTCGGTCTCTTCGAGATCAACGAGGCCGCGCAGCTGGTCAGCGAGGCGGCCCACCCCGAGGCCAACATCATCTTCGGTGCCGTCATCGACGACGCCCTGGGCGACGAGGTGCGGGTCACCGTCATCGCCGCCGGCTTCGACGGCGGTCAGCCGCCGGCCCGTCGGGACAACATCCTCAGCTCGGCCTCGGCCAAGCGCGAGGAGCCGGCCCCGGCGCCGCGCGCCACCGAGCGCCCGCTCGGCGGCCTCGGCACCGTCGCCCCGCGCGCCGACGAGCCGTCGGCCCCGGCCGAGCCGGCTCCGGTGGCCGCCGCGGACCCGCTGCCGCCGGTCACTCCGCCGGTGGTCCCGCCGGCCCGTCCGTACCCGGACACCCAGGCCGAAGAGCTGGATGTCCCGGACTTCTTGAAGTGATAGGGCAGCACGACCACGCGAGCGGCGCGCACTTCGCCTTCACCGACAGGTGGGGCGGGGTGAGCGCCGTTCCGTACGAGGAGCTCAACCTCGGCGGCGCGGTCGGGGACGACCCCGAGGCCGTGCGGACCAACCGGGCGCGGGTCGCGGGCTCGCTCGGGCTCGACCTGGGCCGGGTCGTCTGGATGAACCAGGTGCACGGCCCCGACGTCGCGGTGGTCGACGAGCCGTGGGGCGAGCGGCCGGTGCCGGAGGTCGACGCGATCGTCACCGCCCGGCGCGGACTCGCCCTCGCCGTCCTGACCGCCGACTGCACCCCGGTGCTCCTCGCGGACCCGGTGGCCGGAGTCGCCGCCGCGGCCCACGCGGGACGGCCCGGGATGGTCGCCGGGGTCGTACCGGCCGCGGTGCGGGCCATGATCGAACTGGGCGCGGACCCGGCCCGGATCACCGCCCGCACCGGCCCCGCCGTCTGCGGGCGCTGCTACGAGGTCCCGGAGGCCATGCGGGCCGACGTGGCCGCCGTCGAGCCGGCCGCCTTCGCGGAGACGAGCTGGGGGACCCCCGCCGTCGACGTCACCGCCGGGGTCCACGCCCAGCTGGCACGGCTCGGGGTCAAGGACGTCGAGGACGCCGGGGTCTGCACCCGCGAGTCGGGTGACCACTTCTCGTACCGCCGCGATCGCACCACGGGGCGACTCGCGGGATATGTCTGGTTGGACTGATATGACGGACCGTAAGACCGAACTCGCCGAGAACCTGGCGCGGGTGGAGGAGCGGATCTCCGCCGCCTGCGACGCCGCCGGGCGCAAGCGATCCGAAGTGACCCTGATCGTGGTCACGAAGACGTACCCGGCGAGCGATGTGCGGATCTTGCACGAACTCGGCGTGCGGGACGTGGCGGAGAACCGTGACCAGGACGCCGCCCCCAAGGCGGCCGCCTGCGCGGATCTGGACCTCCGCTGGCACTTCGTCGGCCAGTTGCAGACCAATAAGGTCCGTTCTGTGACGAGTTATGCGGATGTCGTGCAGTCGGTCGACCGGTTGAAGCTCGTCACCGCACTCTCGGCCGCGGCCGAGAAGGCGGGCCGTGAGCTGGGCTGTCTCCTCCAGGTCGCGCTCGACGCCGAGGCGGGCGAGCGCGGCGAGCGCGGCGGTGTCGCGCCGGACGGCATCGAGGAGTTGGCCGCGGCCGTGGAGGCCGCGCCCGGGCTCAGGCTGGGCGGAGTCATGACCGTCGCGCCGCTCGCCGGCCCCTACGCAGGGCGCCAACGTGCGGCGTTCGACCGCCTGATGGATTTGTCGACTCTCCTGCGCGCGACCCGCCCGGCTGCGAACATGGTGTCCGCGGGAATGAGTGCGGACCTCGAGGACGCCGTGGCTGCCGGAGCGACACATGTGCGCATCGGTACGGCGGTACTGGGTGTCCGCCCCAGGCTCGGGTAACGTCGCGAAGCAAGTCGGACCACAGCAGAAAATATGGTCATTCCCGCCGGTCGGCGGGGCGGACCTCGTGGATCACGGGCACTTGGCGACAGGGCCGATCCACCACAGAGCGGAGGACTCAGAGAATGGCCGGCGCTATGCGCAAGATGGCGGTCTACCTCGGCCTCGTGGAGGACGATGGGTACGACGGCCGGGGGTTCGACCCCGACGACGACTTCGAACCCGAGCTGGAACCGGAACCCGAGCGTGAGCGGCGCCACCAGCCCCCGCGTCAGATCGAGCGGGAGGAGCCGGTGCGCGTGGTGCAGCAGCCCGCGCCCCGCGAGCCGGTCGCGCACGCCGTCCCGCTTTCCGCTGAAAGCGGACGTCCGGCACGAATCGCCCCCGTGGCGTCCATCACACCCGAACGTCCGAGCCTGGAGAAGAACGCACCGGTGATCATGCCCAAGGTCGTGTCCGAGCGGGAGCCGTACCGCATCACCACACTGCACCCCCGGACCTACAACGAAGCCCGTACCATCGGGGAACACTTCCGTGAGGGCACTCCGGTGATCATGAACCTCACGGAGATGGACGACACCGACGCAAAGCGACTTGTCGACTTTGCCGCCGGACTCGTCTTCGGGCTCCATGGCAGCATTGAGCGCGTGACGCAGAAGGTGTTCCTGTTGTCGCCTGCTAACGTCGATGTCACGGCGGAGGACAAGGCCCGGATCGCAGAGGGCGGATTCTTCAACCAGAGCTGAGACAACGAAGACCGGAACGGCCGGCCGGAAGGCCGGACAAGCGAGAGCACGAGAGCCAGGGGAGAGGGAAGCGCGGGATGGGCGTCGCACTGCAGGTGGTCTACATCGCGCTGATGTGCTTCCTCATCGTGCTGATCTTCCGGTTGGTCATGGACTACGTGTTCCAGTTCGCGCGTTCATGGCAACCCGGCAAGGCGATGGTGGTCGTTCTGGAGGCCACCTACACTGTCACCGATCCACCGCTCAAGCTTCTGCGGCGGTTCATCCCGCCGCTGCGTCTCGGGGGCGTGGCACTCGACCTGTCCTTCTTCGTTCTGATGATCATCGTCTACATCCTGATCTCCATCGTGAGCGGCTTCGCGAGGTGAATGTGGACGATACGGTCTTGCCGACTGCCGACGACTACGTAGAGGTGAAGAAGAGATGCCGCTGACCCCCGAGGACGTGCGGAACAAGCAGTTCACGACCGTCCGCCTTCGAGAAGGCTATGACGAGGACGAGGTCGATGCCTTCCTCGACGAGGTCGAAGCCGAACTGACCCGCCTGCTCCGCGAGAACGAGGACCTGCGCGCCAAGCTGGCCGCCGCGACGCGTGCCGCCGCGCAGAACCAGCAGCAGGGTATGCGCAAGCCCCCGGAGCCGCAG
Organism: Streptomyces sp. NPDC014870; assembly: GCF_043081505.1. Taxonomy (NCBI): domain Bacteria; kingdom Bacillati; phylum Actinomycetota; class Actinomycetes; order Kitasatosporales; family Streptomycetaceae; genus Streptomyces; species Streptomyces sp. NPDC014870. The sequence continues at coordinate 319,721 of NZ_JBIBWQ010000004.1, forward strand.
GATCGTCCCGTCGGTCCCGGCGCCCCGGTGCCCGCCGCCATATCCGGACCGCCGGTCCAGCAGCAGCCCCCGCAGATGGGTCCGCCGCAGCTGCCTTCCGGTGCGCCGCAGCTCCCCGCCGGTCCCGGTGGCCACGGCCCCGGCCCGATGCAGGGCGGCCCGATGCAGGGTGGCCCGATGGGCCCCGGCCCGATGCAGGGTGGCCCGATGGGCCAGCCGATGGGCGGCCCCATGGGGCACCCGCAGCAGATGCAGCAGCCGATGCAGCAGCCCCAGCAGGGCCCCGGTGGCGACAGCGCCGCCCGCGTGCTCTCGCTGGCCCAGCAGACGGCCGACCAGGCGATCGCGGAGGCCCGTTCCGAGGCCAACAAGATCGTCGGCGAGGCGCGCTCGCGCGCCGAGGGCCTGGAGCGGGACGCCCGCGCCAAGGCGGACGCGCTGGAGCGGGACGCACAGGAGAAGCACCGCGTGGCGATGGGCTCGCTCGAGTCGGCCCGCGCGACGCTGGAGCGCAAGGTCGAGGACCTGCGGGGCTTCGAGCGCGAGTACCGCACGCGTCTGAAGTCGTACCTGGAGTCGCAGCTGCGTCAGCTGGACTCCCAGGCGGACGACTCGCTGGCCCCGCCGCGGACGCCGGCCACGGCTTCGCTGCCGCCGGCGCCCTCGATGGCCTCGGCGGGCGCGAGCGCCCCGTCCTACGGCGGCAACGGCACGATGGGCGGCGCGCCGTCCATGGGCGGTGGCCCGTCCTACGGCGGCCAGCAGCAGATGTCCCCGGCGATGACCCAGCCGATGGCACCGGTGCGGCCGCAGGCGCCGCAGCCGATGCAGCAGGCGCCGGCGCCGATGCGTGGCTTCCTGATCGACGAGGACGACAACTGACGGCGGGGGTTCGCGCGATGAGCGCGTAGCCGTCGGCAGGCTGAAGGGCCGGGCCCCGGGAAACCGGGGCCCGGCCCTTTGCCGTGCGCGCGCTCGCGCGGGCGGGGTGCGGGGGCAGCCGAAAGGCCCGGCACCCTGTCGGGGGCCGGGCCTTCGTCGGAAGCCGTTACGCCTTGCGGAGGCGGAACGTGAGGGTCAGGCCCTCGTCGGTGAACGGGGTGCCGTAGGAGTCGTCGGCGGGGCCCTCGGCGAAGTCCGTCGACAGGACCTCGTCGGCGATCAGGGCCGCGTGGGCAGCCAGGGCCTCCGTCGTCTCCGGCGACTGAGACGTCCAGCGCAGGGCGATCCGGTCCGCCACGTCCAGGCCGCTGTTCTTGCGGGCCTCCTGGATCAGGCGGATCGCGTCACGCGCGAGGCCCGCCTTGCGGAGCTCCGGAGTGATCTCCAGGTCCAGGGCCACCGTCGCGCCCGCGTCCGACGCGACCGACCAGCCCTCCCGGGGAGTCTCCGTGATGATGATCTCCTCGGGGCCGACCGTGATCGTCTCGCCGTTGACCTCCAGCGTCGCCTCACCGCTGCGCAGCGCCAGCGACAGCGCCGCCGCGTCGGCCGCCGCCACCGCCTTCGCCACGTCCTGGACGCCCTTGCCGAAGCGCTTGCCCAGGGCCCGGAAGTTGGCCTTGGCCGTCGTGTCCACGAGGCTGCCGCCGACCTCGGAGAGCGAGGCCACCGACGTGACGTTCAGCTCCTCCGTGATCTGGGCCTGGAGCTCGGGGGAGAGGTCGGTGAAGCCCGTCGCCGCCACCAGCGCGCGCGACAGCGGCTGCCGGGTCTTCACGCCCGACTCCGCCCGCGTCGCCCGGCCCAGCTCGACCAGCCGGCGGACCAGCGTCATCTGCGTGGACAGCGTCGGGTCGACCAGCGAGGCGTTCGCCTCCGGCCACGTCGAGAGGTGGACGGACTCCGGGGCCTCCGGCGTCACCGGGACCACCAGGTCCTGCCACACGCGCTCGGTGATGAACGGGGTGAGCGGGGCCATCAGGCGCGTGACCGTCTCGATCACGTCGTGCAGGGTGCGCAGCGCCGCGGCGTCGCCCTGCCAGAACCTGCGGCGCGAGCGCCGCACGTACCAGTTCGACAGGTCGTCGACGAAGGCGGAGACGAGCTTGCCGGCCCGCTGGGTGTCGTACGACTCAAGGGCTCCGGTGACCTCGGTCACCAGCGTGTTCAGCTCGGACAGGAGCCACTTGTCGAGGACCGAGCGGTCCGCGGGCGCCGGGTCCGCCTCGCTCGGCGCCCAGCCGGACGTACGGGCGTACAGCGCCTGGAAGGCGACCGTGTTCCAGTACGTCAGGAGCGTCTTGCGCACGACCTCCTGGATCGTGCCGTGGCCCACCCGGCGCGCCGCCCACGGCGAGCCGCCGGCCGCCATGAACCAGCGGACCGCGTCCGCGCCGTGCTGGTCCATCAGCGGGATCGGCTGCAGGATGTTGCCCAGGTGCTTGGACATCTTGCGGCCGTCCTCGGCGAGGATGTGGCCGAGGCAGACCACGTTCTCGTACGAGGACTTGTCGAAGACCAGCGTGCCGACGGCCATCAGCGTGTAGAACCAGCCACGGGTCTGGTCGATGGCCTCGGAGATGAACTGCGCCGGGTAGCGGGACTCGAACAGTTCCTTGTTCTTGTACGGGTAGCCCCACTGTGCGAACGGCATCGAGCCCGAGTCGTACCAGGCGTCGATGACCTCCGGCACCCGCGTCGCCGTCTTCGAGCAGCTCGGGCACGGGAAGGTGACCGCGTCGATGTACGGGCGGTGCGGGTCGAGCTCCGACTGGTCCGTGCCCGTCAGCTCGGTCAGCTCGGTGCGCGAGCCCACGCACGTCAGGTGGCCGTCCTCGCAGCGCCACAGCGGCAGCGGGGTGCCCCAGTAGCGGCTGCGGGAGAGCGCCCAGTCGATGTTGTTGTTCAGCCAGTCGCCGAAGCGGCCGTGCTTGACCGAGTCGGGGAACCAGTTCGTCTTCTCGTTCTCCTGGAGAAGGCGGTCCTTGACGGCGGTCGTGCGGATGTACCACGACGGCTGCGCGTAGTAGAGCAGCGCCGTGTGGCAGCGCCAGCAGTGCGGGTAGCTGTGCTCGTAGGGCACGTGCCGGAAGAGCAGGCCGCGCGCGTCGAGGTCGGCGGTCAGCTGCTCGTCGGCCTTCTTGAAGAAGACACCGCCGACCAGCGGCACGTCCTCCTCGAAGGTGCCGTCGGGGCGGACCGGGTTCACCACCGGCAGGCCGTAGGAGCGGCAGACCTTGAGGTCGTCCTCACCGAAGGCGGGGGACTGGTGGACCAGACCCGTACCGTCCTCGGTCGTCACGTAGTCGGCGTTGACCACGTAGTGGGCCTCGGCCGGGAAGTCGATCAGCTCGAAGGGGCGCTGGTACGACCAGCGCTCCATCTCCGCGCCCGTGAAGGACTCGCCGGTGGTCACCCAGCCCTCGCCGAGGGCCTTCTCGAGCAGCGGCTGCGCGACGACCAGCTTCTCCTCGCCGTCGGTCGCGACGACGTAGGTGACCTCGGGGTGCGCGGCGACGGCCGTGTTGGAGACCAGGGTCCAGGGGGTCGTCGTCCAGACCAGGAGCGAGGCCTGGCCGGCCAGCGGGCCGGAGGTCAGCGGGAAGCGGACGAAGACGGAGGGGTCGACGACCGTCTCGTACCCCTGCGCCAGCTCGTGGTCCGAGAGGCCGGTGCCGCAGCGGGGGCACCAGGGGGCGACGCGGTGGTCCTGGACCAGCAGGCCCTTGTCGAAGATCTGCTTGAGCGACCACCAGACCGACTCGATGTACTCGGGGTCCATCGTCCGGTACGCGTCGTCCAGGTCGACCCAGTAGCCCATGCGGGTCGTCAGCTCGGCGAAGGCGTCGGTGTGCCGGGTCACGGACTCGCGGCACTTGTCGTTGAACGCGGCGATGCCGTATTCCTCGATGTCCTTCTTGCCGGCGAAGCCCAGCTCCTTCTCGACGGCCAGCTCGACCGGGAGGCCGTGGCAGTCCCAGCCGGCCTTGCGGGCCACGTGGTAGCCGCGCATGGTCCGGAAGCGGGGGAAGACGTCCTTGAAGACGCGGGCCTCGATGTGGTGGGCGCCGGGCATGCCGTTGGCGGTCGGCGGGCCCTCGTAGAAGACCCACTCGGGGCGGCCCTCGGACTGCTCCAGGGTCTTGGCGAAGACCTTGTTGTCGCGCCAGAAGTCGAGCACCGCGTGCTCGAGCGCGGGCAGGTCTACCTGGGCGGGCACCTGGCGGTACTGCGGCGGTTTCATCGGCGAGCTTCCTCCGGCGGACTGCTTCGTTTCCGTCCGGAGGGACGAGAGCGCCGTGCTGCGCGGCTCCCGCGGTACCACCCTCCTTGGCCCCGGGCGTGTGCTGCCCACGGCCCCCTCATTGGGGTCGCGATGCCGGGTCTAGTCGCCTGACGGCTTTCTTCCGGCGGCTCCGGGGTGATGGTTCACATCGGGCTCGCCCCCGGGCTCTCACCGTCCCCGGGTCGCTCATGGCTGCGTACGACGCTACTCGTCCCCATCCAAGCCTTTCGCTCCCCACAGTGTACGGGGGCGGCGGCGGCTCGGCAGACCGCTTTTCGGGGGGTGCCGGAGGGGGTCTGGCGTGACCCGAATGGGCATACGGGCGTGGCCGGACTTCGCCGGTGGTCGCGGGGCGGATTACGGGGCGGGGAGCTGGGCACAACGGATGCAGACTCGCCCTCCCACCGGCACGGGGCGGGCGCGAACGGCGGCGTGCCCCGTTGCCGCGGGCCTTGGGCCGATTTATCGTCCCAGCACGATTCGCGAGCAAGATCACAAAATGTGAAGGGGCCGCGACATGGTGGCGAAGAAGACCGCCGCGAAGAAGACCTCGACCGCCGGTTCCGCCGGTTCCACGGGCGGAACCGGCGGGGCGGCCAAGGACGTCACCGGGAAGAAGTCGGCGGTCGCGAAGAAGGCGGCGGATCCGAAGAAGGCCGCGGACGCGAAGGAGGCGTCCGAGGCGAAGAAGTCGGCCACCAAGAAGTCGGGCACCAGGAAGACGGTGGCCAGGAAGACGGTGGTCCCGGAGGCCGACGCCAAGGAGACGGCGGCCGGCAAGAAGGCAGCCAAGGCCCCCGTCGCCAAGAAGGCGGCCGAGAAGAAGGCGCCGGCCGCCAAGAAGGCCGCCGCGAAGAAGAGCGCAGTCAAGAAGAAGGCCGCTTCCGCGGCGCAGGCGCAGCAGACAGGAGCCGCGACAGTGGCAGCGAAGAAGACCGCGGGTGGCGTCACGACGGCCGACAGCGAGGCGGCCGTTCCCCAGGCGCGCACCGGGGAGCTGGCCGTACGGCCCGGCGAGGACCCCTGGACGCCCGAGGAGGTCGCCGAGGCCAGGGCCGAGCTGGAGAGCGAGGTCCTCCGGCTGCGCGCCGAGCTGCTGCACTCCAAGGAGGAGCTGACCGGGCTCATGCGGGACTCCGGGGACGGCGCGGGCGACGACCAGGCCGACACCGGTACGAAGAACATCACGCGCGAGCACGAGCTCGCCCTGGCCGCGAACGCCCGCGAGATGCTGGAGCAGTCCGAGCACGCCCTGGAGCGCCTCGACGCGGGCACCTACGGCCTCTGCGAGGTCTGTGGCAAGCCGATCGGCAAGGCCCGCATGCAGGCCTTCCCGCGGGCCACGCTCTGCGTCGAGGACAAGCAGAAGCAGGAGCGCCGCGGCTGACGGTCCCGAAGGGGTGTGCCGTACCCTCGTGCACAGTCAGGCACCTAGGTTGAGGGACTCACGTGGCAGAGGCGGAGCGCATCATCGGTACGCCGGATTCAGACGCTGACGGCACGGTCGGCCCGGGCGGCGAAACCCCGGGTGGTGCGGCCTCGGACCGGGCGGCCTCGGGAGCGGAGTCCTCGGACGGCGCCCAGGCCCCGGCCGAGCGGCCGAAGGGCAAGCGCAAGATCGCCGCGCTGCTCGTCGTCGCCCTCGTCGCGTACCTGCTCGACCTCGGCACCAAGATGCTCGTGGTCGCCCGGCTGGAGGGCCACGAGCCGATCCAGGTCATCGGTGACCTGCTGCGGTTCGAGGCGATCCGCAACCCGGGCGCCGCCTTCGGCATGGGCGAGGCCTTCACCTTCATCTTCACCGGCATCGCGGCCGTGGTGATCGCCGTGATCATCCGGCTCGCGCGCAAGCTCTACAGCACGTGGTGGGCGGTCGCGCTCGGCCTGCTCCTCGGCGGTGCGCTGGGCAACCTGACCGACCGGATCTTCCGGTCCCCTGGCGTCTTCGAGGGCGCGGTCGTCGACTTCATCGCGCCCGCGCACTTCGCCGTCTTCAACCTCGCGGACTCGGCGATCGTCTGCGGCGGCTTCCTGATCGTGATCCTCTCCTTCCGGGGTCTGGACCCGGACGGGACCGTCCACAAGGACTGAGCACTCCCGGCACAAGGCATACTCGACGGGTGAGCACGAGTCCCGAGATCCGCACGCTGCCCGTTCCCGATGGCCTGGAGGGCGAGCGCGTCGACGCCGCCATCGCCCGTATGTTCGGGTTCTCCCGTACGAAGGCGGCCGAGCTGGCCGCCGCCGGGAAGGTCCAGGTCGACGGCGCCGTCGTCGGCAAGTCCGAGCGGGTCAGCGGCGGCGCGTGGCTGGAGGTCGAGATGCCCGGGGCCCCGGCGCCGGTGCAGATCGTGGCCGAGCCGGTCGAGGGCATGGAGATCGTCCACGACGACGACGACATCGTCGTGATCATGAAGCCGGTCGGGGTGGCCGCGCACCCGAGTCCCGGCTGGACCGGGACGACGGTCATCGGCGGCCTCGCCGCCGCCGGGTACCGCATCTCCACGTCCGGCGCCGCCGAGCGCCAGGGGATCGTGCACCGGCTCGATGTCGGCACCTCGGGTCTCATGGTCGTCGCCAAGTCGGAGCGCGCGTACACGCTGCTCAAGGCGCAGTTCAAGGAGCGGGTCGTCGACAAGCGCTACCACGCGCTCGTCCAGGGCCACCCGGACCCGATGAGCGGCACGATCGACGCGCCCATCGGGCGCCACCCCAACCACGACTACAAGTGGGCCGTGACCGCCGACGGCAAGCCGTCGGTGACGCACTACGACCTGATCGAGGCCTACCGCGCCGCCTCGCTGCTCGACATCAAGCTGGAGACCGGCCGTACGCACCAGATCCGTGTGCACATGTCGGCCCACCGCCACCCCTGCGTGGGTGACCTCACCTACGGGGCGGACCCCACGATGGCCAAGCGGCTCGGCCTGACCCGCCAGTGGCTGCACGCCGTCCGCCTCGGCTTCGAGCACCCCTCCGACGGGCGCTGGGTCGAGTTCGCGTCCACCTACCCGGCGGACCTGCAGAACGCGCTGGACCGGATCGCGGCGGAGAGCGCGTGAGCGTCGGCTACGTCGTCCGCGAGGCGACCGGGGACGAGGACCGGGAGGCCTGCTTCGCGGTCCGCCGCGAGGTCTTCGTCGTCGAGCAGGACGTGCCGCAGGAGCTGGAGTACGACACGTACGACGCGACCGCCGTGCACGTGCTCGCCCTGCGCGAGGACGGGCTGCCGCTGGGCACCGGCCGGCTGCTGTTCGGCGCCGACGCGGCCGGCAAGACCGGGGGCGACGCCTCGGTGGGCTCGCTCGGGCGCCTCGCGGTGGCCAAGGCCGCGCGCGGCCTCGGGGTCGGCGCGGCGCTCGTCCGCGCCATCGAGGACGCGGCCCGTGAGCGCGGCCTGACCGCCGTGGACCTGCACGCCCAGACCCACGCGCTCGGCTTCTACGAGCGGCTCGGCTACGAGGTGTACGGCCCCGAGTTCCAGGACGCGGGTATTCCGCACCGGGCGATGCGGCGGGCGCTCTAACCCGGCGGGTTCGTGCGGCGCCCCCGAGGTGCCGCACGGCACAGCGCGGCACAGCGTCGGCGCTCCACGGGCGCCGCGCGGCGCCTCAGGGGCGGTTCGGGGTGATTCGCCCGTTCCGCGTGGCAGGGTTGAGGCCCCGACGTCGACCTGAGGGCGCCCCGTGGACCAATTGGCCCTGTTGTTCCTGCTGTTGCTGGGCGCGGTGCTCACCGTGCCGCTCGGGGACCGGCTCGGTCTGCCGGCCCCGGTGCTCATGACCGTCATCGGGGTCGTACTGGCCTTCCTGCCCTTCGTACCGAACGTCGAGATCCCGCCCGAGTACATCCTTCCGCTCGTCCTCCCGCCGCTGCTCTACGCCGCCGTGCAGCGCACGTCCTGGCGGCAGTTCGCGGCCAACCGGCGGCCCATCTTCCTGCTCGCCGTCGCCCTGGTCTTCGTCACCACGGCCGCCGTCGCCGCCATGGCCGACGCGCTCGTCCCGGCGCTCCCGCTCGCCGCCGCCGTCGCCCTCGGCGCGCTCGTCGCGCCGCCGGATCCCGTCGCCGCGACCGCCGTCGCCGGCTCGCTGGGCCTGCCGCGGCGGCTCGTCTCGATCCTGGAGGGCGAGGGGCTCTTCAACGACGTCACCGCGATCGTCCTCTACCACGTGGCGATCGGCGCGGCCGTCGGCGGCAGCTTCAGCTGGGAGGGCGCGGGCCTCGAACTCGTCCTCTCCGCCGTCGTCGCCGTCGCCGTCGGCCTCGTCCTCGGCTGGCTCAGCAACAAGCTCATGGGCCTGCTCGGCGAGGCCACGCTGCAGACCGGGCTCACGCTCCTCGTGCCCTTCGTCGCCTACGTCATCGCCGAGGAGCTGAAGGGCTCCGGTGTCCTGGCCGTCCTGGTCGTCGCGCTGTACCTCGCCGAGAACGCCCTCGACGCCGACGACGTGATGGGCCGGCTCGCCGGGCAGACCTTCTGGCAGATCGTCGACACCCTCGTCACCGGTATCGCCTTCGGGCTCATCGGCCTGGAGCTGCACAACGTCTTCGGTACCGCCGACGGCCGGCTCGGCGAGATGGTCGGCTGGGGCGCGGCCGTGACCGGTGTGGTGATCGTCGTACGGCTGGTGTGGCTGCTGCCCGCCACCTGGCTGGCGAAGCGGCTGCACACCCGTCGCGACTACGACGAGGAGATCCCCGTCAGCTGGCGGGAGACCGTCGTCATGTGGTGGTCGGGGATGCGCGGGGTGGCCTCCGTGGCGCTGGCGCTCGCCATCCCGCTCCGTACGGACGACGGGCAGCCCTTCCCCGGCCGGGAGGAGATCATCTTCATCGCGTTCTGCGTGATCATGACCACACTCCTGCTGCAGGGGCTCACCCTGCCCTGGCTGGTCAAGCGGCTCGGCGTGCGGGCCGACACGGACGCCGAGCGCGCCCTGGAGCGGGACCTGGCGCTGCGCGCGTTCAAGGCGGCCAAGCGGCGGCTCAAGGAGGTCGAGGAGCTGGAGGAGCTGCCGGAGGAGGTCCAGGAGCGGCTGCAGCGCGGCGCGTTCGACATCGGGGCCCGGATCAGCCCGGACATGGTGGACGAGGAGCGGCGGGCCGCCTTCGCCGAACGGGCCGGGCGGCTCAAGGCCGTCCAGCGGATCCAGCGCGAGATGATGTCCGCCGCCCGGCACGAGGTGCTCGCGGCGCGCAGCGAGCCGGGGGCCGACCCGGAGGTGGTGGACCGGGTGCTGCGCCAGCTGGACGTGCGCAGCATGCGGTGAGCGTGGGGTGTCACCGCCGGCTGGCAGGATGGACCGCATGGACATCATGCTCTTCCACTCGACCTACGGCCCGCGTCCGGCGGTGGAGGCCGCGGCCGAACGGCTGCGGGCCGCCGGCCATGAGGTGCACGTGCCCGACCTCTTCGAGGGCCGGACCGCCGACACCGTCGAGGCGGGCATGGCGATCAAGGAGGAGATCGGCAAGGACGAGCTGCTGCGGCGGGCGATCCTGGCCGCCGCGCCCTACTCGGAGCGCGGCCTGGTCTACGCGGGCTTCTCCTTCGGCGCCTCGGTCGCGCAGACGCTCGCGCTCGGCGACGACAAGGCGCGCGGTCTGCTCCTGCTGCACGGCACCTCGGACATCGCGGAGAACGCCACCGCCGACGACCTGCCCGTCCAGCTGCACCTCGCCGACCCGGACCCGTTCGAGTCGCACGACTGGCTGACGTCCTGGTATCTGGGGATGGGCAAGGCGGGCGCCGATGTCGAGGTGTACCGCTACCCGGGCGCCGGACACCTGTACACCGATCCGGACCTGCCGGACTGGGACGAGGCCGCCGCCGAGCAGACCTGGACGATCGCGCTCGCCTTCCTGGAGAGCCTCCAGGAGGGCTGAGCCGGCACACACGCGCGAGGGTGCGGCGGGGGCTCTCCCGCCGCACCCTCTGCCGTCGGCGCGCCGTCAGGCCCGCGCCGTCAGGCGGTGGTTCAGGCGCGGTACGCCGTCCAGAAGTCGTTCATCCGCGTGACCTGGCCCGGGGTGAACTGGGTCATGCAGGAGTCGTACGTGTAGTCCATGAAGTTCTTGATCGGGTCGAGACCCGGCTTGTTGGCGCAGCTGTCGCGGCCCGTCGGGCACTCGTACGCCGGGCTCTTCTCGGCCGGGGTGTCGCTCACCGAGTCGCCGGCTCCGTTGCAGCCGCCCTGGAAGGTGTGGTACAGCCCCATCCAGTGGCCGACCTCGTGCGTCGCGGTGTCGCCCTGGTTGTAGTTGGCCGCGGAGCCGCCCGGCAGCGAGGAGTCGAGGACCACCACACCGTCCATGGACGGGTTGGAGGCGTACGAGGACGGGAAGGTCGCCCAGCCGAGCAGACCACCGCTGAGCTTGGCGGTGTAGAAGTTCAGCGCGCCGGCGTCGCCCTTGCGCAGGGTCTGCTTCATCTGCTTCTCGGCGGTGGAGCCGGAGGCCAGGTTGTACCAGGACGCGTTGTCCGTGTAGTCGGTCGAGGCGAGGGTGAACTGGAAGTTGGTGTTCACGTTGCCGGAACCCTGGCCGCCGTAGGCCGCGTTGAGCACCGCCATCTGGTTGTTGATGTCGGTGGCGGTCAGCTTGCCCGCCGTACCGCTGTGGACGACGTGGAAGTGGACCGGGATGGTCACCACCGCGGCGGCGCCCGCGGCGGAGGCGGAGGCGCGCCCGTTGGAGCGGGCCGCGTCCAGTCTCTTGGTGAGGTCGGCGTCCATGGCCTTGGCCTGGGCGGCGGTGACCTCGTTGGGCTCCGCGCCGTGGTGGTCGGCGCCACGGGCCTTGCGGGCGCCGGAGAGGGCTTCGCCCTCGTGCGGGTCGCACTCCTCGGCGCCGGCGGCGGTCGTGGTGGTCGGCGTCTGGGCGACCGAGGGGGCGGAGAGCGGGGCCAGGGCCAGAGTTCCGGCCATGACGGCGGTGCCGAGCATACGACGTGTCAGACGCGGTGATATACGGACAAGAGCACGCATGGTGACTCCTCGCGGGGGGTGAGTGGAGAGGTGATTCCTCGCCACCGCGGGGAGATTACGGGTCCATGTCAGATCTTGATGAGCATGGATCAAGCCCAATCATTCATGGGGCAATTCGGTCCATGCGGAAGAAAATCTCCGGTCTACTCCGGAGTTTGAAAAGGAGATGAAACAAGCCGAGTGACGACGACGGGTGGTGTGTCCGGATTCGGCCAACCGAACTCACCACCCGTCGTGGCGATGTGATCTCCCGTTAACAGAGGCGATCATGGCTGAAAATCGCCCCTGCGGTCATCTCATCGCACCGGCTGGTACACGCGCTCGATCTTCTGCGTCCCGTTCTTCGTCCGGTACGAGCGCTGCCACGCGGTCGTCGCGTCCGGGTTCGCGCGGTCGGAGACCGTGTAGTAGTCCATCTGCGTCCGGTCGCTCGTCACGTCGAGCACGCCGTAGCCGTGGTAGTCCATGTCCACCCACTTCACATGGCGGTTGGCGGCCTTGATGGCGCCGGACGCAAGGAGGGAGACCGTGCCCGGCGGCACGTGCAGCAGGTCGGCCACGGTGTCCGAGGTCACCGAGGTCACCACGAACTCGGTCGCGGCCGACTGCGACAGCGGGTACGTCGCCGCCTTCACCGGCACGTCGTTGGCCCACGCCATGTGGATGTCACCGGTCAGGAAGACGGTGTTCCGGATGGACCGCTGGGTCAGGTGCGCGAGGAGTTCCTTGCGGTCGTCCGTGTAGCCGTCCCACTGGTCGACGTTGACGGCGAGACCCTCCTTGGGCAGGCCGAGCAGCTCGGCGAGCGGGGCGAGGAGGTGGGCCGGCAGCGCGCCGAAGGCGACCGGCGAGATCATCACCGAGGTGCCGACCAGCTTCCAGGTCGCGTCCGAGCCCGCGAGCCCCGACTTCAGCCAGTCCAGCTGCGCGCGGCCGGTGATCGTCCGCTCCGGGTCGTCGACCTCGCCCTTGCCGACGGACGACTGCTGGGAGCGGAAGGAGCGCAGGTCGAGCAGGTGCAGATCGGCCAGCTTGCCGAAGCGCAGCCGTCGGTAGACCGTGCCCTCGGTCGAGGCGCGGACCGGCATCCACTCGAAGTACGCCTGCTTGGCGGCCGCCACCCGGGCCGCCCAGTCGCCCTCGGCGCCCGGGGTGTGGTTCTCCGCGCCGCCCGACCAGGTGTCGTTGGCGACCTCGTGGTCGTCCCAGATCGCGATCATCGGGTGCGTGGCGTGCAGCGCCTGGAGGTCGGCGTCCGTCTTGTAGGTGGCGTGCCGGAGCCGGTAGTCGGCCAGCGAGACGATCTCGTGCTTCGGCTCGTGCGCGCGCACCGTGTACGGGGCCTTGGGGTAGGCGCCGCTCGCGTACTCGTAGATGTAGTCGCCGAGGTGGAGGATCGCGTCCAGGTCCGTGCGGGCGGCCAGGTGGCGGTAGGCGGAGAAGTGGCCGGCCTCCCAGTTGGAGCAGGAGACCACGCCGAAGCGGACGCCCGGCGTGGTGGCGTCGGCGGTCGGGGTCGTCCGGGTGCGGCCGGTCGGAGAGACGGCGTCGCCCGCCGTGAAGCGGAACCAGTACGGCGTCTCGGGGCGCAGGCCCCGGACGTCCACCTTCACCGTGTGGTCGCTCGCGGCGGTCGCGGTGGCAGTGCCCTCGGCCGCGGTCCGGGTGAAGGCGCGGTCCTCGGCGATCTCCCAACGGACCGTGACGGCGGGGCCCTTGCCGGAGCCGGGCGTGGCGTCGGGGGTGGGGGTGACGCGCGTCCAGAGCAGGACGCCGTCGGGCAGCGGGTCGCCGGAGGCGACACCGTGCAGGAACGCGGAGGTCTGAGCGTCCGCGAGCGCGGGGGAGGCGGCGCCCACCAGGGCAGGGGTGGCGACGGCCGTGACGGCGGCGGCCTTCACGACGGTTCTGCGGGTGGGGGCGGGGGATATGTGTCGACTGGTCACGGGCAGTCAGATTACTGACCAGTATGGCGAACAGGCAGGCGAATGCCGGAAAGTTCGTGCACTTGTCGCCCATTGGTCGGGATGACCCGGACATAGCGGATGGGCAGGCTCTCGGGGGGCGTCCCGGAACGCGGGCGGGCCCGTGGGAGCGCCTCCCACGGGCCCGAGCCCTCGGCCTGCCGCCGGTACTAGCCCTTCAGCGCGGGCGTGAGCGCCGCGTTGAACTCCTCCACCGTCAGCGGCGGGTTCTTGGTGCCCTGGGCGGTCAGCGCCTTGCCGTCCATCTTCAGCGTCGGCGTGCCCGTCACACCGCTCTTGTCGAACGCCGCCGACATCTTCATCGCCCAGGCGTCGAAGGTGCCGCTCTCCACGTTCTTCTTGAACTCGGCGTTCCCCTTCAGCGCCGGGACCGAGTCCGCGACCTTCAGGAGGTACGCGTCCTTCGCGAACTCGTCCTTGCTCTCCTCCGGGTGGAACTCCGCGGAGTAGAGCGCCGCCTTGTACTTCAGGAACGCCTCGGGGCTCACGTCCAGGGCCGCGCCGAGGGCCGACAGGGCGTTCTTCGAGCCCTCGCCCTGGTCGGAGTTGTCGATGAAGGTGGCGCCGACGTACTTCAGCCTGTACTTGCCGTCCGCCACGTCCTTGTCGACGGTCGCGCCCACCTGCTGCTCGAACTGCGCGCACACCGGGCAGCGCGAGTCCTCGTAGATCTCCAGGGTCTTCTTCGCGGTCGGCTTGCCGACGACCACCGTCGTGCCGTCCGTGCCCTCGGTGTTCTTGGGCGCGGTGACCTTGGCCTCCTTGGCCGCCGCCTCCCAGTGCGTCGGCTTGTTGGACTGGACGACGGCGTACCCGACGCCGCCCGCCACCGCCAGGACCGCGACCGCCGACACGGCGACGGTCACCTGGCGGCGCACCTTCTCCTTCTTGGCCTGGCGTTCGCGCTCGACGCGCAGCCGCTCGCGGGCGGCTGCCTTGTTGGCCTGGCTGTTGCGTGCGCTCATGATCGTGTTCTCCGTGGAAGTCGGAAGCCCCGAAGGGCGAAAAGCGGGAAAGGGACTGCGGTGCTCAGGTGAGGGCGAAGCCCGAGCGGGGCGGTCCCCGCCGTCCGACGGAGTGCACGAGCAGGCGCGTACGGGACGGGCGCGGCCGGTCCGCCGGGCGGCCCGCGCGCCCGGACACCGGGCGGGGCGCGCCGAAAAGCGCGGCGACGACCATCAGGGGCCGGAACGCGAAGGCCGCGACGGCGCCGATCAGCCGGGCGAGCGCCCGCTCGCCGTGCCGCAGCCAGGCCGCCGCGAACAGACCGACCGACACATGGGCGGCGAGCAGCAGCCACGGCAGGGCCGGCGCGGGGGAGCTGAGCAGCGCGGCGGCGGTCCCGCTCTCCGGCGCGGCGACACCCGGCAGCGGAGTGCCGACGGCGCCGCCGCACAGGACGTCCACGCCCACCGCGCGCAGCGAACCGGCGACCGGGCCGCCGGCGGGGCCGTAACAGACCGCCTGGCCGGTGGTGAAGATCGTGTCGGCGGCCAGCTCCAGCGGGACGAGCAGCGCGGCGATCGGGCCGAAGCCGCGCTCCCGGCCGGCCAGCGCGTACGCGACGGCGAAGACACCGGCCGAGAGCAGCCCCACGGTCAGCAGGGGCAGCGGAACCTGCGAGAGCAGGACATGGGAACCGGCGGACAGCGTCACGACCAGTGCCGTGAAGAGCGCCGCCCGCAGCCCCCTGAGCCGCTTCCCTGATATGTCCATAGTCGCTGGAGAGTGTGCCATGCCTTCCTGTAAGGGCCCCTTAAGGGCTGCCTGTGAACCGCCTACAGGCCCGGGATCCGGCCGTTGCGGAACAGGTCCACGAAGATCTGGTGGTCCGCACGCGCGCGTGCCCCGTAGCCGTGGGCGAAGTCGACCAGGAGCTCGGCGAAGCCCTCCTCGTCGGCCGCGATCGCCGCGTCGATGGCCCGCTCCGTGGAGAACGGCACCAGGGAGTGGCCGCTGGAGTCGTCCGCCGCCGCGTGCATTGTCGCCGTCGCCCGCCCGAGGTCGGCCACGGTCGCCGCGATCTCCTCCGGGTCGTCGATGTCCGACCAGTCCAGGTCCACCGCGTACGGCGAGACCTCCGCGACCAGCTGCCCGGAGCCGTCCAGCTCCGTCCAGCCCAGCCACGGGTCCGCGTGCGCCTGCAGCGCCCGCTGCGAGATGACCGTGCGGTGCCCCTCGTGCTGGAAGTAGCCCCGCACCGCGGCGTCCGTGACGTGGCGCGAGACGGCCGGTGTCTGGGCCTGCTTCATGTAGATGACGACATCGTTCTCCAGGGCGTCGCTGTTGCCCTCCAGAAGGATGTTGTACGACGGGAGACCGGCCGAGCCGATGCCGATCCCGCGCCGCCCGACGACATCCTTGACGCGGTACGAGTCGGGGCGCGCGAGCGAGGACTCCGGCAGGGTCTCCAGATAGCCGTCGAAGGCCGCGAGCACCTTGTAGCGCGTCGCCGCGTCCAGCTCGATGGAGCCGCCGCCGGAGGAGAAGCGGCGCTCGTACTCGCGGATCTCCGTCATCGAGTCGAGCAGCCCGAACCGGGTCAGCGAGCGGGCCACGCGCAGGGCGTCCAGGAGCGGGCCCTCGGAGGTGTCCAGGGTGAAGGGCGGCAGCTCGTCGTCCTTGGCGCCGGTCGCCAGGGCGTGGATGCGCTCCCGGTAGGCGGCGGCGTAGACCCTCACCAGCTCCGTGATCTGCTCGTCACTGAGCGCCTTCGCGTAGCCGATCAGCGCGAGCGAGGCGGCGAGCCGCTTCAGGTCCCAGGTGAAGGGGCCGACGTACGCCTCGTCGAAGTCGTTGACGTTGAAGACCAGGCGGCCGTTGGCGTCCATGTACGTGCCGAAGTTCTCCGCGTGCAGATCGCCGTGGATCCACACCCGGCCGGTCCGCTCGTCCAGATACGGACCGTCGGGCCGCTCGCTCTCCAGGTCGGCGTAGAAGAGGCAGGCCGTGCCCCGGTAGAAGGCGAAGGCGGAGCCGGCCATCTTCCGGAACTTGACGCGGAAGGCGGCGGGGTCGGCCGCGAGCAGCTCTCCGAAGGCGGTGTCGAAGACGGTGAGGATCTGCTCACCGCGCTCCGTGGCGGTGGGCTGGGGGACCGACATCGAGATGCCTCCTGGCTGCAAGACTGTTCATGACAATTGGGACAGGTGTTCTGAGTCTCTCAACGCGCGACCGTACTCCCGAGTGCCCGCCGACTGTCAGTCCGCCGACGTAGACTTCCACGCTGTCCCCCCAGGCTGTCCGCAGCCTGTAAGCCAGCGTTTCCGGAGGCCTCCCGCCGTGACCAAGCCGCCCTTCACGCACCTTCACGTCCACACCCAGTACTCGCTGCTGGACGGTGCCGCGCGGCTCAAGGACATGTTCAACGCGTGCAACGAGATGGGCATGACCCATATCGCCATGTCCGACCACGGCAACCTGCACGGCGCGTACGACTTCTTCCACTCGGCCAAGAAGGCCGGGGTCACCCCGATCATCGGCATCGAGGCGTACGTCGCCCCCGAGTCCCGGCGGAACAAGCGGAAGATCCAGTGGGGCCAGCCGCACCAGAAGCGGGACGACGTCTCCGGCTCCGGTGGTTACACCCACAAGACGATCTGGGCGGCGAACAACACCGGACTGCACAACCTCTTCAAGCTCTCCTCCGACGCCTACGCCGAGGGCTGGCTCCAGAAGTGGCCGCGGATGGACAAGGAGACCATCTCCCAGTGGTCCGAGGGCCTGATCGCCTCCACCGGCTGCCCCTCGGGCGAGCTGCAGACCCGGCTGCGCCTCGGCCAGTTCGACGAGGCCCTGAAGGCCGCCTCCGAGTACCAGGACATCTTCGGCAAGGACCGGTACTTCCTGGAGCTGATGGACCACGGCATCGAGATCGAGCGCCGGGTCCGCGACGGGCTCCTGGAGATCGGCAAGAAGCTCGGCATCCCGCCGCTGGTCACCAACGACTCGCATTACACCTACGCGCACGAGGCGACCGCCCACGACGCCCTGCTCTGCATCCAGACCGGCAAGAACCTCTCCGACCCGGACCGCTTCAAGTTCGACGGCACCGGCTACTACCTGAAGTCCACGGACGAGATGTACGCCGTCGACTCCTCGGACGCCTGGCAGGAGGGCTGCCGCAACACGCTCCTGGTCGCCGAGCAGATCGACACCACCGGCATGTTCGAGCCGCGCGACCTCATGCCGAAGTTCGACATCCCGGAGGAGGGCTTCACCAACACCACCTGGTTCAAGGAGGAGGTGCGGCGCGGCATGGCCCGCCGCTACCCCGGTGGCGTCCCCGAGGACCGGCAGCAGCAGGCCGAGTACGAGATGGACGTCATCATCCAGATGGGGTTCCCCGGCTACTTCCTCGTCGTCGCCGACTTCATCATGTGGGCCAAGAGCCAGGGCATCGCCGTCGGCCCCGGCCGAGGCTCCGCGGCCGGCTCGATCGTCGCGTACGCCATGGGCATCACCGACCTCGACCCGATCCCGCACGGACTGATCTTCGAGCGGTTCCTCAACCCCGAGCGCGTCTCCATGCCCGATGTCGACATCGACTTCGACGAGCGTCGGCGCGTCGAGGTGATCCGGTACGTCACCGAGAAGTACGGCGCCGACAAGGTCGCCATGATCGGCACGTACGGAAAGATCAAGGCGAAGAACGCCATCAAGGACTCCGCCCGCGTCCTCGGCTACCCGTACGCCATGGGTGACCGGCTCACCAAGGCCATGCCCGCCGACGTCCTCGGCAAGGGCATCGACCTCAACGGCATCACCGACCCCTCGCACCCGCGCTACAGCGAGGCCGGCGAGATCCGCGCGATGTACGAGAACGAGCCGGACGTGAAGAAGGTCATCGACACCGCCAAGGGTGTGGAGGGCCTGGTCCGGCAGATGGGCGTGCACGCCGCCGGCGTGATCATGTCCAGCGAGCCGATCGTGGACCACGCCCCGATCTGGGTGCGCCACACCGACGGCGTGACGATCACGCAGTGGGACTACCCGCAGTGCGAGTCGCTCGGCCTGATCAAGATGGACTTCCTGGGCCTCAGGAACCTCACGATCATGGACGACGCCGTCAAGATGGTGAAGAGCAACAAGGGGATCGACCTCGACCTGCTGGCCCTGCCGCTGGACGACCCCAAGACGTACGAACTGCTCTGCCGGGGTGACACGCTCGGCGTCTTCCAGTTCGACGGCGGCCCCATGCGCTCGCTGCTGCGGCTGATGAAGCCCGACAACTTCGAAGACATCTCCGCCGTCTCGGCCCTGTACCGGCCGGGCCCGATGGGCATGAACTCGCACACGAACTACGCCCTGCGCAAGAACAAGCAGCAGGAGATCACCCCGATCCACCCCGAGCTGGAGAAGCCGCTCGAAGAGGTGCTCGCGGTCACCTACGGCCTCATCGTGTACCAGGAGCAGGTGCAGAAGGCCGCCCAGATCATCGCCGGGTACTCCCTCGGCGAGGCCGACATCCTCCGCCGCGTGATGGGCAAGAAGAAGCCCGAGGAACTGGCGAAGAACTTCACGATCTTCCAGGAGGGGGCCCGGAAGAACGACTTCAGCGACGAGGCGATCCAGGCCCTCTGGGACGTCCTGGTGCCGTTCGCCGGCTACGCCTTCAACAAGGCGCACTCCGCCGCGTACGGCCTGGTCTCCTACTGGACCGCGTACCTCAAGGCGAACCACCCCGCCGAGTACATGGCCGGACTGCTGACCTCGGTCAAGGACGACAAGGACAAGTCCGCGGTCTATCTGAACGAGTGCCGCCGGATGGGCATCAAGGTCCTGCCGCCGAACGTGAACGAGTCGGAGGCGAACTTCGCCGCCCAGGGCGACGACGTGATCCTCTTCGGCCTCTCCGCGGTCCGCAACGTCGGCACCAACGTCGTCGAGTCGATCATCAAATCGCGCAAGGCCAAGGGGAAGTACTCGTCGTTCCCCGACTTCCTCGACAAGGTCGAGGCCGTCGTCTGCAACAAGCGGACCATCGAGTCGCTGATCAAGGCCGGCGCCTTCGACGAGATGGGCCACACCCGCAAGAGCCTGGTCGCGCACCACGAGCCGATGATCGACAACGTGGTGGCGGTCAAGCGCAAGGAGGCCGAGGGACAGTTCGACCTGTTCGGCGGCATGGGCGACGAGACCAGCGACGAGCCCGGCTTCGGCCTGGACGTGGAGTTCTCCGACGTCGAGTGGGAGAAGTCCTACCTGCTCGCCCAGGAGCGCGAGATGCTCGGCCTCTACGTCTCCGACCACCCGCTCTTCGGCATCGAGCACGTCCTCTCCGACAAGACGGACGCGGCGATCTCCCAGCTCACCGGCGGTGAGCACGCGGACGGCGCGGTCGTCACCATCGGCGGCATCATCTCCGGCCTCCAGCGGAAGATGACCAAGCAGGGCAACGCCTGGGCCATCGCCACCGTCGAGGACCTGGCCGGCTCCATCGAGTGCATGTTCTTCCCGGCCACGTACCAGCTGGTCTCCACCCAGCTCGTCGAGGACACCGTCGTCTTCGTCAAGGGCCGTCTCGACAAGCGCGAGGACGTGCCCCGGCTCGTCGCCATGGAGCTGATGGTCCCCGACCTGTCGAACGCCGGGACCAACGCGCCCGTCATCCTCACCATCCCGACGGTCAAGGTCACCCCGCCCATGGTCAGCCGGCTGGGCGAGATCCTCGGGCACCACAAGGGCAATACCGAGGTACGGATCAAGCTCCAGGGCCCCCGCACCACGACCGTCCTGCGGCTCGACCGGCACCGGGTCACGCCCGATCCCGCGCTCTTCGGCGATCTGAAGGTGCTGCTCGGCCCGTCCTGCCTGGCCGGATAGCGGCCGACCGCCGGCTGCGTCCGTACGCGCGGAAGGGGCGCGCCCGTCGTCACGGGTGCGCCCCTTCCGGGGTTACGCGCGGTCAGTTGTGACCGAAGCGCTTCTGCCGGCCCTTGCGTGCCATGTCACCGGGGGTGACCTGCGAGGCGCGCTGCTCGGCCTGCGATTCCATCGACGACTGCTGCGCCTGCTGGGCGCCGCGCTCGGCCGGCGAGGACTGCTGCTGACTACGGTTCTGCTTGCGATTCTTGGCCATGGTGATGCCTCCTCAAGGGGATCTCGGGGCCAGGGCCGCTGTCAGACTCACACACGGTGTGAACCGCCGCATTTTGGATCATTACCGACAGTGAACGGGCCGGTGGGGCCGGGCGCAGTGACATTCGCCACGCCGATGATCCAGTTCCGACCGTCAACCTCACGGCGTTCGGGCAGACTCGAAGGAAACCCGAAGCAACTTCCGATCCCGAGGTTCCCGAAAGAGGGTGGAACACGTGGACCGCTGCGTCGTTCTGGTGGACGCCGGCTATCTGCTGGGCGCCGCCGCGAGCCTTCTCGCCGGGGAACCGGCCCGTTCCAGGATCACCGTCGACCACGCCGCGCTCATCCAGAACCTGCGCGAACGGGCCGAGGCGGACACCGAGCAGCCCCTGCTGCGCATCTACTGGTTCGACGGCGCACCCGACCGGGTGCCCCAGCCCGAGCACCGCAGGCTCCGTGTGATGCCCCGGGTGACCGTCCGGCTCGGCGCGCTGACCCGCAGCGACGGCCGCTGGGCCCAGAAGGGCGTCGACGCCGCCATGCACGCCGAGCTGACCGAGCTGGCCAGGAACCGGGCCTGCTCCGACGTGGTCCTCGTGACCGGTGACGGCGACCTGCTGCCCGGCCTGATGTCCGCCAAGGAGCACGGCGTCGCCGTCCACCTCTGGGCCGTCCAGGCCGCCGACGGCGACTACAACCAGTCGGAGGACCTCGTCGCCGAGGCCGACGAACGCCGGGTCCTCGACCGGGCCTGGATCACCCGGGCCGTCCGCGCCAAGGACCTCACCGGGATCTGCGCGCCCCCGCCGGCCCCGCGCCCCGAGATCGCCGCGATCCTCTCCGCCCCGCTGCCCGAGTCGGCGCTCGCCGCCTCCGCCGAACGGGCCGCCGAAGCGGCGGCGGCCGCTTCCGCGCACACGGCCGTGCACCCTTCCGTGCACAACGGTGCCGCCGCCCCCGAGACCGCCGCGCCCGCGCCGGCCGAGGCGCCGCCCGCCGTTCCCGCGCCGACCGCGGGCAAGGGCGTCCCCACCCCCAAGGACCTGGCCGGGCTGCGCGGGCCCGGCACCCCGGGCGCCGCAGGCGGCTCGGGCGCGCACCAGCCCGCCGGCGCCACCCTCCGCTGGTCCTCCGACAAGGGCTGGATCGACCGCCCCGCCGCCGCCCTTGGCGAGCCGCCCGAGACGGCGTCCCTGCCGACCCTCGCCCAGCTCACCAGCGCCGAGCAGCGCTGGGCGGACCGCGAGGAGGACATCACCACCGTCGGCGGCGACCCCTTCGAGGTCGGGCAGGTGTTCGCCCGCCGCTGGATGGAACGGCTCCCCGAACAGAGCCACGTCCAGAAGCTCTCCCTCATGTACCCGCGGATCCCGCACCGCATCGACGGCGAACTGCTCCGGTACGCCGCCAGGTTCGGCCTCCTCGCCCACAAGGACGACCAGATCGACGAGCACGACCGGTACGCGATCAGGGCCGGATTCTGGCGCGAGATCGACGTCCGGGCCGCCGCGGAACGCGCCCCCGCTGGGGAGTAGCGCGGGGGACCCCGTAGGCTCTCCCCCCGTGAGTACGGTGTGCGTGGTGCGCGATCTGGTCAAGACGTACCCCGCCGCGCGCGCCCGGCGGGGGACGCCCGCGACGCCCGAGGTCCGCGCCACCGACGGGATCAGCCTCGAGGTCGGGGGCGGTGAGATCTTCGGCCTGCTCGGGCCCAACGGCGCCGGCAAGTCCACGCTGGTCCGCCAGCTGACCGGACTGATGCGCCCCGACTCCGGCACCGTCGAGATGCTCGGCCACGACCTCGTACGCCATCCGGAGCGTGCCGCGCGCCTGCTCGCCCACCTCGGCCAGGAGTCCACCGCGCTCGACGAGCTGACGGTCGCGCTCGCCGCCGAGACCACGGCGCGGCTGCGGGGGCTCTCCGCCCGTGACGCCCGGGCCGAGAAGGACGCGGTCCTCGACGAGCTGGGCCTGACCGAGCTGGCCGGCCGGCCGCTGAAAAAGCTCTCCGGCGGACAGCGGCGGCTCGCCTGTGTCGCCGCCGCGCTCGTCGGCGAGCGGCCGATCCTGGTCCTCGACGAGCCCACCACCGGGATGGACCCGGTCGCCCGGCGGGCCGTCTGGTCCGCCGTCGACCGGCGGCGCGCCGAGCACGGCACCACCGTGCTGCTCGTCACCCACAACGTGATCGAGGCCGAGACCGTACTGGACCGCGTCGCGGTGCTGGAGCGCGGCCGGGTCATCGCCTGCGACACCCCGGCCGGGCTCAAGGAGCGGGTCGCGGGCGAGGTGCGGGTCGATCTTGTATGGCGCGAGCGCGCCCCGCTGGAGGTGCCCGAGGTCGCCGCGCTGCGCCCGCTCGTGCAGGAGACCGGGCGGCGCTGGACGCTCCGGCTCGCCCCGGACCAGGCCAGGGCGACGGTCGCGGCGGTGACGGGCGGGGCGGCGTTCGCGGCCCTGGACGACTTCACGCTGGCGACGCCGAGCCTGGAGGACGTGTATCTGGCGCTGGGCGGGGAGACGCAGGGGTTGGTCAAGGCATGAGGAGCTGTACGGAGTGAGTATCGTGCCCGCCCAGGCCGCGTCGGGGTCGGGGGCGGCTTCGTCGTCGCCGGTGTCGGCGTCCTCCGAGATCCGGACCGCCGGGGACTCCGACGGGTCGGAGGCCGCGCGCCGGGCCGCGCCGCTGGCGCCGCGCGCCCGGCTGCTGCCCGCGCTCGCCGCGGTGTACCGCGCGCAGCTCTCGCGGGCCCGGGTCTCCCGCATCCCCCTGCTCTTCGTGGCGACGTTCCAGTCCGTCGGGATCATGGTCCTGATGCGGGGCGTCGTCGACGGCGGTTCGGAGGCGCGGGCCGTGGTGGCGGGCTCCTCGGTGCTCGTCGTCGCGTTCGTCGCGCTGAACCTGCTCGCCCAGTACTTCGGCCAGCTGCGGGCGACCGGCGGCCTCGACCACTACGCCACCCTGCCGGTGCCGCCCGCGGCCGTGGTGCTCGGGGCGGCGGGGGCTTACGCGTCCTTCACCGTGCCGGGGACGGCGGTCACCGCGGTGATCGGCTCCCTGCTCTTCGGGCTGCCGCTGGGCCACCTCTGGATCCTCGCGGCGGTCGTGCCGCTGGCGGGCGCCGCGCTCGCCGGACTGGGCGCCGCGCTCGGGCTGCTCGCGCCGCGTCAGGAGTTCGCGACACTGCTCGGGCAGCTGGGCATGTCGGCCGCGCTGCTCCTGGGCGTGCTGCCGCCGGAGCGGCTGCCGGGACCGATCGGCTGGGCGCGGGACCTGCTGCCGTCGACGTACGGGGTGGAGGCGCTGGCCAGGACCTTCGACGCGCGTCCGGACTGGGCGGCGGTCGGTCTGGACCTCGCGGTGTGCGGGGTGGTCGGGGTGGTCTCGCTCACGGTGGCGACCTGGGCGTATCGCCGGGCGGCGGTCCGCTGAGGCGGGCGCCTCGCGGACCTGGCACGATGGCGGGGTGACCGCACCCCTGACACCGCCTCACCAGCCACCGAACGATGCTGTGCCGCCGCACGGGTGGCCGGCGCACTATCCGCCGCTGCCCGCGGACGACGGGGGCCCGAGCGTGGCCACGGAGCTGCGGCAGGCCGCCGTGGTGGCCGCGGTCTCGACGGTGGCAGGCGTGGCCCTGGGGCTGCTGTGGCTGTGGCTCGCGCCGAGGGTGCCGCTGATCTCGGACGGCAAGGCGGTGTTCCTGCGGAGCAGCGAGGGGGAGGCGGCGGTCGGTGCGGACGGCACGTTCGTGCTGCTCGCGCTCGGCTTCGGCGCGGGGGCGGCGGCGCTGGTCTTCCTGATCCACCGCCACGGCGGCGTGGCGCTGGTGCTCGGGCTTGCGGCGGGCGGTGTGCTGGGCTCGGCGCTCGGGTGGGGCGTCGGCACGTACCTCGGCCCGACCCACGACGTGGTCGCGCACGCGCGGGAGGTCGGCGCGAACGTCGTCTTCGACGCGCCGCTGAAGCTGGAGATGTGGGCGGGGGCGCTGCTGGCCTGGCCGTTGGCGGCCATGATCGTCCACCTGGTCCTGACGGCCCTCTTCGGCCCGAGAGACCCGGAGCCGACGTGGCCGGAGGACCCGACCCCGACGTCGTGACCCGTGCGGGGCGGGGGCCGGGGGATTTCCCCCCAGGCCACCCCTCCCCCAAACTCTGACGAGACCGGGGGCTCCGCCCCCCTGTACCCGCGGGCGCGGCGGCTTCGCGCCGCGAAAGGGGGACTGCCTCCCCGGTGGCCGGCGCGGCGGCTTCGCGCCGCGAAGGGCTGAGGGCTGCCCCGGCGGGGCGGGCGCGGCCGCTACGCGCCGCGAGGGGCTGGGGCTGCTGTCGAGCCGGGGGCGGGCTGCCCCGCCACTGGCCGGGGACGTAGAGGTGCCGTGTCCGTAGCGACCGCCCGGAGGGCTAGCCTCGGCCGATCGGGGCCAGGACTGCTGCGGTCAGGGTCGTCAGGGCCGTGGGGGTGAGTTCGACCTCCAGGCCTCGGCGGCCCGCCGAGACGCAGATCGTCTCGTGGGTGGACGCCGAGGCGTCCAGGACCGTGCGGAGGCGCTTGCGCTGGCCCAGGGGGGAGATGCCGCCTCGGACGTAGCCCGTCGTGCGCTCCGCCAGGTTCGGGTCCGCCATCGTCGCGCGCTTGCCGCCGACCGCCGAGGCCAGGGCCTTGAGGTCCAGCTGGCCGGCGACCGGGACGACCGCGACCGTCAGTTCGCCGTCGACGTCGGCCACGAGCGTCTTGAAGACCCGGTCGGGGGAGACGCCCAGGGCCTCCGCGGCCTCCTCGCCGTAGGAGGCGGACGCCGGGTCGTGGTCGTAGGAGTGGACGGTGTAGGTCACCCCGGCCGCCGTCAGGGCGACCGTCGCCGGGGTGCCGCCCGTCTGCTTCTTCTGCTTCTTCGCCACTCCGCGCTCCTCCGTCAGTTCGGGCTCGTCGGCGCCCGGGTCAGCTCCACCGCGGGCAGCGACGGCAGGTGCCGCAGCACCGCCGTCTCCGACCGCAGCAGCGTCAGCTCCTCGCGCAGCCGCGTCGCCGTGTCCGGGGCCTGGAGCAGTCGTTGCTTCGCCGGGGTGTCCAGGACCGCGGCCGCCGCGACCAGGTACGACACCACCGACGGGTCGTCCGGCAGCTCGCTCGTCGTCAGCGACCGCTCCCGCGCCCCCGCCAACCGCTTCTGGTAGCTCCGGAACGCCCGCAGCACGCCCTCCGCGAGCGTGCCCGCCTCGTCGCCCTGCTCCTCCGGGATCTCCTCGACCTCCGCCACCAGGAACGGCCCGCTCGCGTCCACCGACAGCAGCTTCACCCGGGTCGTCCCGGTGGCCATCACCTCGAAGCTGCCGTTCGCCCGCTCCCGGATCGTCGCCGCGTCGGCGATGCAGCCGACCCGGTGGAACGCCTGGACGGGGTCCGGGCCGAAGCCCGCCGCGGGTCCCTTCTCCGGCATCGCCGTCGGGTCCGGCATCCCCGGCGCCGTCGGCGCGACCTCACGGCCGTCGCGGATCGCGACGACGGCGAAGCGGCGGGGCTCCGAGTCGTCGGTCTTGAGCAACTCGCGCATCATGGCGCGATACCGCTCCTCGAACACGTTCAGGGGCAGCACGAGGCCCGGGAACAGCACCGTGTTGAGCGGGAAGAGAGGCAGGCGAGCGGGGGTCACAGCGGTCAAGCGTAATGGCCGCCGGGCCCGCTCCGGTCGGCCCGTCCATGACCGGTCCGCCACCCCGCCGGGACAGCGGTGTCGCGGCCGGTTCCGAACCCCGCGCCGCGGCCCCTCCCGCGCCCCTCGTCCCGCAGCGGCATCGCCCGGGCCACCTGCGCCCGTACCGCGTCCCGGGTCTCCAGGAAACCGTTGAGCGGGTCGTCGCCCACCAGCGCCCAGGGGAACGAGGTGGCGTACGGGCCGATCCTCCGGAACTCCTCCAGCGCCTCCTCCCAGCGCCCCCGCCGGACCAGGACGTAGACCAGGAGGTTGCGGACCTCGGCCGGCCAGGCATCGCCCTCCGGGTACGCCGCCGACAGCACAAGACCCCGGTCCGCAGCCGCGTCGATCCGGTCGTCCGGCGTCGGGCCGGTGCCCGTGAGGTACTGGGCGAAGGCCGCGTTGACGGGGAGGACCCGGGCCAGGGAGCCGGGTGGGGCGTCCTCGGCGGCCTGCTCGGCGAAGTCGAAGCACTCGCGGTGCGAGCCGTACCACTGGGCCGAGAGGTAGCGCAGCGCGGCGATGTGGCAGCCGTAGTGGTGCGGGGAGCGGCGCACGGCCTGCTCCCAGAGCGACTCGAAGGCCGCGTGCCCCGCGTGCGTGCCCCGCGCGTGGTCGAGGGCCAGCCGCCAGGGCACCGGGTCGCCGGGCGAGGCCTCGGCCGCCGCGTCGATCAGCGGCCCCAGCTCGCGCAGCCGCTCCGCGCGGGCGGGCGACTCCCAGGCCCGGCGCACCGCCAGCTCGGCCTTCACAAGCAGCGCGTCGGGGTCGCGCGGGGCGGCCTCCAGCCAGCGGGTCAGCCACTCGTCACGGCTGTACGCGAACGTGGCGAGCCGGGCCACGTACCGGTCCCTGGCCTCCCACTCGGCGCCGTCCCGGGTCGTCGCGAGCAGCTTGGCCGCGGGCTCGGGATCGGCGAGCGCGGCCGCGATCAGCGCCGGGGCGAGCCGCTCGTCCGGCACGTCGAGCAGCACGTCGTCGTCCGGCGGCAGTGCGGCGGTGAGCCGCGGCGCGTGCCGGACCAGACGGGCGGTGCCGATCAGGGCACGGAGCAAAGTCATGGTGCGGACCATTGAAAACCGCAGGTGGGAGCGGCGCCAGTGGGCGACTGTGAAGCTTTGGTAGTGGCGGGAAAGTTGTCCTCCAGATGGTCAAGACAGCGTAAAGAAAGAGGCGGAGGTTGGCGCAATCCGCCCCCTTGGTCACACGACTCCCACGGGTCGCCGCGGGCGTCGCCGGGGGTTCCGTCGGCTTCGGTGGGCTTCCGTTCGGCCCGGCCGTCCGTCCGGTGGGCTTCCGTTCGCTCCGGTGTTCCGGGCGGTAGCCGGCCTCAGCCGCGCCGCAGCAGCCGGGACGCCCCCGCCGCCACGGTCGTCGCGAGCACCCAGCCCAGCAGGATGAGCGCCGTCGCCAACCACTGCCACACGCCCTCCAGGCGCCAGTAGCCGTCCTGGCCGAGATTGATCACCGGCAGCAGCAGATCCAGCGCGTACAGCGTGGCGCTCCAGTTCGGCGACTCCTCCGCCTTCAGCGGCACCGGGTCGTGGCGCGAGAACGCCAGCGCGCCCGCCGCCCAGAGCACCGCCATCCACAGTGCGGCCCGGCCCGGGCGGTAGCCGTACGCCACCGTCCAGTCCTGGAGGTGGCCCCAGAGCTTGCCGGCCACCGGCAGGGTCTCCCGGCGTCTGCGCTGCTTGGCGAGCAGCACCTCCCGGGCGTCCGCGTCCTCCCCGCTGTTGCGCAGGACCGTCGCCAGGCGTTCGTACGGCTCCGGGGCGTACTCCGGGGTCGCCGCCGCGACCCACTCCAGGCGCCGCGCCAGCGGGAAGTGCCCGTACGGCACGAGGTTCTCGTAGACGAAGCCGTTCATCGACAGGCCGCCGGGGCCGGGCCAGCTCGTGGAGAGGTCGATGAGCGTCACCACCCGGGCGCCGTTGAGCACCACCCGGCCCTCCTCCGGCTGCTCCCCGTTGAACCGCAGCTCCGGCGTCACGATCCGGCGCAGCGACACCTCCTCCCGCTTCGAGCCGTCGAGGACGAACCGGGCGTAGTGCAGGTCCACGGCGTCGCCGAACCGCCCGTCGTCCAGGCGCACCCCGCCGTGGCACTCCACCGGCTTGCGCTGTGCCCCGCGCACCGGGGTGTACCCGATGCCGTACGGCGGAGTGGCCGTGGCGTTCCCCGAGCCCTCGTACACCCACGCCGCGTTCAGATGGAGCGAGCGCTCCACCGTCAGCTGCGGCGCGTTCAGCGCGCGGCGCTGCTGCGCGCCGCGCAGCACGCTGCCCCGCAGGCTCAGCGACACCCCGACCTTCGCCCCGCGCAGGCTCAGCTCGCCGTAGGTCTCGATCAGCTCGGCCTGGAGGTCCTGCGCGACCACCAGACCGTCCGCCGTGATCGCCCGGCCGCGCCGGTCCGGCCACACCCGGATCTGGTTGAGCAGCAGGTCCGTCCCTATCTGGGCGTCCGTCAGCCGGATGCCGCGCTGGATCCGGCAGCGCGGCAGATGCAGATCGCCCTGGGTGTGCAGCCGCGCCGCCTCGATCCTCGGGATCGCGCACTCCACCATCCGCACCGTGCCGAAGTGCGCCTCCGGCAGCACCAGCTCCTGGTCGAAGCGGCAGCGGTTCCACTCCACGTACGGATCGATCGTCCCGCCGGCCAGATTGAGCACGCCGGTGATCCGCACCCCGCGCAGCTTGAGCGCCGCGACCCGGCCCGAGCGTGCCTGCGGGCCGTCGAGCAGCAGCAGCGCCACCACCTCGGCGCGCACACTGCGCTCCTCACCCCAGACGTGCGCCCCGAACGGGTCGTCCCGCGTCGCTTCCCCCTCGCTCAGATCGCAGGTCCTGCCGATCCGGAACGACCGCCACATGACGCGCTCCGGCCCGGTCAGACCGTCCGGCATTCCGTCCTCGCGCGGCTCGGTCACTGCCGCCCCCTCGCTTTCCACGAACCCGCTTCCCTGGATTCGTACAGCCGTTCTTCCCGCTGAGTGACGGAGTGAACGCTAACGGTCAGCTGTGGCGACAAGACGCCAGAGTGGCTCGTATCAGCCAGTGATACAGGCGTCCGGCGCTTGTGGGGCGTCTGCGAGAATTGACCCGTGATCTCTCGTATCGACCTGCGCGGCGACGCCCTCCCCGAGGGTGGCGCACTGCGCGACCTGCTGCCCCGTGCCGAGTTCGACGTGGAAGCCGCCCTGGAGAAGGTGCGGCCCATCTGCGAGGACGTCCATCATCGGGGCGACGCGGCGCTGGTCGAGTACGGGGAGAAGTTCGACGGAGTGCGCCTGGAGCAGGTGCGCGTACCCGCCGAGGCGCTCGCCGACGCCCTGGAGCGGCTCGACCCCGCCGTCCGCGCGGCCCTGGAGGAGTCCATCCGCCGGGCCCGGATCGTCCACCGCGCCCAGCGCCATACGACGCACACCACCCAGGTCGTGCCCGGCGGCACCGTCACCGAGAAGTGGATCCCGGTCCAGCGCGTCGGCCTCTACGTGCCCGGCGGCCGCTCCGTCTACCCCTCCTCCGTGATCATGAACGCCGTCCCCGCGCAGGAGGCGGGCGTCGAGTCCCTCGCGCTCGCGTCCCCGCCGCAGAAGGAGTTCGGCGGGCTGCCGCACCCCACGATCCTCGCCGCCTGCGCGCTCCTCGGCATCGACGAGGTGTACGCCGTCGGAGGCGCCCAGGCCGTCGCGATGTTCGCGTACGGCACGGAGTCCTGCGCCGCCGCCAACATGGTCACGGGCCCCGGCAACATCTGGGTCGCCGCCGCCAAGCGGTACTTCACCGGCCGCATCGGCATCGACGCCGAGGCCGGCCCGACCGAGATCGCGATCCTCGCGGACTCCACCGCCGACCCCGTGCACGTCGCCGCCGACCTCATCAGCCAGGCGGAGCACGACCCGATGGCCGCCGCAGTCCTCGTCACCGACTCCGAGGAGCTCGCGGAGGCGACCGAGGCCGAGCTGAAGACCCAGGTCGCCGCCACCAAGCACATCGACGACCGGATCGTCCCGGCGCTGGCCGGCAAGCAGTCCGCGATCGTCCTCGTCAACGACCTGGAGGACGGCCTCACGGTCGTCGACGCGTACGGCGCCGAGCACCTGGAGATCCAGACCGCCGACGCCGCCGCCCGCGCCGAGCGGGTCCGCAACGCGGGCGCGATCTTCGTCGGCCCCTGGGCGCCGGTCTCCCTCGGCGACTACTGCGCCGGCTCCAACCACGTGCTGCCCACCGGCGGTTGTGCCTGCCACTCCTCCGGTCTGTCCGTCCAGTCCTTCCTGCGCGGTGTCCACATCGTGGACTACACCCGCGACGCCCTCGCCGACGTCACCCACCACGTGGTCACGCTCGCCGAGGCCGAGGACCTGCCCGCGCACGGCGCCGCGCTCAAGGCCCGGTTCGGATGGAAGGTGCCCGAGAGCAAGTGACCTCGTACGACACGATCGGCATCGACGATCTCCCCATCCGGGACGAGCTGCGCGGCAAGACCCCGTACGGCGCGCCGCAGCTCGACGTCCCCGTCCAGCTGAACACCAACGAGAACCCCTACCCGCTGCCCGAGCCCCTCGTGGCCCG
This sequence comes from Streptomyces sp. NPDC014870, assembly GCF_043081505.1. Lineage (NCBI taxonomy): Bacteria > Bacillati > Actinomycetota > Actinomycetes > Kitasatosporales > Streptomycetaceae > Streptomyces > Streptomyces sp. NPDC014870. The sequence goes on from NZ_JBIBWQ010000004.1 coordinate 350,282, forward strand.
GATCGCGGAGCGGGTCGCCGAGGCCGCCCGCGGCCTCAACCGCTACCCCGACCGGGACGCGGTCGAGCTGCGCACCGAGCTGGCCCGCTACCTCACCCGTACCGGAAAGCACCCGGTCGTCGTCCAGAACGTCTGGGCGGCCAACGGCTCCAACGAGGTCCTCCAGCAGCTGCTGCAGACCTTCGGCGGCCCGGGCCGTACGGCCATCGGCTTCGAGCCCTCGTACTCGATGCACGCGCTCATCGCGCGCGGCACCGGCACCGGCTGGATCTCCGGCCCGCGCAACGAGGACTTCACCATCGACGTCGAGGCGGCCGAGAAGGCGATCGCCGAGAACCGTCCCGACGTCGTCTTCATCACCTCGCCCAACAACCCCACCGGCACGGCCGTCGGGGCCGAGACGGTCCTCGCGCTCTACGAGGCCGCCCAGGCCGCCAAGCCCTCGCTGGTCGTCGTCGACGAGGCGTACGTCGAGTTCAGCCACCGGGACTCGCTCCTGCCGCTGATCGAGGGCCGCCCGAACCTCGTCGTCTCCCGCACCATGTCCAAGGCCTTCGGCGCCGCGGGACTGCGCCTCGGCTATCTGGCCGCCCACCCGGCCGTCGTCGACGCCGTGCAGCTCGTCCGCCTGCCGTACCACCTGTCGGCCGTCACGCAGGCCACCGCGCTCGCCGCCCTGGAGCACACCGATACGCTCCTCGGGTACGTCGAGCAGCTCAAGACCGAGCGGGACCGCCTGGTCGCCGAGCTGCGGGCGATCGGCTACGAGGTCACCGAGTCCGACGCCAACTTCGTCCAGTTCGGCCGCTTCGACGGAGCCGCGGGCTCCCACGAGGCCTGGCGGAAGATCCTCGACCGGGGCGTCCTGGTCCGGGACAACGGCGTACCGGGCTGGCTGCGGGTCACCGCCGGCACCCCCGAAGAGAACGACGCGTTCCTCGATGCGGTTCGCGCACTGAAGAAGGAGCAGGGCTCATGAGCCGCGTAGGAAGAGTCGAGCGCACCACCAAGGAGACCTCCGTCGTCGTCGAGATCGACCTCGACGGCACCGGAAAGGTCGACGTGTCGACCGGTGTCGGCTTCTACGACCACATGCTCGACCAGCTCGGCCGCCACGGGCTCTTCGACCTCACCGTCAAGACCGACGGCGACCTGCACATCGACTCGCACCACACCATCGAGGACACCGCCCTCGCGCTCGGCGCCGCCTTCAAGCAGGCGCTCGGCGACAAGGTCGGCATCTACCGCTTCGGCAACTGCACGGTCCCGCTGGACGAGTCGCTCGCCCAGGTCACCGTCGACCTCTCCGGCCGCCCCTACCTGGTGCACACCGAGCCCGAGAACATGGCGCCGATGATCGGCTCCTACGACACGACGATGACCCGGCACATCTTCGAGTCCTTCGTCGCCCAGGCGCAGATCGCGCTCCACATCCACGTGCCGTACGGGCGCAACGCCCACCACATCGTGGAGTGCCAGTTCAAGGCGCTGGCCCGGGCCCTGCGCTACGCCTCCGAGCGCGACCCGCGCGCGGCCGGCATCCTGCCTTCCACGAAGGGCGCCCTCTAACTCCATGACCGGCCTCTCCACCATCCTCATCGTCGTCGGGCTCTTCCTCGCCGGCGGTGTGTACTCCTTCTCCAAGCAGAAGCTGCCCAAGGGCGTCATCGCCGTCCTCGCCATCGCCTCCGTGATGTGCCTGGTCGCGGGCGTCCTTCGGATCCAGGGCATCTGGGAATGAGCGGCATGAGCACTGCGAGCCCCAAGAAGGTCGTCGTCTTCGACTACGGCTTCGGCAACGTCCGCTCCGCCGAGCGCGCCCTCGCCCACGTCGGCGCCGACGTCGAGATCACCCGCGACTACGACACGGCGATGAACGCCGACGGACTCCTGGTCCCCGGCGTCGGCGCCTTCTCCGCCTGCATGAAGGGCCTCAAGGAGGCCCGCGGCGAGTGGATCGTCGACCGCCGGCTCTCCGGCGGACGGCCCGTCATGGGCATCTGCGTCGGCATGCAGATCCTCTTCGCCCGTGGCATCGAGCACGGCGTGGAGACCGAGGGTCTCGACGAGTGGCCCGGTACGGTCGAGCCCCTGAAGGCCCCGATCGTGCCCCACATGGGCTGGAACACCGTCGACGCGCCCGAGGACAGCGAGCTGTTCGCGGGCCTCGACGCCGACGCCCGGTTCTACTTCGTGCACTCCTACGGCGTGCGCGAGTGGACCCTGGAGGTCGGCAACCCGAACATGCGCGCCCCCAAGGTCACCTGGGCCACCCACGGCGAGCCCTTCGTCGCGGCCGTCGAGAACGGCGCCCTGTGGGCGACCCAGTTCCACCCCGAGAAGTCCGGCGACGCCGGAGCCCAGCTGCTGAAGAACTGGATCGCAACGCTGTGACTGTGTCTTCTGGAAACCTGCTCGAACTCCTCCCCGCCGTCGACGTCCGCGACGGCCAGGCCGTCCGCCTCGTCCACGGCGAGTCCGGCACGGAGACCTCCTACGGCTCCCCGCTGGAGGCCGCCCTCGCCTGGCAGAACTCCGGCGCCGAGTGGCTGCACCTGGTCGACCTGGACGCCGCCTTCGGCACCGGCGACAACCGCGAGCTGATCGCCGAGGTCGCCAAGGCCATGGACATCAAGGTCGAGCTCTCCGGCGGCATCCGCGACGACGCCTCGCTCGCCGCGGCCCTGGCCACCGGCTGCACCCGCGTCAACCTGGGCACCGCCGCCCTGGAGACCCCCGAGTGGGTCGCCAAGGTCATCGCCGAGCACGGCGACAAGATCGCCGTCGGCCTCGACGTGCGCGGCACCACGCTGCGCGGCCGCGGCTGGACCCGCGACGGCGGCGACCTCTACGAGACGCTCGCCCGCCTCGACTCCGAGGGCTGCTCCCGCTACGTCGTCACCGACATCGCCAAGGACGGCACCCTGCAGGGCCCCAACCTGGAGCTCCTGCGGAACGTCTGCGCGGCCACCGACAAGCCCGTCGTCGCCTCCGGCGGCGTGTCGTCCCTGGACGACCTGCGCGCCCTGTCCGGGCTCGTCCCGCTGGGCGTCGAGGGCGCGATCGTCGGCAAGGCGCTGTACGCCAAGGCGTTCACCCTGGAGGAGGCGCTGGAGGCGGTGGCCGCCGTATGACCGACGCCGTACGCAAGGTGGTGACCGGCGCGCCCTGGGAGGAGCAGTTCGGCTACTCCCGCGCGGTCGAGCTGCCCAACGGCCTGGTCCTGGTCTCCGGCTGCACCTCGGTCGTGGGCGGCCAGATCGCCGACGGCGGTCCGTACGACCAGGCGATCAACTCCTTCGACGTGGCCTTCGCCGCGCTGAAGCAGCTGGGCCTGGGCCCGGAGCACGTCGTACGGACCCGGATGTACATCACGCACGCCCGGGACGTGGACGAGGTCGGCCGCGCCCACAAGGAGCTGTTCGACGCCGTGCGCCCCGCCGCGTCGATGATCATCGTCTCCGGCTTCGTCGACCCGCGTCTGGTCGTCGAGGTCGAGGTCGAGGCGTACCGAGGGGAGTCGGCATGAGTCTCGCCGTACGTGTGATCCCCTGCCTGGACGTGGACAACGGCCGGGTCGTCAAGGGCGTCAACTTCCAGAACCTGCGCGACGCGGGTGACCCCGTCGAGATGGCCAAGCTGTACGACGCCGAGGGCGCCGACGAGCTGACCTTCCTGGACATCACCGCCTCCTCCGGCAACCGGGAGACGACCTACGACGTGGTGCGCCGCACCGCCGAGCAGGTCTTCATCCCGCTGACCGTGGGCGGCGGGGTGCGCTCGGCGGAGGACGTCGACAAGCTGCTGCGCGCCGGTGCCGACAAGGTCGGCGTCAACACGGCCGCGATCGCCCGGCCCGAGCTGATCCGCGAGATCGCGGAGCGCTTCGGCCGCCAGGTGCTCGTGCTCTCCGTGGACGCCCGACGCACGGCCTCGGGCTCCTTCGAGGTGACGACGCACGGCGGCCGGCAGGGCACCGGCATCGACGCCGTCGAGTGGGCCCACCGCGCCGCCGATCTCGGCGCGGGCGAGATCCTGCTCAACTCGATGGACGCCGACGGCACCAAGGACGGCTACGACACCGAGATGATCGCGGCCGTGCGCAAGCACGTGACCGTGCCGGTGATCGCCTCCGGCGGCGCGGGCAAGCTGTCCGACTTCCCGCCGGCGATCGAGGCGGGTGCGGACGCGGTCCTCGCGGCCTCCGTCTTCCACTTCGGCGACCTGCGGATCTCCGAGGTCAAGGGTGCGCTGCGGGAGGCGGGCCACCCGGTCCGCTGAGCCCCTGAGCCCCTGAGGCATGGGCCCCCGCCGGTTCGTCCGGCGGGGGCCTTCTCTCGTCCAGATGTGCAGGATTATTTGTGCAAATTCAATTGCGCAAGATTTCTTTCGTATCTACGGTGGGTCCATGTCGTCCTCCGAGAACCGCAGGGTCACCGACCTCGGCACCCTCAAGGCCATCTCCCACCCGCTGCGGATGCGGCTCTACCGGGCCCTGTTCGTGGCCCGTACCGCCACCGCCTCCCAACTCGCCGACCAGGTCGACGAGGCCGTCTCGCTCGTCAGCTACCACCTGCGCAAGCTCGCCGAGCACGGCCTCATCGAGGAGGCCGAGGCCCAGTCGGCGGACGGCCGCGAACGCTGGTGGCAGCCCAGCTCGTACGGGCTGAGCATCCACGGCGAGGACATGCGCGGCGCCCCCGAACTGCAGGCGGCGGGCGACGCCTTCGGCCGCATGCTCGACGAACAGCGCACCGAACTCCACCGCCGCTTCCTCGACGAGCGGCTGACCTGGTCCGAGGAGTGGCGCTCCGCCTCCCTCAGCGCGGAGTGGCTGCCCCGCCTCACCGCCGCCGAACTCTCCGCCCTCGGCGAGGAGTTGCAGCAGCTCCTGATGAAGTACGACCAGCAGGCCCGGGCCGCGGAGGCGGCCGGGGAGACCGAGGGCCGCGAGAACGTCGCCGTCCACCTCTTCGGCTTCCCCTACCGCTCATGACCGCGCTCACCGAAGCGGCCCCGGCCCGGCCCGCCCACCGCGACCCCAACGTCCTGCGCTGGCTGGGCGGCTACTCCGCCTCCGCGTTCGGCGACAGCGTCTACTTCCTCGCCCTCTCCTGGACCGCCGTCCGCAGCGGCACCCCGGCCGAGGCCGGGCTCGTCATGGCCGTCAGCGCCGTCCCGCGCGCCCTGCTCATGCTCGGCGGGGGAGTGATCGCCGACCGCTTCGGACCCCGCCGCGTCGTCATCGCCTCCGACACCGTCCGCTGCCTCGTCGTCCTCGGCGTCGCGGGCCTGCTCCTGGTCAGCAGCCCGACCCTCTGGGCGCTCGCCGCCGTCGCCCTCGTCTTCGGCGCCGTCGACGCCCTCTTCATGCCCGCCGTCGGCGCCCTGCCGCCCCGGATCGCCGCCCGCGACCAGCTCGCCCGGGTCCAGGGCATGCGCGGCCTCGCCCAGCGCGCCGCGCTCGTCCTCGGCGCCCCGCTCGGCGGCCTCGCCGTCGCCCTGGGCGGTCCCGCCGCCGCGTTCGGGGTCGCCGGACTCCTCTTCGCGGCCTCGCTCCCGCTGCTCCTCGCGCTCCGGCTCGCCCCGCTGCCGGGCGGCGAGCCGGCCCGGGACCGCACCGCCCTGCGGGACCTCGCCGACGGCTTCCGCTACCTCCGCGGGCACCGCGTCCTCGGCCCGCTGGTGCTCGTCGTGGCCCTCAGCGACCTCGGCTTCGTCGGCCCGCTCAACGTCGGCCTCGCGCTCCTCGCCGACGAGCGCGGCTGGGGCGCCTCCGGCATCGGCTGGGTCCTCGCCGGCTTCGGCACCGGAGCGGGCGCCGCGTCCCTGCTGCTGACCGTGCGGGGCCGGATACCCCGCGCGGGCGCCGTCATGGGGACGACGATCGCCCTCGGCTCGCTCTCCCTGGGCGCCCTCGCCTTCGTACCCGGGCTGCCGGCCGCCGTGGCCCTCGCGCTCACCGTGGGGCTGCTCGCGGGGCTCAGCGGCGCCCTGTGCGGTGCGCTCACGCAGACCGAGTGCGACCCCGCGTACCTCGGCCGGGTGACGGCCGTGACCAGCTTCGTCAGCCTCGGCCTCGCCCCGCTGAGCTACCCGCTCACGGGCGCGGCGGTCGGCCTGTGGGGCCTCGGCCCGGTCTTCGTGGTGAGCGCCGCGCTCTGCACGCTGGGCGGGGTCTACGCCCTGTCCGTCCGGGCGCTGAGGCGGGCGGAACTCCCAGTGACCCCGGACAGTCCCTAGATCCCCAGCTGCTTCGTGTCGTGCAGCCGCTCGATCGCGTCCTCGTCGCCGTCCAGCGCCACCTTCGCCACGTCCTGGCGGCCGAAGACGAACATCGTCAGCTCGCCCGGCTCGCCGGAGACCGTCACCACCGGGGTGCCCTTGTGGGCCACCGCCGTCTGCCCGTTCGGGCGGCGGAGCACCAGGCCCACCGGCGCCTTCCGGCCGAGGAGCCGGGCGCCCTTCTCCAGGCGGGCCCACAGGGCGTCCGAGAAGACCGGGTCCAGCTCGCGCGGGGACCACTCGGGCTGGGCCCGCCGCACGTCCTCGGTGTGGACGTAGAACTCGACGACGTTCGCCCCCTCGTCCACCTGCTTGATGGTGAACGGCGACATCCGCGGCGGCCCCGTACGGATGAGCTGGATCAGCTCCTCGTACGGCTTCTCCGCGAACTCCGCCTGCACCCGGTCGAGCCGCGCCTTCAGCGCCGGTACGACCGTCCCGGCGGCCGCGTCGGGACGGCGCTCGCGCACCACCACGTGGGCCGCGAGGTCCCGGGTCCGCCAGCCCTCGCAGAGCGTCGGAGCATCGGGCCCGGCCGCCTCCAACAGGTCGGCGAGCAGAAGGCGTTCACGCTTGGCATGGGTCGACATGCCCGCCAGCGTACGACCGCGGCCCACGGTCCGCCCAGTGGACGTCCACCCGGGCGTACCGCCCGGCCACGGCACAATGGGCCCATGAGCAGCAATCTCGACCCGGCCATCGCCGCCCGCCTCAAGCGCAGCCCGGACGGACTCGTCCCGGCCATCGCCCAGCAGTACGACACCGGCGAGGTGCTGATGCTCGGCTGGATGGACGACGAGGCCCTGCACCGCACCCTCACCACCGGCCGCTGCACCTACTGGTCCCGCAGCCGCCAGGAGTACTGGGTGAAGGGCGACACCTCGGGACACGTCCAGCACGTCAAGTCCGTCGCCCTCGACTGCGACGCCGACACCGTGCTGGTCAAGGTCGACCAGATCGGGGCCGCCTGCCACACCGGCGCGCGCACCTGCTTCGACGCAGACGTCCTGCCCCTGGGCAAGTAGGGTCTGGCGCCATGGATCTCGAGACCTTCCGCAAGCTGGCGGCCGACCGCCGTGTGATTCCCGTCAGCCGCCGGCTCCTCGCGGACGGCGACACCCCGGTCGCGCTCTACCGCAAGCTCGCGGCCGAGCGCCCCGGCACCTTCCTCCTCGAATCCGCCGAGAACGGCCGCTCCTGGTCGCGGTACTCCTTCATCGGCGTCCGCAGCGACGCGACCCTGACCGTCCGGGACGGCCAGGCCCACTGGCTCGGCACCCCGCCCGTCGGCGTCCCCACGGACGGCGACCCGCTGGCCGCCCTGCGCGCCACCGTCGAGACCCTCCACACCCCTCGTGACCTGGCCTCCGGCATGCCGCCCTTCACCGGCGGCATGGTCGGCTACCTCGGCTACGACATCGTCCGCCGCCTGGAGCGGATCGGCGACTCCACCCGCGACGACCTCCGGCTGCCCGAGCTGACCATGCTCCTGACCAGCGACCTCGCCGTCCTGGACCACTGGGACGGCTCGGTCCTGCTGATCGCCAACGCGATCAACCACAACGACCTGGAGACCGGCGTCGACGAGGCGTACGCCGACGCCGTCGCCCGGCTCGACGCCATGCAGGCCGACCTGGCCCGCCCCGTCGCCTCCGTCCCCGTCGCCCTGCCGCCCTCCGAACTGCCCGAGTTCTCGGCGCTCTGGGGCGGCCCGGCCTACCAGGACGCCGTCGAGGACATCAAGGAGCGGATCCGGGCGGGCGAGGCCTTCCAGGTGGTGCCCTCGCAGCGGTTCGAGACCCCCTGCCACGCCTCCGCGCTCGACGTCTACCGGGTGCTGCGGGCCACCAATCCGTCCCCGTACATGTACCTCTTCCGCTTCGAGAACGGCTTCGACGTCGTCGGCTCCAGCCCCGAGGCCCTCGTCAAGGTCGAGGACGGCCAGGCGATGGTCCATCCCATCGCCGGCACCCGGCACCGCGGCGCCACCCCGCAGGAGGACCACGACCTCGCCGAGGAGCTGCTCGCCGACCCCAAGGAGCGCGCCGAGCACCTGATGCTCGTCGACCTCGGCCGCAACGACCTCGGCCGGGTCTGCGAGCCCGGCTCGGTGGAGGTCGTCGACTTCATGTCGATCGAGCGGTACTCGCACGTCATGCACATCGTCTCGACCGTCACCGGACGGGTCGCCGAGGGCCGGACCGCCTTCGACGTGCTCACCGCCTGTTTCCCGGCCGGCACCCTCTCCGGGGCGCCCAAGCCGCGAGCCATGCAGATCATCGAGGAGCTGGAGCCGTCCCGGCGCGGACTGTACGGCGGCTGCGTCGGCTACCTCGACTTCGCCGGGGACTCCGACACCGCCATCGCGATCCGTACCGCGCTGCTGCGCGACGGCACCGCGTACGTCCAGGCCGGCGCGGGCGTCGTCGCCGACTCCGACCCGGTCGCCGAGGACAACGAGTGCCGGAACAAGGCCGCCGCCGTCCTGCGCGCCGTCCACACCGCCAACCGGATGAACGCGTCATGAAGGCGTAAGGGATAGTGGGGTACGTGAGTGCTGTTCCCGTACCCCAGCCCCGAGCCGCTCGCGCGGGCGGCGCGGCCGCCGCGCCCGGCGGCCGCCGCAGCCTCGCCGCGGCTCTCCTGCTCGGCGCCCTCGGCGCCACCGTCGTGCTGCTGTCCTCGGGCCAGATCTGGGCCCAGGGCACGGCGTCGGTCGGCGGCGGCACGGTGCCCGTCGAGGCCGACGGCGGCGCCGTCACGGGCGTACCGACGGCGCTCGCGATCGTCGGCCTCGCCGCGCTCGTCGCCGTCTTCGCCGTCCGCCGCACCGGACGCGCCCTGGTCTCCGGCCTGCTCGCGCTCAGCGGCGCGGGCGCGGTGGCGGCCGCGCTCCTCGGCGCCTCCGACAGCGACGCGCTCGATGCCGAGGCCGCCCGGATCTCCGGTGACACCTCCGCGGCGGTCGCGCACCTGACCCACACCGCCTGGCCCTACGTCACGGCCGGCGGCGCGCTGCTGATCCTCGTCGCCGGGCTGCTCGCGCTGCGCTTCGGCGCGCGCTGGCCCGCGATGGGCGGCCGGTACGAACGCGCCGCCGCCCCGCGCGCCGGGCGCCCGACGCCCCGCACGGCGGCCGCGACGGACCGCCCCGAGGACCTGTGGAAGGCCCTGGACCGCGGCGAGGACCCCACCCGCGAGGACTGAGCGCGAGCGCCGGGCACGCCCCGGCACGCGCCCCGGGAGCACCGCCCGCCGCGGCCGGACGCGACGCGTGATCGTCCGGCCACCCCGATTCATCCTCGCGCCCCTGTGTGCGGGACAATGACCACGAGTGTCCGCGCACGCGTGTGACCTCACCATCGAGCCACCACCGAGCAACAGCAACGAGGAGCAACTCATGGCGGGCAGCGCCCACGGACACACCCCGGCCGCCTGGACCGGTGTCATCATCTCCTTCATCGGCTTCTGCATCGCCGGTGTCTTCATGGTGGCCGCCAACGTGGCCGGCTTCTGGGCCGGCATGGCCGTCGTCGTCCTCGGCGGTGTGATCGGCCTGGCGATGAGGATGGCGGGCATGGGTATGCCGAAGGAGTCGGCGGCGGTCGCCGCGGCCCGCGAGGCGGCGACGCTGAAGGCGCGCGCCTGACGGCAGCGGCAGCACACGACACGCGCGAAGGCGCAGTCCGGCGGGGCCGGGCTGCGCCTTCGCGCGTCAGGGGCGAGAATCACCGGGTGGACGCGAAGCCGACGACCCCCGAGGCCCCCCTCACGGGCCACCCCGCTCCTGCCGCCGAGCGCCCCGCCACGGCCGCGGCGGCACCCGTCACGGGCTCGGAGCCGTCCGGTCCCGCTCCGGCGGTCTCCGGTCCCGCCTCGGCGCCGCCCGGGGCCGTAGGGCAGCCCGGAGGGGCGCACGGGGCGGCCGTACCCGGTGGAGCGGCGGCGCGGCCCGTCGGCAGGCGGCTCCTCGCGCCCGTGGCGACGCTCGCGGGCGTCGCCGCCGCGTTCGCCTACGTCGGGGCCGTCGACCCCAACGAACCCGGGCACTATCCCGTCTGCCCGCTCCTGCGCTTCACCGGCCTGTACTGCCCCGGCTGCGGCGGACTCCGCAGCGCGCACGCCTTCGTCCACGGCGAGTTCGCCACCGCCTTCGGCGCCAACGCCCTCGCCGTCGTCGGCTACGGCCTCTTCGCCGTCGTCATGGCCGTGTGGCTGATTCGCGCCGTACGTGGTGTGCCCATGCGGGTCGCGATCAGCCCCGCCTGGTGGTGGGGGATCGGCGCGGTCCTCGCCCTGTTCACAGTCATCCGGAACCTTCCCTTCGGCTCCGCGCTTGCCCCGTGACCGCTCCGGCGAAGTCCCAGCAGGTGGGACGTAAGTCAGCCGGATGCGGGTCCCGGGCCCTCGGGCGGATACCATCGACGTGGCTGAACCTGGTTCATCCGCACGACCGTCACCATCACCGTCCCGGAAGGGGGCCTCTCGCGTGAGTGTGCTCGACGAGATCATCGAAGGCGTACGCGCCGACCTCGCAGAGCGGCAGGCGCGGGTCTCCCTCGACGAGCTGAAGGAGCGCGCCGCCAAGGCACCGCAGGCCAAGGACGGCGTCGCCGCGCTGCGCGGCGAGGGCGTCACGGTCATCTGTGAGGTCAAGCGCTCCAGCCCGTCCAAGGGCGCCCTCGCCGCCATCGCCGACCCGGCCGGCCTCGCCGCCGACTACGAGGCCGGCGGCGCCGCCGTCATCTCCGTGCTCACCGAGGAGCGCCGCTTCGGCGGCTCGCTCGCCGACCTGGAGGCCGTCCGCGCCCGGGTCGACATCCCGGTGCTGCGCAAGGACTTCATCGTCACCGCGTACCAGCTGTGGGAGGCCCGGGCCTACGGCGCCGACCTCGCGCTCCTGATCGTCGCCGCGCTCGAGCAGGAGGCCCTGGTCTCCCTCATCGAGCGCGCCGAGTCCATCGGCCTCACGCCGCTGGTCGAGGTCCACGACGAGGAGGAGGTCGAGCGCGCCGTCGACGCGGGCGCCCGGATCATCGGCGTCAACGCGCGGAACCTCAAGACCCTCAAGGTCGACCGCTCCACCTTCGAGCGGGTCGCCCCGGAGATCCCGGCCGGCATCGTCAAGGTCGCCGAGTCCGGCGTCCGCGGGCCGCACGACCTGATCGCGTACGCCAACGCCGGCGCCGACGCGGTCCTGGTCGGCGAGTCCCTGGTGACCGGCCGCGACCCCAAGGCCGCCGTCGCCGACCTCGTCGCCGCCGGCGCCCACCCGGCCCTGCGCCACGGGCGGGGCTGACCCCGCCATGACCGCGTACCGCGTGACGTCGCCGCTCACCCACCCGGGTGGGTTCGGCGCGTCCGCGGTCACCCGGGCGATGCGCACCCGGCTCCGTACCGCCGCCGCGCCCGCCCACGCCCCGCTGGCCCGGGGCTGCCGCCCGCGCGGCTGCCGCGCGCCCGCGCGCCGGGTGCACGGGCGCCGCGTGCGGTACGTGATCGGCAGCGAGCCCGGCCAGGTCAACGGCATGCGATGGCGCGGGCCCTCCGCGCGCGCCCTTACGTAGAGCGACACCGCCCGGGACCGCCGCATGCCCCGCAGGGGTATGCCGGAGTCGGCCCGCCACGGCGTTGCCGTACGTGACTGCGGCGTGCGCATAACGTGACCATCGCCCAGCACGTCTCACCCGGGGCATCCGCCCCGCGAGGAGCAGTCGCATGTCCAGCGAGTTCTTCCTTCCCGACCCCGACGGTCAGGTTCCGAGCGCCGAGGGCTACTTCGGCGCCTACGGCGGCAAGTTCATCCCGGAGGCCCTCGTCGCCGCCGTGGACGAGGTCGCCGTCGAGTACGACAAGGCCAAGGCCGACCCCGAGTTCGCGCGCGAGCTCAACGACCTGATGGTCCATTACACCGGCCGTCCGAGCGCCCTCACCGAGGTCCCCCGGTTCGCCGAACACGCGGGCGGCGCCCGGGTCTTCCTCAAGCGCGAGGACCTCAACCACACCGGCTCGCACAAGATCAACAACGTGCTCGGGCAGGCCCTGCTCACCAAGCGCATGGGCAAGACCCGGGTCATCGCCGAGACCGGCGCGGGCCAGCACGGCGTCGCCACCGCCACCGCCTGCGCCCTCTTCGGGCTCGAATGCACCATCTACATGGGCGAGATCGACACCCAGCGCCAGGCGCTGAACGTCGCCCGGATGCGCATCCTCGGCGCCGAGGTCATCCCGGTGAAGTCCGGCAGCCGCACCCTCAAGGACGCCATCAACGAGGCGTTCCGCGACTGGGTCGCCAACGTCGACCGCACGCACTACCTCTTCGGCACCGTCGCGGGGCCGCACCCGTTCCCCGCCATGGTCCGCGACTTCCACCGGGTCATCGGCGTCGAGGCCCGCCGCCAGATCCTGGAGCGCGCGGGCCGGCTCCCCGACGCGGCCGTCGCCTGCGTCGGCGGCGGATCCAACGCCATCGGGCTCTTCCACGCCTTCGTCCCCGACACCGGAGTCCGCCTCGTCGGCTGCGAGCCGGCCGGCCACGGCGTGGAGACCGGCGAGCACGCCGCCACCCTCACCGCGGGCGAGCCCGGCATCCTGCACGGCTCGCGCTCGTACGTCCTCCAGGACGACGAGGGCCAGATCACCGAGCCGTACTCGATCTCGGCCGGTCTGGACTACCCGGGCATCGGCCCGGAGCACGCGTACCTCAAGGACTCCGGCCGCGCCGAGTACCGCGCCGTCACCGACGACGCGGCCATGCAGGCCCTGCGGCTGCTCTCCCGCACCGAGGGCATCATCCCGGCCATCGAGTCCGCGCACGCGCTCGCCGGGGCCCTGGAGATCGGCAGGGAGCTGGGCCCCGAGGGCCTGCTCCTGGTCAACCTCTCCGGGCGCGGCGACAAGGACATGGACACGGCGGCCCGCTACTTCGGGCTGTACGACGGGACCGAGGGGGACGCGAAGTGACCGGGAACATCCAGCTGCTCAGTGACACCCTGGCCAAGGCCAAGGCCGAGAACCGCGCCGCGCTGATCGCCTACCTGCCGGCCGGCTTCCCGACCGTGGACGGCGGCATCGAGGCGGTCAAGGCCGTCTTCGAGGGCGGCGCCGACATCGTCGAGGTCGGCCTCCCGCACAGCGACCCGGTCCTCGACGGCCCGGTCATCCAGACCGCCGACGACATCGCCCTGCGCGGCGGCGTCCGGATCGCCGACGTCATGCGGACGGTCCGGGAGGCCTTCGCGGCCACCGGGAAGCCCGTCCTGGTCATGACGTACTGGAACCCCATCGACCGCTACGGCGTCGAGCGGTTCACCGAGGAGCTCGCCGCGGCGGGCGGCGCCGGCTGCATCCTGCCGGACCTGCCCGTCCAGGAGTCCGCCGAGTGGCGCGCGCACGCCGAGAAGCACGGTCTCGCGACCGTCTTCGTCGTCGCCCCCAGCAGCAAGGACGAGCGGCTCGCCACCATCACGGCCGCCGGTTCCGGCTTCGTCTACGCCGCCTCCCTCATGGGCGTCACCGGCACCCGCGAGTCCGTCGGCGCCGAGGCCGCCGACCTCGTCCGCCGCACCCGCGCCACGTCGCCGCTCCCTGTCTGCGTCGGACTCGGCGTCTCCAACGCCGAGCAGGCCAAGGAGGTCGCGGGCTTCGCCGACGGCGTCATCGTCGGCTCCGCGTTCGTCAAGAGGATGCTCGACGCCGACGGCGAGGCCGCCGGACTCGCCGCCGTAAGGGAACTGGCGGGCGAACTCGCCGAGGGCGTGCGTCGAGTTTCGTAGCCCGATCGGGTGGATCTGTGACCGGGGAGGCGCGACCGCGCCTCCCCGGTTCGTTGCTCCGTACGTGAGCAAGAAGAACAGTGACGGTTACGGTAATCGGAGCGCGCGGGAGCGGCTCCAGGAGCAGCGCGAGCGCGAGAAGGCCCGCGAGAAGCAGCGGCGCGTCCTGATCGTGTCGGCCGCGGTCGTCGGCGTCCTCGGCCTGGCCGCGGTCGTCGGAGTGATCGCCGCCAACACCGGCGGCAAGGACGGCGGCTCGGACAAGGCGGGCCCGGTCGTCGCCCCGACCGGCTCGATCGAGGGGGAGAAGCCCGCGATCCCCACCGGGAAGACGGACGCCCCGTCGACGCTCGCGATCTGGGAGGACTTCCGCTGCCCGGCGTGCGCCTCCTTCGAGAACGCGTTCCGGGACACCATCCACGAGCTGGAGGCCTCCGGCGCGCTCAAGACCGAGTACCACCTCGCCACCCTCATCGACCGGAACATGGGCGGCCAGGGCTCGCTGCGCGCGGCGAACGCGGCGGCGTGCGCCCAGGACGCCGGGAAGTTCACGGCGTACCACGACACGCTGTACATCAACCAGCCGCCGGAGACCGACGACACCTTCGGCGACAACGCCGAACTGATCAAGCTCGCGGCCAAGGTCCCCGGCCTGGACACCCCGGAATTCCGCAGCTGTGTCGAGGACGGCACGCACGACAGCTGGGTCGGGAAGTCGAACGACGCCTTCGTGAAGGGCAACTTCCAGGGCACCCCGTCGGTGCTCCTGAACGGAGAATCGATCTTCCCGCAGAAGGGCAGCGAGCAGATCTCCCCGGAGAACCTGAAGAAGTGGGTCGCCGAGGCCAACAAGGGCAAGAAGGCGGGCACCGCCTCGCCCTCGGCGGGCTGACCGGTCCACGGCGGGCCGACCGGTCAACGGTGAGCTGACCGGTCGACGCTGATCCGACCGACCCCGGCCGGAGCCGACCGGGGCGATCCTCTTCGTGCGATCCTCTTAGTTACCCAGACGTTGCCGGGTGGGCTGCCGTGACGCCCGCCCGGCAAGGTAGCGTCGGTCCTGCCATGGACCTTGCCTACATTCCCAGCCCGTCGACCGGTGTCCTCAACCTCGGACCGGTCCCGCTGCGCGCCTACGCCTTCTGCATCATCCTCGGTGTCTTCGTCGCCGTCTGGTACGGCAACAAGCGCTGGATCGCCCGGGGCGGCAAAGCCGGCACCGTGGCCGACATCGCCGTCTGGGCGGTGCCCTTCGGCCTCGTCGGCGGTCGGCTCTACCACGTGATCACCGACTACCAGCTGTACTTCAGCGAGGGTGAGAACTGGGTCGACGCCTTCAAGATCTGGGAAGGCGGCCTCGGCATCTGGGGCGCCATCGCGCTCGGCGCGGTCGGCGCCTGGATCGGCGCCCGCCGGCGCGGCATCCCGCTCCCCGCGTACGCCGACGCCATTGCGCCCGGCATCGCCTTCGCCCAGGCCATCGGCCGCTGGGGCAACTGGTTCAACCAGGAGCTGTACGGCAAGCCGACCGACCTGCCGTGGGGCCTGGAGATCAGCGCCGGCGCGAACCGCGAGGCCGGGATCTACCACCCGACCTTCCTCTACGAGTCGCTGTGGTGCATCGGCGTCGCGTTCCTGGTCATCTGGGCCGACCGCCGGTTCAAGCTCGGCCATGGGCGGGCCTTCGCGCTCTACGTCGCCGCGTACTGCGCGGGCCGCGGATGGATCGAGTACATGCGCGTCGACGAGGCGCACCACGTGCTTGGCCTGCGGCTGAACGTCTGGACGGCGATCGTCGTCTTCGTCCTGGCCGTCGCCTACATCGTGATCTCGTCGCGGCTCCGTCCGGGGCGCGAGGAGGTCGTGGAGCCGGAGCGGGACAAGCGGGCCGGCGGCAAGGCCGGGAACGAGTCCGACCCGGAGGACGGGGCCGCCGAGGACGAGAGCGGCACCGCTCTGTTCGAGGCCCTCGGCGACGAGACGGCCGACGCACCCGCGGGAGGCGCGGAGTCGCCCGCCAAGGGCTGACGGACCGACGGGCGCCCCTCGCGTCTTCTCAGGGCCGCCGGGGCCTTCTGGTCCCGGCGGCCCTGTCGTTTTCCGCCCGCATGCCCCGGCGCTCAGCAGGCGCGCGCCGCCAGGGTGAGGACCCTGCGGGCGCCCTCGACGACCGCCGCGTCCACGAAACGGCCGTCCGGGAGCGCCAGCGCGCCCTCCTCCGTCTCGGCCGCCTTCACGACCTCCTCGGCCGCCGCCACCTCGTCGGGGGTGGGGAAGTAGGCCTGCTCGATGACCGGGAGCTGGCGGGGGTGGATCGCGGCCCGGCCGAAGAAGCCCAGCGCGCGCCCCCGCGCGCAGCTCGCCGCCAGGGCGTCCAGGTCGCGGATGTCGGGGTGCACCGACTGCGCCGGCGGCGGCAGGGCCGCCGCGCGGGCGGCGACCACCAGACGGCCGCGCGACCAGTCGAGGCCGGTGTCGCCCCGTACCCCCAGATCGGCGCGGAGGTCCGCCTCGCCGAGGGCGATGCCGTGGACGGCGGGATGGGCGGTGGCGATGGCGTACGCGCGCTCGACGGCGAGGGCGTTCTCCAGGAGGGGATAGAGGGGGATCCCGTCGGTGACGCCGGTGAACTCGGTGACGGCGTCGGCGATCCGGTGGATGTCAGTGGCGTGTGTCACCTTGGGAACACGGAGACCGCGGAGGCCGGGGAGGGAGGCCAGGGTGGGGATGTCGCGCGGGGTGTGGATGCGGACGTGGACCGGCACGGGGTGGGGATCGGCGAGCAGATCGGCCGTGGCCTCGAGCGCGTACGCCTTGCGGTCCGGGGCGACCGCGTCCTCCAGGTCGACGATCACCACGTCGGCGCCGGAGGTGAGGGCCTTCTGGACGACGGCGGGGCGGTCCCCCGGGGCGTACAGCCAGGTGAGGGGGAAGGGCGTGGTCCTCATACCGCTCCTTCGCCGCGCAGGGCGCCGATCTCGGCAGGGCTGAGACCGAGTTCCGCGAGGACGTCGGCGGTGTCCGCGCCGTGCGGCCGGCCGGCCCAGCGGATCGCCCCAGGGGTCTCGGAGAGCCGGAAGAGGACGTTCTGCATCCGGATCGGCCCCAGTTCGGGGTCCGGGACCTCGGTGACGGTGTTCAGGGCGCGGAACTGCGGGTCGGCCAGGACGTCCCGGACGTCATAGACGGGCGCGATCGCCGCTTCGGCCTTCTCGAACGCGGCCATCGCCTCGTCCCGGGTGTGGCGGGCGATCCAGGTGCCGACCGCCTCGTCGAGGACGTCCGCGTGGGCGGCCCGGCCGGCGCCGTCGGCGAACCAGGGCTCGTCGATCAGCTCGGGCCGGCCGACCAGGCGCAGGACGCGTTCGGCGATCGACTGGGCCGAGGTGGAGACCGCGACCCAGGCGTCGTCGGAGGTGCGGTAGGTGTTGCGGGGGGCATTGTTGCGGGAGCGGTTTCCGGTGCGGGGCTGGACGTATCCGAGCTGGTCGTACCAGAGGGGGTGGGGGCCGATGACGGAGAGCATCGGCTCGACGATGGCCATGTCGACGACCTGGCCGTGGCCGGTGGTCGTCCTCGCGGTGAGCGCGGTCATCACGGCGTACGCGGTGGCGAGCGCGGCGATCGAGTCGGCCAGGCCGAACGGGGGCAGGGTCGGCGGACCGTCGGGTTCGCCGGTGATGGCGGCGAAGCCGCTCATCGCCTCGGCCAGCGTGCCGAAGCCGGGCCGGTGGGAGTACGGACCGAACTGGCCGAAGCCGGTGACCCGGGCGAGGACGAGGCGGGGGTTGACGGTGGAGAGCTCCTCCCAGCCGAGACCCCAGCGCTCCAGCGTGCCGGGGCGGAAGTTCTCCACGATCACATCGGCCTCGGCGGCCATCCGCAGCAGGGTGTCGCGGCCGCCGGGCGCGGAGAGATCGAGGGTCATGGTCCGCTTGTTGCGGCCGAGGACCTTCCACCACAGACCGATTCCGTCCTTGGCCGGGCCGTGGCCCCGGGAGGGGTCGGGCTTGCGGGGGTGCTCGATCTTGATCACGTCGGCGCCGAAGTCGCCGAGCATCGTCGCGGCGAGCGGACCGGCGAAGAGGGTCGCGAGATCGAGGACGCGCAGCCCGTGGAGCGGAGGGAGGGCGGCCTTTTCCGTGCGTTCCTTGCTCGGTGTCATACGGCATCGACCTCCCGGCCGGTGAGGGCCGCGTGGGCCTCGTCGATCTCGGTGCGGTACGGCATCGAGGACGAGGCGCCCGCGTGCTGGACGGAGAGCGCGGCGGCCGTGGAGGCCCAGGCCATCGCCTCGCGGACCGGGCGGCCCTCGCCCAGCGCCACGGCGAGCGTGCCGACGAAGGTGTCGCCCGCGGCGGTGGTGTCCACGGCGGGGACCCGAGGGGCCGGGACCGTGAACGGTTCGCCGCCGCGGGCCGCGTACAGGCTGCCGGAGGCGCCCAGGGTGACGACCACCTCGGGGACGAGGGCGAGGAGGGCGGTGGCGGCGGCGCGCGGGTCGGTGAGGCCGGTGAGTGCGGCGGCCTCGTGCTCGTTGGGGACCAGGAGGTCGGTGGCGGCCAGGAGTTCGGGGGGAAGCTGCTGCGCCGGGGCGGGGGTGAGGACCGTACGCACCCCGAGCCTGCGGGCGGTGACGGCGGCCTCGGTGACGGCGGAGAGGGGGAGTTCGAGCTGGAGGAGCAGCGCGTCGGCGGTGGCGATCAGGGCCTCGTCGCCGTGGTCGAGGGAGGTGACGGTGCCGTTGGCGCCCGGGACGACGACGATCGCGTTGCCGCCCTCGTCGTCGACGACGATGTGGGCGGTCCCGGAGGGCCCTTCGACGGTGCGCAGGAGGTCGGTGTCGACGGCGGAGGCGTCGAGCGCGGCGCGGAGCCGTTCGCCGAAGGCGTCGGCGCCGACCGCACCGATCATCGCCACCTCGGCGCCGGCCCGGGCGGCGGCGACGGCCTGGTTGGCGCCCTTGCCGCCGGGGATCGTACGGAACTCCCGGCCGGTGACGGTCTCCCCGCGCGCGGGGGCCCGGGGCACGAAGGCGACGAGGTCCATGTTGGTGCTGCCGAGCACCACGATGCTGGTCATGGGCGTACTGCCTCCAGATACGTCAGTTCGGCGAGGGTGTCGAAGCCGATGCCGTCGAAGGACGGGATCGAGGTGGCGAGCCGGTTCTTGAGGGGGGAGGTCCAGCGCTCGGGCAGTCGGTCGGGGTGGCCGGCGAGGAGCCCGGCGACGGAACCGGCGGTGGCGCCGTTGGAGTCGGTGTCCCAGCCGCCGGAGACCGCCGCGCAGATCGTGCGGGAGAAGTCGCCGTCGCCGTGGGTGAGGGCGGCGGCGAGGAGGGCGGCGTTGGGGACGGCATGGACCCAGTGGTACCCGCCGAGGGCGGCGTGCAGCCGGTCCACGACGGGCGTGAAGTCGGGGGTGGTGACGCGGGTCTGCCGGGCGGTCTCGATGCCGAGGCGGACGGCGGCGGCGAGTCGGGAGCGGTGCGGGATGACGGAGAGCCCGGCGGTGAGGGCCCGGTGGACGTCGGCGGCGCCGGTGGCGGCGGTGGCGATCGTCGCGGCGACGAACTGGGCGCCGTAGACGCCGTTGGCGGTGTGGGTGAGCGCGGCGTCCCGGTACGCCTGCTCGGCGGCGGCCCCGGGGTCGCCGGGGTGCGTCCAGCCGTGGACGTCGGCGCGGATCTGGGCGCCGATCCACTCGCGGAAGGGGTTGCGGTGGGAGGCGGTCAGCGGGGGTTCGATGCCGTCGAGGAGGTTGCGGTAGGCGATGCGCTCGGCGGTGAAGGTGCGGCCGGCGGGGAGTTCGTCGAGCCAGAGGCGGGCGACGTCGGCGGTGGTGAAGCCGCGGCCGTACCGCTGGAGGAGGAGCAGGTTGAGGAGGGGGTAGTTGAGGTCGTCGTCCTCGGGCATCCCGTCGATGTTCTCGGCGAGGGAGGTGGCCGCGGAACGGCGGTTCCAGGGGTGGGCGGCCAGGAGGTGCGGGGGTACGCCGCGCTCGGTGAACCAGGTGGTGAGGGGCCAGTTGCCGGCGGCGCGGGCGAGTGCGCGGATCGCGGGGAGGGGCAGCTTCTCGACGGGCTTGCCGAGCAGACAACCCACGGCCCGGCCGAGCCAGGCGGCGTGCAGCCGGTCGCGGAGGGCGTGGGGTCGGGCACCGTGGGCCTGCGCCGGGTGGGCCCTGGGAGTCGGCGTCGGCGACGACCGGGCCTGCGGTGGCCGGCGGTCGGGGGCGACCGGCGTCCGGTCGCCCGGCTCGCTCGTGGGGAGGGTCGCCAGTTCGGTGAGGAGCGACTCTGCCAGGGGGCGGAGGTCTGGGCGGGGCGTGGGGGAGGCGCCTGCTGTCGGAGGGGCCGGGGGGCCGCCCGCGGCCTGCCAGCGGGCGGCGATCGTGGTGGCGTCGCGGCCGTCCTCCGCCGCCTGGCGGAGTTCGTGGCCGACGAGGTCCTCCGGCTGGACCCAGGTGAGCCGTACGTTCATCGGACGGTCGTCAAGGTCGCGAACGCCGACTCGTGGGCCCGGCGGCGGGCCGTGTCGCGGGTGAAGACCTCGTGCGCGACCACCGTCAGCGCCCGCGCCGGAGCGTGCAGGTCGAGCCGGCTCGCCTCCGCGACCCGCTTCGCCCACTCGGACGGGATCGCCGACTCACCGGCAAGCGCGCCCACGAGCGCGCCCGCCATCGTCGCGATCGAGTCGCAGTCACGGCCGTAGTTGACCGCGCCGAGGACCGTACGCCGGTAGTCGCCCGCGCCGACGAGCAGCATGCCGAGGGCCACGGGGAGTTCCTCGATCGCGTGCAGGCGCGACGGGCGCCGCGCCCCCAGGCCCGGCGCGCGGTACTCCGTGCCCACCGTGTCGAACGGGGCCACCGCCTTGCGCAGGGGGACGAGTGCCGACTCGAAGTCCGTGTGCCGGGAGGCCACTTCGGCCACCGCCTCGATCGCGGCCCGCGTGCCGTCCTTCGCCAGCGAGAGCGCCGTCGCCACGACCGAGTCCGGCGTCGCCCCCGGCGCGCACGCCGCCGCCACCGCCGCCGCGAACACCCCCGCCGCCTCCCGGCCGTACGAGGACTGGTGCGGGGCCGCGACGTCCAGGGCCTCCGTGTACGCGGCCGCCGGGTGGGCCGCGTTGACCAGTCCCACCGGTGCCATGTACATCGCGGCACCGCAGTTGACGATGTTTCCGCTGCCCGCCTCGCGCGGGTCGACGTGGCCGTAGTGGATACGGGCGACCAGCCACTTCTCCGCGAGGAAGATCCTCTGGAGGGGGAGGGCCTCGGCCTCCAGTTCGGGGATCCAGACCGGGGTCGAGATCAGTTCGGGGACCAGGTGGTCCGCCACCGCGTACGCGTCGAGGTGGTCGCGGACCTTCTCGTACACCCTGATCAGCGCATGGGTCATCAAGGTGTCGTCGGTGACGTGCCCGTCGCCCTTGTGGTACGGCGCGATGGGGCGGGCCGTACGCCATTCCTCGCCGTTCCAGGGCCCGACGATGCCCGTGACGCGGCCTCCGTGGCGTTCGAGGATCTGGTCGGGGGTGTAGCCCTCGACCGGGCCGCCGAGCGCGTCGCCCACGGCGGCCCCGATCAGGCTTCCGGTGATCCGGTCATCGAGTGGTGGTGTGGGGGTCATGCCGGAATTGTCCACCCCTGGTGGCCAGTTCCGTGGCTCCCAGGAGCCCGGCGAGTTCGACCAGATCCGTGCCCGCGAGGCGGGGGAGCGCGCAGCCGGCGAGCGTGCGGCAGGCCTCGCGCCAGGTCGCGGGGAGGGAGGCGGCTCCGCCGAGCGCGCCGGTGAGTGCGCCCACGAGTGCCGGGGCGGAGTCCGCGACACGGGAGAGACATGCCGCGGCGGGCACGGCCGCGGACGCCTCCCCGCGAGCGGCGAGGGCGAGCGCCAGGGCCACCGGTACGGTCTCGGCGGCGGCGATGCCGTAGCTGTAGACGTGGTCGACGATCTGGTGCTCCAGGAGGGGGACGAGTTCGAAGGCGCTCGTCGCGTCCTGGGCCATCTTGACGGCCTGCTGGGCGTTGCGGCCGATCTCGGTGGCGGGCGGGAGCTGGGCGAGGGCCGCCTCCACGGCCTCGTCGACGGCCGCGCCGCCGATGGCCGCGGCGACGGCGGCGGCCATCGCGCGGGCGCCGTGGACGCCGTCGCCGTCCTGGGTGTACCGGGCGTCGAACTCGGCGAGTTCGGCGGCGGCGGCCGGGTCCCCGGGGTGGACGAGCGCGAGCACGCCGGCGCGCACGCAGGCGGCGTCGTCGAAGTAGTGCGGGTTGTCGTGGCCGGTGGCGGGCGGGCGCAGGCCGGTCGCGAGATTGCCGAGGCCCGCGCGGACGGAGATCCGCGCGCGGAGGGGGAGCACGGCGGACTCCACCTCGGGAGCGCGGTCGGCGGCGGCGGCGACCTGGCTCGCGAGCGAGTTCCAGGCGAGGTCGACGGAGGCACGGAGGCGGCGCTCCGGAGGGAGGCCGGCGAAGAGGGGGCCGGCGGAGGCGAGGACCGCCTCGGCGGTGAAGACCGCCCATTCGGCGTCGTCGGAGGGGCCGAGGCGGAGCGGCTCGGGGGGCTGGTTGAGGGCGATGGGGACGGGGAGGGTGGTGGTGGCGTTCTGCTCGGCGAAGGTGTCGAGTTCGCGGGTGAGGCGCCGGGTCCATTCGGGCATGCGGGCGGCGCGGTGCCGGGCGGCGGGCCAGCCTGCGGCGTCGCCGGCGGCGAGCCCGAGCAGCAGGCCCTCGACGGCCTCCCGCCGCGCGGGGGTGGCGGGTCCCGGGCCGGCGCCCTGCGCTCCGCGTGCGGCGTCGGCCCCCTGCGCGGCCATCAGGCCCACGTGGGCGCCGGTCATGTCCGGGGCGCCCGGTCCCGTGTCCGCGCCGGTGGTGGTGCGGGAGGTGGGGTCCGTGGTGGTCATGACTGGTCCTCCTCGTCCGTCGTGAGCAGGTCCGCGATGTCCAGGACGTGGTAGCCGCGCATCGACGGGAGGCAGCTGCCCGTGACCGGGGCGATGGCCGTCGCCCACTCCTCCGGGATTGCCGAGACCCCCGAGGCCGCGCCCGCGAGGGCGCCCGCCACGGCGGCGGTCGTGTCGGCGTCGCGGCCCATGTTGACCGCGGTCAGGACCGCCGTACGGAAGTCGCCGCGGGCGGCGGCGAAGGCTCCGAAGGCCAGGCCCACGGCCTCGGGGGCCAGGTCCGTCCAGGGGTAGCCGCCGATGACGACCGCCGAGCGGACCGCGCGTTCGCGCAGCAGCGGGTCCGGTTCGACCCGCCCGGCCGCGACCACCGCGCGGCGCAGCGAGCGCGCCGTCCACGAGTCCATCGGGACCACCGAGAGGGCCGCCGCGATGACCGAGGTCACCGACGCGCCGCCCATCGCCGCCGCCACGCCCGCGGCGACCGCCTGGCCGCCGTAGATGCCCTCGCCGTCGTGGCTGACCGTGCCGTCGATCGCGACCAGCCGGGCCGCCTCCGCGGGGCGGCCCGCCGCGAAGACCCCGAAGGGGGCCGCCCGCATCGCCAGGCCGTCCGACCACGCGTGCCGGTGCTGGGCCGAGATCGGCGCCGCGAGGCCCCGGCGGAGGTTCTCCAGGGTGCCGCGCTCGCTGAAGCCCGCGCCGCGGAACGGGCCTTCGTCCAGGTCCGCGATCCAGTGGTGCCAGGCCCGTTCCACATGCTGGACCGTCAGCGCCGAGCCGTGCCGCGCGAGCAGAAGCCCCGAGAAGATCGCGTACTCGGTGTCGTCCGTGCCCGCCGGACGGTCCGTCACGAAGCCCTCGATCCGGCCCCATCGGCGGCGGATCTCCGACGGGCGCATGTTCTCGGCGGGCGCCCCGAGCGCGTCACCGACCGCGAGGCCGAGGAGCGCGCCCCTCGCGCGCTCGCGCGTATCGCATGCAATCGTTCCCGTCTCGCTCATCCCGTCTCGCTCACCATCTCGCACCCCTTTCGCGGTTCCTGGATCTGTGCCACGAGAGGGGGGTGATGACGTCGAAGAAACGTCTCTGTCACCCGGCTGACACCCCGCCAGAAAGCCCTGGGAGCAGCAAGGTCAGCCTTACTAAGTACGGCCTGCCTTGCTAGCGCGCCCCTTACATCGCGCGTATTTTCGAAGGTGTTGGGGGCGGCGGGTGCGACCCGGCCCGCCGGACGGAACAGGGGAGAAGCATGTCCATCATCGAAGCCCAGGCGCCACTGCACGAAGCCCACCGCGACAACCACACGCACCGCGATGTGAACGGCGGCTGGCTGCGCCCCGCGGTCTTCGGCGCGATGGACGGCCTGGTCTCCAACCTCGCCCTGATGACCGGCGTCGCGGGCGGCGCGGTCTCGCAGCAGACCCTCGTCATCACCGGCCTCGCCGGACTCGCGGCGGGCGCCTTCTCGATGGCGGCCGGCGAGTACACCTCCGTCGCCTCGCAGCGCGAACTGGTCCAGGCGGAGCTGGACGTCGAGCGGCGTCAGCTGCGCAAGCACCCGGTCGACGAGATGGAGGAGCTCGCCGCGCTGTACGTGTCGCGCGGCGTCGAGCCCGCGCTCGCCCGCGAGGTCGCGATGCAGC
Source organism: Streptomyces sp. NPDC014870 (assembly GCF_043081505.1). NCBI lineage: Bacteria > Bacillati > Actinomycetota > Actinomycetes > Kitasatosporales > Streptomycetaceae > Streptomyces > Streptomyces sp. NPDC014870. The sequence goes on from NZ_JBIBWQ010000004.1 coordinate 374,900, forward strand.
TCTCCCGCGACCCGGAGCAGGCCCTGGAGATCCACGCCCGCGAGGAGCTGGGGGTCGACCCCGACGACCTGCCCTCGCCGACCGTGGCCGCCGTGTCCTCGTTCGCCTCGTTCGCACTCGGCGCCCTGCTGCCCGTGCTGCCGTACCTGCTCGGGGCGACCGCCCTGTGGCCGGCCGTGCTGCTCGCGCTCCTCGGCCTCTTCGCCTGCGGGGCGCTGGTGGCCCGGGTGACCGCCCGCAGCTGGTGGTTCAGCGGGCTGCGCCAGCTGGTCCTCGGCGGCGCGGCCGCGGCCGTCACGTACGGGCTCGGCATGCTCTTCGGGGCCGCGCTCTGACCTGCGCGTCCCTCCATCGAGGCCCTCGCCCTGCGGCGGGGGCCTCCGGCGTGCATGCTGGCTGTGACGTATATCCCCTGGGCGGATCGGCCGCCCGGTGAGACACTATGCACAGCGCAACATATGTAGCCGTTACTCGGCGGTTTCAAAGGCTTAACCGCCGGGCATGAGGCGTAAGCGCCGCGGGCAATGAGGCTCGCTCTGCGAAGGGTCGTCCGACCCCCCCTGAGATCCATAGCGATTACCCCGAGATCCACCCTGAGACACGCGTGTTCGCGTGTGTTCACGCGTGAACCACCATCACCGCTCCGTGTCAGCGGTGTCCGCATGTTGGAATGAGCTATCCACTTCGCGAGAAGCCAGCCATCATGTAACCTGCACGAAATTTCGCGGAGGGCCAACGTCGTCCCTCGGCAGCTGCATATGCCACGACGACGACGGGAGAGCCGATGCGTTCCGACGCCTGGTCGCCCATGGACGGTCGCCCCGCTCCGCAGGGGATGTACGACCCCCGTAACGAACACGACGCCTGTGGTGTCGGGTTCGTGGCCACCCTGACCGGTGTTGCCAGCCACGCGCTGGTCGAGCAGGCGCTGACCGTACTGCGCAATCTGGAGCACCGCGGCGCCACCGGCTCCGAGCCCGACTCCGGTGACGGCGCCGGCATCCTCTTCCAGGTCCCGGACGCCTTCCTGCGCGAGGTCACCGACTTCGACCTCCCCGCCGCCGGCTCCTACGCCGTCGGCATCGCCTTCCTCCCTGCCGACGGCTCCGCACAGGCCGTCTCGCAGATCGAGACGATCGCGTCCGAGGAGGGTCTGAACGTCCTCGGCTGGCGCGACGTCCCCGTCGCCCCCGAACTGCTCGGCGCCTCCGCCCGCGCCACGATGCCGGTCTTCCGTCAGGTCTTCGTCGCCGACGGCAGCAGCGAGGGCATCGCCCTCGACCGCAAGGCCTTCGTGCTGCGCAAGCGTTCCGAGCGCGAGGCCGGGACGTACTTCCCCTCGCTCTCCGCCCGCACCATCGTCTACAAGGGCATGCTGACCACCGGCCAGCTGGAGCCCTTCTTCCCGGACCTGTCGGACCGCCGCTGCGCCACAGCCGTGGCCCTGGTCCACTCCCGGTTCTCCACCAACACCTTCCCGAGCTGGCCGCTGGCCCACCCGTACCGCTTCGTCGCGCACAACGGCGAGATCAACACGGTCAAGGGCAACCGCAACTGGATGACGGCCCGCGAGGCCCAGCTCGCCTCGGACGTCTTCGGCGAGGGCTCGCTGGAGCGGATCTTCCCGGTCTGCACCCCGGACGCCTCCGACTCCGCCTCCTTCGACGAGGTCCTGGAGCTGCTCCACCTCGGCGGGCGTAGCCTGCCGCACAGCGTCCTGATGATGGTCCCCGAGGCGTGGGAGAACCACGACTCCATGGACCCGGCCCGGCGCGCCTTCTACCAGTACCACTCCACGATGATGGAGCCCTGGGACGGCCCGGCCTGTGTCACCTTCACCGACGGCACGCAGGTCGGCGCGGTCCTCGACCGCAACGGTCTGCGCCCCGGCCGCTACTGGGTCACCGACGAGGGCCTCGTCGTCCTCTCCTCCGAGGTCGGCGTCCTCGACATCGACCCCGCCAAGGTCGTCCGCAAGGGCCGCCTCCAGCCCGGCAAGATGTTCCTCGTCGACACCGCCGAGCACCGGATCATCGAGGACGACGAGATCAAGGCCGGCCTGGCCGCCGAGAAGCCGTACGCCGAGTGGCTGGAGACCGGGGAGATCGAGCTCTCCGACCTGCCCGAGCGCGAGCACATCGTGCACACCCACGCCTCGGTCACCCGCCGCCAGCAGACCTTCGGCTACACCGAGGAAGAGCTCCGCGTCATCCTCGCCCCGATGGCCCGCACCGGCGGCGAGCCGCTCGGCTCCATGGGCACGGACTCGCCGATCGCGGCCCTGTCCGAGCGCCCCCGGCTGCTCTTCGACTACTTCACCCAGCTCTTCGCGCAGGTCACCAACCCGCCGCTGGACGCCATCCGCGAGGAGCTCGTCACCTCGCTGCACTCCTCGCTGGGCCCGCAGGGCAACCTGCTCGACCCGACCGCCGCGTCGTGCCGCAGCGTCACGCTGCCCTTCCCGGTGATCGACAACGACGAGTTGGCCAAGCTCATCCACATCAACGCCGACGGCGACATGCCCGGGATGAAGGCCGCGACCCTCTCCGGCCTGTACCGGGTCTCCGGCGGAGGCGACGCGCTCGCCGCCCGCATCCAGGAGATCTGCGCCGAGACCGACGCGGCGATCGAGGGCGGCGCGCACCTGCTCGTCCTCTCGGACCGGCACTCCGACGCCGAGCACGCGCCGATCCCGTCGCTGCTGCTCACCGCGGCCGTCCACCACCACCTCATCCGTACCAAGCAGCGCACCAAGGTGGGTCTGCTGGTCGAGGCCGGCGACGTCCGCGAGGTCCACCACGTGGCCCTCCTCATCGGCTACGGCGCCGCCGCCGTCAACCCGTACCTGGCGATGGAGTCCGTCGAGGACCTGGTCCGCGCCGGCACCTTCATCGAGGGCCTGGAGCCCGAGCAGGCCATCCGGAACCTGATCTACGCGCTCGGCAAGGGCGTCCTCAAGGTCATGTCCAAGATGGGCATCTCGACCGTCGCCTCCTACCGCGGCGCCCAGGTCTTCGAGGCCGTCGGCCTCGACACCGCCTTCGTCGAGAAGTACTTCAACGGCACCGCCACCAAGATCGGCGGCGCCGGTCTCGACGTCGTCGCCAAGGAGGTCGCCGCCCGGCACGCCAAGGCGTACCCGGCCTCCGGCGTCCCCTCCGCGCACCGCGCGCTCGAGATCGGCGGCGAGTACCAGTGGCGCCGCGAGGGCGAGCCGCACCTGTTCGACCCGGAGACCGTCTTCCGCCTGCAGCACGCCACGCGCAACAAGCGGTACGACATCTTCAAGAAGTACACGGACCGGGTGAACGAGCAGTCCGAGCGCCTGATGACGCTCCGCGGCCTGTTCGGCTTCACCTCCGACCGCCCGTCGATCTCCGTCGACGAGGTCGAGCCGGTCTCCGAGATCGTCAAGCGCTTCTCCACCGGCGCCATGTCGTACGGCTCCATCTCCCGCGAGGCGCACGAGACCCTCGCCATCGCCATGAACCAGCTGGGCGGCAAGTCCAACACCGGTGAGGGCGGCGAGGACCCGGACCGCCTCTACGACCCGGCGCGCCGCTCCGCGATCAAGCAGGTCGCCTCCGGCCGCTTCGGCGTCACGAGCGAGTACCTGGTCAACGCGGACGACATCCAGATCAAGATGGCCCAGGGCGCCAAGCCCGGCGAGGGCGGCCAGCTGCCCGGCCACAAGGTCTACCCGTGGGTCGCCAAGACCCGGCACAGCACGCCCGGTGTCGGCCTGATCTCCCCGCCGCCGCACCACGACATCTACTCCATCGAGGACCTGGCTCAGCTGATCCACGACCTCAAGAACGCCAACCCGGCCGCCCGCATCCACGTGAAGCTGGTGTCCGAGGTCGGTGTCGGCACGGTCGCCGCCGGTGTCTCCAAGGCGCACGCGGACGTCGTCCTGATCTCCGGCCACGACGGCGGTACGGGCGCCTCGCCGCTCACCTCGCTCAAGCACGCGGGCGGCCCCTGGGAGCTCGGCCTCGCCGAGACCCAGCAGACGCTGCTGCTCAACGGCCTGCGCGACCGGATCGTCGTGCAGACCGACGGCCAGCTCAAGACCGGCCGTGACGTCGTCATCGCCGCGCTGCTCGGCGCCGAGGAGTTCGGTTTCGCGACCGCGCCGCTCGTCGTCTCCGGCTGCGTCATGATGCGCGTCTGCCACCTGGACACCTGCCCGGTCGGCATCGCCACCCAGAACCCGGTGCTGCGCGACCGCTTCTCCGGCAAGGCCGAGTACGTCGTCAACTTCTTCGAGTTCATCGCCGAGGAGGTCCGCGAGCTCCTCGCCGAGCTGGGCTTCCGTACGCTCGAAGAGGCCGTCGGCCACGCCGAGCTGCTCGACACCAGCCGGGCCGTGACGCACTGGAAGGTGCAGGGCCTGGACCTGGCGCCGCTCTTCCACGTGCCCGAGCTGCCCGAGGGCGCGGTCCGCCACGCCCTGATCGAGCAGGACCACGGTCTGGAGAAGGCCCTCGACAACGAGCTGATCGAGCTCGCCGCCGAGGCGCTGGGCGCGGCGAGCGCCGAGGCCGCCCAGCCGGTCCGGGCGCAGGTCGCGATCCGCAACATCAACCGGACGGTCGGCACGATGCTCGGCCACGAGGTGACGAAGCGGTTCGGCGGCGCGGGTCTGCCGGCCGACACCATCGACATCACCTTCACCGGCTCCGCCGGCCAGTCGTTCGGCGCCTTCCTGCCGGCCGGTGTCACGCTCCGCCTGGAGGGCGACGCCAACGACTACGTCGGCAAGGGCCTCTCCGGCGGCCGGGTCGTCGTCCGCCCGGACCGCGGCGCCGACCACCTGGCCGAGTACTCGACCATCGCCGGCAACACCATCGGGTACGGCGCGACCGGCGGCGAGCTGTTCCTGCGCGGCCGCACCGGCGAGCGCTTCTGCGTCCGCAACTCCGGCGCGCTCGTCGTCTCGGAGGGCGTGGGCGACCACGGCTGCGAGTACATGACCGGCGGCACGGCCGTCGTCCTCGGCGAGACGGGCCGCAACTTCGCGGCCGGCATGTCGGGCGGCGTCGCGTACGTCGTCGACCTCGACCGGGACAACGTCAACTCCGGCAACCTGTCCGCCGTCGAGGCGCTCGACGACGCCGACAAGCAGTGGCTGCACGATGTCGTGCGCCGCCACCACGAGGAGACCGGCTCGACGGTCGCCGAGAAGCTCCTTGCCGACTGGACCGTGAACGCGGACCGGTTCAGCAAGATCATCCCGTCCACGTACAAGGCAGTGCTCGCCGCCAAGGACGCCGCTGAGCTCGCCGGTCTCTCCGAGGCCGAGACCACCGAGAAGATGATGGAGGCGGCGACCCATGGCTGACCCCAAGGGCTTCCTGACCACCGGGCGCGAGGTCGCCACGACCCGCCCGGTGGGCGAGCGAGTCAAGGACTGGAACGAGGTCTACGTTCCCGGCTCCCTGCTGCCGATCATCAGCAAGCAGGCCGGCCGTTGCATGGACTGCGGCATCCCGTTCTGCCACAACGGCTGCCCGCTCGGGAACCTGATCCCCGAGTGGAACGACTACGCCTACCGCGAGGACTGGGCGCAGGCGAGCGAGCGGCTGCACGCCACGAACAACTTCCCGGAGTTCACCGGCCGTCTGTGCCCGGCTCCGTGCGAGGCGGCGTGCGTGCTCGGCATCAACCAGCCGGCCGTCACCATCAAGAACGTCGAAGTCTCCATCATCGACAAGGCGTGGGACTCCAACGACGTCAAGCCGCAGGCGCCCGAGCGCCTGTCGGGCAAGACCGTCGCCGTCGTCGGCTCGGGCCCGGCGGGTCTCGCCGCGGCGCAGCAGCTGACGCGGGCGGGCCACACGGTCGCCGTCTTCGAGCGCGCGGACCGCGTCGGCGGCCTGCTGCGGTACGGCATCCCCGAGTTCAAGATGGAGAAGCGGCACATCAACCGGCGCATCGAGCAGATGCGCGCGGAGGGCACCAAGTTCCGCACGGGTGTCGAGATCGGCCGCGACATCACCGCGACGGACCTGCGCAAGCGGTACGACGCCGTGGTCATCGCCGCGGGCGCCACGACCGCGCGCGACCTGCCGGTCCCGGGCCGGGAGCTGAACGGCATCCACCAGGCGATGGAGTACCTGCCGCTCGCCAACAAGGTCGTCGAGGGCGACTTCGTGGCCCCGCCGATCACGGCCGAGGGCAAGCACGTCGTCGTCATCGGCGGCGGCGACACGGGCGCGGACTGCGTGGGCACCGCCCACCGCCAGGGCGCGGCCTCGGTCACGCAGCTGGAGATCATGCCCCGTCCGGGCGAGGACCGGGCGGCCGGCCAGCCCTGGCCGACGTTCCCGATGCTGTACAAGGTCACCTCCGCGCACGAGGAGGGCGGCGAGCGGGTCTACTCCGTCTCCACCACCCACTTCGAGGGCGACGAGGACGGCAACGTCCAGTCCCTGCACCTGGTCGAGGTCGAGTTCGTCGAGGGCCGGCTCACGCAGAAGCCCGGCACGGAGCGCGCGATCCCGGCCCAGCTGGTGACGCTCGCGATGGGCTTCACGGGTACGGACGTGGAGAACGGTCTGGTCGCGCAGTTTGGTCTAGACCTCGATGAGCGGGGTAACATCGCCCGTGACGCGGACTTCGCCACCAACGTCGGTGGTGTGTTCGTGGCCGGTGACGCGGGTCGCGGCCAGTCGCTGATCGTCTGGGCGATCGCCGAGGGCCGCTCGGCGGCGCGCGGCGTCGACCGCTTCCTGACGGGCGCGAGCGACCTCCCGGCCCCGATCCGCCCGACGGACCGAGCCCTGACGGTCTGACCGTCCCGTCCCCAAGACGTCCCGTACAACGACGTACGGAACTGAGCGCGGCGCCCCCCGAATGTCCCCGACCGGACGACTGGGAGGGCGCCGCGGTGCGTTCGCCTCGCAGGGGCGGATCAGGCGGTGGTCCGGCGGTCGGGTCGGCGGACGGAGTCCGACGCAGCCGGTCGAAGCCCGGGAGGCCGCCTGCGGCCGAGCGGTGCGAGATCGGCGTGGGGGAGGGGACCGGACGACTGGGAGGGCGCCGCGGGTTCGATTCCTCGCGGGGGCGGTGGGTGACGTGGTGGGCGCCGCGGTGTGTCTGCCTCGCGGGGGGCGGTACGCGTCCGGAGTCACCCGGTCACGTCAGCCACCCAGGCCGCTGCTCCGGCCAGGGCGTTTTCCGCTTCGGGCAGGACGCCCCGGGCGCCCAGGAAGCCGTGGAAGACCCCGGTGTGCAGGTGCACCTGGGCCTCGACCCCGGCCGAGGAGAGCCGGCGGGCGTAGGCCAGCCCCTCGTCGCGCAGGACGTCGCAGTCGGCGAGGACCACCAGGGTCGAGGGGAGACCGGCCAGGTCGGGGGCCAGGCCCGGTGAGGCGGCGACCGGGTCGCCGTCCGGGCCGACGTACTGCTCCCAGTACCAGCGCATATGGGCCTCGGTGTGGAAGAAGCCCTCGGCGTACGCCTCGGCGGAGGGTGTGTCCAGGCGGTGGTCCAGGGCCGGGTAGAAGAGGAGCTGGCCCGCGACCGGCGGGCCGCCCGCGTCCCGGCCGCGCAGGGCCGCCCCCGCCGCCAGGTTGCCGCCGCTGGAGTCGCCCGCCACGAGCAGCGGGCCGTCGTACCGCTCGGCCGCCCACTCCACGACCGCGTACACGTCGTCCTCGGCGGCCGGGAAGCGGTGCTCGGGGGCGCGCCGGTAGTCCACGGAGACCACGGACGCGCCCGTACGGGAGGCCAGTTCGCGGCAGAGGCCGTCGTGGGTGTCCAGGTCGCAGAGGACCCAGCCGCCGCCGTGCGCGAAGACGATCACGGGGGCGCCGGTGCCTGCCTCGGGGCCGTACAGGCGGACCCGTACGCCGTGCGCCGACTCCTCCCGGGGCGGGGGGATCTCCCGTACGCCCGCTCGCGCCGCCGCCCGGAGCGCCTCCGGGGAGCCCGGTCCCGGGAAGCCCGCCGACATCGCCTCCACCAGGGTCCGGGCCGTCGGGGTCAGGGGATCCGTCATCCGGTCGTCAGCCCCCCGTCCACCGTGAACTCCGCGCCCGTGATGTACGAGGAGGCGTCCGAGACCAGGAAGGCGATCAGGCCCCCGACCTCCTCCGCCCGGCCCATCCGGCCGAGCGGGACGTGCGACCAGTCCCGGTCCGCCACCGCCGCCACCATCGGCGTGTCGACCGCCCCCGGGTGCACCGAGTTGACGCGGATGCCGTGCCGCGCCAGGTCCAGGGCGGAGGAGCGGGTCAGGCCGCGCAGGCCGAACTTGCTCGCCCCGTACGCCGCGTGCCCGGGTATGCCGACCAGGCCGGCCGTCGACGAGACGTTCACGATCGAGCCGCCACCCGCATCGCGCAGCGCGGGCACGACCGCCTGGATACCGAGGAACGGGCCCAACAGGTTGACTCGGAGCAGGAGTTCGAAGTTCTCGTACGTCTCCGACTCCACCGGCGCGGTCCGCCACAGCGCCGCGTTGTTGACCAGCGCGTCCACCCGGCCGTACGCGGCGACGGCGTGCTCGGCCACCGCGTGCCAGTCCTCCGCCGAGGTCACGTCGTGACGGACGAACACCCCGGCGTCGCCCAGCTCCGCAGCGACCGCCCGGCCCTCGTCCTCCCGTACGTCCGTCAGGACGACCCGCGCGCCCGCTCCGGCCAGGAGTCGGGCCTCTGCCGCGCCCTGGCCGCGCGCCGCGCCCGTCACGATCACGGTCTTGCCGGCGAGCGCGCTCACTTGGCCTCCAGGGCGCGGAAGTGCGGGATGACCTTCTCGCCCCACTGCCGGATGGTCTCCATGCAGACCTCCTGGGGGACCGTGCCCATCTGGATCAGGCACATCACCTCGTCGACCCCGATCTCGCGGAGCTGCTCCACGTAGGCGATGGCGGTGTCGGCGTCCCCGTAGGCGTGGTCGGTGTTGTACGTCCCGGTGTCGACCGGGCGGGCCGGGATGTTCGCCTCGTGCAGGCGGGCGACCAGCTCCTCACGCTGCCGTTCGAGCGCGCCCGTGTGGTCCTCCTCCTCCGCGTAGCCGGTGGGCGCGGGGGCGTTGCCGTACCAGTGGGCGATCGACTCGGCGAAGAAGCGCTGGCCGCGCGTGCCGAGCCGGAGCGCGCGCTCGGCGTCGTCCAGGACGATCGTCGGGCACAGCGCCGAGAAGTGGTCGTTGACCTCGGAGGAGACCAGCCGGGAGCCGTCGCGTACGGCGATGGCCTCGTCGTACACCTTGCGCATCGCGCGTACGTCGTCGGCGCCGGCGAAGCCCATCACCAGGGCTCCGATGCCGAGTTCGGCGGCGAGCTTGAGGGTGTCGTGCTTCGAGCAGGCCATGAAGAGCGGCGGGTGCGGGTCCTGCACAGGGCGGGGGAGGATCGCGCCCGGTCCGATGTCGATGGAGCCGTGCCACTCGAACTGCTCCTCGCGCCAGGCGTGCGAGAAGATCCGCAGCGCCTCCTCCATCTGCGGGTAGGTGTCCTCGGGGCGCACCCCGTACATCCGCATCTCCTGCCGGGTCGCGCCCCGGCCCGCGCCGATGTCCACCCGGCCGCCGCTGAGCACGTCGAGCATCGCGGCGCGCTCGGCCACCCGCACCGGGTGCTGGTAGCCGAAGGGCATGGTGACGACGCCGTGGCCGATGCGGATGAGTTCGGTGCGGGCGGCGACCCAGGTCAGGAAGATCTCGGACGCGCTCATGTGCGCGTACTGGGTGAGGGAGTGGTGCTCGACCGCCCAGACCCGGTCGAAGCCCATCTGCTCGGCGTGGACGGCCTGTTCGACGCAGTCGTGGAGGACCTGGCGCTCCCGCTCGGGGGTCGGGTCGACGAGCTGGGCCTCGAAGATCATGGAGAACTTCATCTGAACTCCTCTATTTCGAATAGGAATACTTCTAGCAGTCATATCTGGGGTGGGGAAGGGGGTCGTAGACTTCGCTCCGTGGCGGACAAGAAGACGGCAGGTCAGGAAGACGTTCCGGAACTCCCGGGGTTCCCGGCGACCAGCTGGGCGGTGCTCGGGCTGCTCTCCTTCGGGGAGGAACTGTCCGGTTACGACCTGAAGAAGTGGTCCGACTGGTCGCTCCGCTTCTTCTACTGGAGCCCGTCGTTCAGTCAGATCTACAGCGAGCTGAAGCGGCTGGAGAAGGCCGGTTACGCCACCTCGCGGATGGTCGCCCAGGAGACGGGCAGCCGCGACAAGCGGGTCTACCGGATCACGGACGAGGGGATGACCGCCGTCCGTACGTGGGCGCGGACCGCGCCCGTGGACCCGCCCGTGCTCAAGCACGGGCCGATGCTGCGGCTCTGGCTCGGGCATCTCCTCGAACCCGAACAGCAGCGTGAAGTCCTGGCCCGGCACCGGGAGTTCGCCGAGACCATGCGGCTGCGCGCGGCGGCCGACGTGGAGGGGGCGAAGGCCGAGGAGGCGTGGGCGTACCCCACCCTCACCCTCAAGTGGGCCGAGCGGTACTACGCCTCCGAGCGGGACCTGGCGGACGCCATGCTCGCCGACATCGAGGAGCTGGCGAAGGAGCGCGCACGGGCGGCGGCCGTCGAGGGCGGCGTCGATTCCGGCGGGGACTCCGCCGAGGGCAAGCGGCCGTAGGCGCGGCGGAAGTAGAGCAGCGGGCCGGTGTCCCGGTGCGCGGTGAGCGTGTCGACCCGGCCCAGGGTGATGGCGTGGTCGCCGCCGTCGAGGACGGCGTCGAGCGTGCACTCGATCGTCGCGAGCGCCCCGTCGAGCAGGGGCGCGCCCGAGGCACCGGGCCGCCAGGCCGTACCGGCGAACTTGTCGCCGCCCGTGACCGCGAACCGGCGGCAGAGCTCCTCCTGGTCGGCCGCGAGCACGTTCACCGCGAAGCGGCCCGCCGCGCGGATCCGCGGCCAGGTCGTCGAGGTGTGCGCCGGGCAGAAGCAGACGAGCGGCGGGTCGAGCGAGACGGACGAGAAGGACTGCACCGCCATGCCGGCAGGCCGTCCGTCGGCCGGGTCGCGGGCGGTGATGACGGCGACGCCGGTGCAGAAGCCGGCGAGCGCGGCCTTCATGTCGGTCGGATCCGGATCCATGGGGACCTCCTGAGGAATATTCCTACTAGGTATATGCCTAACCGAAACACCTGTGATTGGATACCCGCCACGCTCGCACGTCAAGTAGGGAGGGTCAGTGATCAGCCCCCAGCAAGTGCCACAGCAACTACCCCGCACCATCGCCGAGTTGCCCGACTGGGCGGCCGCCGCGCACGCCGGACCCGCCCAGGAGGCGCTGGTCGGCGGCGGAGCCGGCGGAGCCGACGACGGGGTCCGCTGGGGCTTCGCGCGGCTCCGCGACGAGATCGCCGCCGCCGCGCGCGCCGCTCTCGCCCACGGCGTGGGGCACGGCGACCGGGTCGCGATCTGGGCCCCCAACAGCCGCCGCTGGATCACCGCGGCCCTCGGCGCGGTCGCGGTCGGCGCCGTCCTCGTCCCGGTCAACACCCGCTACAAGCCCGCAGAGGCCGCCGACATCGTGCGCCGCAGCGGCGCCCGGTTCCTGTTCACCGAGCACGACTTCCTCGGCACCGACTACGCCGCCGCCCTGCACGGCTCCGGGGAGGACCTCGGGGAGCTGCGTTCCACGCTCACCCTGCACGGACCCGACTGGGACGGCTACCTCGCCGCCGGGGCCGCCGTCCCCGACGCCGAGCGGATCGCCCGCGTCGTCGCCGTACGCCCCGACGACCTCTGCGACATCCTCTACACCTCGGGCACCACCGGCCGCTCCAAGGGCGTGATGACCACCCACGGCCAGACCCTGCGCGTCTACACCGACTGGGCCCGGCTCGTCGGACTGCGCGCGGGCGACCGGTATCTGCTCGTCAACCCCTTCTTCCACACCTTCGGCTACAAGGCGGGGGTGCTCGCCTGTCTGCTGACCGGCGCGACCATGCTGCCCGAGGCCGTCTACGACGCCGACCGCGTCCTCGAACGGATCGCCGCCGAACGCGTCACCTGCCTCATGGGGCCGCCGACCGTCTTCCACGGCCTGATCCACCACCCGCGCCGCGCGGCGCACGACCTCTCCGCGCTCCGCCTCGCCGGGACCGGCGCGGCCGCCGTCCCCGCCACGCTCGTCGAGGAGATCCGGGAGGAGCTCGGCGCGCCCGACGTCTTCACTGCGTACGGGCTCACCGAGTCCTGCGGGGTGGTCTCCGTCTGCCCGACGGACGCCGACGCGGAGACCGTCGCCCGCACCGTCGGCCTGCCGCTGCCCGGCACCGAGATCCGGATCGCCTCCCCGCTCGGCGCCGTGCTCGGCCCCGGTGAGCCGGGCGAGATCCAGGTCCGCGGCCACCACGTCATGCGCGGCTACCTCGACGAACCTGCGGCCACGGCCGAGACGGTCCTCGACGGGGGCTGGCTGCGCACCGGCGACATCGGCGCCCTCGACGAGCGCGGCTACCTCGCGGTGACCGACCGGCTGAAGGACATGTACGTCGTCGGTGGCTTCAACGCCTACCCGGCCGAGATCGAGCACGTCCTCCTGCGCCACGAGGCCGTCCACGACGTCGCCGTCGTCGGCGCCCCCGACGCGCGGCTCGGCGAGGTCGGCGTCGCGTTCGTCGTGACCGACCGCGCCCTCGGCGCGGACGAACTGACCGCCTGGGCCCGCGAACGGCTCGCCAACTTCAAGGTCCCGCGCCGCTTCGTCGTCGTGACAGAGCTGCCGCGCAACGCCGGGGGCAAGCTCCTCAAGGGCGAACTGCGGCGCGCGGCGAGAGGAGAGGACGCATGAGGACCACCCCCGAACAGGACGAACTGCGGGCGGCGGTACGGTCCGTGCTCGACCGCCACGCGGGCGCGGCGGCCTGGGCGCCGTTGACCGGACAGATCGGCGTGGCGGCCCTCGCCGTGCCCGAGGCGTACGGCGGACTCGGCTGCGGGCTGCCCGAGATCGCGGTGGTCGCGGAGGAGCTGGGGCGGGCGCTCAGCCCGGTCCCGTTCCTCGGCTCCGCCGTCCTGCCCGTGACCGCCCTCCTCGCCTCGGGCGACTGGGACGCCTGCGCCCGCCTCCTGCCCGGACTCGCCGAGGGCGCCAGGACCGGCGCGCTCGCCTGGGCGGAGGAGGGCGGCTGGGAGCCGGAGTCGCTCACGACGGCGGCTCACCAAGGCCCGCCGGAGTCCCTCACGACCACGGCGGACGAAGGCCCGCGCCTCACCGGCCGGAAGGAGTACGTGCTCGCTCCGCCCGAACGCCCCGACCTGTGCCTGGTCTTCGCGCGGGACGCCCGCACCGGACGTCTCTCCCTCTACGAACTCCTGGACGACGAGGGTGAGTTCACCGTGGCTCCCACCCTGGACCGGACCCGCCCCCTCGCCCGGATCCGGCTGGACCGGACACCCGCCCGGCTCCTCTGCGCCGACGGCGAGGGCGTCCTCACCCGGGTGCGCGACGTGGCCGCGACCGTCCTCGCCGCCGAGCAGGTCGGAGGCGCCGAACGGGCCCTGGGCGACACGGTCCGGCAGGTCGGCGAGCGCGTCCAGTTCGGCCGGCCCATCGGCTCCTTCCAGGCCGTGAAGCACCGCCTGGCCGACCTGTACACCGCTGTCGAGTCCGCCCGCTCCCTCGCGCTGGCCGCCGCCCACGCCGACGCCGAACCCCTCGCCGCGGCGGCGGCGCGGACGGTCTGCTCGGAGACGTACCTGACGGTCGCGGGCGAGATGATCCAGCTCCACGGCGGGATCGGCGTGACCTGGGAACACCCGGCGCACGACCACCTCAAACGCGCCCACCAGTGCGCCCACCTCCTCGGCCTGCCGGCCGCGCACCGGGCCCGTCTCGCCGCCGCGCTCGGACTCGTCCCGTCACCCTGATCCCGTACGCTCGGCACTCCGGGGGGAAAGGCGTCCCCTCGGGAGGGGGAGGGGAGACGCCCGTGGGGCTGAGTCTGCGCAAGGTCGAGGAGACCGCGCCCGCGCTGGTGAGCCTGTACAAGTCGGCGGGGGTGTCGCTGCGCAAGCACGGGATGGACGGGCAGCGGGTGGCCGTCTACCTTGTGCTCGACTACTCGGGATCCATGAAGCCGTACTACAAGGACGGCAGCGTGCAGGCGCTGGCCGACCGGGTCCTGGGGCTCTCGGCCAACCTGGACGACGACGGGCGGGTGCCGGTGGTGTTCTTCTCCACCGACATCGACGCCGAGACGAGCATCGAACTCGCCGACCACCAGGGGCGGATCGACCGGATCGTCGCCGGGCTCGGCCATATGGGCAAGACCAGCTACCACCTGGCGATGGACGCGGTCATCGACCACTACCTCGACAGCGGCGCGACCGCCCCCGCGCTCGTCGTCTTCCAGACGGACGGCGGTCCGATCAACAAGCTCGCCGCCGAACGGTACTTGTGCAAGGCGGCCGAGCTGCCGCTCTTCTGGCAGTTCATCGGCTTCGGCGACCCGGGCAGCCGGCAGTTCGAATTCCTGCGGAAACTGGACGAGTTGGCGGTCCCGCAGAAGCGCTCCGTCGACAACGCCGGGTTCTTCCACGCGGGCCAGGACCCGCGCGCGGTCCCGGACGCCGAGCTGTACGACCGCATCGTCGCCGAGTTCCCCGCCTGGCTCGCCGCCGCCCGGGCCCGGTCCATCGTCCGGTGACGGCGGGCGGGAAAACCCCGCCCGGTGCGGAGTCGATCATGTGATAGTGGGCCCATGGCCTCTCTTGTGCGACATGTGACGATCGACTGCGCCGACGCGTACGCCCTGGCGACCTTCTGGGCCGCCGCCCTGGACTCCAAGGTCTCCGACGACGACCGGCCCGGTGACCCCGAGGCGCTGGTCGAGACCGTCGGCGGTGGGCTGCTCTTCATCCGGGTCCCGGACGGGAAGACGGTCAAGAACCGTGTCCACCTCGACCTCCAGCCGCAGGACCGCAGCCGTGACGAGGAGGTCGAGCGGCTGCTCGCCCTCGGCGCCACGGTCTTCGAGGACCACCGGAAGCCGGACGGCACGGGGTGGGCGACGCTGCTCGACCCCGAGGGCAACGAGTTCTGCGTCGAGCGGAGCGCGGCCGAGCGCCAGGCCACGGAGTAATCCAGACAGAAGCTGTCGGGTATCCGGTGTTCACTGGAACCATGGGACACATCGACGCCGGAACCGGAACCACCTGGGCGGCCTTCGCCGCCGCCGAACCCGAACTGGAAGCGACCGTTCGGGAGCGGTTCGGCCAGTTCACCCACCATGTGCTCGGCACCCTGCGGAAGGACGGTTCGCCCCGGCTCAGCGGGATCGAGGCGGACTTCCGCTGGGGCGAGCTGTGGCTCGGCATGATGCCGAACTCCCGCAAGGCCCTCGACCTGCGGCGCGACCCCCGCTTCTCGCTCCTCGCCAACCCGGGTGCGGGGACGGACATGGGTGGCGGGGACGTCCGGATCTCCGGCCGGGCCGTGGAGATCACCGACCCGAAGGAGCTGGACCGCTACGCGGAGGCCGTCGGGATGCCGATGCCGTTCCATGTCTTCCGGGTCGAGCCGGCCGAGGTCGTGCGCACCTTCGTCGAGGGCGACGACATGGTCGTCCGCACCTGGACGCCGGGGCGGCCGGTGCGGACGATCCGGCGCGGTACGGACGACAGCCCGCCGCGTGAGACGACGTCATGACCCGGTGTCGTACACCTCGTCGTACGTCCGCATGACCTCGGCCCGGCACCAGGACGGAGTGCCCCAGGCGTCGCGGAGCGGGCGGGCCTTGCGCAGCCAGAGCGAGAGGTCGAGCTCCTCGGTGTAGCCGACCGCGCCGTGGATCTGCAGGGCGGTACGGGCGGCGGTGTACGCGGCCTCGCCCGCGGCGACCTTGGCGGCGGCGAGATCGGTGCTCCGGAAGGTGACCGCCGCCCCGAAGAGGAGTGGGCGGGCGAACTCCAGGGCGATCAGGGTGTCGGCGAGCCGGTGCTTGACCGCCTGGAAGGAGCCGATCTCGGTGCCGAACTGCCGGCGCTGCTTGGCGTACGCGACGGTGCGGTCGAGGAGGGTGAGCCCGACGCCGAGGGCTTGTGCGGCGGTGGCGAGCACGGCCCAGTGCCTCGCGTGTGCCGCGGCTTCCCGTACGGCGGACCCGGCTGCCAGCAGCTCCCCGCCGGGGGAGGGGCGGGCGAGGCGGCGGGCGGGGTCTGCGGAGACCCGCACGCCCTCGTGTCCGGGGGCCATCCACAACTCGTCCCCCCGGACGACGAGGATCACGTCGGCGACGTCCGGGTCGAGGGCGAGGGTGGGAACCAGCCCGGTGGGCACAGCACCGGCGGGCGTCGCTCGCGCGGGAGCGGGCCCCGTGGGCATCGTCAGGGTCGCCACCGTCGCGCCCGACGTGAGCCCCGGCAGCAGTCGCTTCGCCGGGCCCGTCTCGCCCGAGGCCGCGAGCTCCGTCAGGAGAGCGGCCGCCGCCACCGACTCCACCAGCGGGCCCGGTGCCGCCTGCCGGCCCAATTCCACGAATGCCGTGGCCAGTTCGACCGGGAGGGGGCCGACGCCCTCGTACGGCTCCGGGACCGCGAGGGCGAAGACGCCCGCCTCCGCGAGCCGGGACCACAGGGCGCGACCGGGCGTCGCGTCGCCCGCCGCCCAGGCCCGTACCGCCGTCGGCGTGTCCGCCGCCGTCAGCATCGCGTCCAACGAGCGCGCGAAGTCGCGCTGTTCCTCCGTCGGCAGGAATCGCATCAGCGCCGCCCCTTCGGCAGGCCGAGCAAACGCTCGGCGATGATGTCGCGCTGGATCTCGTTCGTGCCGGCGTAGATCGGGCCCGCGAGCGAGAAGACGTACCCCTCGCCCCACTCCCCGTCCGCCGACTCCGTCTCGTCGCCCAGCAGATCGAGCGCCGTCTCGTGCAGCGCGATGTCGTACTCCGACCAGAAGACCTTGTTCAGGCTGGACTCGGCCCCGATCGACGCCCCCGCCGCGAAGCGCGACGCGCCGCCCGCCGTGAAGAGCTGGTAGGCCCGCGCGCCGATCACCGCGTCCGCGACCCGGTCCCGCAGCGACGGGTCCGCGCCCGTCTCCCGCCACAGCGCGACGAGACGGTCCGCCGCCGCCAGGAAGCGGCCGGGGGAGCGGAGCATCAGGCCGCGCTCGTTGCCGGTCGTCGACATCGCGATCCGCCAGCCCTGTCCCGGCTCCCCGATCACGTCCTCGTCCGGTACGAAGACCTCGTCGAGGAAGAGCTCCGCGAACGCGGGCTTCCCGTCCAGCCGGCCGATCGGCCGGACCGTCACCCCCGGCGCCCGCAGGTCGAACATCAGGTACGTCAGACCGCGGTGCGGCCGGGCCGGGTCCGTCTCCCCACCGGTACGGAAGATCCCGAAGGCCCGGTCGGCGAAGGCGGCCCGCGAGGACCAGGTCTTCTGGCCGGACAGCAGCCAGCCGCCGTCGGTCCGCACCGCCCGGGAGCTGAGCGACGCCAGGTCCGAGCCGGACTCCGGCTCCGACCAGGCCTGCGCCCAGATCACCTCCCCGGTCGCCATCGACGGCAGCACCCGGGCCCGCTGCTCCTCCGTCGCGTGGTCGAAGAGGGTGGGGGCCAGCAGGTTGATGCCGTTCTGCGAGACCCGGCCGGGGGCCCCCGCCGCGTAGTACTCCTCCTCGAAGACCAGCCACCGGACGATGTCGGCGCCCCGGCCGCCGTACCGCTCCGGCCAGGAGACCACCGACCAGCGGTCGGCGGCGAGTGCGGCCTCCCAGGCGCGGTGCGCGGCGAAGCCCTCGGCCGTCTCCAGGGACGGCAGCGGCTCCGCGGGGACATGGGCGCGCAGCCACTCCCGCGCCTCCGCGCGGAACGCCCGCTCCTCCGGCGCGTACGTCAGATCCATCAGACCCCCGCCTCCTTCATCGCCGCCATGTCCATCCCGCCCAGCGGGTCCGCCGCGGTCTCCGCGTTGTGGGCGTGGGCGAGATGGTGGAGGCCGAAGACCGAGTCCATCCCGGCGTGCAGGCCCTGGAGGTCCTCGGCCTGGTTCACCGCCCGCTTGGTCAGGGCCAGGCCGAGCCGGGGCATCTCGGCGATCCGCAGGGCCAACTCCTCGGTCGAGGCGGCCAGTTCGGAGCGGTCCACGACCCGGTTGACCATGCCGATCTCGTACGCCCGGCGGGCCGTCATCCGGTCGCCCGTGAACAGGAACTCCTTGGCGATCCTGGGCGGCATCACCCACGGGTGGGCGAAGTACTCGACGCCCGGGATCCCCATCCGCACCACCGGGTCGGCGAAGAACGCGTCCTCGCTCGCCACGATCAGGTCGCAGACCCAGGCCAGCATCAACCCGCCCGCCACGCAGGCGCCCTGGATGGAGGCGACGACCGGCTTGGGCAGTTCGCGCCAGCGCCGGCACATGCCGAGATAGACCTCGGACTCGCGGGCGAAGCGGGACTCGGCGCCGCGCTTGTCGGAGTGGTCCCACCAGAGTCCGGCGCGGCGGTCGAAGGGGAGATGGGCGTCGCGCTCCGGGGTGCCGATGTCGTGGCCCGCCGAGAAGTGCTCGCCCGCGCCCGCGAGCACGATCACCTTGACCTCGGAATCCTCCGCCGCCCGGTAGAAGGCCTCGTCCAGGGCGTAGGTCATGGCGGAGTTCTGGGCGTTGCGGTAGCGCGGGCGGTTCATCGTCACGTACGCGACCGGTCCGCGGCGCTCGTACAGCACGGGCATCTGCATCCTTCGACGCTCCTTCCCTAACAAGTGTTTGGTAGGTTAACGTACGGCCATGAGCAGCGCCATGAGCAGCGTCGAGGAGTTCCGTGCCGAGATACGGGACTGGCTACGGGCCCACCTCAGTGGCGAGTTCGCCGCCCTCAAGGGCCTCGGCGGACCGGGCCGCGAGCACGAGGCCTTCGCCGAACGCCTGGCCTGGGAGCGGCACCTGGCCGCCCACGGCTGGACCTGCGTCGGCTGGCCGAAGGAGTACGGCGGGCGCGGCGCGAGCATCGAGGAGCAGATCGCCTTCCACGAGGAGTACGCCCTCGCCGACGCCCCCGCCCGCGTCAACCACATCGGCGAACAGCTCCTCGGACCCACCCTCGTCGACCACGGCACCGAGGAGCAGAAGGCCCGCTTCCTGCCCCCGATCCGCGCCGTCGAGGAGCTCTGGTGCCAGGGCTACAGCGAACCCGACGCCGGCTCCGACCTCGCCGCCGTCCGCACCCGCGCCGTCCGCGAGGGCGACCAGTGGGTGGTGGACGGCCAGAAGATCTGGACCTCGCTCGCCCACGAGTCCCAGTGGTGCTTCGTCGTCGCCCGCACCGAGGCCGGCTCGCGCCGGCACGCCGGACTCTCGTACCTGCTCGTCCCCATGGACCAGCCCGGCGTCGAGGTCAGGCCGATCGTCCAGCTCACCGGCACCAGCGAGTTCAACGAGGTCTTCTTCGACGGAGCCCGCACCGACGCCACGCACATCGTCGGCGAGCCGGGCGACGGCTGGCGGATCGCCATGGCCACCCTCGGCTACGAACGCGGCGTCTCCACCCTCGGCCAGCAGGTCGGATTCCGCCGCGAGTGGGAGGGCCTGGTCACCCTCGCCCGGCGCAACGGAACCCTCGACGACCCGCTGATCCGCGACCGGCTCGTCCGGGCCTGGACCGGACTCCAGGCCATGCGCGCGAACGCGCTGCGCTCCACCGACCCCTCCATGGCCAAGCTCTACTGGTCGCACTGGCACCGCGACCTCGGCGAACTCGCCATGGACATCTGCGGCGCCGCCGCCACGGTCGTCGCCGCCGAACCGTACGAACTCGACGAGTGGCAGCGGCTGTTCCTCTTCTCCCGCGCCGACACCATCTACGCCGGATCCAGCGAGATCCAGCGCAACCTCATCGCCGAGCGGGTGCTCGGCCTCCCGAAGGAGCCGCGCCCATGACCGCCGCACCCCCCTATGTGCCGGGCCACGGCCTGCTCGCCGGCCGTACCGCCGTCATCACCGCCGCCGCCGGAGCAGGCATAGGCGGCGCGACCGCCCGCCGCTTCCTGGAAGAGGGCGCCCGGGTCCTGATCAGCGACGCACACGCCCGCCGCCTCAAGGAGAGCGAGGCCGCCCTCGCCGCCGACTTCGGCGCCGACCGGGTCGACGCCCTGCCCTGCGACGTCACCGACGAGACCCAGGTCCAGGCCCTCCTCGACACCGCCGTACGGCTCCACGGCCGCCTCGACGCCGTCGTCAACAACGCCGGCCTCGGCGGCACCGCCGCGCTCGTCGACATGACCGACGACCAGTGGGGCCGGGTCCTGGACGTCACCCTCAACGGCACCTTCCGCTGCGTCCGCGCCGCCCTGCGCCACTTCAAGGACTTCGGCGGCCCGGGCGTGATCGTCAACAACGCCTCCGTCGTCGGCTGGCGCGCCCAGGCCGGTCAGGCCCACTACGCCGCCGCCAAGGCCGGCGTCATGGCCCTCACCCGCTGCGCCGCCATCGAGGCGGCGGCCCACGACGTCCGCGTCAACGCCGTATCCCCCTCCCTCGCCATGCACCCGCACCTGGTCAAGGTCACCTCCGCCGAGCTGCTCGCCGAACTGACCGAGCGCGAGGCCTTCGGGCGGTACGCCGAACCCTGGGAGATCGCCAACGTCATCGTCTTCCTGGCCAGCGGCTACTCCTCCTACATGACCGGCGAGACCGTCTCGGTCAGCAGCCAGCACGCGTAGGACCAGAATGGACGTGTGCCGAAGACCGTCAGCAACAGCAGCAAGAAGAAGACCGCCGTGACCGCCTCGCCCGAGCGGCGTCGCGAACTCCTGGACACCGCGGCCGAGGTGTTCGCCGCCCAGGGGTACAACGCCACGACCGTACGCAAGATCGCCGACGCCGCCGGCATGCTCGCCGGCAGCCTCTACTACCACTTCGATTCCAAGGAATCGATGCTCGACGAGATCCTCTCCACCTTCCTGACCGAGCTGTGGGAGGGGTACGACACCGTCCTCGCCGCCGGACTCGGCCCCAGGGAGACCATCGAGGCCCTCGTCACCGAGTCCTTCCGGGAGATCGACCGGCACCGCGCCGCCGTCGCCATCTACCAGAAGGAGTCCAGACACCTCACCGACCAGCCCCGCTTCCACTACCTCTCGGACTCGCAGGTCAAGTTCGAGAAGGCATGGCTCGGGACCCTGGAGCGGGGCGTGGAGGCCGGCACCTTCCGGGCCGACCTCGACATCCGGCTCACCTACCGCTTCGTGCGCGACACCGTCTGGGTCGCCGCGTCCTGGTACCGCCCGGGCGGACAGCACAGCCCGGAGGAGATCGCCCGCCAGTACCTGTCGATGGTCCTGGACGGTATCGCCGTACGCACATAGAGCGCCGTACGCACCAGTCGTACGTGCGCCGACGTCTGGAGGAGTTGTCATGGCCGAGGCCTACATCGTCGAAGCGGTCCGCACCCCGGTGGGCCGGCGCAAGGGAGGGCTGGCCTCCGTTCACCCGGCGGACCTCGGAGCCCACGTCCTCAAGGCACTCGTCCAGCGATCGGGCGTCGACCCGGCCGCCGTCGAGGACGTCGTCTTCGGCTGCCTCGACACCGTGGGCCCGCAGGCGGGCGACATCGCCCGGACGGCCTGGCTCGCCGCCGGACTTCCCGAGGAGGTCCCCGGCGTCACCGTCGACCGCCAGTGCGGCTCCTCCCAGCAGGCCGTGCACTTCGCCGCCCAGGGCGTCCTCTCCGGAACCCAGGACCTGGTCGTCGCCGGCGGCACCCAGAACATGTCGATGATCCCGATCGCCTTCGCCTCCCGGCAGGCCGCCGAGCCCCTCGGCCTGACCGAGGGCCCCTACGCCGGCTCCGAGGGCTGGCGGGCCCGCTACGGCGACGCGCCCGTCAACCAGTTCCACGGCGCCGAGCTGATCGCCGAGAAGTGGGGCATCACCCGCCGCGACCAGGAGGAGTTCGCCCTCCGCTCGCACCGGCGGGCGCTCCACGCGATCGACGAGGGCCGCTTCGCGCGCGAGATCGTGGCCTACGGAGACGTGACCGTGGACGAGGGCCCGCGCCGGGACACCACCCTGGAGAAGATGGCCGGCCTGAAGCCCGTCGTCGAGGGCGGCACGATCACCGCGGCCTGCTCCTCCCAGGTCTCCGACGGCGCCGCCGCCATGCTGCTCGCGAGCGAGCGGGCCGTACGGGAGCACGGCCTCACCCCGCGCGCCCGGATCCACCACCTCTCGGTGCGCGGCGAGGACCCGATCCGGATGCTCTCCGCGCCGATACCGGCGACCGCGTACGCCCTGAAGAAGACCGGGATGACCATCGACGACATGGACCTCGTCGAGATCAACGAGGCCTTCGCCCCGGTCGTCCTCGCCTGGCTGAAGGAGACCGGCGCCGACCCGGAGCGCGTGAACGTCAACGGCGGCGCGATCGCGCTCGGCCACCCGCTGGGCGCGACCGGCGTGAAGCTGATGACCACGCTCCTGCACGAGCTGGAGCGGACGGGCGGCCGCTACGGGCTCCAGACGATGTGCGAGGGCGGCGGCCAGGCCAACGTGACGATCATCGAGCGGCTCTGACCGCCCTACCGCGCGGTATGTGACGTGCGTCGCCGCCCCGCCCTCAGGGAGGGGCGGCATGCTAAGGTTGCCGACGTTGCTAGTTGGTACCCATGAACTTTATGTGCGCCTGACGGGAATGTTCCTCAGGCGCAATTTTGTTTTCCGGACTCTCCGGGATGGGACCCTTACCTATTCAGGAGAAAACATGGCTACCGG
Organism: Streptomyces sp. NPDC014870; assembly: GCF_043081505.1. NCBI lineage: Bacteria > Bacillati > Actinomycetota > Actinomycetes > Kitasatosporales > Streptomycetaceae > Streptomyces > Streptomyces sp. NPDC014870. The sequence continues at coordinate 397,581 of NZ_JBIBWQ010000004.1, forward strand.
AACCGTGAAGTGGTTCAACTCGGAAAAGGGCTTCGGCTTCATCGAGCAGGACGGCGGCGGCGCCGACGTCTTCGCCCACTACTCCAACATCGCGACCTCCGGCTTCCGTGAGCTGCAGGAAGGCCAGAAGGTCACCTTCGACGTCACGCAGGGCCAGAAGGGCCCGCAGGCGGAGAACATCCTCCCCGCCTGATCGCCGTACGCGATTCTCGCAGCCGGGGCCCGCACCGCGCAGGTGCGGGTCCCGGCTCGCGCTGTGCTCAGGCACTTGCCCGGGCGCACTGCTCGGGCGCACTGCTCAGGGCTCTGCTCAGGCCAGGAAGGTATTTCCCATGACTCGCTCCGAACAGCGGCCCCGCCGGGCCGCCGAATCCCGCTCCGGAACCACGTCCGGAAATACCCGCCGTGGCTCCGCCGCCTCCCGGGGCAACGGCAGGCAGAAGGCCGCCGGGCGCGGCCGTGGACCGGCCACGCCTCCGCCGCCGCGCGAGTTCACCCTGCCCGAGACGTTGACGCCCGCGCTCCCCTCCGTCGAGTCCTTCGACGCCCTCGACATGCCCGCCGCCCTGGTCAAGACCCTGGGCGCGCAGGGGGTCACCGAGCCGTTCCCGATCCAGGGCGCCACGCTGCCGAACTCGCTCGCCGGCCGGGACATCCTCGGCCGCGGCCGTACCGGCTCCGGCAAGACCCTCGCCTTCGGCCTCGCGCTCCTCGCCCGCACCGCGGGCCGCCGCGCCGAGCCCAAGGCGCCGCTCGCGCTGGTCCTGGTGCCCACGCGCGAACTCGCCCAGCAGGTCACCGACGCCCTCACCCCGTACGCCACCTCGGTGCAGCTGCGGCTCACCACCGTCGTCGGCGGACTGTCGATCACCAAGCAGTCGAACGCGCTGCGCCGTGGCGCCGAGGTCCTCGTCGCCACGCCAGGCCGCCTCAAGGACCTCATCGAGCGCGGCGACTGCCGGCTCGACCAGGTCGCGATCACGGTCCTCGACGAGGCCGACCAGATGGCCGACATGGGCTTCATGCCGCAGGTCACGGCGCTGCTGAAGCAGGTCGAGCCGGACGGCCAGCGGATGCTGTTCTCGGCCACCCTGGACCAGAACATCGACCGGCTCGTGAAGATGTTCCTGGACGACCCGGTCGTGCACTCCGTCGACCCGTCGGCCGGCGCCGTCACGACGATGGAGCACCACGTGCTCTACGTCGCCGACGAGACCGACAAGAAGGCCGTCACCACGCGCATCGCCGCCCGCGACGGACGCACCATCCTCTTCCTGGACACCAAGCGCTCTGTGGACCGGCTCGTCAAGCGGCTCCTCGCCAGCGGTGTCCGGGCCTCCGGGCTGCACGGCGGCCGCTCGCAGCCGCAGCGCAACCGCACCCTGGACCAGTTCAAGAACGGCCAGGTCACCGTCCTGGTCGCGACCAACGTGGCGGCCCGCGGCATCCACGTCGACGACCTCGACCTGGTCGTCAACGTCGACCCGCCCATCGACCACAAGGACTACCTGCACCGGGGCGGCCGCACCGCCCGCGCCGGCGAGTCCGGCAGCGTCGTCACCCTCGTCCTGCCCGAGCAGAAGCGCGACATGGGCCGGCTGATGTCGAACGCCGGGATCACCCCGCGTTCGGCGCAGATCAAGTCGAGCGACGAGGAGCTGACCCGGCTCACCGGCGCCCGCGAGCCCTCGGGCGTCCCGGTCGTCATCGAGGTCCCGCAGCCGACCCCGCCCGCGTCCGCCCGCAACGGCGCCGGCCGCCGCTCGCGCCGCGGTGGCGGCGGAGGCGGCGGCAACGGCGGAGGCGCTGCGACCGGCGGCACGGGTGGCGGCGAGCGCTCCCGTACGCGGTCCGGCACCGGCGCCCGTACGGGCACGGGTGGTGCGCCCACCCGTACCCGCAGCGGCGGCGGCCGTGGCCGCCGGTCCGGCGGCGGCGCCGCCCAGGGCGGACGGTCCGCCTAGCCGATCAGTCGACGAGCCGGTCCTGGAGCTGCGCGAGGGTGCGCGGTTCCAGGGCCAAGCCGTCGGTGAGATAGCGGAACAGGCTGCCGTAGCGGGTCTTCGCCTCGGTCAGCGCCGCGTTCAGGTACTCGGTCCGTACCTCCTGCATCGGGATGAGCAGGTCCGGGTTCTGCATGAGTCCGGCCTGCTTCAGGCCCTCGCGCAGCTTCGCGTCGTAGGCGGCCCGGAAGGTGTTGGAGGCCAGGAAGTCCTCCACGGCGTACCGCTCGGGCACCCCGCACACCGTCAGGAGCAGGTGGCTCAGCCAGCCCGTACGGTCCTTGCCCGAGGTGCAGTGGTACAGCAGCGGGCCCGCGCCCGGGCGGGCGATGTCGCGGATCGTCGCGGCGAACCGCGCCCGGTTGTCGGCGTCGGTGACGAAGGTGCGGTAGACGTCCGCCATGAACGCGGCCGCCCGGCCGCCGCCCAGCATCTCCTCCTGCTTCACCGGGTCCCGGGAACCGATCGCCGCCCGGATCAGCGCGTTCAGACCGTTGTCGGTCACCGTCCGGGACACCGGGACCAGGCCGCCGGGCAGCCGGTCGGCGCCGTCGGCCTGGATCTCCAGCGGGATCCGGAAGTCGACCACCGTGGCCAGGCGCAGCCCGGACAGGGTGGTCAGATCGGCGTCGGTGAGCTTGCCCAGGGCGTCGCCCCGGTAGACCAGGCCCTGGCGCACCCGGTCGCCGGTGTACGTGAGGTAGCCGCCCAGGTCGCGGACGTTGACCGCGCCCTGGAGCGGGATGTGCCGGATGGTGGCGGCGCGGTACCGACGGCGGGGCGCCGCGACGGCCGGGGAGGCGAGCGAGACGAGAGCGGTGGCGGTGGCGGTGCTCAGAAGTGCGCGTCTCGAAAGGGGCATGACTGAACTCCCTGTACGGGAACTCCCTTGAGGGGAGGGCGGGTTCACCCTGGTGTCGGCAGGGCGCGGAGCGCTTTCTCGGCCTCGGACATGACGCGCAGGACGAGTTCCTCACAGCTCGGGAGGTCCTCGATGATCCCCGCGACCTGTCCGGACGCCATGACGCCGAGGTCGGTGCGGCCCTCGACCATGGACGCCTTGAGGAGCATGGGGGTGTTCGCTGCCAGCAGGACCTGGCTCCACGACAGGTCCTTGCCGTGCTTCATCGCGAGGCCGTCGCGGACCATGGCCGGCCACGAGAGCCCCGAGAGCTTGCGGAAGCCGGCCGCCCGGCGGACGGCCTGCGCCAACGCCCGTACGCGGCCCGCCCGTTCGAGGGCGGCGACCATCTCCGTACGGAGCATCCGGTGCGGCAGCCCGTCGACGGCCGTCGTCACCGTCACGTCCTTCACCGTGGCGGCCAGGTACTTCGCCTTCACGGCGTCGGGGACGGTGGAGTCGGAGGTGAGCAGGAAGCGGGTGCCCATGGCGATGCCGGCGGCCCCGTAGGAGAGCGCGGCGACCAGACCGCGGCCGTCGTGGAAGCCGCCGGCCGCGATCACCGGAATGGAGACCGCGTCGACGACCTGCGGCAGCAGGACCGTCGTGGCCACGTCCCCGGTGTGCCCGCCGCCCTCGCCGCCCTGCACGATCACCGCGTCCGCGCCCCAGGCCGCGACCTTCTCGGCGTGCCGCCGGGCCCCGATGGAGGGGACGACGACCACGCCCGCGTCCTTCAGCTCCGCGATCAGCTCGCGGGAGGGGGCGAGCGCGAAGGAGGCGACCCGTACGCCCTCGTCGATGATGATCCGCACCCGCTCGCGGGCGTCGCCCGCGTCCGCGCGCAGATTGACCCCGAAGGGCCGGTCCGTACGGGACTTCACCTCGCGGACCGCCGCGCGCAGCTCGTCGACGGTCATCGTCGCCGAGGCGAGGATGCCGAGCGCGCCCGCCTCTGCGGTGGCCGAGACCAGACGGGGCCCGGCGACCCAGCCCATGCCGGTCTGGACGATCGGATACCGCACCCCGGTGAGCCGGGTGAGCGCCGTCTCCATCAGGACCTGACCTCCCGGTCCCGCAGCCCCTTCGGGTCGATGACCTCGCGGATCAGCCGCAGCTCCTCGACGGTCGGCTCGCGGGTGTACGGGACGTCGTCGCTGATCACGAGGTCGAAGCCGGTGGCCTGCCGGACCTGGTCCACGGTGACGCCCGGGTGCAGGGACGCGAGCCGCATCGAGCGGTCGGGCGTCTCGAAGTCGAAGACGCCGAGGTCGGAGACGACCCGGGGGATCCGGTGGAAGCGCTCCGCCCCGGCTGCCGCCGCCCGGTCGTAGCCGACGCCGCTGACCATGTCGACGCGCTCGACGAAGACCCGGGGCGAGTGCTTGGGGACCCAGTAACTGACCGGGTTGTTCAGGGTGTTGACGGGCGCGCCGCGCACGCCGAGGAGCTGGCGGGCGGGGCGCGACCAGTCGCCGATGCAGGAGATGTTCTGGTTGCCGTACCGGTCGATCTGGCTCGCGCCCATCATCACGTGCCGCTTGCCGCCGGTGACCATCGTCAGGTGGCGGCGGTACGGCAGCCAGCCCTCGGGCTCCCCGTCGAGCCCGACGAGTATCGCCTCGCCGTCGGTCAGGAGCAGGTCGGGGGCGAAGGAACGCTTGGCGAGCCGGGCGCCGAAGGAGGAGACCGGGGCCATCGCGGCGGCGAGGATCTCGCCGTTGTCGCGCCAGGCCTCGGCACAGGCGACGACGCAGTACTCGGAGCGTGTCGTGGTGGTCGTGGTCATCGCTGCTCCTCGTGCCAGGTCCGTACGGCCTGCTGGTAGTCGTCCTCGCTCTTGCCGGAGAGGAACCGTTCGGAGAACTCGGGCCAGGGGGTGGTCGCGTACAGCTTCTGGAAGGGCTCGTCACGGCCGTGGTCGGGGACGCAGGAGGTGAAGTGGGCGCCGTTCGGGGTCTCGACGACGCCGGTGACGCTGTGCCGGCTGACGAGCAGGGACTGCGGGGCGGTGTCCGCGTCGAACCGGTCGACGAGCCGCTCGCAGGAGACGTACGCGGTGTCGGCGGCCTCGCAGAAGAGGTCGTCGAAGTACGGGTCGGGGCCCAGGTACTGGCCGTTGCCGAGCCGGTCGGCCCGGTTGAGGTGGACGAAGGCGGCGTCCATGCGCAGTGCGGGCACGGCGACGAAGGTCTCCCCGTCCTCGTACGGCGAGGTGACCGTGCGCAGCTCGGGGTTGACCGTCATGACGTCCGAGCCGAGACCCGCGCGGACGGGCATGAAGGGCAGCCGGTTGGCGGCGGCGTGCAGGCCCCACATGAACATGGCCTCGTCCAGCTCGGTGAGGGTGAGGTCGCCGCGCTCGCGGGCGGCGCGGAAGTGCGGTTCGAGGGGGATGGAGTCCAGGGTGGTGAAGGCGGCGACGAGCCGGCGGATCCGGCCGGCGGCGGCGAGCAGGCCGACGTCGGGGCCGCCGTAGGAGATCACGGTCAGGTCGGTGATCTCGGACCGGAGCAGCGCCCGGACCAGGGCCATCGGCTTGCGGCGCGAGCCCCAGCCGCCGATGCCGAGCGTCATGCCGGAGCGGAGCCGGGAGACCACCTCGTCGGGGGTCATGGTCTTGTCGGTCACGAGGTGCCCTCCTTGGCCTTGTCCTTCGCTTCGTCCTTCGCCTCGTCCTTGCCGAAGGTGTCGCGGACGCGGTCGGCGACCCCGCTGAGGTTGGCCTCGAAGGTGAAGCCCTGCTCGAAGCGGTAGCTGCGGCGCACGTCCACCGGGTCGATGCCGTTGATGGCGGCCTTGGCGAGCCGGATCAGATACCCGTCCTTGCGGGCGATCTCGCCCGCCAACTCCACTGCGGCGTCCAGGAGTTCCTCACGTGGAACTACCTTCCAGACCGAGCCGTGGGCGTGCAGTTCGGCGGCGGTGGCGGTGCGCGAGGTGTAGTACAGCGCGCGCATCAGGTGCTGCGGGACGAGCCGCGCGAGGTGGGTTGCGGCGCCGAGCGCGCCCCGGTCCAGCTCGGGCAGTCCGAAGGTGGCGTCCTCGGAGGCGACGATCGCGTCCGCGTTGCCGACGAGTCCGATGCCGCCGCCCAGGCAGAAGCCGCCGACGGCCGCGACGACCGGCACCTCGCAGTCGTAGACCGCCGCGAACGCCTCCGCGCAGCCGCGGTTGGCGCCGATCAGGCTGGCGTGCCCGGGGTCCCGCTGCATCTCCTTGATGTCGACGCCGGCGTTGAAGCCGCGGCCCTCGGCGGCAAGGACGACACAGCGGATCTCGGGGTCGCGGCCGGCCGCGCGGATCGCGTCGGCGAGCTCGTACCAGCCCCGCACGGGCAGGGCGTTGACGGGTGGGAAGTCGACGGTGACGAGGGCGATGCCCTTGCCGGGGCTTGCGGTGGAGACACCCATGAGCGGATCAGCTACCTTTCCACCAAACATTTGTTAGGTGACTGCTTGGTCAGGAAAGGTAGCAGCCGATGGAGCTGGACGGGAGGGTGGCGGTCGTCACCGGTGGCACACGCGGGGTCGGCGCGGGCATCGCGCGGGCCTTCCTCGGGGCGGGCGCGCGGGTCGTCGTCTGCGCCCGCAGGCCACCGGGCGAGCCGGTGAAGGAGGCGGGCCGGGAGGCCGAGTTCGTCCCCGTCGACCTGCGGGACCCCGCGGCGGTCGCCGACCTCTTCGCCGAGGTCGGCGAGCGGTACGGACGCCTCGACACCCTGGTCAACAACGCGGGCGGCACGCCGTACCGGCTGCTCGGCGAGGGCGAGGCGGAACGGCACGCGCGGGTGGTGGAGTTGAACCTCACCGCCCCGCTCACGGCCTCGCTCGCCGCGCACGGGCTGCTGCGGGAGTCGCGCGGCTCGGTCGTCATGATCGGCAGCGTCAGCGCGACCCGGCCCTCACCGGGCACGGCCGCGTACGGCGCCGCGAAGGCCGGCCTGGAGAACCTCGCGCGGTCGATGGCCGTCGAGTGGGCCCCGTACGTCCGGGTGAACACCCTGGTCCTCGGCATGGTCAGGACCGAACTCTCCCATCTGCACTACGGGGACGAGGGAGGGATCGAGGCCGTCGCCCGGACCGTGCCGCTCGGCCGGCTCGCGGAGCCCTCGGACGTGGGCGAGGCGGCCGTCTTCCTCGCCTCCGAACGGGCCGGATACGTCTCGGGGGCCGCGCTGCTGGTGCACGGGGGCGGCGAACGCCCCGCGTTTCTGGATGCCGCGACTGTCAACAAGGAGAGCTGAGATGGGACGGAGTGACGGAGTGCGTGAGGGCCTGTGCGAGGGCCGGGTCGTGATCGTGACGGGCGCCGGGAGGGGGCTCGGGCGGGCGCACGCCAGGGCCTTCGCCGCCGAGGGGGCGAAGGTGGTCGTCAACGACCTGGGCGTGGGGCTCGACGGCTCGGCGGGCTCCGGCTCGCCCGCCGAGCAGGTGGTGGAGGAGATCCGTACGGCGGGCGGCGAGGCCGTCGCGCACGGCGGCGACATCGCCACGGAGGAGGGCGCGGCCTCGCTGGTCACCGCCGCCCTCGACAGCTTCGGCCGGCTGGACACGCTGGTCAACAACGCGGGTTTCCTGCGGGACCGGATGCTCGTGAACCTCGGCGAGGACGACTGGGACGCCGTGATGCGCGTCCATGTGAAGGGCCACTTCCTGCCGCTGCGGCACGCCGCCGCGTACTGGCGGGCGGAGGCGAAGGCGGGGCGCGAGCCGGTGGCACGGGTCGTCAACACGACGTCGGGCGCGGGACTGCTCGGCAGCGTCGGGCAGGGCAACTACGCGGCGGCCAAGGCCGGGATCGTCGGGCTCACCCTGGTCGCGGCGGCGGAGATGGGCCGGTACGGCGTCCAGGTCAACGCGATCGCCCCGGCGGCCAGGACCCGGATGACCGAGCAGGCCTTCGCGGGCCTCGACGCCGCGCCGGAGGACGTCTCGCCCCTTGTGGTCTGGCTCGGCTCGGCGTCCTCGGCGGGCGTGACCGGCCGCGTCTTCGAGGCGGAGGGCGGTCGCATCACGGTCATGGAGGGCTGGCGGCCCGGCCCTTCGGCGGACAAGGGCGCGCGCTGGAACCCGGCGGAGGCGGGGGAGGCGACCTTGAAGCTGCTGGCCGCCGCCGAGACCCCGGGGCGGGTGTACGGGGCGGCGGACTGAGGGGTGGGTGCCTGAAGGGTGGGGGTTCGGGGAGCCTTGGCCCCCCGAACCCCCGGGGCCGTCAGGGGCGGCCCCCGCAGCAACCGCCCCCGGGGCGGGGCGGCTTCGGCCGGTCGGGTCCGCCCGAGCCGTCGGGCCCGTGCGGCTTGTCGGGCTTACCCGGTCCGTGCGGCCCACCGGGTCCACCGGGTCCACCCGGTCCACCAGGCCCGCCGGGCCCACTCGGTCCACCCGGTCCACCCGGTCCGCAAGGTCCACCGGGCCCGTGCGGCCCACCCGGTCCACCCGGTCCACCCGGTCCACCCGGTCCGTGCGGTCCGCACCCGCACGGGCCGTGCGGTGGGCGGACCAGGCAGCGGCAGAGGGCCTTCAGCAGGCGCCGGAGGGCCTCCTCGCAGGGGTCGCCGCCGCCCGGGGGCGGGGGCGCCGGGGGTGCCACGACCACGGGTGGGCGGCCCGGTTGGGCGACGACGACCCCCGGGGCGCCCGGCACGTCCGGGTCCCAGGTGACCGGGATCGTGTAGCTGCCGTCGCCGTTGTCCCGCACCGGCCCCGTGACCGTCGTGCCGGGCGCCCCGGTGATCGGGAGGTCGTCGAGGTGGCCGGGGCCCACGTGGTTGCCGTAGCGGTCGCGCGGGACGATCGTGAGCGTGCCGCCGTCGGGCGGTCCGGCGACCGTGACCGTCGTACGGCCCGGGTCCACCGAGACGTCGACGTGGACCGTCCACTGGGTCTCCCGGGTCGACACGCATCCCTCGCCGTACACCGCCCGGGCGTGGAACGTGTAGTTGCCCTCCACGGTGAGGAGTTCGGTCTGCGGGTTGCCGAAGAGGCCGCCCGCCTCGAAGGCCCCCTCCGTGTGCGCGGCGTCGGAGAAGAGCGGGAACGTCTCGCTCGTGTACGTGAACAGCGGTCTCCCCGTCGCCTGCTCCAGGGCGCGCAGCGTCGCGTGCCGAGCCGGGATGGTGTCACCGCCGACGGTCACCGGCGCCCCGAGCCCGGCCTCGGTCAGGACGTTGCCCGCGCCCGCCGTCGGCCGGGTCACCGTGAGGTCGACGCGCCCGTGGTGCGGGCTGCCGCCCTCCTCGTACCGCAGGAAGACCCGCGGATTGACGGTGTCGCCCGTGTAGAAGCGGGTCGGTCCCGCCACTTGGTCGAGCCTCGGCCCGCCGGAGGCCACCACCTGCACGAAGTACCGCAGGTTCACACCGGGCGGCGGGATCTCGCCGCCACCCGGCCGGAAGACCTGCACCCGCCACTGGCCGTCACGCTCCTCGCCGTACGGCAGCGGCACCCGCAGGAACGTCCAGGTGTGCCCGTTCTCCAGGACGACCCCGGCGGTGGACGTCGACACGAAGCGGCCGGACGGTGTGAGCAGCCCGATGCCGAGCTCGCCCTCCACGTTGTCCCAGCCGACCACCACGGTCAGCGACTCCTCACCGCACACGTGGAACGGGATCGGGTCGCTGCGCCGCACGGCCGCCGGCATGTCGAACTCCGGGTCGAAGAGCGCGCCCGACTCGAAGATGTTCCCGAAGGCGAGGCCGAAGAACTTCTTCAGCGCCAGACCGTTCCCGGCCCGGGTGTACAGCCCGCCGCGCTCCTGCGTCAGCTGGGTCAGCAGGGCGCCGTCGAGGCTGGTCTCCGTGCCGAAGCCGATCGCGCTGACGCCGATGCCCGCGAGGCCGCCGCGCACGTCGGCCACCATCGGCGGGGTGTTCTGCAGCCCGTCGGTGAGCAGCAGCACGGAGCGCGGGTTGGCGCCCGGCGCGGGGAACTGGCCGCGTGCGGCGTCGAGTCCGCCGCCGATCGTCGTCATCCCACCGGGGGCGAGTCCGCCGACCACACCGCCGGAGAACGGCGGGGGCCCGGCCAGTGCCGTCTTCGTCGCGTCGGTGACCGGTGCCAGGGCGAAGTCGACGGGTGAACTCGCCGACGTGGAGAAGGAGACCAGGCCGAGCCGGTTGCCGGTCCCCGCGCGGACCAGCCGGACGAAGAGCGAGGCCGCGTCCCGGGCCTCCTCGATCTTCGTACGGTCACGGCCCGTCCCGGCCGTCTCCGTCATGCTGCCGGAGCGGTCGACCACCACCATGACGTCCCGGTTCGTGGGTGGCTCGGCCGGGGTGGCGAGGTCGCGCAGGACGCTCGCCGTCGGGGAGTACGACAGCCGGCATGCCCGCCCGGTGGACAGGACGCCGATCACCCGGCCCGAGGTGTCGAAGAGCCCGGAGCCCGAACTGCCGCCGGACACGTCGAAATTGACGTCCAGGCCGGCCGCCGAGCTGCTGATGATCCCGCCGAACGAGGCGTGCGGCGGGGAGAGTTTCTTCACCGCGCCGTTCGGGTGGTGCACGCCGAAGACGGCCTCGCCCGGGCCGGGAAGGTCCGCTCTGATGGGGATCGGCGGGATCCCGAGCCCCGACGCGGGCACCTCCAGTTGCAGCAGGCAGTAGTCGAGCCCCGTGCTGGGGTCCCAGCGGTGCCGCAGCACCTTCACGACCTTGTGGAACCGCGCCGCGTACCCCGCGGGCCGGGCGCCCGCGCAGTCCGTCGCGTAGTCGAAGGTCACCGAGGCCGAGGCGGCCTCCGCGACCACGTCCGTCAGACAGTGCCCGGCCGTCAGCACCACGTTCGGCTCGACGAGCGTGACGGAGCAGGTCGAGAAGTGGTGGCCGTGGGCCGCCACGATCATGCCCACGCTCTTCGCGACCCGCGCCCGGACATCTGAAGCCGGGGTCGCGCAGGCCGCGTTCTCCCAGTTCGGCGGCGTGTTGCAGAACCAGAAGGGGTCGTACTTCGGCTCCGTGTACACCGCCTCGCCGAGGAACGGATCGCTGTTCGAGAACGCCGTGGGGTCCTGCTCGCCCGCGTGCCGTTCACCGCGCGCGTACCGGTCGAGCGTCGCCCCTCCGGTGGTGGCGCCGTCCGTGACGTAACGGATGGGCACCCGGCCGCCGGGGAGCGCGTACACGTCGACGGGGCGGGACCAGAACTCGGTCCCGTGGCCGGAGGTGAACACGTCCGTCCCGTAGCCGAGTTCGACCTCCAGGCGGTTGGCGGCAGGCAGGCTCACCCCCTGGAAGTGCAGGACCACCAGCTTCGTGCCCGAAGGCGCGGGTGTGTACGGGAAGTCGATCGCCCAGATGCCGGGCGAGGTCGGGGGCGCGCCGGAGGCGGGCCCGATGACGACGGCGGGGGACAGGGTCTGGACCGTGCCGGTGATGTGCGACATGGAGCTCTCCAGAGGCTCGCGTCGATGCGCTTGTCACCACATGTGCCCGTGTCATCACATACCGTAATCACACCTGTTGGGGGCGTGAAGGGGCGTGTGAGGCGCCCGGAATGCGCGAGGCGGCGGTTTCCCGGCCAGTGGGAAACCGCGCTCCCCCGGCGCCGCCCCACCGGCCTACGGTCGGCGCACTCCACCCACCTCCCCCCCCGGAAGGAGCGGCGATGCTCACCGACCGGCTCCGGCGGCAGGCCGCCGAGCGGCTGCGCGACGCCGAGCGCGGCAGAACCCCCGTGGTGCCCCTCACCGAGACCTTCCCGGGCCTCGGCGTCGAGGACGCGTACCACGTCCAGTTGCTCAACATCCGTGACCGGCAGGCCGCCGGAGCCACCGTCGTCGGGCACAAGGTCGGCCTGTCCTCGCCCGTCATGCAGCGCATGATGGGCGTCGACGAGCCCGACTACGGCCATCTCCTCGACGACATGGAGCTCCGCTCCGACCGGCCCGTCCCCGTCGCCCGCTACTGCGCGCCCCGCATCGAGGTCGAGACCGGGTTCGTGCTCGGCGCGGACCTCCCCGGCGAGGGCTGCACACCGGCCGACGTCCTCGCCGCCACCGAACGGATCGTCCCCGCGATCGAGTTGATCGACAGCCGGATCGCCGACTGGCGCATCACCATCGGCGACACGATCGCCGACAACGCCTCCTCCGCCGGGTTCGTCGTCGGCGCCGGACGCCCCCCGGGCGAGATCGACCCCAGGGGCGTCGAGGCCCGGCTCCACGCGGACGGTGCGCCGCTCGCCGAGGGCCGCGGCGACGCCGTCCTCGGCGACCCCGCCCGCTCCGTCGCCTGGCTCGCCCGCACCGTCGCCCGCTACGGCGTCCGGCTCCGCGAGGGTCACCTCGTCCTGCCCGGGTCCTGCACCCGCGCCGTCGACGTCACCGCGGGACGCACGTACACCGCCGAGTTCACCGGGCTCGGTTCCGTCTCCCTCTCCTTCTGCTGAGGCACGATGACCACCCTCACCGCCGCCATCGTCGGCTCCGGCAACATCGGCACCGACCTGCTCTACAAACTCCTGCGCTCACCCCACATCGAACCCCGCTGGATGGTCGGGGTCGACCCGGAGAGCGAGGGGCTCGCCCGCGCCCGCCGGCTCGGGCTCGACACCTTCGACGACGGGGTCGACCGGCTCCTCGACGGGCCCGAACTCCCCGACCTCGTCTTCGAGGCGACCTCCGCCTCCGTCCACCGCGCCAACGCCCCCCGCTACCGCGCGCTCGGCATCAAGGCCGTCGACCTGACCCCGGCCGCCCTCGGGCCCGGCGTCGTCCCGCCCGCCAACCTGACGGCCCATCTCGACGGCGACAACGTCAACATGATCACCTGCGGCGGCCAGGCCACCATCCCCATGGTCCATGCCGTCTCCCGTGTCGTCCCCGTCCCCTACGCCGAGATCGTCGCGTCCGTCGCCTCCGTCTCCGCCGGACCCGGCACCCGCGCCAACATCGACGAGTTCACCCGGACGACCGCGCGCGGCATCGAGACCATCGGCGGCGCCGACCGGGGCAAGGCGATCATCATCCTCAACCCCGCCGACCCGCCCGTGATCATGCGTGACACCGTCTTCTGCGCGATCCCCGAGGACGCCGACCGGGAGGCCGTCGCGCTCTCCGTCAAGCAGGTCGCCGAGGAGGTGCGGGAGTACGTCCCCGGCTACCGGCTGCGCGCCGAGCCGCAGTTCGACGACCCCTCCGACGTCAGCGGCGGCATGGCCCGCGTCGGCATCTTCCTGGAGGTCGAGGGCGCCGGCGACTACCTCCCGCCGTACGCCGGGAACCTCGACATCATGACGGCCGCCGCCACGAAGGTCGGCGAGGAGTTCGCGAAGCGGAGCCAGGCATGACCACGGACGCGTACGACATCCGCATCACCGACTCCTCCCTGCGCGACGGCTCCCACGCCAAGCGCCACCAGTTCACCGTCGAGGACGTGACCTCGGTCGTCGCCGCCCTCGACGACGCCGGAGTCCCCGTCGTCGAGGTCACCCACGGCGACGGCCTGGGCGGCTCCTCGTTCACCTACGGCTTCTCGAAGACACCCGAGCAGGAGCTGATCAAGGCCGCCGTCGCCACCGCGACGCGCGCCAGGATCGCCTTCCTCATGCTCCCCGGCCTCGGCGTCAAGGACGACATCAGGGCCGCCCAGGCGAACGGCGCGAGCGTCTGCCGGATCGCCACCCACTGCACCGAGGCCGACATCTCGGTCCAGCACTTCGGCCTCGCGCGGGAGATGGGCCTGGAGACCGTCGGCTTCCTGATGATGGCCCACTCCACCACCCCCGAACTCCTCGCCCGCCAGGGCCGGATCATGGCCGACGCCGGCTGCCAGTGCGTGTACGTCGTGGACTCCGCGGGCGCCCTCGTCATGGACGAGACCGCCGACCGGGTCGCCGCCCTCGTCGCCGAACTCGGCGACGACGCCCAGGTCGGCTTCCACGGCCACGAGAACCTCGCCCTCGGCACCGGCAACTCGATCGCCGCGATCAAGGCCGGCGCCCGGCAGATCGACGGCTCCACCCGCCGGCTCGGCGCGGGCGCGGGCAACACCGCCGTCGAGGCCCTCGTCGCCGTCTGCCACAAGATGGGCATTCGTACCGGCATCGACGTACTGAAGATCATCGACGCGGCCGAGGACGTCGTCCGGCCCGTCATGGACGAGGAGTGCCGACTCGACCGGCTCGCCCTGCTCATGGGCCACGCCGGGGTCTACTCCAGCTTCCTCAAGCACGCCTACCGGCAGGCCGAGCGGTACGGCGTCTCCGGCGCCGAGATCCTGCTGCGCGCCGGGGAACGCCGGCTCGTCGGCGGCCAGGAGGACCAGCTCATCGACATCGCCGTCGAACTCGCGAAGGAGAAGGTGATCGCCCCATGACCACCGTCGACCTGCCGGACGCCACCGACCAGGGTCCCCGTGTCATCCGCGCCGCCGCCCCGCCCGCCCGCTTCGCCCGCGGCTGGCACTGCCTCGGGCTCGCCCGGGACTTCAAGGACGGCGAGCCGCACGAGATCGAGGCCTTCGGCACCAAGCTCGTCGTCTTCCAGGGCCAGGAGGACGGGCAGCTGCACGTCCTCAACGCCTACTGCCCCCACATGGGCGGCAACCTCGCCCACGGCACCGTCAAGGGCGACGCCGTCGCCTGCCCCTTCCACGACTGGCGCTGGGCTGGGAACGGCCGCTGCGCCGGCATCCCGTACGCCCGCCGCGTCCCGGCCCGCGCCAAGACCCGCGCCTGGACCACCCTGGAACGGAACAAGCAGCTCTTCGTCTGGCACGACCCCGAGGGCAACCCGCCGCCGCCCGAGGTCACCATCCCCGAGATCGAGGGCCTCGACAGCGGCGAGTGGTCCGACTGGTCCTGGAAGACCGCCCGCGTCGACGGCTCCCACTGCCGCGAGATCGTCGACAATGTCGTGGACATGGCCCACTTCTACTACGTGCACTACGCCTTCCCGACCCGCTTCACCAACGTCTTCGAAGGCCACATCGCCAGCCAGTACCTGGAGTCCACCCCGCGCCAGGACATGGACCTCGGCAACCTCAGCGCACCCCTGCGCTCCGACGCCTCCTACTACGGCCCCTCCTACATGATCGACCGCGTCTGGTCGGACATCGGCGGCGGCGCGGAGATGGAGAGCGTCCTCATCAACTGCCACTACCCGGTGTCCGCCGACAGCTTCGTTCTCCTCTACGGCACGACCGTGCGCAAGCTCCCCGGCATGACCGACGAACAACCCGCCGCCGCAGCCGAGTTGTTCACCACCGGCCTCGCCGTCGGCTTCGAGCAGGACATCGAGGTCTGGCGGAACAAGACCCGCATCGACAACCCCCTGCTGAGCGAGGAGGACGGGCCCGTCTACCAACTGCGCCGCTGGTACGAGCAGTTCTACGTGGACGCGGCCGACGTCAGGGACGAGATGGTCGAGCGGTTCGAGTTCGAGATCGACACCACCCGGGCCAACCAGGCCTGGGAGGCCGAGGTCGCCGAGAACCTGGCAAGGCGCGCGCGGTGATGCGCCCGGTGGAGTGCGCCGCCTGCGGGAACCGGGTGCTGTGCGAGAAGTTCAGCCCGGCGCACACCTCCGTGCAGTGGTCGGGCCCCTCGGTGGACGCGTGCCCGGTCATCCGGGCGCGCGTCGCCGCCGGTGAGCCGGCCGGCCGGGTCCGCTCCTGCGGCGAGCTGCGGGGCTCCATCGACGCGGCGGTGGCGAGCGGCGCGTTGGAGGTGACCGGTGCGGACCTCCCGTAGCCTGCGGGTCGCGGTCGCCGAGGTCATCAGGGAGACGGCGGACGCCGTCTCCCTGGTCCTCGACGCCGACTTCCCCTACCGTCCCGGCCAGTTCCTCACCGTCCGCCTGCCCGACGGCGGCGCCCGCTGCTACTCCCTCGCCAGCTCCCCGTACACCGGCGAGGCGCCGAAGATCACGGTCAAGAAGGTGCCGGGCGGGCGCGGTTCCGGCTGGCTCTGCGAACGGGTGGCAGCCGGGGACGAACTGGAGGTGCTCGCGCCCGCCGGGACCTTCACCCCGGCCGTCCCCGGCCGCGACCTGCTGCTCGTCGCGGGCGGCAGCGGCATCACCCCCGTCATCTCGCTGGCCAAGTCGGCGCTGGTGGCGGGGGAGGGACGGGTCGCGCTGCTCTACGCCAACCGGGACCAGGACTCCGTCGTCTTCCGTGACGAACTGCGCGACCTGGCCGAGGACTTCGCGGGCCGGTTCACCCTCACCCACTGGCTGGAGTCCCTCCAGGGACTCCCCACCGCCGAACTCCTCGCCCCCGCCCTCGCCCCGTACGCGGCCCGGGACACCTACCTGTGCGGCCCGGGCCCGCTCATGGACGCGGCGGAGACGGCCGTACGGTCGGCGGGCGGGCGCCGGGTCCACCGGGAGCGGTACTTCTCCCTCGCCGAGGACGTCTTCACCCGCGAGGAGCCCGTGGCGACCGAGGCCTCGTACACCGCCGAGGTCCACCTGGACGGCCGGGTCCACCGGGTGACCGGCGGGCCGGCCACCCCGCTCCTCGACGCCCTCCTCGCGGCCGGTGTCGACGCCCCGTACTCCTGTCGCGAGGGCGCCTGCGCGGCCTGCGCCTGCCGGGTCACGGCCGGCGAGGTGAAGATGGCCCGCAACGAGGTGCTCGACGCGGCGGACCTGGCCGAGGGCTACGTCCTGGCCTGCCAGGCGGTGCCGCTCGGGGAGCGGGTGGACGTGACGTACGAGTGACGGCCGCGCACACCGTCCCCACAAGGCGCAGATGAAGTTAACGTCCGTTGAAATGAAGGGAGTTGGCCTGTCCAGGCCTCCTCTACGCGCGTCATCATCGAGCCATGAGGATCCCCCCACGCATCACCGTCATCGGCGGCGCTGCCGCCCTCGTCTCGACCCTCCTCCTCGGCGCCCCGGCCACCGCGGCCGTCGCCCCGACCGCCGCCGCCCCGGCCGCATCGGCCTTCTCGGCCGCCGCCGTCGGCGACATCTGTTACTCCGACCTGCCCTCCCAGGCCCACGACACCCTCCGCCTGATCGACCAGGGCGGCCCCTTCCCGTACCGCCAGGACGGCAGCGTCTTCCAGAACCGCGAGCGCCTGCTGCCCGCGCACTCCCTCGGCTACTACCACGAGTACACGGTCAAGACCCCGGGCTCCTCCACCCGGGGCGCGCGCCGGATCGTGACGGGCGAGTCGTACCAGGAGGACTACTACACCGCCGACCACTACGCCTCGTTCGACCTCATCGACCACGACTGCTGACGCACCACGTCACCGGCTCCCGTTCCGCGGCCGGACCTTCCCCCATGCCGGGCCGGCCGCGGACCGGGCACGATGGTGTGCGTGACTCTCGACGACCTGGGCAGGCCGGTGCGCGGCTGGGACTTCCTCGGCTTCAACCGCGCGGCGCCGGACGAGCTGCTGATACGGCTGCTCGACATCGACCCGTCGTTCGTATCCCGAGAGGATCTGCCCCGGATCGTCCTGGACGCGGCGCTCCGGCACCCCGACCGCGAGGTGCGTGAACGGCTCCTGGAGTCCCGGCGTGGACTCACCGGTGACCACTGGACTCGGCTGGCACGCGCCGAACGCGGCGCCGCGCGACGAGCCCTGCTGGTGGAGAGAGCCGTCCGCCGCGGTGAGTCCCCGACCGACGCCGGGCAGCACGCGCTCGTCGCCGACAGCTCCCCGCTGGTGCGCGCCGCGGCCGCTGCGCTGCCCGGACTGGCTGCGCCCCTCCTGCACACCCTCGCCGCCGACCCCGTTTCCGCCGTCCGGGCCGCCGCCTGCGGCCCCGCCTGGCCGCACCTCTCCTCCGCCGTACGGGAAGGGCTGCTCGCCGACCCCGACGAACACGTCCGTACGGCCGCCCTCCTGCGCCTCCACGAGGACCACCCGCTGGGCGAGGCCGCTTTCGAGCGGCTGGGAGGGAAGGAGGGCGAGGCTCTGGACCGGTGCTGCCTGGCCCCGGAGCTCGCCGCCCGCCTCGCGGCGGACGAGGACCGTGAGGTCCGTCTGCGGCTGGCGGGGAGTCCCGGCCTGGATCCGGCGGTCTTCGCCGTCCTCGCCGAGGACGACGACGAGGGCGTCCGGCGCGCGCTCGCCGTGCGGGCGGACCTCACCGAGGAGCGACGAGCCACCGTGCGCCTCGCGTTCGAGGAGAACGCCCTGCGCCCCATGGCTCTGGACTGGGTCGTGGACCTGCACCACGACGCCGACGCCATGCGCCGGCTCGCCGCCTCCAGCCATCCGTACGTCCGCGGCAGCGTCGCCCGCGCCCGGCACCTGCCGCCCGACGTGGTCGAACGACTGGCCCGGGACGAGGATCGGGTCGTCCGGCTCTTCCTCGCCGAGTCCTGCGACGACGCGCCCGCCGACATGCTCCTGGAGCTGTGGCACTGGTGGGACGGGAGCAGCCTCTCCTTCCCCGGCCGCCCGCGCACGCACCCGAACTTCCCGCGCGCCGGACTGCTCCGCTACGCCACCGACCCGAACCCGAGACTGCGCCGACTGGCCCTGGACGACCCGGAGTCCACGCCCGAGCTGGTCGAGGCGTTCAGTCGGGACGAGGCGGAGGAGGTGCGGCGGGACGCGGCCGAGGACCCGCGGCTCTCGCCGGAGTCGGTGGTACGGCTGCTCGACGACCCGGAGGTCTCGGTGCGGGCGAGGGCCGCCCGCAACCCCGCCGTCCCGCCGGATGTCCTGGTGCGGCTGCTGCGCGACGGGGAGACCGCCTACGGGGCCACGGTGAATCCCTCGTTGCCGGTGCCCGTGATGGAGCGGATGGCCGACCTGCTGGCCGAGCACGTGGCCGCCGCTACATCCACTCGCTGAACCGCAGCCACCCCATCATCGCGTCCATCTCCCCCTCCGACACCCGGGACTTCGGCGCGGGCGCCGCGGCCTGGGGGGAGGCGGTGGCGCGGCCCGGGCCGAACAGGTCCTGCCACACGCCGCGGGAGCACGCCAGGACCGCCGGGGCGAGGCGGTCCAGGTCGCGGTGGATGCCGTGGCCCGAGACCGAGACAGCGGCGATCGCCCGGCCCGCGCCGCGCAGGGGCGCGGCCACGCAGGAGACACCCCGGTAGGTCTCCTCGCGGTCGAAGGCGACGCCCCGTTCGCGGGCGGCGGCCAGTTCGGAGCGGAGGGCGACCGGATTGACGAGGGTGCGGGGGGTGAGCGGGCGGAGCCGCCGGGCCAGGAGCGCGGTGAGGGCGGCCGGGTCGCCGAAGGCGAGGAGGGCCTTGCCGGCGGCCGTGGAGTACGCGGGCATCCTGCCGCCCGTGCGGGAGGGGACCGTGGAGTCCTCCGAGCCGCCGATCCGCTCCAGGCAGACGACCTCGGCGCCGTCGAGGACGTACAGGTGGACCAGGTGGCCGGTGGACTCGTGGAGCGCGTGGAGGCGGGGGAGGGCGGCCCGGCGCAGCCGGTTGTGGTGGGCGGCGAGCGCGCCCAGCTCCAGCATCCGCATGCCCATGCGGTAGTCCCGGCCCTCCCGGTCCAGCCAGCGCAGCTGGACGAGCTGGTCGAGGATGCGGTGCGCGGAGGAGCGCGGGATGCCGGAGCGGCGGATCACCTCGGTCAGCGAGAGCCGCGGCTCGGGCCCCTCGAAGGCGGCGAGCACCCGGGCGGCCTTCTCCAGCAGAGAGGGCGCGGGGGTCCCCACGCCGACCAGCTCAGCGGTCATGGCCGTCTCCGTTCCCGTCCCCGTGTTTCCGTGACGTTGCGCAGACCCTGCCACGCGCTCCTCGCCGGGGGGAAGACAGCTGCACCCACTATTTCGAATAGGCATATACGGGACGGGGTTCGGGTGCCTGTTGGGCTGTCCGTAACCCCTTGGTCATCCGGGACTGGGAGGCTCCCGACCGAACCGAAAGTTGTCTGTACAACTTGGAGAGCCTCATGGCGTCCCTCGCCACCGCGCCGCCGTTCTGGCTGCGCGACAACTGCCCCTGCGCGCACTGCCGCGACCCCCGCAACGGCCAGAAGCTGTTCCAGATCACCGAACTCCCCGCCGCGCTCGCCGTCGACGCCGTCCACGACACCCGCACCCCCGACGGCGCCCCCGCCCGCGAGGTCGTCTGGGCCCCCGACGGCCACCGCTCCGTCTACCCCGAGGCATGGCTCGGCGCCCACCTGCCGGGCGCCGACGCCGCGCCCGGCGACGGCCGCACCGAGGACGACAAGGAGCTGTGGGCCGCCGAGCGGTTCGCCGACGGACTCCCCGAGGCCGACTGGGACGCGTACACCGGCGACCCGGCCGTCCGCGCCGCCGCCCTCGACTCCGTCCTGCGCCTCGGCTTCACCCTGCTGCGCGGCGTCCCCGTGCGCGACCGCCAGGTCCTCGACGTGGCCCGCACCTTCGGCTACGTCCGCGAGACCAACTACGGCGAGCTGTTCGAGGTCCGCGTCGAGGCCGACCCCAACAACCTCGCCTTCACCGGCGCCCGGATCACCCCGCACACCGACAACCCCTACCGCGACCCGGTCCCCACCCTCCAGCTCCTGCACTGCCTCAGCAACGCGGCCCGGGGCGGCGACTCCGGCCTCGTCGACGGCTTCCACGCCGCCGCCCTGCTGCGCGCCGAGGACCCGGAGGCGTACGAGATCCTCACCCGCGTCCCGGTCCCCTTCGCCTTCGCCGACGAGCGCACCGAACTCCGCGCCCACCGGCCCCTGATCGGCACCGACCCGGCCGGCCGGCTCCGCGAGATCCGCTTCAACAACCGCTCCATCGGCACGCTCTCCCTCCCCGCCGACCTGCTCGACGCCTTCTACGCCGCCTACCGGCGCTTCGGCGAACTGCTCCTGCGGCCCGAGCTCCAGCTGGACTTCCGGCTTGCCCCCGGCGACTGCCTGATCTTCGACAACACCCGGCTGCTGCACGCCCGTACTGCCTTCGCCGAGTCCGGCGACCGGCACCTCCAGGGCGCGTACGCCGACATCGACGGGCTCGCCTCCACCCTCGCCGTCCTGCGTCGAGCGGAGAGCACGCGATGAACCACCCCCTCGACACGCTCGCCGCCCTCTTCGAGGGCGAGGGCAGCGCCGAGTACTTCGGCGAGGCCGTCACCCAGGCCGAGCACATGTGCCAGGCCGGCGCCCTCGCCGAGGCGGCCGGCGCCCCCGCGCACCTGGTCGCCGCCGCGCTCCTGCACGACGTCGGCCACTTCCAGGGCGCCGTCACCGGCCGCGACCTGATGGAGAACGGCACCGACAACCGGCACAGCCACACCGGGGCCGACTGGCTCGACCAGTGGTTCGGGCCCGAAGTCACCGAACCCGTACGGCTGCACGTCGCGGCCAAGCGGTACCTCTGCGCCGTCGAGCCCGGCTACCTCGCCCTCCTCTCCGATGCGTCGGTGCACACCCTGGCCGTCCAGGGCGGACCGATGACCGAGGAGCAGGTGCGCGCCTTCGAGGCCCACCCGGGCGCGGCCGACGCCGTCGCCGTACGCCGCTGGGACGAGCAGGCCAAGGACCCGGAGCTGCCGACCCCGGGCTTCGCGCAATTCCGCCCGCTCCTCGCGGCGCTGCTCCGCGCGGCCTGACACCACCGCCACACACGAAGGAACCCGGGGTCTGGGACCCCGGGTTCCTGTCGTACGTGTGGCGGACTCAGGCACCCAGTCTGCGGCCCAGCGCGCTCGTCGCCGTCGAGCTCTGCATCGTGAACGCCACCGTGCCCGGCAGATAGCGGTCCTGCGACCACTCCACCGGCGTCCCCGCCGGGTCCGTGGAGTGCCGCCGCTCCCGCAGCAGCGACTCCCCGACCCGGCAGCCGAGCAGCTCCGCGTCGTCGGCGTCGGCCGGCACCAGGTCGATGGTGTGCCGCGCGTCCGCGAACAGCACGCCGTGCAGCTCCAGTTGCTCCGAGTGCGAGACCGTGTCCAGCGGCATCCCGGCCACCAGCTCACCGATCCGCTCCGGATACGTCGTGCGCTCCACCATCACCGGCGCGCCCGCGAGCGTGCGCAGCCGGCGCACCCGGTAGACCGGCGCGCCCTCCTCGACGCGCAGCTTCTCCGCCTCCTCCGCGTCCGCCGGCACCCGCTCCACGGCCACGATCCGGCCGCCCGGCTCCTCGCCGAGGGAGCGCGCCCAGCGCGTGAACGAGCGCAGCTCGCCGAAGCTGTGCAGCCGGGGACCGCCGAGGACCACCCGGCGCGAACCCCGCCGCGAGGTGATCAGCCCGTCCGTGCGGAGCGCGGCGAGGGCCTGGCGGACCGTGCCCCGGGACACGCCGTAGCGGCGGGCCAGCTCGTCCTCGGCGGGGAGCTTCGCGCCCGATCCGTACTCGCCCGCCGTGATGGCGGTCCGCAGGTCCGCGGCGACCTTCAGATACAGCGGCGTCCTGCCCCGTTCCTCACTCACAGGCCCACCCTGCCATGTGCGCGGCTCACCCGACCAGGGAGTTCAGCAGCTCGGGGTCGACCTCCGTCAACGAGTCCGCCAGCGTGACGCCTTCGGTTCCGGCGAAGTCCACCAGCGGTTCCGTCGACGGCACCGCGAGGACCCGGCAGCCGGCCGCGACGGCCGAGGCGACGCCCGTCGGGCTGTCCTCCACCGCCACGCACCGCGCCGGTTCGGCGCCGAGCGCCACGGCCGCCGCCAGATACGGATCGGGCTCCGGCTTCGTCCGCGCGGTGTCCTCGGCGCCGAACAGCGCGTCGAACCGGTGCCCGCCCAGGGTGCTCGCCACCTGCGCGACGACCGCGCGGGGCGAGGCCGAGACCAGCGCCGTCGGCACCCGGTGCGCGCGCAGCGCCGCGAGCAGCCGCAGCGCGCCCGGCCGGGGTGCCACCGCCACCGCGAGCCGGGCGGCGAAGTCCGCGCCCAGCTCGGCGGCCAACTCCGCCGCGGGCGACCCCAGATGGGCGTGCAGCAGTTCCGCCGTGTCCTCGACGGACCGGCCGGTCACCGCCGTACGCCGCTCGGCGCCCAGGGTCCTGCCCCGGCGCGCGGCCGCGGACTCCACCACATCGAGCCAGACGCCCTCGGTGTCGACCAGCGTGCCGTCCATGTCGAAGAGGACCGCCTGCAGCCGGTTCGCGCCGTTCACGCCGCAGCTCCGGCGGAGGCCAGGAGCACGGGCCGGGACTGCGGACGGACCGCGACCGCCGTACCCGGGGTCAGCCCGGCCGCCGCGTGCGTCGGGACGTCCGCCTTGACGTCCGTACCGTCGGGCAGCGCGATCCGCAGCCGGGTCGTCGGGCCGTGGAACGAGGTCCCCGTGACGTGGGCGGGGCCGCCCGCCGTCACCTCCAGGGCCTCGGGCCGCAGCAGCACCCGCACGTCCCCCGTACGCCCGTCCGGTTCCCCGACCGGAAGCGTCGCCCCGAGCACCTCGACCGCCGTTCCGCCGTCGACCGCGCGCCCCGGCACCCGGTTCATGGTGCCGATGAACTCCGCGACGAAGTCCGTCGCGGGCCGCTCGTACAACTCGGTCGGCGTGGCGCACTGTTCGAGCCGCCCGCCGTTCATCACGGCGACCCGGTCGGCCATCGAGAGCGCCTCCTCTTGGTCGTGCGTGACGAACACGGTGGTGATGCCCAGCTCCAGCTGGAGCCGGCGGATCTCCTCCCGCAGCGTCACCCGCACCCGTGCGTCGAGCGCCGACAGCGGCTCGTCGAGCAGCAGCAGCCGGGGCCGCAGCGCCAGCGCCCTGGCCAGCGCGACCCGCTGCTGCTGGCCGCCGGAGAGCTGGTGCGGGAACCGCTCACCGTGGCCGCCCAGCCCCACGAGGTCGAGCAGTTCGGCGGCGCGGGCGCGCCGCTCGGCGGACCGCACCTTGCGCATCCGCAGCCCGAAGGCCACGTTGTCGGCGGCCGTGAGGTGCGGGAAGAGGCTGTACGACTGGAACACCATCGCCGTGTCACGGCGGTTGGCGGGCACCGGCACGATGTCCTCGCCGTCGAGCAGCACCTGGCCCTCGTCGGGCCGCTCGAAACCGGCCAGCACGCGCAGCGCGGTCGTCTTGCCGCAGCCGGACGGGCCGAGCAGGGCGAGGAGTTCGCCGGGGGCGACATCGAGGTCGAGGCCGTCGAGGGCGACGGCGGAGCCGAAGGTCCGGCGCAGACCGCGCAGTTGGAGCGCCGCCCCGGTCCTGGCGGCGGGGCCGGTCACGTTCTCGGTCACGGTCATGAGCTGGTGGTCTTTCCTCGGGAGGCCGACAAGGCCCCGGACGGACGGAGGGAGCGGCCGGAGCGCGGTGCGCGCCGGCGGCGGTTGCCCACGGTGGTCAGCGCGAGCAGCAGCACCCAGGTCAGCAGCAGGCTCAGCAGCGACACGGCCACCGAGAGCCGGGCGTCGGAGCCGGAGGCCTGCACGATCCACACCGCGAAGGGCTGGAAGCCGAGCAGCGAGGCCACCGTGAACTCGCCGAGCACCAGCGCCAAGGTCAGGAACGAGCCGTTCAGGAGCGCGCCCCGCAGATTCGGCAGCACCGCCGAGACCAGCGCGCGGGGCCAGGACGCTCCGCAGTCCCGCGCTGCCTCGACGAGGGTGCGCAGGTCGACCGAGCGCAGGCCCGCGTCGAGCGCCCGGTAGACGAACGGCAGCGCCATCACCGCGTACGCGAGGACAAGGACGAAGGGGAAGTCGGGGTTCTGCACGGCCACGAAGGTCTGGTAGAGCGGGGTCGTGGACAGGTGCTCCGGGCCCCAGCGCAGGACGGTCCCGAGCCCGGCGGTCAGCGCGACCGGCGGCACCACCAGCGGCAGGGTGCAGACGACCTCCAGGACCGGCCGCAGCCGGGGCGCCGAGAGCCGGGCCGCGACCGCCGCCGGGACGGTCACCAGCAGGACGAGCGCGACGGTCGCCGCCGCGAGCCCGAGCGACAGCAGCAGGCTGCCGGTGAAACCGGGCGCGGCGAAGATCGCCGTGTACGCGGAGAGGGTGAGCCCCTGCCCCGGGATGTCCAGGGTGAACACGGCGGACGCGAGCAGCGGCACCAGGAAGTAGACCCCCGCGACCAGGAGGACGACGGGACGTCCTAGGCGAGCCATCGGGTGCTCCTTCGCTGGAGGGGGAGGTGGACGGCCATCACGAGCGCCGCGACCACGACCATGTCGAGGCTGAGCGCGAGCGCCACGTTCTCCTGGCCGACCAGGACGTTGCCGGAGAGCGCGTCCGCGATCTGCAGGGTCACCAGCGGGACGGAGCTGCCGACCATCGCCGCGGCCGTCGCGTACGCGGCGAACGCGCTGCCGAAGAGCAGCACGAAGCCGCCGAGCAGGGACGGCAGCAGCACCGGGATGCCGACGTGGCGCCAGTACTGCCAGGTCGTCGCCCCGTTGTCGTGGGCCGCCTCGCGCCACTGGACGCGCAGTCCGTCGAGCGCGGGCGCGACCGTCAGGACCATCAGCGGGACGAGGAAGTACAGATAGGTCAGGGCGAGGCCCCAGAACCCGTAGAGCGACCAGCCGTGCTGGTCCAGGCCGAACTCGGTGGTGAGCACGCCCGCGTTGCCGAGGGTGGCGACGAAGGCGAAGGCGAGCGGGACACCGCCGAAGTTGGCGAGCACACCGGACGCGGTGAGGACGGCCTCGCGCAGCGCCCGGCCGCGCGAGGAGACCACGGCCTGGGCGAGGAAGAGCCCGAAGACGGTGCCGGCGGCGGCGGTGAGCGCGGAGAGCTTGACGCTGCCGAGCAGCGCGGTGGCGTACGCGCCGTCCACCGACCGCTCGAGGTTGTCCAGGCCGTACCCGCCGTCGGCGAGCGTGAAGGCGCCGTCGGTCATGGCGAGCGCGGGCAGCCCGAAGGCGAGCGCGACCAGCAGGAGCAGCGGCAGTGCGGCGAGCCATCCGCCCATGGAGCGGCGGCCCCGGCGCGGCTGCCCGGCCGGGGCGGCGCTCTTGGCCGGGGTCACGGCGCCGGCCTGCGCCGGGAGGGTGGGGGAGCCGTCGGTCATGGGGGAACCGGCGGCCCCCGGCCCCGCCGGGGCGGCCGGACGCGCGGTGGACGCGTCGGCCGCCCCGGACGGGGTCGTGGAGGGGTGCGGAGTCATCGGGGCGTCACCCGGAGACGGCCGCGGCCCAGCCCTGCGACAGGGTCTCCTTGGCCTTGGAGGTCTGCTGCTCGGTCGGGAACGTCGGGGTGCCCGCGACCTTCGGCAGCGCGGCGGCGGCCGTCTTGTCCAGCGTGCCGTCGGCCTCCATGGCCGGCATCAGCACGGGCCGGGCGAAGCCCTTCAGCCACAGGTTCTGGCCCTCGGGGCTGTACAGGTACTCCTGCCACAGGCGGGCGGCCGCCGGGTGCGGGGCGTCCTTGTTGATCGCCTGGGAGTAGAACTGGGCGTAGACGCCGTCCGTGGGCACGGCGACCTTCCAGTCGATGCCCTTGGCCGTGAACTGCTTCGCGTAACCGGCGTTCAGGTAGTCCCAGTCGATGGAGATGGGCGTCTCGCCCTTCTCGATGGTGGCGGGGGTCGACTCGACCGGGTTGAAGTTGCCGTTCTTCTTCAGCTTGCCGAAGAAGTCGATGCCCGGCTTGATGTCGTCGAAGGAGCCGCCGTTCGCGAGCGCCGCCGCGTAGACGCCGCCGAAGGCCGAGCCGGACTTGGTCGGGTTGCCGTTGAGGGCGACCTTGCCCTTGTACTCGGGCTTGAGCAGGTCGTCGAAGGTCTGCGGGCAGACCGTGACCTTCTTGGCGTCGCAGCCGATGGAGACGTAGCCGCCGTAGTCGTTGAACCAGCGGCCCTGGGCGTCGCGCTGCGAGCCGGGGATCTTGTCGAAGGCGGCGACCTTGTAGGGGGCGGTGAGGCCCTGCTCGCCGGCGGCCTGCGCGAAGGAGGCGCCGAGGTCGAGGACGTCGGGGGCGCGGTCCTGGCCCTTGCGGGACTTGACCGCGTTGATCTCGTCCTGGCTGGAGCCGTCGGGGTTCTCGACGGTCACCTTGATGCCGTACTTCGCGGTGAAGCCGTCGATGATCGCGCCGTAGTTGGCCCAGTCGCGCGGGATGGCGATCGCGTTGAGCGTGCCCTCCTTCTTCGCGGCGGCGATCAGGGCGTCCATGCCGCCGGCCTCGGCGGCGGAGGTCGCGGTGGCGAGGTTCTTCCCGTCGGCGCCTGCGGCGCCCTTCGTGGGGGCGGCACCACAGGCGGTGAGCGACAGGGCGGTCAGTCCGAGGGCGCCGAGCAGGACGGCGGCGCGGGCAGGGGAGGTCACGCGTACTCCATGAGGGAAGGGGAGCGGGGCCAAGATGTATGAACAACTGTTGTCCATACAACTCCTGCATTACGGGGGGTCACGATGACCCCTCGGTGAACGCGAGGAGAAGCCCGCCCTGCGATTCCCCGGCGGATCGGGTTACCGGCAAGTTCGGCACGGATGGGGGCGCGGCGGGACCCATGGGCCTCGGCGGGGTCCATGGGCGCCAGGTCCCCCCCCCGCCGCGCCCCCGGCCTCGGGGTTCCCGCTCAGCGGGAACCCCGTATGCCGTTCCGGAACACCTGGGCGTACGGTCCAGCCACTCCCGATTCCCTCCGAGAGAGGACACGCGATGAGCGACGCCACCGGAGCCGTCCTCGAGGCCGTCCGCGCCCTCGCCCCCGCCCTGCGCGAGCGGGCCGCCGAGGCCGAGGCCGCCCGCAAGGTCCCCGAGGACTCCGTCAAGGAGCTCGCCGCGACCGGATTCTTCAGGCTGCTCCAGCCCCGCGCGTACGGCGGCCACGCCGCCGACCCCGTCGCCTTCTACAAGGCCGTCAAGGAGATCGCGAAGGCCTGCGGCTCCACCGGCTGGGTCGCCTCCGTCGTCGGCGTCCACCCCTGGCACGTCGCCCTGTACGAGCCGAAGGCACAGGAGGAGGTGTGGGGCGCCGACCCCGACACCCGGATCTGCTCCTCCTACGCCCCCACCGGCAAGGTCACCCCCGTCGACGGCGGCTTCACCCTCACCGGCCGCTGGCACTTCTCCTCCGGCTGCGACCACACCGACTGGGCCCTCCTCGGCGGCCTCGTCACCGACGCCGACGGCCGCCCCGTCGACATGCGCACCTTCCTCGTCCCGCGCACCGCCTACCGCGTCGACGAGGTCTGGGACACCGTCGGCCTGCGCGGCTCCGGCTCCAACGACGTCGTCTGCGAGGACGTCTTCGTCCCCGAGCACCGCGCGCTCAGCTTCGGCCCGGTCACCGCCCTCGACGCGCCCGGGCTCGCCGCCAACCCCGAACCGCTCTACCGGCTCCCGTACGCCTCCGTCTTCACCACCACCATCTCCACCCCGATCGTCGGCATCGCCGAGGGCGCCTACGAGGGCCATGTCGCCGCGACCCGCGAGCGGTTCCGCGTCAGCTACGGACAGCAGGTCGCCGAGGACCCCTTCGCGCAGGTCCGCATCGCCCGCGCCGCCGCCGACATCGACGCCTCCTGGCTCCAGCTCACCCGCAACATGGCCGAGCTGTACGAACTCGCCCGCGCCGGCGCGCCGTTGCCCATGGAGCTGCGCGCCCGCGCCCGCCGCGACCAGGTCATCGCCACCGAACGGGCCGTCGCCGCCGTCGACCTGCTCATGGAGAACGCCGGCGGCAGCGCGATGCGTACCGGCCCCAATCCGGTCCAGCGCGCCTGGCGCGACGTCCACACCGGGCGCGGCCACGCCGCCAACGACCCCGAGCGGGCCCTCGTCCTCTACGGCCAGGCCGCCCTCGGCCTCGACATCCAGGACACGATGCTGTGACCACCGCGACCGCTCTCACGCACGAGAACACCTCACGGACCGCGAAGGCCGGCGACCTCACCCTCCACTTCCACGAGGCCGGTCCCGCCGACGCCCCCGCCGTGATCATGCTCCACGGCGGCGGCCCCGGGGCCTCCGCCTGGTCCAACTTCGGCGCCAACCTGCCGGTCTTCGCCGAGCGCTTCCGTACGCTCCTGATCGACCAGCCCTGCTTCGGCCGCTCCGACAAGACCGCGCCGGACCGCGACTACTTCTCCTTCAGCGCCCGCGCCGTCGCCGCCCTCATGGACGAACTCGGCCTGGAGAAGGCCCACTTCATCGGCAACTCGCTCGGCGGCGGCACCGCCGCCCGGCTCGCGGTCGACCACCCCGCCAAGGTCGACCGGCTGGTCCTGATGGGCCCGGGCGGGATCTCCGTCAACCTCTTCTCGCCCGACCCGACCGAGGGCATCAAGCACCTCTTCGGCTTCAACGCCTCGCCCGCCCCCAGCCGCGAGCAGATGCGCGCCTTCCTGCTCACCATGGCGTACGACCCGGCGATCGTCACCGACGCCTTCGTCGAGGAGCGCTACACCCAGGCCACCGACCCCGACGCCCGGCTCGGCGCCGCCCGGATGGGCGCCGCCTTCGCCACCTGGCCGCAGGAGTCGCAGCTCTGGCGCGACGGCCACCGCATCACCCAGCCGACCCTGCTCACCTGGGGCCGCGAGGACCGCACCAACCCGCTCGACGGCGCGCTCGTCGCCCTGCGCACGATCCCGGACGCCCGGCTGCACGTCTTCCCGCACTGCGGCCACTGGGCCCAGGTCGAACGCTTCGACGAGTTCAACCGCCTCGCCCTCGACTTCTTCTCGCGATAGGACCCCGCTCCCATGGACATCCGTTCCCTCGGCTACCTCCGCATCGAGACGACCACGCTCGCCGACTGGCGCGCCTACACCCTCGACATCCTCGGCATGGCCGAGGCCCAGGACTCCACCGACACCGTCCTGCACACCCGCATCGACGACCGGATCCGCCGCCTCACCTTCGTCGCGGGGACCACCGACCGGCTCCTCGCCGCCGGCTTCGAACTCCCGAACGCCCGCGCCCTCGACGAGGCGGCCGAGGAGCTCGAAGCCTCCGGCTTCCCCGTCAAGCACGCCGACCAGGCCACCCTCGCCGAACGCCGCGTCCAGGGCCTCATCCACGTCGACGACCCCGCCGGCAACCCCCTGGAGCTGTACTGGGGCCAGGCCCAGGACCACAGCCCGCTGCCCGCCCGCTACGGCAACCGCTTCGTCACCACCGCCCCGAACGGCCAGGACCTCGGCCTCGGCCATGTCGTCCTGCCCGCCCCGAACATGGACGAGACCGTCACCTTCTACGAGCACCTGCTCGGCTTCCAGCTCCGCGACCGGATGAAGCTCCCGCCCGTCGCCGTCCCCACCGGCGAACCCGGCCAGGACTTCTACTGGATGAACTTCCTCAGCCCCAACGCCCGCCACCACAGCCTCGGCCTCTACCCGGGCGCGCTGCCGCCCGGCATCGTCCACTTCATGGTCGAGACCGACACGCTCGACGCCGTCGGCTACTGCCTCGACCGGATGAACGCGGCGGGCATCCCCATCGCCTCCACCCTCGGCCGGCACTCCAACGACCGCATGGTCTCCTTCTACGCCCAGGCACCCGGCGGCTTCCAGGTCGAGTACGGCTGGGACGGCCTCCTCGTCGACCCGGCGACCTGGACCACGAAGGAGATCACCTCCGACAGTCTCTGGGGCCACCAGTGGAACGGCTGATGCGCGAGGTCCTCGGCCACTTCGCCAGCGGTATCACGGTCGTCGCCGCCCTCGACGGCGACGGCCGGCCCGCGGGCCTGGCCGTGCAGTCCTTCGCCTCGCTCTCCCTCGAACCGCCGCTGGTGCTGCTCTGCGTGGCGAAGACCTCCACCAGCTGGCCCGCCGTCCGGGCCGCCGGACACTTCGGCATCTCCATCCTCGCCGAGGACCAGCGAGCCGTCTGCGCCTCCCTCGGCCGCCGGGGCCCCGACAAGTTCGCGGGGGTCGACTGGACCGTGAGCGAGGACGGCGCCGTCCACATCGAGGGCGCGCTCGCCACCCTGCACTGCGCCGTCCACGCCGTCCACGAGGCCGGCGACCACCACGTGGTCACGGCCAGGGTCCTGGCCCTGCAGGCCCGCGAGGACGGCGCGCCGCTCCTCTACTACCGCAGCGACTACGCGACAGGGGTGTTCGGATGAGCTCCGACCAGGGAGACGCGCACGAGTACGAGTACGAGTACGACGTCGTGGTCGTCGGCTCCGGCGCCGCCGGATTCGCCGCCGCGATCACCGCCCGGCTGCGCGGCCTGACCGCCCTCGTCGTCGAGAAGACCGACCGCTACGGCGGCTCCACCGCCCTGTCCGGCGGCGCGATCTGGGTCCCCGGCAACCACCTCCTCGACGAGGCAGGCCTCGGGGACACGGACGAGAAGGCCCGCGCCTATCTCGACGCGACCGTCGGCGACCGCGTGCCCGCCGCCCGCAAGGACGCCTACCTCGCCCACGGGCCGCGCATGGTGCGGGAGTTCCACGACCGCACCCATGTCCGCTTCATGTACACGCCCGGCTACTCCGACTACTTCCCCGAAGCCCTCGGCGGCATGGCGCAGGGGCGGTCGGTCGAGCCGCGGATCGTCGACCTCAAGCGGCTCGGACCGCTCGCGGCGACCATGCGCCGGGCCGGCCTTCCGACGTACGGGCTGACCATGACCTCGTACGACTTCCGCTTCCTCAACATGGTCGCCCGCACCTGGGCCGGGCGCCGCGCCTCGGTCAGGGTCGGCGCGCGGGCCGTCCGCGCCCTGCTCACCGGACGGAGACTCCTCTCGCTCGGCGAGGCGCTCATCGCCCGGATGCGGCTCTCGCTGCACGAACTCGGCGGCGAGCTCTGGCTGAAAGCCCCGCTCGCCGGCCTCCTCGTCGAGGACGGCCGGGTGGCCGGGGTGGAGCTGGCCGACGGCCGGACCGTACGGGCCAGGGGAGGTGTCGTCCTCGCCTCCGGGGGCTTCTCGCACGACCAGGAGCTCCGGGAGAAGCACCTGCCGGCGCCCACCTCGACGGCCTGGACGCACGCCTCGGAGGGGCAGACCGGCGACACCCTGCGCCTCGGCGAGGAGCTGGGCGCGGCGACCGACCTGCTCGACAAGGTGTGGGGCGCCCCGTCCGTCTGCCCGCCCGGCGAGAAGCCGTTCTTCCTCGTCGCCGACCGGGGCATCCCCGGCATGGTGATCGTGAACGCGGCGGGGGAGCGGTACGCCAACGAGGCCGCGCCGTATCACCGGTTCGTCGACCGCATGTACGCCTGCGACCGACCGGAGGCGACGACCGTCCCGTCCTGGCTGATCCTCGACGCCCGCTCCAAGGCGCGCTACCTCTTCGCCGGCCTCTTCCCCGGCCAGCCGTTCCCCAAGCGGTGGGACGGCTTCGTGGAGCGCGCCGGGACGGTGGCGGAGCTGGCGGCCCTGATCGGCACCCCCGGCCTCGAAGCGACGATCGCCCGCTTCAACGGCTTCGCGGCGAAAGGGCGCGACGAGGACTTCGGGCGCGGCGACTCCGTCTACGACCGCTACTACGGCGACCCGACCCTCCCGAACCCGAACCTGGCGCCCCTGGACAAGGGCCCCTTCTACGCCGTCCCGGTCCACCCCGGCGACATCGGCACCAAGGGCGGCCTGGTCACCGACGGCGACGGGCGGGTGCTGCGCGAGGACGGCGGCGCCATCGCCGGCCTGTACGCGGCCGGGAACTGCTCGGCGGCCGTCATGGGGGAGACCTATCCGGGACCGGGCGCGACGATCGGCCCCGCGATGGCGTTCGCGTGGGCGGCGGTCAACGACATCGCGGCGCGGTCCACTCCAGGCGGGTCCTGACCCGGGGGTCCTCGACGTACTCGACGGAGGCGAGGGCGGTGTCCCGGGCGGCGCCGTCCGGGTCCCCGTCGGCGAGGATCGCCGCCAGCACCTCGACCGCGCGCGGATCCTGACGCATCGCCAGACCCCGCGCGGCCTCGGCCACCACGTCCTCGTCGTCGTCCGCGAGCCGCGCGACGAGCGCCTCCCGCAGCACCGGGGTGTCCTCGGGCACCTCCGCGAGCGCGAGCGTCGCCCAGTCCCGTACCCCGTGGTCGTGGTCCCGGCTCAGCGCGACCAGCGTCGCCACGGCCACCGGGTCCCCGGCGGGCACGGGACCGGTCAGCGCGCAGCCCAGCGCCCGCCGCACCTCGATGTCGGGATGGGCGGCGAGCGCCAGCATCTCGGGCAGCGCCGCCTCCTCCCCGTACTGGCCGAGCGCGACGACGACGGAGAGCGCGGGCTCGCGGGCGGCGCCGGGTGTCGTGGGCCCCTCGCCGAGCGCCGCCTTCGCCGCCTGAGCCGCCAGCCCGCGCAGGACCGGCAGACCCCGGGGAGTGAAGCTGTCGAGGGCGCCGAGGACGCGGGCGCCGAGGGCACGGCGCAGCGGGTCGGGGCTCGCGCACCAGGCGGACGCGGCCCGGAAGGACTCCTCGTCGTCGCGGGCGCCCAGCGTCCGTACCGCCTCCTTCCAGTCGTCCAGGTCCGGCTCGCCGCAGCGCAGCGCCCGCGCGGCCAACTCCTCGGGCGGGACCCGCACTCCGAGCGCGCGCTCCAGGAGCGTCGCGATCGCCGCGTGCCCGGTCTGCTGCTCGTTGCCGCGGCTCGGCGCGCCGTCCTCCCGGAGCACCTCTACCACGACGGTCACCCCGCCGTCCTCCCGCACCCGCCGCACGACGACCTCGGGCGCCCGACCGCTCTCCCCGCCCTCGGCCCCGGCCTCGCCCCCGACCTGCCCGGCGCCCGAGCCGTCCTCCGTGAGCAGGCCGCGCCGCAACTCCTCCGCGATGTCCACGCCGATCCAGCGCCGCGCCTCGCGCAGCGCGTCCTCGGCCGGGCCCGCGCCGAACTCCAGGAGCGCCCGCACGCTCGCCGTCGACCCGCGCCGCGCCGCCGCCACCAGCGGCGGCAGCCCGTCGGGCCCCGGCCGGCTCGGCGCGGCGCCGTGTTCGAGCAGGATCCGTACGGTCTCCGCATGCCCGAGTCGTACCGCCCAGTCCATGGCCGTGAACCCGTACGCCTCCGGCTGGTCCGCCACCGCCCCGGCGGCGAGCAGCGCCCGCACCACGTCCGCGTGCCCGCCGCAGGCCGCCCCGCACAGCGGCAGGTCCCCGGCCTCGGCGCCGCCGGCCCGCCCGGGATCCGCCCCCGCGGCCAGCAACAGCCGGACGGCACCCGGCTCGTTCGCGACGGCCGCCCGGTACAGCGCGGTCTCCCCGTCCTCGTCGGCCGTCTCCGGGGAGGCCCCGGCCCGCAGGGCGCGCACGACGGCGTCGGCCCCCTCGTGAATCGCCTCGAACAACGTGCTCATGCGCCGACCTTCACCCGCCGGCCCCGGACGGCGCAAATGGGTATCCGCCGCTACGCGTCGCACTCCAGAACCGTCCCGCACACCCCGCACCGGGCGCGGACCCGCCGCCCCACCGGGACCCGCAGCCGCTGCCGGCACACCGGGCACGGGAAGGAGACCCGGGCCGAGGCACCGCTCCCCTCGAAGGCGTACGGAGCGTCCGCCGCGGCCCGCCCGTAGCGGCGGTCCTTCGCGTACCGGTGGCGCGCCGCCCACCCGGCCGCCGCCAGCGGGGGCCGCCGGGCGTCCCGCGCGGCCTCCTGACGCCCCCGGGTCCACGCCTCGTACGCCCGCGGGCTGGTGAACCACGGCGAGGGGTCCTCCCCGAACACCTCGGCCCGTTTGGCCAGCACGTATCCGAACTCCTCCGGCGTCAGGTAGCCCAGCTTCTGGCGGGACATCCCGTCCTCGCGGAACGCGTCGAGCAGCAGCCAGCCCGCCCCCAGATAGGTGGTCACCACATCGGTGAGGATCTCGTTGTCCCGGGTGCCGGGGAAGCCGAGATCGAGGCGGTGCAGCAGCACGTGGGTGATCTCATGGGCGAGCGCCGCGCCCACATCGGCACGGTGGTCGCGGAAGCGATCGTTCAGCTCGACGAAGTACTCCGGACCCGCCGCCAGTTCGACGGTCGCCGCGTGCCGCATCTCCCGGAAGCTGACGATCATCCGCGCCTCGGGCAGCCGCAGGTGGTGCACCAGGGCGCCGGCCACCCGCTGTGCCCCGAGGTGGAGGTCCTCCTCGTCGGAGAAGGCCACCGCCGCCGCGGGCACGCTGGCCGCGTACTGGCGTACGCCGTCCGCCGAGAGTCGGCGGTACAGCGCGGTGATCGAGGCCCGGACCGTGGCGAGGTGCGGGAACCCGTGCACGACCGCGCCGGAAGCCCCGGCTCCCTCGACTCCGCTTCCGTCCGGCACGCCGCACCCCCTTCCCTCCACTGTACGAGGCCCCCGCGCAGCGCCCCGGCGCTGGCCGAAATCGTGCCCTTGTGGCCCCCGGTGAGCGGTGTCCATAATCCGGACCAAGCCTTGACGGGCACATGCCATCAAGGCCAACCCCCCACGAAAGGCAGACACTTGAAGAAGAACAGGTTCGTCCGCGCCCTGCAGAGAATCGCCGCGGCCGGCGCCGTCGTCCTCGCCGCCGTCAGCCTCCAGCCGTCCACCACGGCCTCCGCCGCGCCCGCCCCCGTCGTCGGCGGAACCCGCGCCGCGCAGGGCGAGTTCCCCTGGATGGTCCGGCTCTCCATGGGCTGTGGCGGCTCCATGCTGACCCCGCAGATCGTCCTCACCGCCGCCCACTGCGTCAGCGGCTCCGGCAACAACACCAGCATCACCGCCACCGTCGGAGTCGTGGACCTCCAGTCCAGCGCCGCCATCAAGGTCAGGTCCACCAAGGTCCTCCAGGCTCCCGGCTACAACGGGAGCGGCAAGGACTGGGCGCTGATCAAGCTCGCCTCGCCGATCACCTCGGTGCCCACCCTCAAGATCGCCGAGACCACCGCGTACAACAACGGCACGTTCACCGTCGCCGGCTGGGGCGCGGCCCGCGAGGGCGGCGGCCAGCAGCGCTACCTGCTCAAGGCCACCGTCCCGTTCGTCTCGGACACGGACTGCGCCAAGTCCTACGGCAGCGACCTCATCAAGGGCGAGGAGATCTGCGCCGGCTTCCCCCAGGGCGGCGTCGACACCTGCCAGGGTGACTCGGGCGGCCCGATGTTCCGCCGCGACAACGCCGGCGCCTGGATCCAGGTCGGCATCGTGAGCTGGGGCCAGGGCTGCGCCCGCCCGAACTACCCGGGCGTGTACACCGAGGTCTCCACCTTCGCCGCCCAGATCAAGTCCGCCGCGGCGACCCTGTAGTACGAGGAGCATGAACCGCGCGTGAGCGGGTACGGGGCAGAGCCGCCCCGTACCCGCTCACGCACATCCAGGCATCCGGACCCGTACCTGCTCCCGCCCACCCGCTGATCCGCTCACGCGAGCCGTACGGACTCCGACTCCTCCGCCCCGCCCTCCAGTTCGAGCACCCACACCTCGTTGGCACCCTCCCGGAGCACCGGGCCCGGTACGAACAGCGACTCCTGCGGGCCGACGTTCCAGTACCGGCCCAGGCAGAACCCGTTCACCCAGACGAAGCCCCGCACCCCGCCCGGCAGCGAGAGCGCCGCGTCACCCGGACCGGCCACGTCCACCACGGCCCGGAACAGCCCCGGAGCCCCGGCCCCTCCGTCGGCCACCGGCCGGAACGGGACCTTCGCCACGGCCGCCGCCTCGAAGGCGTCCAGACGCAGACCGCGGGCCCGCACCCCGTGCACGTACTGCCGCTCGTGCCGGACCCCGACCGTGATCCCCTTCGGCTCCGCCTGCCGCGGCCCGTAGTTGACCCGCCCCAGCGACTCCACCCACAGCTCCACCACCGCGGGCCCGGCCACCGGCTCCGGCAGCGCCTCCTCCTCCGCCGTCAGCACCCCCGCCCGCACCCCGTCCACGTACACCACCGCACGGTCCCGGAGCCCGGCCACGACCAGCGGATACGGCTGCCGCGGCCCGGGCACCTCCAGCCGGTAGCGCACCACGCCCCGGTCGACGCCCAACTCCTCGAAGGTCGGCGGCACCGGCGTCACCGACTCCTCGTCGCCGAGGACCGAGAGCACCTCCGCGAGCGGTGCCCACTGAGCCAGGTCCGCCGCCGCCGGCCCCGCGATCCGCCGCGGCGGCTCGGGAACCTCGGGCAACGGCCCCTCCGCGTACGCGGCAAGGACCTCGCGGAACCGCCAGAACTTCTCCGTCGGCAGCCCCGCCTCGTCGATCGGCGCGTCGTAGTCGTACGACGTGACCGTCGGTTCCAGCTCGCCCGCGTGCATCTCGCCGGCCCGGTTCGCCCCCGCCCAGCCCGCGAAGTTCGTCCCCCCGTGCGCCATGTACACGTTCACCGACGCCCCGCACTCCAGGATCTCCCGCAGCGCCTCCGCCGCGTCACCCGCGTCCCGTACGGCATGGTCCTTGCCCCAGTGGTCGAACCAGCCGCACCAGAACTCCATGCACATCAGCGGCCCGGACGGCTGGTGCCGCCGCAGCACCTCGAACGCCTTGCGCGCCCCCGAGCCGAAGTTCGCCGTCGCCAGCACCCCCGGCACCGACCCGCCCGTCAGCATGTGGTCCTCAGGGCCGTCCGAGGTGAACAGCGGCACCTCCACCCCGCAGTCGAGCAGCAGCTCCGCGACCCACCGCAGATACCGCTGGTCGGAGCCGTAACTCCCGTACTCGTTCTCCACCTGAACCATGATCACCGGCCCGCCGCGACCGATCTGCCGCTCCACGACCTGCGGCAGCAGCGCCCGGAACCAGCGCTCCACATGGCCCAGGTACTCCGCGTCGGCCGACCGCACCCGCCGCCCCAGGCGGCCTGTCAGCCAGTGCGGCAGCCCGCCGTTCTCCCACTCGGCGCAGATATAAGGACCCGGCCGCACGATCGCCCGCATCCCGGCCGCCGCCACCGCGTCGAGGAACCGCCCCAGTGCCGCCACGTCCCCGTACCGGCCGGGCTCCGGCTCGTACAGATTCCACGGCACGTACGTCTCCACACAGGTGAGACCCATCGCGCGGAGCATCTCCAGCCGATGTCCCCACTGCTCCTCGTGCACCCGGAAGTAGTGCAGCGCCCCCGACAGCAGCCGCACCGGCCTGCCGTCCAGCAGAAAGTCCTCGTCACCCACAGCGAACGTGCTCATGCGCTCACCTTCGCCCTCTGGCGGCGGGCCGGTCCATGGACAAAGATCGTCGCTGTTTGGACGGAAGAACGTTCCCGGAGCGCGGCACGGAACGCGGCGCCGGAGCGCGGCACGGAACAGGGCGCCGGAACACGGCACGGAACACGGCGCCGGAACACGGCACGGAACACGGCGCCGGAACGCGGCGGAGAAAGGCAGGCGACGGCCGATGTACCACACCTGGATGCGCTACTTCACGCCCAGCCCGGTCCACCACCGCCTCGGCCTCGTCTGCCTCGGCGTCGGACTCCAGCACGGCGCCCTGCCCACCGTCGGCCCCCGCACCCTCGACCACCACGTCGCCGTCGTCGTCAGCGCCGGCAACGGCTGGTACCGGGGCCCCGACGGGCGCCGCACCGCCATCACCGCCCCCGCCCTGATCTGGCTCACCCCCGGCACCCCCCACCACTACTCCGCCGACCCCGAGACCGGCTGGGACGAGGCCTTCGTCGACTTCACCGGACCCGCCACCACCACGTACACCGAACTCGGCTACATCGAACCCGACCGGCCCGTCGTCCCCCTCGCCGACGCCGCCGCACCCCGCGCCGCCATCGGCCGCATCGCCCGCGCCGCCCGCCGCGGCAACCCCCTCCTCGAGGTCGAGACCGGCGCCGCCGTCCACGAACTCCTCGTCGCCCTGCGCCGCGCCCGCGCCGACACCAACGCCGACGGCGACCCCGTCCTCACCGCCCTCGCCCGCGACGCCTTCCAGCCGCTGTCCGTCGCCGAACACGCCGCCCGGCACGGCATGACCCAGGCCGAACTCCGCACCGCCGTCCGCCGCGCCGCCGGCTGCAGCCCCAAGGACTACCTGCTCACCATCCGGCTGGGCCGCGCCAAGGAACTCCTCGCCGCCACCGAACTGCCCGTCGCCGCCGTCGCCCGCCGCATCGGCTACGACGACGCCGCCTACTTCTCCCGGCTCTTCACCCGCAGGGTCGGCACCGCCCCCGTCCGCTTCCGCGAACAGCAGGGCAGGGCGGTCCCCGGCGGCTGGAGCGACCGCATCCCGGATCCCGAACACCCCCCGACGATCGCCGGCCGATCCGTCTAAGCTCGCTGCTCATGAGTGAGATCGACGAGTCCGTGACGGCGGAACTGACCCGGCTGCGCGAAAGCATCGACAACATCGACGCGGCGGTCGTCCACATGCTCGCCGAACGCTTCAAGTGCACCCAGCAGGTCGGCGTCCTCAAGGCCCGCCACCAGCTCCCGCCCGCCGACCCCGCGCGCGAGGCCCGCCAGATCGCCCGGCTGCGCGAACTGGCCGAGAGCGCGAAGCTGGACCCGGCGTTCGCCGAGAAGCTCCTGAACTTCATCATCGCCGAGGTCATCCGCCACCACGAGACCATCGCGGACGGAGCCCAGGGCTGACCACGGCACCGGGCACGAAGACGAACCCCTGCGGCCCCGTCGCCGCGACGAACGGAGCAGTCGGATGAACCGCGTCACGGTCTTCACCCTCGGCGGCACCATCTCCGCCCGCGGCGGCGACGCAAGCCGCATGACCGGCACGGAAGTCCTCGCCGCCCTGGGCATCCCCACCAGCACCGCCGGCCCGGACGCACCACCTCCCACCCCGACCGGAACCACCGAGGCCCCCGGGGCCCCTGGCGGGACGACCCGGGATCCCGGTGCGATGCCCCCGGCCTCCGCCCCCGGTGCGGCCGCCACCCCCGCCCCCGGCGCGCCCACCGGCACCGCCGGGCCGGGCGCCGCTCCCGGCACGGCCCCCGCCCCCGTCCCCGACGTCGAGCTGCGCGACTTCCGGCGCCTCCCCAGCTCTTCGCTCACCCTCGAGGACCTCGCGGCCCTCGCCCACGAGGTGCGCGACACCCTCGCCGCAGGGTCCGGCGTGGTCGTGGTCCAGGGCACCGACACCCTGGAGGAGACCGCCTTCCTCCTCGACCTGCTCTGCGACACCCCCCAGGCCGTCGCCGTCACCGGCGCCATGCGCCGCCCCGACCTGCCCGGCGCCGACGGCCCCGCCAACCTCGCCGCCGCGATCGCCGTCGCCGCCGACCCCGGCTGCGCGGGCCTCGGCGTCCTCGTCGTCCTCGCCGACGAGATCCACGCCGCCCGCCACGTCCGCAAGACCCACACCACGTCCGTCACCACCTTCGCCTCCCCGGGCGCCGGCCCCCTGGGCAGCGTCGTCGAGGGCGAGCCCCGCATCCTGCTCCGCCCCGCCGGCACCAGCGCCATCCACCCCCTCCGCCTCGACCCGGCGGTCCGCGTAGCCCTGGTCACCCTCTCCCTCGGCGACCGTGGCGAACTCCTCGACGGCCTCGACACCCGCTTCGACGGCCTCGTCCTCGCCGCGTTCGGCGCCGGCCACGTCCCGACCTGGCTCGTCGACCCCCTGGAACGCCTGGCCACCCACATCCCCGTCGTCCTCGCCTCCCGCACCGGCGCCGGCGCCACCCTCACGCACACCTACCGGGGCCCCGGCTCCGAGTACGACCTCCTGCACCGCGGCCTCATCCCCGCAGGACCCCTCGACCCCGCCAAGGCCCGCCTCCTGCTGCACGCCCTGCTCTCCACCGGCGCCAAGAGCGGCACGGGCTACGACCGCCCCGGCATCACCGCCGCCTTCGCCCACCTCACCGGCGCAGGCCTGGCCTGAACCGCGACCCCACACCACCGCCACGACGCGGCGCTGAGCTGTCAGCGGAACTCCCGTGCCCCGCCGCCACCCCATCGGGCAGCATGGCCCCATGCCCGTACTGACGCGCGAGGAAGCGCAGACCCGTGCCCATCTCCTCGACATCCAGCGCTACACGGTCGACCTCGACCTCACCACAGGCGACGAGACCTTCGCATCCACGACCGTCATCCGGTTCACCGCCCGCACCGCCGGGGACACCTTCGTCGAGCTGAAACCGGTCACGCTCCACTCCCTGCACCTCGACGGCGAACCCCTCGACCCCGCCTCCCTCGACGACAACCGGGTCCCCCTCACCCTCACCGAGGGCGAGCACGAACTCCGCGCCGTCACCACCATGCGCTACAGCCGCACCGGTGAAGGCATGCACCGCTTCACCGACCCCACCGACGGCGAGTCGTACGTCTACACCCAGCTCTTCATGGAAGACGTCCAGCGCGTCTTCGCCGCCTTCGACCAGCCCGACCTCAAGGCCGTCTTCGAGCTGACCGTCAAGGCCCCCGACGGCTGGACCGTCCTCGCCAACGGCATCACCGAGCAGCTCCCCGACGGCCGCTGGCAGGCCGCCCCCACCCCCCTCCTCTCCACCTACTTCGTCTGCGTCGCCGCAGGCCCCTGGCACTCCGTCCGCACCGAACACGCCGGACTGCCCTTCGCCATCCACTGCCGCCGCTCCCTCGCCCCCCACCTCGACGCCGACGCCGACGAGATCCTCGACATCACCAAGGCCTGCTTCGACCGCTTCCACGAGAAGTTCGAGGAGCCGTACCCCTTCGACTCGTACGACCAGGCCTTCGTCCCCGAGTTCAACGCCGGCGCCATGGAGAACCCCGGACTCGTCACCTTCCGCGACGAGTTCGTCTACCGCTCCGCCGTCACCGTCACCGAACGCCAGACCCGCGCCATGGTCATCGCCCACGAGATGGCCCACATGTGGTTCGGCGACCTCGTCACCCTGCGCTGGTGGGACGACATCTGGCTCAACGAGTCCTTCGCCGAGTACATGGGCTACCAGACCATCAACGAAGCCTGCGCCGACCGCTTCCCCGACACCTGGATCGACTTCGGCATCGAGCGCAAGGCCTGGGGCTACGACGCCGACCAGCGCCCCTCCACCCACCCCGTCGCCCCGGACCCGGACGCCGTCCCCGACACGGCCTCCGCCCTCCTCAACTTCGACGGGATCTCCTACGCCAAGGGCGCCTCCGCCCTGCGTCAACTCGTCGCCTGGATGGGGGAGAAGGACTTCCTCGCCGGCATCAACACCCACTTCAGGCGGCACCGCTTCGGCAACGCCACCCTCGCCGACTTCATCGACAACCTCGCCTCCGCCACCGACCGCGACGTCCACGCCTGGGCCGACCAGTGGCTCCGCACCACCGGCGTCGACACCCTCACCCCCGAACTCGGCGGCGACGAGACCCGGACCACCCTCACCGTCCACCACCACGGCAGCCGCCCCCACCGCATCGCCGTCGGCGTCTACGACCGCGACCTCGTCGACGGCCGCCGCCTCGTCCGGCGCGAACGCGTCGAGATCGACGTCCCGCAGGCCGAGCCCCTCGACCTCCCCGGACCCCGCCCCGCCCTCGTCGTCCTCAACGACGGCGACCTCACCTACGCCAAGGTCCGCCTCGACGACGACTCCCTGGAGACCGCCCTGCGCGGCCTCTCCGGCATCCCCGACGCCCTCACCCGCGCACTCGTCTGGAACACCCTGCGCGACATGGTCCGCGACGGCGAACTGGACCCCCAGGACTACCTGACCACCGCCGAGG
Organism: Streptomyces sp. NPDC014870; assembly: GCF_043081505.1. NCBI lineage: Bacteria > Bacillati > Actinomycetota > Actinomycetes > Kitasatosporales > Streptomycetaceae > Streptomyces > Streptomyces sp. NPDC014870. The sequence goes on from NZ_JBIBWQ010000004.1 coordinate 439,768, forward strand.
CCCACCTCCCCGAGGAGACCGACCTCGCCGTCGTCCAGGGCGTCCTCGCCTTCGCCCGCACCCAGATCGCCGACCGGTACCTCCCGGCCGACGACCGCCCCGCCGCGCTCACCCTCCTCACCGGCCTCGCCCGCGACCTCATCCGCCGCACCGAGGACGGCGACAACCCCGGACTGCGCCTCACCGCCGTCCGTACGTACATCAGCAGCGCCACCCAGCCCGACACCATCGCCGGCTGGCTCGCCGACGGAACCGTCCCCGGCGGCCCCGAGATCGACCCCGAACTCCGGTGGCGCATCCTCGCCCGCCTCGCCGTCCTCGGCGCCCTCGACGAAGCCGCCATCGACAGCGAACTCGCCCGCGACCCCAGCGCCACCGGCCAGGAAGGCGCCGCCCGCTGCCGCGCCGCCCTCCCCACCCCCGAGGCCAAGGCCGCCGCCTGGTCCCGTCTCTTCGACACCGACGACCTCTCCAACTACCTCTTCACCGCCACCGCCCAAGGCTTCTGGCAGCCCGAACAGGCCGAACTCGTACGGGAGTACATCCCCCGCTACTACCCGGCCGCCACCGCGCTGGCCACCCGCCGGGGCGCCGCCATGGCCGAAGCCGCGGGCCGCCACGCCTTCCCCGCCCACGCCATCGACCAGGAATCCCTCACCTTCGGCGAGAACCACCTCACCGACCCCGCCCTCACCCCCGCCCTCCACCGCAAGCTCGTCGACCAACTGGCCGACCTGCGCCGAGCCCTGAAGGTCCGCGAGGCCTGACCCGACCCACTCGCGAACACACCGCACGGCGGTTCAACCCCTCGACGGGCCTCCGGCACCCGAGAGGTTGAACCGCCAACAGGACCCGCCGACGACATGGACGCATAGTGGGACAGGGGGAGCGCCTTCCACGGCGGCGGTCCGCCCCGGGGGCCTTCCCCTGCTGGCACCTTGCTCCCACCCACCCTGCCGCAGGCGTCTGCGAGGCCCCTCCCATGCCGTACCTGAGGATCAAAGGCGAATTCCGGATCGTAGGAACACGCCCGGACGGCGACACGGTCCGCTTCTACCCGGACGACCCGGCCGTCTGGAGCACCGTCCCCGGCCCCCACCCCATCGTGATCCGCGGCCCCGGTGGGGCGAACCTGCGCCTGGAGGGCATCGACGCCCTCGAAACACACTTCAAGCCGCCCTTCGTCAGCGGCCCCGAACTGCACCAGCCCAAGGTGCCCGCCGAAGCGGCAGCCGCCGAGCTGCTCCGCCTCCTCGGCTTCGACCCCGTCCAGCGCACCTCCAACGGGACGGTGAAGGCCCCCACCACCCCGGCCGCGGTCCGCGGCTACGTCCTCACCCGGGGCGCGGACAAGCCCGGCCGCTGCATCGCGTTCACCGGCCCGGGCGACGGTCCCGAGGCGGACGCGAACGACCAGGTGTTCCTCACCCCCGAGACGATGCGCGACACGGTCAACCACAAGCTGCTCGCCAAGGGATTCGTCTACCCGATCTTCTACCGCACGCTCTTCCCCGACCTGCGCGCCGACCTCGCCGCGACCGCCCGCACGGCGCGCGACGACGACGAGGGCCTGTGGCCCCTGGACAAGACCCACAGCGACACGGTGGTGACCGCCCCGCCCACGGTCGACGAGGACGTCATCTACCCCAAGTTCTTCCGCCGGCTCGGCGAGTACGTCCTCGAGAACGACGGGAACCCGGCACTGGACGGCTTCCTCGACTACCTCCGCCGGAAGGCCGACAAGTTCACCCTGCTCTCCACCGGCCACTTCAGCACCGGCCTCGACCTGATCATCGAGGTCAACGACGGCAAGGTCCGCTGGACCCACCCGATCGAGGACATCGTCTACGACGAGTAGACACCGAATCGCCGCACGGCAGGTCGCTCTCCGCGTCCCCCGTTCGGGTGCCACCGCCCCACTCCCCGGACAAACCCCCAGAACCCCCGGCAGGGTGGTGCCATGTGTGCCGCGACCACCCCGACCGCTCCGCCCACACCGCCCCTCGCGAACGACCCCACCGCCCTGCGCCCCCTCCTGGACACCGTCCTCAGCGCCCTCCACGAAGGAACCGCGGCACGCGGCGGCCCCCTCCCGCCCGGCGGCCCCGACCAGGTCACCGCACAGCTGCGCGACGCGCTCGGCGACCCGCTCCCACCCCACGGCACCGACCCCACCGCCGCCCTCCACACCCTCACCCGCGCCCTCGCCGCAGGCGCCGCGGACCCCGCGCACCCCCTCTGCGCCGCCCACCTCCACACCCCACCCCTCGCGCTCGCCGCCGCCGCCGACCTCGCCGCCGCCGTCCTCAACCCCTCCATGGACTCCTGGGACCAGGCCCCCGCCGCCTCAGCCCTCGAAGCCCTGGTCACCGAGGCACTCGCCGCGACCGTCTACCCCCACGCGGCCACCCCCGACGCCCTCGTCACCACCGGCGGCACCGAAGCCAACCAGCTCGCCCTCCTCCTCGCCCGCGAGCGCCACCACCCCGGCCACACCGTCCAGACCGTCGTCGGCGCCAACGCCCACCACTCCTTCCACCGCGCCGCCTGGCTCCTCGGCCTCCCCGAACCCGTCACCGTGCCCACCCCCAACGGCACCCTCGACCCCGTCGCCCTCGACGAAGCCCTCACCGACCTCCACGGCCCCCTCCTCGTCGCCGCCACCGCAGGCACCACCGACACCGGCCGCATCGACCCCCTCCCCGAGATCGCCGACCTCTGCGACGCCCACGGCGCCGACCTCCACATCGACGCCGCCTACGGCGGCCCCCTCCTCTTCAGCGACACCCACCACCCCCTCCTCAGCGGCCTCGACCGCGCCCGCACCGTCACCCTCGACCTGCACAAACTCGGCTGGCAGCCCGTCGCCGCCGGACTCCTCGCCGTCCGCGACACCCACGACCTCGCCGCCCTCGCCCACACCGCCGACTACCTCAACGCCACCGACGACACCGAAGCCGGCCTCCCCGACCTCCTCGGCCGCTCCCTGCGCACCACCCGCCGCCCCGACATCCTCAAGATCGCGGTCACCCTCCGCGCCCTCGGCCGCAGCGGACTCGGCGCCCTCGTCGACCAGGTCCACGCCCTCGCCCAGCACCTCGCCGACCTCGTCGACAAAACCCCCGGCCTCCAGCTCTACGAACGCCCCACCCTCACCACCGTCCTCTTCCGCCCCTCCGACGCCGACGACTCCACCGTCGCCACCATCCGCCGCACCCTCCTCGCCGAAGGCCGCGCCGTCCTCGGCCGCGCCCACGAAGACGGCCGCCTCTGGCTCAAAGCCACCCTGCTCAACCCCCACACCACCCCCGACGACCTCCAGCACCTCCTGAACCTCGTGGAAGGCAGCACCGACCGATGACCGGCAGCACCCCCAAGCCCCCGTCCCCCCACGACCCCGACCAGCCCCACGACCTGGTCGGCATCGGCATCGGCCCCTTCAACCTCTCCCTCGCCGCCCTCGCCCACGGCGTCCCCGGCGGCCTCGCCACCGCCTTCTACGAACAGAACCCCGCCTTCCACTGGCACCCCGGACTCCTCATCGAAGGCGCCACCCTCCAAGTCCCCTTCCTCGCCGACCTGGTCACCCTCGCCGACCCCACCAGCCCCTGGACCTTCCTCAACTACCTCCGCAGCCGCGAACGCCTCTTCCCCTTCTACTTCGCCGAGACCTTCCACATCCAACGCGCCGAGTACGACGCCTACTGCCGCTGGGTCAGCGGCCAACTCCCCGGCCTCCACTTCGGCCACCAGGTCGACTCCGTCCGCTGGAACCCCGAACGCGCCCTCTTCGAAGTCGACTTCACCCAACTCGACGCCGACGGCGAAGCCGAAGCCCTCGGCCGCACCTACACCCGCAACATCGCCCTCGGCGTCGGCACCGAACCGTACGTACCCGAACCCCTCAAACCCCTCGCCGACGCCCCCCACGTCCCCGTCATCCACTCCGCCGACTACCTCACCCACCGCGCCGACCTCATCGACGCCGACCACGTCACCGTCATCGGCTCAGGACAATCAGGCGCCGAGATCTTCCTCGACCTCCTCCGCGCCCGGCCCGCCGGAGCCGAGAAGATCCACTGGCTCACCCGCACCGAAGCCTTCGCCCCCATGGAGTACTCCAAGCTCGGCCTCGAACACTTCACCCCCGACTACACCCGCTACTTCCACGCCCTGTCCGAACCCACCCGCAACGACCTCGTGCCCCGCCAATGGCAACTCCACAAGGGCATCGACACCGACACCCTCACCGCCATCCACGAAGAGCTCTACCGCCGCACCCTCCACGGCGGCTGGCCCGACACCGTCCTCACCCCCGGAGTCCGCGTCCGCACCGCCGGCCGCGTCGCCACCACCAAGGTCGAACTCCACCTCGAACACCTCCAGCAAGGCACCCGCTCCCGCCTCACCACCGACGCCGTCGTCCTCGCCACCGGCTACCGCGAACGCCCCGTCGACCGCATGCTCGCCGGACTCGACCCCTACCTCCGCCACGACTCCGCCGGCCGCGCCCGCATCGACGCCACCTACCGCCTCGTCCTCGACGCCTCCGTCACCGGCTCCGTCTACGTCCAGAACGCCGAGAAGCACACCCACGGCGTCGGCGCCCCCGACCTCGGCCTCGCCGCCTGGCGCAGCGCCACCATCCTCAACACCCTCACCGGCAAGGACCCCTACCCCCAGCCCCGCCGCACCGCCTTCACCACCTTCGGCCTGGAACGGCAAGAGGCGCCACGCATCCCGGCCCAGGGCCAGGCGCTGACGCCTCTCACACAGAGCTGAACCGCCCTAGAAGACGGGGACACCGTCCCGGGTCAGCTTCCAGTCCACCGACGCGAACCGGCCCGGGTCGATCGACCCCTCCGCCTTCACCCACTGGATGATCGTGTTGCGGATCTCGTCCGAGTTGGCCCACAGCTGCTGGGCCTTGGCGACGTGCGGGAAAGCACCACCGCCGCTGGCCCGGTAGTTGTTCACGGCGAGGACGAACTGCGCGGCCGGGTCGATCGGCTTCCCGTCGAAGGACAGGTTCACGATCCGCGAGCCCGCCGGCCTGGCGATGTCGATCTCGTACGTCACGCCGTACACCGCGTCGTAGTTGTAGTCCGGCGTGCCGTCCGCGTTCGTCAGCTTCGCCGTGTCCACGGGCGCACCCGCCGGGGTCTGCACGTAGTACCGCGCCGAGAACTCCAGATAGTCCTTGACCTGGGCGCCCGTGAGAAGACGCGCCTCCAGGGTGTTCTCGAAGACATACAGCCCGGCCGCGTCACGGATGGTGACCCGACCGGCCGGGATCGCCGCCGTACGGGAGAAGCACGATGCCTGCGACAGCACCGGCAGAGCCGCGTACGCGCCGCCCGCCAGCGCCTTCCTCACCGTCTCCGCCTGCACGTGGTTGATCAGATCGATGATCGGCTCGTCCTTCCACGGCGCCTCGGCCGTGGCCATGGTCGCGCTGGAGGTGCCGATGACCTGGTTGACGTAGGCCACGACCTTCTCGTGCTCGTCCGCGAGCAGGCCGACGATCTCCGGGTCCTCCTCCACGGTGTTGGAGTTCAGCACCTGGGCGCCGACCTTCTCGACGACCCAGCGGCCCTTCTCCCACACCAGGTCGAAGTCGAAGAGCGTCAGCCGCTGACCCCACTTGAGCGGCTCGGACAGCACCACGTCCTTGCCGGTCTCCTTGTTCTTCACCCGGTACTCGGGGATCTCGGTGTGCGCGTGGCCGACGAGGATCGCGTCGATCCCGGGGACCTGCTCCGCGACGAGACCGGCCGCGTTCTCGATGTGCGGGAGCTGGTCACCGTACGAGGACGTGCCGCTGGAACCGCTGTGCGCCGACACGACCACCACGTCCGCGCCCATCGAACGCAGCCTCGGCACCCACTTCGCCGCCTGCTCCTCCAGACCCGGGAAGACCATCCTGCCGCTGACGTTCGCCTTGTCCCAGATCGCGATGCCCGGGTTGGTCAGACCCAGGACCGCCACCTTCACGTCCCGGCCGTGCGGCGTGCGCAGCCGGTGCATGCTGTACGGCGGAAACGCCGGCCGCAGCGTCTTCGCGTCCAGCGCGTTGGCGCCCAGCAGCGGGAAGTCGCACTGCTCCTCGAACTTCCGCAGCACCGGTATGCCGTAGTTGAACTCGTGGTTGCCGAGCGCGGCGGCGTCGTACCCGATCGCGTTCATCGCCTGCGCCATCGGGTGCACGGGACCGCGGCGCGCGGTGATCGGGTCGACCTTGGCGTAGTAGTACGACAGCTGGGTGCCCTGGATCGTGTCACCGGCGTCGATGAGGAGCGTGTTGCACCGCCCCTTCTCCTTGCGCACCTGCTCGACGAGAGTGGAGATCTTGGCGAGGCCCACGTCGTTGTGCGCCTTGTCGTCGAACTCCTTGTCCGTGAAGTAGTCCCAGTTGAAGACGTTGCCGTGCAGGTCGGTGGTGCCCATCACGGTGAAGGAGTACCGCTTGGCCGGCTTGGGGCGCGGTCCGTGGGCCTGGGCCGGGGCGGCGGCGACCCCCGTGGTGAGGGCGGCTCCGGCTCCGACGGCGACGGAGCCCTCCAGAAACGTCCGGCGGTTCAGCGGCATGTGTTCTCCTTGGTCCGGTGGTGCACAACGCGCGTAGATTCTGGCCCAGCCGCCCCCGGCGCGACAGAGTTTCCGGGTCACGGAGTGGGAAAGTGTTCGGGATCGCAGCCGTCACCCGTACGAGGGAGCCGAAGTGACGACCCACCACCCGACCCCCGAGGCACCCCAGGTCGCCGTCCGGGGCGAAGCCCGACTCGACGTCGACCCCGAGATCGCCCGCATCGCCGTCACCCTCAGCGCCCGCGGCACCGACCGCGCCGCCACCCTCACCGACCTCACCCGCCGCAACACCCACACCCTCGACCTCATCAAGTCCTACGGCGAAGCCATCGAGAAGCTGGAGACCGGCGCCTTCTCCATCACCCCCGAACCCAGCAGACACGGCCGCGGCGAACGCATCCGCGCCTACCAGGGCACGGTCCACCTCACCGTCGAACTCACCGACTTCACCGCCCTCGGCGAACTCACCACCCGCCTCGCCGACCTCGACCTCACCCGTGTCGACGGCCCCTGGTGGGCCCTGCGCCCCGACTCCCCGGCGCACGCCGAAGCCCGCCGCACCGCCGTTCGCGAAGCCGTCCAACGCGCCCGCGCCTACGCGGAAGCCCTCGGCACGCACCTCACCGCCCTGCTCGAACTCTCCGACACCGAGCTCATGCCACCGGCCCCCCTCGGCGGCGTCGGCATGCGCATGGCCGCGTTCGCCGCCGAATCCCCCGACGCACCCCCACCGCTCGACCTCGAACCCCAACGCCAGACCGTCACGGCAGAGGTCACCGCCCGCTTCACCATGGCCCCACCCCAGCTGTAGCGAAGGCCCCACGGGGGGGCCACCCGGCCCCCCCCGAAACCGCTCATCGGAGCACCCGCCCGCACAGATTCAAGACTTGTCAACAAGCTTTCACGCAAAGGTTGTTGAACGGCCATGCCCGACCCCTCAACTACCCGCCGGTAAGCCCTAGGCTCACACCATGCGCCGAGCGAAAATCGTCTGCACCCTGGGCCCCGCCACCGACTCGTACGAGCAGATCAAGGCACTCGTCGAAGCCGGAATGAACGTCGCCCGCTTCAACCTCAGCCACGGCACCTACGCCGAACACGAGGAGCGCTACCGGCACGTCCGCAAAGCCTCCGAGGAGACCGGGCGCAGCGTCGGCGTACTCGCCGACCTTCAAGGCCCGAAGATTCGCCTCGGCCGCTTCCGCGAAGGCCCCGTACTCCTTGAACGCGGCGACACCTTCACCATCACCGTCGAAGAACACGAAGGCGACCGCACCACCTGCGGCACCACCTACAAGGGCCTCGCCGCCGACGTCACCACCGGCGAACGCATCCTCGTCGACGACGGCCGCGTCACCCTCGAAGTCACCGCCGTCGAAGGACCCCGCGTCCACACCCGCGTCGTCGAAGGCGGCATGGTCTCCGACCACAAGGGCCTCAACCTCCCCGGCGTCTCCGTCTCCGTCCCCGCCCTCTCCGAGAAGGACATCGACGACCTCCGCTGGGCCCTGCGCGCCGGCGCCGACATCATCGCCCTCTCCTTCGTCCGCACCGGCCGCGACATCGAGGACGTCCACCGCGTCATGGACGAGGAAGGCCGCCGCCTCCCCGTCATCGCCAAGATCGAGAAGCCCCAGGCGGTCGAAGCCATCGACGACATCGTCGCCGCCTTCGACGGCATCATGGTCGCCCGCGGCGACCTCGGCGTCGAAATGCCCCTCGAACAGGTCCCGATCGTCCAGAAGCGGGCCGTCAAGCTCGCCAAGCGCAACGCCAAGCCGGTCATCGTCGCCACCCAGATGCTCGACTCCATGATCGAGAACTCCCGCCCCACGCGCGCCGAGGCCAGCGACGTCGCCAACGCGGTCATCGACGGCACGGACGCGGTGATGCTCTCCGGCGAGACGAGCGTCGGCCGCTACCCCGTCGAAACGGTCCGCACGATGAGCCGCATCGTGGAAGCCGCGGAGGAAGACATCCTCGCGAAGGGCCTCCCGCCCCTCACCGAACGCAACAAACCCCGCACCCAGGGCGGAGCGGTAGCCCGTGCGGCCGCCGAGATCGGCGACTTCCTCGGCGCCAAGTTCCTCGTCGCCTTCACCCAGTCCGGCGACACGGTCAAGCGCCTCTCCCGCTACCGCTCACCCATCCCCCTCCTCGCCTTCACCCCCGACCCGGCGACCCGCGCCCAGCTCAACCTCACCTGGGGCGTCGAGACCTTCCTGGGCCCGCACGTCGACTCCACGGACGCGATGGTCGCCCAGGTCGACGAGGAACTCCTCCGCATCGGCCGCTGCAAGAAGGGCGACACGGTCGTCATCACCGCCGGCTCCCCGCCCGGCGTCCCCGGCTCCACGAACCTCGTCCACGTCCACCACATCGGCGACCCGGTGAACAGGACCCCCTGACCTCGGGTCAGGACTTGGGCCCGACGTGGAGATCCATGAGGGCGACGGAGGCTTTGCGGGCGACGGAGATGTTCTGAGCGGTACGGGACTGGTTCGCGCCCTTCCACTCGACGCCGACGCGGTCGAGGGCGGCCGTGAAGAGCCCGATGATGTCGGCGGACGTGTTGGTGAAGAAGTACCGGGGGTACTCGTACCGCTTCATGCGGCCGCCGATGATCTTCTCGGTCCAGTTGGTGATCCGACACCCGTCGGAGTGGATGAGCCCTCGGATGAACGCCCACGGGTGGCCACGCACGATCTCTTGCTGCCACCCCTGTAGCGCGATGTGCCGCTCGTGCTTCCTGCCGGGCCCGTGCTGAGGGAACAGGCATGGAAGGTGCTTTGAGTAGACCTTGATGTCATGGCACCCCGGCTTGCGCGCTCGGGAGATCGCGTTGCCGGGAAAGACCAGACGCATAGAGGCCTCGGCCTCGTCCTGCACGCCTGGCCAGGAATCATCGAGAGTGATTCTCAGGCTCGGCGCCCGGTGTTGCCGAGGCTGACTCACGTGGCCGTCGCCAAGGTAGAGCCCCAAGAGGTACGCGTACGCGGCCTCGTCCAGCTCCCCGTCGCCGCAACGAGGACACCCATGCTTGGGGCGGCTCGGACACTCACCGCGTTTCGCGCGGTCCTCGTATTTCCAGTGGCTGATCGTGCCTGCGGGGACGTTGAGCTTGCGGGCCACGTCCGCGTTCTTGGCGCCGCCGCGCAGTAGGGCGAGCGCGCGCTGTCGTACTTCTGTTCCGTGGAAGTGCATGCGATCACTCTGCGCAACGTGAACTTGCTGCGGGTAGCAAAAAGCGGACATTCACACGAAGGTGAACGTCCGCTTTTTCTTGAAGCGTGCCCGGTGTGGGATTCGAACCCACATGCCCTAAGGCACGGTGGTTTGAGCACCGCGAGTCTAACCAGTTCCTCCAACCGGGCGGGCTCGGGAAGTCTACCGGTTCACTCGGGTCCATCGCAGCTAGGTAGGCTTCTGGCAGCAGCGCCACGCCCCGCAACGAGGAGCCCCCGTGACCGCCCCCGAGTCGCCCCAGCCCGCCGCCGACGACGCCGACGCGTCGCACGTTCCGCCGCTGACGACCCGTGTCGTCATCGCCGAGGACGAGGCCCTCATCCGCATGGACCTCAAGGAGATGCTCGAAGAAGAGGGCTACTCGGTCGTCGGCGAGGCCGGCGACGGGGCCACGGCCGTCGAGCTCGCGCGGGAGCACCGGCCGGACCTCGTGATCCTGGACGTGAAGATGCCCGTCCTGGACGGCATCTCCGCCGCCGAGAAGATCGCGGGCGAGTCCATCGCGCCGGTCCTCATGCTCACCGCGTTCTCGCAGCGCGACCTCGTCGAGCGGGCTCGGGACGCCGGGGCCATGGCGTATCTGGTGAAGCCGTTCAGCAAGAGCGACGTGGTGCCGGCGATCGAGATGGCGGTGTCGCGGTTCGCGGAGCTGCGGGCGCTGGAGAAGGAGGTCGCGGACCTCTCGCAGCGGCTGGAGACGCGGAAGCTGGTCGACCGGGCGAAGTCGATCCTGCAGACCCAGTACGGGCTGACGGAGCCGGCGGCGTTCCGGTGGATCCAGAAGACGTCGATGGACCGTCGTATGTCGATGCAGCAGGTCGCGGAGGCGGTCATCGAGGACGCCGAGGAGAAGAAGGCGGCCAAGGGCCAGTAGGTAGCGGTCGTTCCGTACCGGTGTACCGGGTACGTGCGAAGGGCCCGCCTCCCCCGAGGGAGGCGGGCCCTTCCGTGTGGCGCGGCGGGGTCAGTCCTCGCCGAGGTAGGCCTTGCGGACGTCCTCGTTGACGAGGAGTTCGCGGCCGGGGCCGGACAGGACGATCTTGCCGATCTCCATGACGTGGCCCTGGTCGGCCAGGGAGAGCGCCGCCTGGGCGTTCTGCTCGACCAGCAGGATGGTCGTGCCCTGGGCCTTCAGCTCGGAGATGGTCGCCATGATCTTCTGCATCATGAGCGGGGACAGGCCCATGGAGGGCTCGTCCAGCATCAGGAGCTTGGGCTGCGACATGAGCGCGCGGCCCATGGCGAGCATCTGCTGTTCACCGCCCGAGAGGGTGCCGGCGGCCTGCTTGCGACGTTCGCCCAGGATGGGGAAGAGGTCGTAGGCGCGCTGGACGTCCTTGGCGATGCCTTCGCGGTCCTTGCGGAGGAAGGCGCCGAGGAGCAGGTTGTCCTCGATCGTCATGCGCGGGAAGATGTGCCGCCCCTCGGGGGAGTGGGCGAGCCCGAGGCTGACGATGCTGTGGGCGGGGACCTTCTTGAGCGACTTGCCCTGGAACTTGATCTGGCCGCCCTTGGGCTTGATGAGGCCGGAGAGGGTCCGCAGGGTGGTGGTCTTGCCGGCGCCGTTGGTGCCGATGAGGGTGACGACCTGGCCGGCCTCGACGGAGAAGGAGATGCCCTTGACGGCCTCGATCTTGCCGTAGGCGACGCGGAGGTCCTCGACCTCCAGGAGTGCGGTCACTTGGCTTCTCCGTCCTTGCTGGTGGTGCTGTCGGCCGGGGTGTCCTCGGCCGGGTCGGCGTCCGCGTCGGCCGGAGCCTCGTCCGCCGGGTCGGCGTCGGCGTCCGCGTCGGCCGGAGCCTCGTCCGCCGAGTCGGCGTCCGCGTCGGCCGGAGCCTCGTCGGCCTCGGTCTCCGCCGCCTCGGTCTCCTGCGCGTGCGCCTCCTCCGCGTGGGCCTCGGCAGCCTCGACCTCGGCGGCCTCCTCGGCGCCGGGGGCGCCTTCGAAGGGTTCGCCGAGGTAGGCGGCGACGACGCGCTCGTCGCTCTGGACCTCGTCGGCCGTGCCCTCGATGAGCTTCTCGCCCTGGACGAGGCAGGCGACCCGGTCGCAGAGGTTGAAGATGAAGCGCATGTCGTGCTCGATGACGAGGACGGCGATGCCCTGGTCCCGGATGGCGAAGATGAGCTCTTCGGTGGCCCGGGTCTCCTGTGGGTTCATGCCGGCGGTGGGCTCGTCGAGCAGGATCAGGCCGGGGTCGCTGGCCAGGGCCCGGGCGATCTCCAGCTTGCGCTGCTCACCGTAGGGGAGGTTGCGGGCGAGGTGCTCCGCCTTGTGGGCCAGGCCGATGAACTCCAGGAGTTCCATGGCCCGGTCGCGGCTGGCGGCTTCCTCCTTGTGGAAGCCGGGCAGGCGCAGCATGGCGGACCAGAGGCCCTCCCTGGTGCGGGTGTGGCGTCCGACGAGGACGTTCTCCAGGACCGTCATGTTGTTGAAGAGACGGATGTTCTGGAAGGTCCGGGCGATGCCGGCCGCCGTCACCTTGAAGGACTTGGGCGGCAGGACGGTGCCCTTGTACCGGACTTCGCCCTCGGTGGGGATGTAGAGGCCGGTGAGGCAGTTGAAGAACGTGGTCTTGCCGGCGCCGTTCGGGCCGATGAGGCCGACGATCTCGCCGCTACGGACGGTGAGGTCGACGTTCTTGACTGCGGTGAGGCCGCCGAACCGCATGGTGACGCCACGTGCGTCCAGGACGGTCTCCGCCGCGGGGGCGGTGGTGGTGGTCGTCATGGGTCAGGCCCCTGCCTTGCTGAGGGACGTCGGCGCTTCGAGGTCCTTGTGGAGCTCGAGCTGGTTGCGCCGGTTGGGGATGAGGCCCTCGGGGCGCAGGCGCATGAGGATGACGAGCGCGATGCCGAAGGCGAGGAGCTGGTATTCGCCGAGGGACTGGAGCTTGTTGGGGAGCAGGAAGAGCAGTGCTCCACCGACGAGCGGTCCGGAGATGGTGCCCATGCCGCCGAGGACGACGGCGGCGAGGAGGAAGGCGGAGTTCGGCGGGACGGCGTTGGCGAACACGTACTGGTCGGGGGTGACCGTGTAGTTGACGTGTGCCTGCACGGCTCCGGCGAATCCGGCGAGGGTGGCGCCGAGGGCGAAGGCGATGAGCTTGACGCGGAAGCCGTTGATGCCCATGGCTTCGGCGGCGGTCTCGTCCTCGCGGATGGCGACCCAGGCGCGGCCGATGCGGGATTCGGCGCTCCGGCGGAAGACCAGGACCACCAGGAGGGTGATCACGAGCATCAGCAGGAAGTAGTTGGCGAAGCGGCCGATGGTGAAGCCGGCGAGGGTGTGCGAGGCGCCGAAGTCGAATCCGAAGAGGTTGACGTTCGGGATGCCCGCGATGCCGTTGGGGCCGTTGGTGATGTCCGGGCCGGAGACGCCGTCGAGGTTGTTCATCGAGATCCGGAAGATCTCTCCGAAGCCGAGGGTGACGATGGCCAGGTAGTCGCCGCGGAGGCGGAGGGTCGGGGCGCCGATGAGGACGCCGAAGACCATGGAGGCGGCGGCGCCGATGAGGATGGCGGCCCAGAACGGCATGTGGACGCCGAACGGCGAGTTCGGGGAGCCGGACACGAGGGCGGCGGTGTAGGCGCCGACGCCGAGGAAGGCGACGTATCCGAGGTCGAGGAGGCCGGTGAGGCCGACGACGATGTTCAGACCGAGGGCGACGGTGGCGAAGATGAGGATGTTGACGCCGAGGGTCGCGTACTGGTCGTCGCTCTGGGTGAGGGGGAAGGCGGCCGCCGCGACGAAGGCGCCGACGAGGGCGACGTTGCGGTGCTTGGTGGTGAGCGCGGTGAAGCGCGCGACCAGGCCGGCCTTGCTGACGGCGCCGAAGCCGAAGCCCGCGGTGAGCAGGAAGCCGATGAAGAGTTCCTGGTACGGCGTGGTGATGCCGTAGGTGAAGACACCGAGCGCGACGGCGAGGACGGCGGTGATGATCAGGATCTCGACGTAGCCGGGGAGCGCGCGGGCCGGGCCGGGGGCGTCGGCGGTGAAGGCCGCCTTGACGGTGGTCCAGCGGTTGCCGGCGTTGTGCTTGAAGGTGTCCCAGGCGCCGTCGTCGGGGTCGGCGGCCTCGAGCGCGGGGCGCTTGAAGGGGAGGGCGAGGGCGCCGAGGAGGGTGAGGAGGGTGGTGAGGGCGACGATGGCGCCGCCGGGCTCCAGGTCGACGAGGGCACCGAGAGTCGCGATGATCGCGATCAGGGTGTACCAGGCGGTGGCGAACGCGGCGAGCGCGGAGAGCTTGAGGGCCGCGTCGGCACCGGCCGGGGCGATCCAGCCGAGGCCCTTGACGCCGTAGGAGGACAGGCCGAACAGGGTGGTGAGGGCGCCGCCGACGAGGACGAGCCACTGGAGTCCGCCGGGGTAGCCGTAGACGGTGAGGTCACCGGGGAAGGCGGAGGTCCAGGTCCAGGAGAGGAAGCAGGAGGCCACGGTGAGGAGGCCGCCGGCGGTGGCCAGGGCGCGGCCGGTCTTCTCCGAGAGGCCGATGAAGCCCTTGTCCTGGCTTTCCTCGGTCTTCGCGGTTTCTGCGGTGATGGTGGTCATGGTTCTCACGCCCTGTCCGCCACGCGCTCACCCAGCAGGCCCTGCGGCCGGAAGAGGAGCACGAGGATGAGGAGGACGAACGCCCAGGTGTTGCCCCAGGACTGTCCGCCGAGCTGCTGCATGCCGGGGATCGCGTCGATGTAGACGGTGGTGAGGGTCTCGGCGAGGCCGAGGACCAGTCCGCCGATCATGGCGCCGTAGATGTTTCCGATGCCGCCGAGGACGGCCGCGGTGAAGGCCTTGAGGCCGAGGATGAAGCCCATGCGGTAGTTGACTTCGCCGTACTTGAGGCCGTACGCGACGGCTCCGACGGCCGCGAAGGCGGCGCCGAGGGCGAACGCGACCGTGATGATGCGGTCGGTGTTGATGCCCATGAGCTTGGCGGTGTCGGGGTCCTGGGCGGTGGCCTGCATGCCGCGTCCGGTGCGGGTCTTCTTGACGAAGAAGCCGAGGAACGCCATGGAGACGGGGGCCGCGATCAGCAGGAAGAGGTCACCGGTCTGGATGGTGACGCTGCCGATGTGGAAGGGGCCGCCGGGGATGTGCGGGAAGACGAGGGAGGACCGCGCGTCCGGGTACCAGGCCCAGACGGCCTGCTGGAGCACGATGGAGAGCCCGATGGCGGTGATGAGGGGCGCGAGGCGGGGGGCTCCGCGCAGCGGCCGGTAGGCGAAGCGTTCGGCTCCGACGGCTATGAGGGTGGCGACGATGATCGCGCCTATGAGCATGAGGGGCAGCGCGACCAGCATGGTCGTCCCCGTGGGGAGCATGAGCCAGACCGTGAGGGCTCCGAACCCACCGGTCATGAAGATCTCGCCGTGGGCGAAGTTGATGAGCTGGACGATGCCATAGACCATCGTGTAGCCGATGGCGACGAGCCCGTACATGGATCCCAGTAGCAGGCCGTTGACCAGCTGTTGCGGCAGTTCGTGCACCGCAGTCCTCCGAGTCTTTCGACGGATGTGACACCGCGCGGGGCGCCTTGTGGTGCGCGCCCCGCGCGGCAGGTGGGTGGTGTCGGCCCGCCCGTTCAGCGGGCCGTTGGGAGGGGGATCAGCCGCCGTAGGTGCCGGACTCGACGGACTTCCACTCGGTGCCCTCGACCTTGTAGACCGTGAGCTGCTTGTTGGTGGCGTCACCGAACTCGTCGAAGGAGACCTTGCCGGTCACACCGTCGAAGGCGACGTTCTGGACGGCTTCCAGGACCTTGGCGCGGGCGCCCTCGGGGAGCTTGCCACCGTTGCCCTCGACGACCTTCTTGACGGCCTCGATGACCGCCCAGGCGGAGTCGTAGGAGTAGCCGCCGTAGGCCGCGTACGGGTCCTTGTAGCCGGCCTTGGTGTAGTTGGCCACGAACTCCTTGGCGGAGGGCAGCGTCTCGACGGGGGCACCGACCGAGGTCGCGAGGTCGCCCGCGGACTTGGCACCGGCGAGCTCGACGTACTTCTTGTCGTAGATGCCGTCACCGCCGACGAGCGGGATGTTGGCGCCGGTGTCCTTGATCTGCTTGCTGAGCGGGCCGGCCGCCGGGTACTCGCCGCCGTAGTAGACGACGTCGGCGCCGGAGTTCTTGACCTGGGTCACGATCGCGGAGAAGTCCTTGGACTCCGGGTCGATGTGGCCCTCGCCCGCGACCTGGCCGCCGAGCTTGGTGAACTCGCCCTTGAAGGTGCCGGCCAGGCCCGCGCCGTAGGTCTTCTTGTCATCGATGATGAAGACCTTCTTCTTGCCCGCCTTGTTGAAGAGGTACTGCGCCGCGAACGGGCCCTGGATGGCGTCCGTGGTGGCGGTGCGGAAGTAGCTCTTGTACGAGCGGACCTTCTGGCCCTCGGCCCACTTGGGGCCCTGGGTCAGGGAGGGGCTGGTGTTGGCCGGGGAGATCTGGGCCAGCTTGGCGTCGTCGAAGACCTTCTGCATGGCCTCGGAGACGGAGGAGTTCAGCGGGCCGACGACACCGAGGACGTCCTTGTTGGCGACGAGCTTGGTGGCGTTCTGCTGGCCGGAGGAGGCCTGCGCCTGGTCGTCGAGGGCCTCGACCTTGAAGGTGACGCCGGGGACGTACTTCTTCTCGTTCGCCGTCTTGGCGGCCAGGTCGGCGGAGTTCTTGATGCCGAGGCCGAGGGCGGAGAGGTCACCCGTCAGCGGGGCGTCGACACCGATGACAACCGTCACGTCGCCGGTGGCGCCGCCGCCCTTGTTGCCCTCGTCGCGCGATCCACAGGCGGTGAGCGTGAGGGCTCCGGCGGCGAGCGCGGCGGTCACGGCAATGAGCTTACGTTGACGCACGATGAGTCCTTTCCAGGCACGGCGTCCCACCTTGGATGCGCCGAGTCGAACGCGTGAAACCGAACCGAAAAGGAATCGGGTCGCGGTGACTGGCGGTGACTCTAGGCGGCGGACCGGCGGATATGGAGGGTTCGGGCCGATGATGTGACGCTCTTGTTATGCCGCGGCGTAATACATAGCGAACTCTGGGGGCGGAACGGGCGAATTGCGGGCGGTTCGTCTTGTCTGCATGCTGAGACGCTGCAGGAGCATGGGCGGGTTTCAGTGCTGACGGCCCAGGACTGTAGGGGCTTTTGGTCATGACGGGGTGGACCGGCCTTGATCTCGATCCATGGGACACGCCCTGTTCAGGGCGGTGGAAAGATCGGCCGCGTACCGGTCGCCGAGAATGTAGCTGTGTGCCTCTTTCTGCCCTGCATTACTGAGGGTTACCTCCAGAAAGGGGAGTCCGGAATTCCGTGCCACATGCACGCAATCGACTACGTCGATCTCGGCGACCACCTCGCGGACCTGTCCGGCGGGTGCGGAGACGGGGAGCGCGGGCCGGACCCGCAGGCTCAGGGCGCTGGACGGCTGGCCGATGGACTCCACGGTCACGGGCGGCCCGGACGAGGTGAGCATGAGGACGGTGAAGGCGAAGGCGGCGCCGGGGTCGGAGGCCGCGACCGGCTCGCCGTAGCGCAGTGCGATCCGCTGGGAGGGCGGGGCGGGGGGCAGTGCCTCCGGGGGCGGGGCGGGAGCGGGCCGCGTCGTCACGTACACCGTGATCGCGCAGGCCGCCGAGGCGCCGAGGGCGCAGGCCAGGAGGAGGCGGGCGCGTGGGGTGAGAGGGCCGGGCCCGAAGCGGGTGCGGCGGGGTCCGGGGGCGGGCGGCGGGCGCTCCGAGGTGCCGTCGCCCGCTTCGATCGGCCCGACGCCGCCCGCGCCGCTCACGCCTGCGACCCGGCGCTCGGGGAGGCGGTCGAGACGGTGGTCGAGACGGTGGTCGAGGCGGTGGTCGAGGAGGCGGTTCGGGAGGAGGCCGGGACGGCCGCCGTGTCTGGCGCGGGCGCTGCCGCGGAGTGGTGAGCCGGTGCCGGTCCCTTACCCATGCGGGAACGCTAGACCGGGACCGGCCTGATGACAACAGCCCCCCGTTTCGGGGGTGTTACTGCTCGACGTCCCGCAGGAGGCAGGTGAGCCGGGCGGTGCAGACGCGCTTGTCCTGCTCGTCGGTGATGACGATCTCGTACGTGGCGGTGGAGCGGCCCCGGTGGACGGGTGTGGCGGTGCCGGTGACCAGGCCGGACCGGACGCCCCGGTGGTGGGTGCAGTTCAGGTCGACACCGACCGCGATCTTGGTGTGGCCGCCGTGCAGCATGGCGCCGACGGAGCCGAGGGTCTCGGCGAGGACCGCGGAGGCGCCGCCGTGCAGGAGGCCGTAGGGCTGGGTGTTGCCCTCGACCGGCATCGTGCCGACGACGCGGTCGGGGGCGGCCTCCAGGATGCGGATGTCCATCCGCTCGCCGAGGTGGCCGGCCGAGAAGAGGGCGGGCAGGTCGATGCCCAGGGCCGTGTACTCGTCCAGGATCTCCTGCGGGAACTTCACCGCGTGCTGCTCGCCCATGGGCTCTCTCCGTTTCTCCGTGAACGCTCGTTTACGCGCACTTCCTATCAGCCTATTGAGCGAGCGCTTACTCGGGGGTCGGTTCGCACCGGATGATCACGGACTTGCTGGCCGGGGTGTTGCTGATGTCCGCCGTGGAGTCCAGCGGCACCAGGACGTTCGTCTCCGGGTAGTACGCGGCCGCGCAGCCCCGGGCCGTCGGGTAGTGCACCACCCGGAAGCCGGGCGCGCGCCGCTCAACGCCGTCCCGCCACTCGCTCACGAGATCGGTGTACGCCCCGTCCGCGAGGCCGAGGGCCGCCGCGTCCTCCGGGTGGACGAGGACGACCCGGCGGCCGCCCTTGATGCCGCGGTAGCGGTCGTCGAGGCCGTAGATCGTGGTGTTGTACTGGTCGTGCGAGCGCAGGGTCTGCAGGAGCAGCCGGCCCTCCGGCACCGTCGGGTACTCCACGGGCGCGGCGGTGAAGTTGGCCTTGCCGGTCGCGGTCGGGAAGCGTCGCTCGTCGCGCGGTGCGTGCGGGAGGGCGAACCCGCCGGGGGAGGCGGCGAGGCGGGCGTTGAAGTCGTCGAAGCCGGGCACCACGCGCGCGATGCGGTCGCGGATCGTGGCGTAGTCCTTCTCGAACTCCTCCCAGGGCGTGGCCGATCCGGCGCCGAGGACCGCCCGGGCCATGCGGGCCACGATCGCCGGTTCGGAGAGCAGGTGCGGGCTCGCGGGCGGCAGGTTGCCGCGCGAGGCGTGCACCTGGCCCATGGAGTCCTCGACGGTCACGAACTGCTTGCCGCTGCTCTGGACGTCCTTGTCGGTGCGGCCGAGCGTGGGGAGGATCAACGCGCGCGTGCCGGTCACGGCGTGCGAGCGGTTCAGCTTCGTCGAGACATGGACGGTGAGCCGGGCGCGACGCATCGCCGCCTCCGTGACAGCCGTGTCGGGCGTGGCTCCGACGAAGTTGCCGCCCATGGCGAAGAAGACCTTCGCCTCGCCGTCGCGGAGCGCCTGGATCGAACGGACCACGTCGAAGCCGTGGTGGCGCGGCGAGACGATCCCGAACTCCTTGTCCAGGGCGTCCAGGAAGGCGGGCGCGGGCCGCTCGAAGATGCCCATGGTGCGGTCGCCCTGCACGTTCGAATGGCCGCGCACGGGGCAGACGCCCGCGCCGGGGCGGCCGATGTTGCCGCGCAGCAGGAGGAAGTTGACGACCTCGCGGATCGTGGGCACGGAGTGCTTGTGCTGGGTGAGCCCCATGGCCCAGCAGACGATGGTCCGCTTCGAGGCGAGGACCATCTCCAGGGCCCGCTCGATCTCGCCTCGGGTCAGGCCCGTCGCGGCCAGCGTCTCGTCCCAGTCGGCGGCGCGCGCGGCGGCAGTGAACTCCTCGTACCCGTGGGTGTGTTCCCGTACGAACTCCTCGTCGACCGCGCCCGGCGTCTCCAGGACCAGCTTGTTGAGGAGGCGGAAGAGGGCCTGGTCGCCGCCGATGCGGATCTGGAGGAAGAGGTCGGTGAGCGAGGCGCCCTTGAGGAGGCCCTGCGGGGTCTGCGGGTTCTTGAACTTCTCCAGGCCCGCCTCGGGCAGCGGATTGACCGAGATGATCTTCGCGCCGGCCTCCTTCGCCTTCTCCAGGGCCGAGAGCATCCGGGGGTGGTTCGTGCCGGGGTTCTGTCCCGCGACGACGATCAGATCGGCCTGGTGCAGGTCCTCCAGGGAGACGCTGCCCTTGCCGATCCCGATCGTCTCGTTGAGCGCGGAACCGGAGGACTCGTGGCACATGTTGGAGCAGTCCGGCAGGTTGTTCGTGCCGAACTCGCGCGCGAAGAGCTGGAGCAGGAACGCGGCCTCGTTGCTGGTGCGTCCCGAGGTGTAGAAGAGGGCCTCGTCCGGGGAGGAGAGGGCGGTCAGCTCCTCGGCGATGATCGCGAAGGCCCGCTCCCAGGTCACCGCCTCGTACCGCTCGGCCCCGTCCGGCCCGGCCCCCTTCTCCAGAAGCATGGGCTGCGTGATGCGGCCCTGCTGGCCCAGCCAGTACCCGCTGCGCTCCGCCAGGTCCGCGAGCGGGTGGGCGGCGAAGAATTCCGGGGTCACGCGGCGCAGCGTCGCCTCCTCGGCGACCGCCTTCGCCCCGTTCTCGCAGAACTCCGCCACATGCCGCTTGTCGCCCTCGGGCCAGGCGCAGCCGGGGCAGTCGAAGCCGTCCTTCTGGTTGACCTTGAGCAGGGTGCGCGCGGTGCGCCGCACGCCCATCTGCGCCTGGGAGATCCGGAGCGTGTGCGCGACGGCGGCGAGGCCGGCGGCGGCGTGCTGCGGCGGCGCGACCTGCGGCGCGTCCTGGACCGGGTCGCCTGCGGGGGGCTTGCTGACCATCGCGCTCTCCCTTGAGCGGTCATCTCTTCCGTACGCCCCCGATCCTGTCACGGGCCACCGACAGCGCGTCCCCGAGGGCCGCCGTGGGCGGGAATGTCAGTGGTCCGTGGCAGGATCGTGTCCGTGGCTGATACAGCATCGAAGAAGACCGAAGAGACCCGTCCGCGCCTGCTCCTCATGGACGGGCACTCCCTGGCGTACCGGGCGTTCTTCGCGCTGCCCGCGGAGAACTTCACGACCGCGACCGGACAGCCGACGAACGCCATCTACGGCTTCGCGTCGATGCTGGCGAACACGCTCCGTGACGAGGCGCCCACGCACTTCGCCGTCGCGTTCGACGTGTCCCGAAAGACCTGGCGCTCCCAGGAGTTCCCGGAGTACAAGGCGAACCGCTCGAAGACCCCGGACGAGTTCAAGGGGCAGGTGGAGCTGATCGGCGAGCTGCTGGACGCCATGCGCGCGCCGCGGTTCGCGATCGACGGCTTCGAGGCCGACGACGTGATCGCCACCCTCGCCACGCAGGCCGAGGCCGCCGGTTTCGAGGTCCTGATCGTCACCGGCGACCGGGACTCCTTCCAGCTGATCACGGACCACGTGACCGTGCTGTACCCGACGAAGGGCGTCTCCGAGCTGACCCGGTTCACGCCGGAGAAGGTCGAGGAGAAGTACGGCCTCACGCCGCAGCAGTACCCGGACTTCGCCGCCCTGCGCGGCGACCCGTCCGACAACCTCCCGGGCATCCCTGGCGTCGGTGAGAAGACCGCCGCGAAGTGGATCAACCAGTTCGGTTCCTTCGCGGAGCTGGTCGAGCGCGCCGAGGAGGTCAAGGGCAAGGCCGGGCAGAACTTCCGGGACCACCTGGAGGCGGTCAAGCTCAACCGCGTCCTGACCGAGATGGTGCGGGACGTCGAGCTGCCGAAGACCGTGGCGGACCTGGAGCGCGTGGCCTACGACCGTACGGCCGTCGCGATGGTCCTGGACACGCTGGAGATCCGTAACCCCTCGCTGCGCGAGCGGCTGCTCGCCGTCGACCCGGGCGCCGGCGAGGAGCAGGCCCCGGCGCCCGCCGCCGGAGTGGAGCTGGACGGCACCGTCCTCGGCGCGGGCGAGCTGGCCCCCTGGCTGGCGGAGCACGGCACGAAGCCGCTGGGCATGGCCACGGTCGACAGCTGGGCCCTGGGCACGGGGAACGTCGGCGAGATCGCGCTGGCCGCCGCCGACGGCGCCGCCGCCTGGTTCGACACGACCGAGCTCGACGAGGCCGACGAGCAGGCGTTCGCCGCCTGGATCGCCGATCCGGCCCGGCCCAAGGTGCTGCACAACGCCAAGGGCGTGATGCGGGTCTTCCCCGAGCACGGCTGGAGCGTCGCCGGTGTCGCCATGGACACCGCCCTCGCCGCGTACCTGGTCAAGCCGGGCCGCCGCTCCTTCGCGCTCGACGCGCTCTCCCTGGAGTACCTGGGCCGTGAGCTCGCCCCGGCGTCCGCCGCCGACGGCCAGCTCGCCTTCGGCGCCGACGACTCGGCGGAGGCCGAGGCGCTCATGACGCAGGCCAGGGCCGTCCTCGACCTCGGCGACGCCTTCGAGGAGAAGCTCGGCGAGGTCGGCGCCCGCGAGCTGCTGCACGAGGTGGAGCTGCCGACGTCCGAGCTCCTGGCGCGCCTGGAGCGGCACGGCATCGCCGCCGACCGGGCCCATCTGGAGGCCATGGAGCAGCAGTTCGCCGGCGCGGTGCAGCAGGCCGTGAAGGAGGCGCACGCCTCGGTCGGGCACGAGTTCAACCTCGGCTCGCCCAAGCAGCTCCAGGAGGTGTTCTTCGGCGAGCTGAACCTGCCGAAGACCAAGAAGACCAAGACCGGTTACACCACGGACGCCGACGCCCTCGCGTGGCTGGCCGGGCAGACCGAGCACGATCTGCCGGTGATCATGCTCCGCCACCGCGAGCAGGCGCGGCTGCGGTCGACGGTCGAGGGTCTGATCAAGACGGTCGCGGCCGACGGCCGCATCCACACCACCTTCAGCCAGACCGTGGCGGCGACCGGGCGGCTCTCCTCCACCGACCCGAACCTGCAGAACGTGCCGGTGCGCACGGACGAGGGCCGGGCGATCCGGCACGGCTTCGTCGTCGGCGAGGGCTTCGAGTCGCTGATGACGGCGGACTACAGCCAGATCGAGCTGCGGGTGATGGCCCACCTCTCCGAGGACGAGGGCCTCATCGAGGCGTTCACCTCGGGCGAGGACCTGCACACCACGGTCGCCTCGCAGGTCTTCGGCGTCGAGCGGTCCGCCGTCGACGCCGAGATGCGGCGCAAGATCAAGGCCATGTCCTACGGCCTGGCGTACGGCCTGTCGGCCTTCGGCCTCTCCCAGCAGCTGAACATCGAGGCGGGCGAGGCGCGGGCCCTGATGGACACCTACTTCGAGCGTTTCGGCGGGGTACGGGACTATCTGCGCCGCGTCGTCGACGAGGCGCGGGCGACGGGCTACACGGAGACGATGCTGGGCCGCCGCCGGTACCTGCCGGATCTGAACAGCGACAACCGCCAGCGCCGCGAGGCCGCCGAGCGGATGGCGCTCAACGCGCCGATCCAGGGCACGGCGGCGGACATCGTGAAGATCGCGATGCTCAAGGTGGACCGGGCGCTCACCGAGGCGGGCCTCGCCTCCCGGATGCTGCTCCAGGTCCACGACGAAATCGTCCTCGAAGTGGCCCCGGGCGAGCGGGAGCGGGTCGAGGCCCTGGTCCGCGAGCAGATGTCCGCGGCCGCCTCGCTCCGTGCCCCCCTCGACGTCTCCGTCGGCGTGGGCGCGGACTGGGAGTCGGCCGCCCACTGAGGGCCCGCAGGCTCAGCGTGAGCCGGGGCGGGACCGCTCCGGCTCACGACCCTCCGCCGCTTCCCCGGCCGCTCCCCCGGGGACCGCGGCCGGACGCGGGCGCGCGGCGCGCAGCCGCATCCCCGCCCCGTACAGCAGGAGGCCGACGGCGAGCCCCGCGCCGCCGCCGAAGCAGGCCGTCGGGATGATGTCCAGCGGCGTCTCGATCCGACCCCAGTACGCGTACCAGCGCAGGCACCGGTGCACGTCCCGGCCAGGACGCAGACGCCGATCAGCACGCCGGCCAGCCGGCGGCCCCGGCGGCTCAGGACCGGCACCCCGGCGGGCGGCGTCGCCCCGCCCGGGGCGGCCCGCAGCGCCCGTACCGTGAACCACACCAGCAGGACGAGCGCCAGGGCCGACCCTCCGTACTGGAAGTACAGATAGACCGGGAAGCCGGCGACGAGGTCGTCGAGGAACGGAAGCGCGCGGGTGCCCCAGCGGTCGAGGTGGGTGAAGGAGTCCCACACCACGTGCGTCGAGGCGCCGAGCACCGCCGACAGACCGAACCAGGTGGCCAACGGCAGGACCGGCCGGCCGCGCCAGCCACCGCCCCGCACGAAGCCGTACACCCGGCTCTGCTGCCGGGCCGGCAGCAGGGCCACCAGCGGCTCACGCACCATCAGCCACACGGCCACCAGTGCGGCGGTGATCAGCAGATCGACCGTCAGGATGCCCACGGGGGAGTGCGTGACGCTCCCGAAGAGCATCGCGCCGGGCACGGCGGTGGCCGCGAAATAGGTCATGTCGGGCGCGAACGACCCCGCCACCATCGCCGAGGCGATCAGCGGTCCGCGTCCTGTGCCGTCGCGGCGGATGCCCGGCAGCACCGCGGCGGCATGGCTGAGCGTGAACGGCATCGGAACATCCCCCTGGTCTCCGCGCCGGCCCCGGACGTCTCCCGCGGCGGCGGTCGGCGGTCACGCCCAGTATGCGGGAGCGATCTCCACCCGGACCGTGGGCGACCAAGAGGTGACGAAAGCGTGAAACACGGTCAGGGCGCTGTGTCGAGGGGCCCGTCGGTGTCATAGGGTCTCCTGAGGCCTCGCGCGGGGAGCGCGGGTGCAGTCGAGGGGGAGGGACCACACGTATGGCAGCGCAATTCGGCCGCCGTCTGCGCAGGGGAGCAACGAGCGGTGCGGTCGTCGCGGCGGCGGTGGCGGCACTGGCCGCCTCGCAGGCGCCCGGCGTCGTGCCGCCCCCCTCGGACAGCGCGGCCGGCGACCGGCCGGTCGGCGCCGGTGACGCGACGCCGACCCCGCCCGACGGTTCGGCCACCGGTGACTCCCCGTACTACACCGATCTGCCGCCGCTGAACACGCCGAACAAGCCCGGCACTTCCATAGACCTGCCGATCATCACCGGCCCCGCGGAAGCCGGCATACCCGCGACCGTCCTCGCCGCCTACAAGCGGGCCGAGCAGTCGATCCGCTCCAGCGACCCCGCGTGCAACCTTCCGTGGCAGCTGCTCGCCGGCATCGGCAAGGTCGAGTCCGGGCAGGCGCGCGGCGGCCGGGTCGACGCCAACGGGAAGACCCTCTCCCCGATCCTCGGCCCGCAGCTCAACGGTGTCGGCTTCGCCAACATCTCGGACACCGACGACGGCGCCTTCGACGGGGACGCGACGCACGACCGCGCCGTCGGCCCGATGCAGTTCATCCCCTCCACCTGGGCGACCTGGGGTCAGGACGCCAACGGCGACGGCCTCAAGGACCCCAACAACATCTACGACGCCGCCCAGGCCGCGGGCATGTACCTGTGCGCCAACAACCGCGACCTCGCGGTCAAGGCCGACCTGGACCGGGCGATCCTCAGCTACAACCGCTCCACCGAGTACCTCCGCACGGTCCTCTCCTGGTTCGAGTACTACAAGCGCGGCAGCCACCAGGTCCCGGACGGCACGGGCGTGCTGCCCATCGACCGCAGCGACACCCCGACCACCCGCCCCTCGTCGAAGCCCTCGCAAACGGCGCCCGTCACCCCTTCGCCGACCCCGACCACGCCGAAGCCGAACCCGTCGAAGCCCACCACTCCGCCGGTCACGCCGCCGCCCGTCACTCAGCCGCCGGCCGCGAGGGTCGTCTCCCTGAAGGACGCCGGTACCGGCACGCTGACGGCCACCGTCGGCAGCGTCTTCGCCGGGCGCCCGACGGTCGAGGCGCTGGACGCCGCGGGCAAGCCCGTCGCCGGGCTCAGCGTGCGCTTCGAGATCGTCGGCTCCACCGACGCCAACCTCGGCGGCGTGGCGAAGAGCGTGACCGTCGTGACCGCCGCCAACGGCCGGGCCGTCGCGCCGTCCCCGCGGGCCGGCGAGCAGACGGGCACCTTCACGGTCCGGGCCACCGCCGTCGGCCGCAACAGCGCGACCGTCTCCTTCTCCGCCACCGTCACCGAGCGGCAGGCGGACACGCTGGTCCGCGGCGACGCCGCCGAGCTGACCGCCACCACCGGCGGCCGGTTCGCGGACCGCGTCCTGGTGAAGGCCACCCTCGACGGTGCCGTCGCCTCCTCGGTGGGCCTGACCGCCACCATGATCAACTCGGCGGACGACCCGCAGCAGAACAGCAAGGGCCCGTACTTCAAGGACGCCGACGGCAACCCCGTCCGCACCCTCACGGGCCTGAAGACGGACGCCGCCGGACTGCTCACCCTCCCGGACATCTTCTCGGACGACCAGACCGGCACCTTCCTGCTCCGGCTCACGGCGCCCGGCGGCGGCACCGTGACCATCGAGCTCAAGGTCACCGCCCCGGTGCCCGACCCGACGCCGACACCGTCGCCGACCACGTCCGCCCCGTCGACGCCCTGAGGCGCCACAGCCCCTCCGCACGGTCAGCCGGTCCGCCGCCCTCCCGTCCCCCCCCGGACAGGAGGGCGGCGCTCTGCGTTCTGAGTGCAACGTGTTCTCATCTCGGGTCCGCGTTGCTACGGTGCCCCAGCCCTGACGCCGCATCAGATCGAGCACCGGGAGGCCCACCATGCGCGCCCTCGTAGCCGCCGCCATCGGGCTGGTCCCAGTCCTCCTCGTCGTCCTCCTCGTCTCCGTGGTCGACCTGCCGCCCGACGGGCCCACCTCGCCCAAGCCCCTCCTCACCGCCGACCCCGGCCCCAAGAAGTAGGAGGAGCTCCGTCCATGCGCCGCCGAGCCAGCCTCGTCCTGCTCGCCTTCGCGGTCTTCTTCGCCGCGATGGCCCCCACCCTCCGCTGGTACGTCTTCCCCCGCGTGGCGAAGATCCCGCCGAACCAGTACCAGGAGATCGTCCTCGAGGCGAAGCCCGCGACCCTCGTCGACTACTCCACCCTCACCGCCAAGAAGGTCGAGAAGCTCACCATCATCCAGACCCTCAAGGGCAACGTGGAGGAGTCCAGGCGCATCGAGCGCTCCGCCGGCCGTGACGTCGTCGTCTGGGACGCCCTCACCTACATCACAGGGCCCGACGGCAAGATGGTCTCCCAGATCCCCGAGCGCTACGTCTTCGACGCCCACACCCAGGACCCGGTCAACGCCACCGGCGCGACGGTCGACGGCGACGCGGTCCGGCGCGAGGGCATCGAGTTCAAGTGGCCCTTCCTCACCGAGAAGAGGGACTACCAGTACTTCGATGCCCGCTCCCGCACCACCTCCCCGATCCACTACAAGGGCACCCGCACCTTCCGCGGCATGGAGGTCTACTACTTCGAGCAGACCATCCCCTGGACCAAGGTCCCCATGCCCAAGACGATGCCCGTCAAGGGCATCACCCCCGAGATGATCAGCCAGTCGGGCATGTCCATCTGGTACACGACCAAGCGGATGTTCTGGGTCGACCCCGTCACCGGCGCCCCGGTCAACGGCGAGGAGATCCACGAGGAGGAGCTCCGCAACGACAAGACCGACTGGAAGGTCACCGCGTTCTCCGGGCACGTGAAGATGCGCGAGGACTACATCCGCGACACCGTCGAGCTGGTCGACGCCAACCGGACCGTCATCCTGCTCGTCACCTCCTATCTGCCCTGGACCTTCCTCACCCTCTCCCTCCTCCTGCTCGCCCTCTCCCTCTGGCTCGAGGCGCGCGGCCGCCGCCCCGCCCCGGACGGCCCCGCTACCGCTCCCTCCTGAGCCGCGCGCTGGTGTGCCGGGTCGGCTCCGCGCCGGCCGGGTCCTCCGGCCACGGATGCTTGGGGTAGCGGCCGCGCAGCTCAGCCCGCACCGCCCGGTAGCCGTCCCGCCAGAACGAGGCGAGATCGGCGGTGACGGCCGCCGGCCGCCCGGCGGGGGAGAGGAGATGGACCACGACCGGTGTGCCGCCCGCCACCCGCGGTGTCTCGGCGAGGCCGAACATCTCCTGCAGCTTCACCGCGAGAACCGGCTGCTCGCCGTCGTAGTCCACCCGGATCCGCGACCCGCTGGGCACCTCGATCCGCTCGGGCGCCAGCTCGTCGAGCCGGCCCGCCTCACCCGTCGCCCAGGGCAGCAGCCGCGTGAGCGCCTGCCCCGCGTCGATCCGGCCGAGGTCGGCCCGCCGCCGGGCCCGGGACAGCTCCGGCTCCAGCCACTCCTCCGCGCGGTCGAGCAACGCCTCCTCCGAGACAGCCGGCCACGGCTCGCCAAGCACCCGGTGGAGAAAGCCGAGCCGCTGCCGCAGCTCCTGCGCCTCACGGCTCCACCGCAACAGCCCGAGCCCCTCCCGCCCCAGCCCGTCCAGGAGCGCGGAACGGACGAGCGCGGGGTCGGCGGTCTCCCCGAGCGGACGCGCGGCCAGTTCGACGGCGCCCAGCCGGGACACCGAGCGGGCGACCACGTCTCCGTCCTCCCAGTGCACCTCCTCGCCCGAGGAGAGCAGATGTCCCGCGGCCGCCCGGGCCACGTCCTCGTCCACCACGGCCGCAAGACGCACCCGGGCCGTGGCGCTCCGTGCGGTCCGGTCCGCCACGGCGACGGCCAGCCAGGGCGCGCGCCCGAGCCCCGAGCCCTCGGCGAGCTCGGCCCCCGTCCCCGACACCATCAGGAACCCGCGCCCCTCCCGCGCCCGCGCCACCCGCTCCGGAAACGCGTACGCCGTCACCAGCCCGGCCACCACGTCCTCCCCACCCCCGGCAAGGCCCCCGCTCAGGGCGCCGTTCTCGCCCCGTCGCCCGTCCGCGCTCCCGTCGCCCGCCTCGCCCGCCGCCCGTTCGAGGCGCCGGGCCTCCGCCTTCCAGCGCGCCCCGTAGCCGTCGGCGCCCCGCCGGGCCGCCCGCCAGGCCGCCGCGAGGTCGTCGCCGTACTCCCGCGGCGGCTCCTCGCTCAGCAGGGCGACGACCTCGGCCGCCCGTCGCGCCCCGACCTCGGGCGCACCGTCCAGAAGCGCCCGGGCCAGCCGAGGGTGCACCCCGAGCCGGGACATCCGTACCCCCCGCTCCGTCGCCCGGCCGTCCTCGTCGACCGCGCCGATCGCCGTCAGGACGGAACGGGCCGCCGCCAGCGCTCCGGCAGGCGGGGTGTCCAGGAGGGCCAGGCCCTCCGCCGACGGGTCGCCCCAGCACGCCGCCCGCAGGGCGAACGAGGCCAGGTCGGCGATCCGGATCTCGGGGGAGGGATAGGGAGCCCGGCGCCCGTCGTCCGCCTCGGCCCAGCAGCGGTAGACCACACCGAAGGCCTCCCGCCCGGAGCGGCCCGAGCGCTGGGTCGCGCCCGCGACCGACACCGGCACCGTCGCCAGTGAGCCGAGGCCCCGCGCGTGGTCCGTCCGCGGCTCCCTCGACAGGCCCGAGTCCACGACGATCCGAACCCCCGGGACCGTCAGGCTCGACTCCGCCACGGAGGTCGCGAGGATCACCCTGCGCCGCCCGCCGGGCTCCGCTCCCTTCAGTACAGCGTCCTGCACCGCCGCCGGGGCCCGCCCGTGCAGCTGGAGCACCTCCGCGTCCAGGCCGGCCAGCAGCCCCGCCGTCCGCGCGATCTCGCCCGTACCGGGCAGGAAACAGAGGACGTCGCCCTCGTGCCGCTCGCAGGCCAGCCGGACCGTCGCCGCGACGTGGCGCAGGAGCGCGGGGTCCACCCAGGTGCCGTGGGAGGGCCTGATGCCGGCGGGCGGCGCGGCGAAGCGCACCAGATAGCCGTGCCCCTCGCCCTTCCCCCACACGATCGGCGCGGGACCGCCGCCGTCGAGGACGGTGAGGAGCCGCGCCCACGCCTCGGCGTCGCTCGTCGCCGAGGCCGCGATCAGCTTGAGCTCCGGCCGCAGCGTCGCCCGGACGTCCACCAGGAACGCCATCGCGGTGTCCGCGTCGAGATGCCGCTCGTGGCACTCGTCGAGCAGCACCACGTCCACGCCCGCCAGCTCCGGGTCACGCTGGAGGCGCTGGAGCAGGACACCCGTCGTCACCACCTCGACGCGGGTCGCCGGACCGGTCCGACGCTCCCCGCGCACGGAGAAGCCGACGGCGTCGCCGACCTCCTCGCCCAGCAGCCACGCCATCCGCCGGGCGGCCGCCCGCACCGCCATCCGGCGCGGCTCGGCCACCAGGACACGCCGCCGGGGTCCGTCCCCTATCAGCCCCGCGAGCGCCAGCGGCACCAGCGTGGTCTTGCCGGTGCCGGGAGGCGCGTACAGCACCGCCGTGCCGCGCTCCTCGAGCGCGGTCAGCAGCTCGGGGACGGCATGGCGGACGGGGAGACGGTCGAGTGCGTCGTTTCGGATCACGCACTCAGTCTCGTACGTCACCGCCGACGCCGGGCCCGGCTGTCCACAGGCTCGGTCCTTTCATATGACTAAGGCCTGTGGCCCCCTCGCTGCAGCTCTTCGTCCCCCTCGCCACAGCTGTTCGTTCCCCTCGCTACGGCTGTTCGTCCCGCTCGCACACGAAGATCGCCGTGCCCGGGATCAGGTTCCCCCGCAGCGGGGACCATCCGCCCCACTCCTGGCTGTTCCATGCCGGCCACTCCGGCTCGACGAGATCGATCAGCCGGAAGCCGCCGGCCACCACGTCCCGCACCCGGTCGCCGATCGTCCGGTGGTGCTCCACGTACACCGCGCGGCCCCGCTCGTCCTGCTCGACATAAGGAGTGCGGTCGAAGTACGAGGCGGAGATCGACAGGCCCTCGGGGCCCGGTTCGTCGGGGAAGGCCCAGCGGATCGGGTGCGTCACCGAGAACACCCACCGACCGCCCGGCCGCAGCACCCGGCGCACCTCGCGGAACACCTTCACCGGGTCCGCCACGAACGGGACCGCGCCGTACGCCGAGCACGCCAGGTCGAAGGAGCCGTCGCGGAACGGCAGGGCGCCGGCGTCCGCCTCCACCAGCGGCACGTCCCCGCCGATCCGCAGGGCGTGCTGGAGCTGGCGGTGCGAGAGGTCGAGAGCCACCGGCCGGGCGCCCCGGGCGGCCAGCCAGCGGGAACACTGCGCCGCGCCCGCGCCGATCTCCAGGACGTCGAGCCCCTTCAGCCCCTCGGCCGGTCCGAGCAGCCCCGCCTCGGCCTCGTCGAGCCCCTCCGGCCCCCAGACGAAGCGGTCGTCCCCGAGGAAGGCCCCGTGCTCGTTCTGGTACTCGTCGGCGTTCCGGTCCCACCAGCCCCGGCTCGCCCGGCTGCTTTCGGTGTCCCCGGCCTCGCGGCGGGTCGCCTCCGCCTCGTCCGCCCCGTCCGCCCCGTGCACCCCGCCGATCCCGTCGTCGGGGTCGGCATCGTGTTCGTACTCTTGGTTCATCTCGCCCGTCGATGTAGTTTGCGCACAGCGCCGCCGTGCGGCCCCCGGGGCCATCATGGCCTGGGGAGAATTGAGTTGTGCCGGGTATGCCGCGATCCGCCCCGCGTGCGCGCTTCGCGCATTGACCCTGTCCGGCTGCCCCCGTATGCTAAAGGTTGCGCTGCGGGCCTGCGCGCCTCAGACGGAGCAGGCCGCGCTCGCACGGTTGTATGTCCCCTCGGTTCGCGAGGCGCCTCCCTTCATCGGGAAAGGCGCTTCATAGGCTGTCCGGCTTCTTCGGTGCGATACGGGCTCTCGGCGTAGCAGTACCTACGACTTTCTGTCCGTAACCGGAGCCCTTTCCCACATGACGAGCAGCACCGAGACCACCGCCACCACCCCGCAGGTTGCGGTCAACGACATCGGTAACGAGGAAGCCTTCCTCGCCGCGATCGACGAGACGATCAAGTACTTCAACGACGGCGACATCGTCGACGGCGTCATCGTGAAGGTCGACCGGGACGAGGTCCTGCTCGACATCGGTTACAAGACCGAAGGTGTCATCCCGAGCCGCGAGCTCTCGATCAAGCACGACGTCGACCCGAACGAGGTCGTCAAGGTCGGCGACGAGATCGAGGCCCTGGTTCTCCAGAAGGAGGACAAGGAAGGCCGCCTGATCCTCTCGAAGAAGCGCGCCCAGTACGAGCGTGCGTGGGGCACCATCGAGAAGATCAAGGAAGAGGACGGCATCGTCACCGGTACCGTCATCGAGGTCGTCAAGGGTGGTCTCATCCTCGACATCGGCCTCCGCGGCTTCCTCCCGGCCTCCCTGGTCGAGATGCGTCGCGTCCGCGACCTCCAGCCCTACGTGGGCAAGGAGCTCGAGGCGAAGATCATCGAGCTGGACAAGAACCGCAACAACGTGGTCCTGTCCCGCCGCGCCTGGCTGGAGCAGACCCAGTCCGAGGTTCGCCAGACCTTCCTCACGACCCTCCAGAAGGGTCAGGTCCGCTCCGGCGTCGTGTCCTCGATCGTCAACTTCGGTGCCTTCGTGGACCTGGGTGGCGTCGACGGTCTCGTGCACGTCTCCGAGCTGTCCTGGAAGCACATCGACCACCCGTCCGAGGTTGTCGAGGTCGGCCAGGAGGTCACCGTCGAGGTTCTCGACGTGGACATGGACCGCGAGCGTGTCTCCCTGTCGCTGAAGGCGACGCAGGAGGACCCGTGGCAGCAGTTCGCCCGCACGCACCAGATCGGCCAGGTCGTCCCGGGCAAGGTCACCAAGCTGGTTCCGTTCGGTGCGTTCGTCCGCGTGGACGAGGGCATCGAGGGTCTGGTCCACATCTCCGAGCTGGCCGAGCGCCACGTGGAGATCCCGGAGCAGGTCGTCCAGGTCAACGACGAGATCTTCGTCAAGGTCATCGACATCGACCTCGAGCGTCGCCGGATCTCGCTGTCCCTGAAGCAGGCCAACGAGTCCTTCGGTGCCGACCCGGCGTCGGTCGAGTTCGACCCGACCCTGTACGGCATGGCCGCGTCCTACGACGACCAGGGCAACTACATCTACCCCGAGGGCTTCGACCCCGAGACCAACGACTGGCTCGAGGGCTACGAGACCCAGCGCGAGGCCTGGGAGACCCAGTACGCCGAGGCGCAGCAGCGCTTCGAGCAGCACCAGGCTCAGGTCATCAAGTCCCGCGAGGCCGACGAGGCCGCCGCTGCCGAGGGTGGCGCCGCCGCTCCGGCCGGTGCCCCGGCGGGCGTCTCCGGTGGTTCGTACTCCTCGGAGTCGGACGACAACTCCGGCGCCCTGGCGTCGGACGAGGCCCTGGCTGCCCTGCGCGAGAAGCTGGCCGGCGGCCAGAGCTGAATCAGCTCTGCTGCTAGCCAGTAGCTAGCCGACGATCGAGGCCCGCACCCCTTCGGGGGCGCGGGCCTCCTTCGTGTCCCGCGCCCCCTGCGCCCGCCGGGGGCGCGTGCGCGTGCTCGCGCGCTGACACTCCGCTCACGAAAACCATCACGCGGGGAATGCTCGTGGGCCGGGGAGCGTTCTTCCCTAGGAACGCGAGGAGGAGCGGTAATCGTGCTTGATCCCCAGGATTTGTACGAATGGGACCAGAAGGGCCTGGCCGTGGTGGACGTGGCCCTGGCGCAGGAGTCGGCCGGGCTGGTCATGCTCTACCACTTCGACGGCTACATCGACGCGGGTGAGACGGGCGAGCAGATCGTCGACCGCCTGCTCGACACGCTGCCCCACCAGGTGGTGGCCCGCTTCGACCACGACCGGCTCGTGGACTACCGCGCCCGTCGGCCGCTGCTCACGTTCCGGCGTGACCGCTGGACGGCGTACGAAACCCCCGCCATCGAGGTCCGGCTCGTCCAGGACGCCACCGGCGCGCCGTTCCTGCTGTTCTCCGGCCCCGAGCCGGACGTGGAGTGGGAGCGCTTCGCCGTCGCCGTCCGCCAGATCGTCGAGCGCCTCGGTGTACGGCTCTCGGTCAACTTCCACGGCATCCCGATGGGCGTCCCGCACACCCGGCCCGTCGGTCTCACGCCGCACGGCAGCCGCACGGACCTCATGCCGGGCCACAAGAGCCCCTTCGACGAGGCCCAGGTGCCCGGGAGCGCCGAGTCGCTCGTCGAGTTCCGGCTCACCGAGTCCGGCCACGACACGCTCGGCGTCGCGGCCCACGTCCCGCACTACGTCGCCCGGTCCTCGTACCCCGACGCCGCGCTGACCGCGCTGGAAGCCATCACGGCCGCCACCGGTCTCGTCCTGCCCGGTGTCGCCCACACGCTGCGCACCGAGGCCCGGCGCACCCAGACCGAGATCGAGCGCCAGATCGGCGAGGGCGACGACGAGCTGACGGCCCTGGTCCAGGGCCTTGAGCACCAGTACGACGCGGTGGCAGGCGCCGAGACCCGGGGCAGCCTCGTCGCGGAGCCCGTGGACCTCCCGTCGGCGGACGAGCTGGGCCGTGAGTTCGAGCGCTTCCTCGCCGAGCGGGAGGGCGACTCCTAGCGGCCCGGGCCGGGGTCCTAAGCTGCCGCTCATGCTGAAGGTGGGCCTGACCGGCGGTATCGGCGCCGGCAAGAGTGAAGTGTCGCGGCTCCTCGTCTCCTACGGAGCCGTACTGATCGACGCCGACAAGATCGCGCGCGAGGTCGTCGAGCCCGGGACACCCGGGCTCGCGGCCGTCGTGGCGGCGTTCGGGCCGGAGATCCTGACCGAGCAGGGCACGCTGGACCGGCCGAGGCTCGGCTCGATCGTCTTCGCCGACGCCGACCGCCTCGCCACCCTGAACGGAATTGTCCATCCCCTCGTCGGCGCCCGCTCCGCAGAGCTGGAGAGCGCGGCGGGACCGGACGACGTCGTCGTCCACGACGTGCCCCTCCTCACCGAGAACGGCCTCGCCCCCCTGTACGACCTGGTCGTGGTCGTCGACGCGTCCCCCGAGACCCAGCTCGACCGGCTGGTACGGCTGCGGGGCATGGCCGAGTCAGAGGCGCGCGCCCGGATGGCCGCCCAGGCCACGCGCGAGCAGCGGCAGAAGATCGCCGACCTCCTCATCGACAACGACGGGCCGCTGGAGGCGCTGGAACCCCAGGTGCGCGCGGTCTGGGAGCAGCTGACCCGGCGGGCGGCCGACGGGAACCCGTGACCGCCCCGGAGCCGCACCCGGCACAAAGCCGAAACGTTCGCGCCGATCGGCCGCGCCCCCGGCTGGGTAGGGATCGCGCAGGCGCGGAATAGCCCTGCAGCACCCGATGTTGAAACGCCGGAGCAAGGGAAGGATGCCACCGTGGCCGAGAGGAACCCCGAGACCCACGTCATCGACTTCCGCGCAGCCGAGCATCTGCTGGCCGCGCGGGACCCTCGCGGTGCCGTGAAGCTGCTCGACTCGGTGATCGCCGCCCACCCGGAGAACACTGCGGCGCGGCTGCTGCGCGCCCGCGCCTTCTTCGCCGCCGCGCAACTGCGTCCCGCGGAGCTGGAGTTCGAACTGGTACTGGAACGCGAGCCGGACAACGCGTTCGCGCACTTCGCCCTGGCCCGTACGTTCCAGCGCTCCGGCCGGCCCGATCAGGCCACCCGGCACTTCCGGCTCGCGGCGGCCCTCGACCCCAGGCCCGAGTACCTCCAGGCGGCTCGCTTCGGCGCGGAGGACTGACGGCGAGGTCGCTGCCCGCGTCTCAGCGGCGGCCCGTGCCGCCGTGGTCGGGTTCGTAGGGCGGGATGTCCCGGCCGGGCTGCCAATGCGGCCCCTGGCGCAGATGGTGCAGCACGATCGACATGTCGACGGCCGCCACCAGGAACAGCACGCCACAGGCCGCCGCCCACCCGGGCCTGCCGACCAGGGCGAACACCGTCGTGCCGAAGGCGGCCCAGAGCAGACCCCACAGACTCAGCCAGAACCGCATCCGCAGCGCACTGCGCGCGGTCGCCGGCTCACTGCCCGTACGCATGGCGGTCGCATCTCCTACAGGAGGTCTACCCCCGGCGCGCCCGTGCGAACATCACTCGAACGAGGGGTGTCCGGCCCGAACAGGTGCCGGAAGGAACGGCTCCCTGTGCCCCTTCGTTCTCCGGGGCATGAGCGTACGGATGCGTGAGGGACACCAAGGGACAGGGCCCGGAGCCATCACCCCGGACGGCTGCGCCGTCGATGTGTATCGGCGGCTGGGCGTCGGGACCGAGCCCGATGTGATCGCGTCGGCCGTGCCTGCGGGCGCCTCGCTGCTCGAACTGGGCTGCGGCGCGGGTCGGGTGACGGGGCCTCTGGTCGAGCGCGGCTTCGCCGTGACGGCGGTGGACGAGTCGGAGGAGATGCTCGAAGCGGTACGGGAGCGAGTGCCGGGCGCCGAGACGGTGCGCAGCCCGATCGAATCGCTGGACCTGGAGCGGCGGTTCGACGTGGTGATGCTCGCCTCGTACCTGGTGCACACGGCCGAACACAGCGAGCGCCAGGCACTCCTGGAGACCTGCAGAGACCACGTGCGGGACGACGGCTGCGTCCTGATCCAGCGCGAGGGGGAGAGCTGGCACCTCGACGTGCCGCGCGAACGGCGGGACCCGAGCGGCTGCACGGTACGGATCCTCTCGGCGGACCCGGTCGGCGACGGCGTCAACTCGGTCGTCGCCGAGTACGTCTTCCCGGATCTCCGCTGGACCCAGACCTTCCGCTCACGGCCCCTGAGTAGGGAGGACTTCGAACGGCATCTGGGCGAGGCGGGGCTTGCCGTGGACGCGTACCTGACGGACGACGGCACCTGGGTGAGGGCCCGCCCCACACTCCGCTGAGAACGGGCACCGGTGACGTGGCTAGTGGACGAAGCTGTAGCTGCGCCAGGGGAGGGTGTCCGGGGCGATCCTGTTGCTCGTGACGGTGGGGATGTAGATGTAGTCGCCCTGGCACGTGCGGTTGGTGTACGCCTTGATGTCGATGAGCGTCTGGTTCTCGATCGCCGTCACGCCGGACGGCGCCAGGCGGTGACAGCCCTTCACCGAAGGGCTCGTCACGGAGATCACGACCTCGCGCTGGGTCTCGTAGATGACGGGGCCCACCGCGGTGCGGCCGAGGCCGGAACAGCCCGCGACGGCGAGCGTCAGGAGCGCGGCCCCGGCGGCGGTGCCGAGACGCCGGTGTACGGACATGGCGGATCCTCGTCTGTCGGGCGAAGGCGGCAGAAGCCCTGTCCCCGTCACCCTCCCGCCTGCCGCCCGGGCTGTCATCCGCTGCTGGGCCGCCCGGGCGAAGCGGCGCGCGAGCCCGTTGTCAGACCCCACCCGTAAGGTCGGAGATCCAGTCGGAATCCGTCGAGGAACGGGAGGTGAGCAGGACCGTGGCCCAGCACAGCGCGCAGACCTGCGCTGCCGTCTTCCTCCCGGCCGCGCTGCCCAGGGAGGGCCGGGTCGCCTTCTGGTCCCCGGACGGCGGTCCGCTTCCCGTCGTCGCGGGCGCCGAACCGACCGAGCTCACCGTCGTACGGCGCCACGGGGCCGGGGTCCGCAGCCGCACGGTCCCCGCCGTGACCCTCGGGGTCGCCGAGGCACTCCCGGAGCTCGTCGCCGCCCGCCACCGGCCGGGCGCCCACCCCGCCGCGGCCTGCTGGGGCGCCGCAGCCCTGCACGCCCTGCACCTCGCCGCGAGGGGCAGGCTGCTGCCGGGGCTCACGGCCGACGACCTCGACGCCTGGCGGGCGGGGCCGCTGGACGCCGACGACATCGCGCACCTGCGGGCCGTCGCCGCCGCCATGCCCCCCGAAGCCCACGCGGTGCCCGTGCCCGGCCGCAGCCCGCTCCAGCTGCCCGACCCGGAGGCGCTCGTGCGCGCCTTCCTCGACGCGGTCGCCGACACCCTGCCCCGGACACCCGCCGCCGCCCACGCCGCCGGGGCGCCGTTCGCCGCGCGCGCCGCCCAGCACCTGCCCCGCGCGCGTGCCTGGGCCGCCGAGGCCGCCGCCGGCATGGACGCCGGGGTGCGGGTCTCGCTGCGCCTCGACCTCTCCGGGTACGAGCTCTTCGACATCGCCGAGGAGGGCGGTGACGAGCGGCAGGCCGCCGCGGCCCTGCTCCAGGTCCACAGCCTGGCCGACCCCACCCTCGTCATCGACGCCGCCGCCCTCTGGGCGGGCGAGGGCGACGAGCTCTTCGGGCCGCGCGCCCGGATCGACGCCGTCCTGGCGCTGCGTCGCGCGGCCCGCGTCTGGCCGCCGCTCGGCAGGCTCCTGGAGCGCGACGTCCCCGATGTCCTCGCCGTCACCGAGGACGAGCTGTACGAGCTGCTCGGCCCCGCCGCCGTCCGTCTCGCCGACGCCGGGGTGGCCGTGCACTGGCCCCGTGAACTGGCCCGCTCGCTCAGCGCCTCCGCCGTCGTCCGGCCGCCCATGACCGCCCCCGGCTCCGCCACCGACGGCACCGCGTTCTTCGACAGCGAGGAACTGCTCCGCTTCAACTGGCAGTTGGCGCTCGACGGCGACCCGCTCACCGAGCGGGAGATGGACGCGCTCGCCGAGTCCCACCGGCCCATCGTGCGGCTGCGCGACCAGTGGGTGGTCGTCGACCCCGACCTGGTCCGCAAGGCACGCAAACGCGAACTCGGCCTGCTGGAGCCCGTCGACGCCCTCGCGGTCGCCCTCAGCGGCACTGCCGAGCTCGACGGTGAGACCGTCCGTGCCGTGCCCGTCGGAGCCCTCGCGACGCTCCGCGACCGGCTCGTCGCCGGACCCGAGGAGACCGAGGCCCCCGCCGGCCTCGACGCCACCCTGCGCGACTACCAACTGCGCGGGCTGGCCTGGCTCGATCTGATGACCTCGCTCGGGCTCGGCGGCTGCCTCGCCGACGACATGGGGCTCGGCAAGACCGTCACCCTCATCGCCCTCCATCTGCGCCGGGCCCGCCGCGCCCCCACCCTCGTCGTCTGCCCCGCCTCCCTGCTGGGCAACTGGCAGCGGGAGATCCAGCGCTTCGCCGCCGGCGTGCCCGTGCGCCGCTTCCACGGCGCCGACCGCTCCCTCGACGGCCTCGCCCCGGAATCCGGCCCGGCCGGCTTCGTCCTCACCACCTACGGCACGCTCCGCACGAGCGCCCCCCAGCTGGCCGAACAGGAGTGGGGGATGGTCGTCGCCGACGAGGCGCAGCACGTCAAGAACCCCTTCTCCGCCACCGCCAAGGCGCTGCGGACCATCCCCACGCCCGCCCGCGTCGCCCTCACCGGCACGCCCGTGGAGAACAACCTGTCCGAGCTGTGGGCCCTGCTCGACTGGACCACCCCCGGACTCCTCGGGCCGCTCAAGGCCTTCCGCTCCCGTCACGCGCGGGCCGTCGAGAACAGCGAGGAGATCGAGAACGAGGAGGCGGTCGAGCGGCTCGCCCGTCTGGTCAGGCCCTTCCTGCTGCGCCGCCGCAAGTCCGACCCCGGTATCGTCCCCGAACTGCCGCCCAAGACCGAGTCCGACCATCCCGTGGCCCTCACCCGCGAGCAGGTCTCGCTCTACGAGGCGGTGGTGCGGGAGACCATGGCGCAGATCGAGGGCGCCGAGGGCATCGCCCGTCGCGGGCTCGTCATGAAGCTGCTCACCTCGCTCAAGCAGATCTGCAACCACCCCGCGCAGTACCTCAAGGAGCAGACGCCCGGGGGCGGCGGTACGGCCAGGCTCGCCGGCCGCTCCGGCAAGCTCGCCCTCCTCGACGAGCTCCTGGACACGATCCTGGCCGAGGGCGGCTCCGTGCTCGTCTTCACCCAGTACGTCTCCATGGCCCGGCTGCTCGCCGACCACCTGGCCGCGCGGGCGATCCCCGCCCAACTGCTCCACGGCGGAACGCCCGTCGCCGAGCGGGAGCGCATGGTCGACCGCTTCCAGTCCGGCGACGTGCCGGTCTTCCTGCTGTCGCTGAAGGCGGCGGGCACCGGCCTCAACCTCACCAGGGCCGGACATGTCGTCCACTTCGACCGCTGGTGGAACCCGGCCGTCGAGGAGCAGGCCACCGACCGTGCGTACCGGATCGGGCAGACCCAGCCGGTGCAGGTCCACCGGCTGATCGCCGAGGGCACGGTGGAGGACACCATCGCCGAGATGCTCCGGGCCAAGCGCGCCCTGGCCGACGCCGTGCTCGGCTCCGGAGAGGCGGCCCTGACCGAACTGACCGACCGCGAGCTGGCCGATCTGGTGTCGCTGAGGAGGCCGTCATGAACCGCCGCTCCGACTCCTCACCGCGACCCGACTCCTCGACGCGAGCCGGAGCGTCGCCGCGCCGCGGCGCCGGGCGGTTCGGGGGCCCGCGCCACGACGACCTGCGCCGCACGTTCCCCGCGCTCGCCCCGCGCGAGGCGCCCGACGGCCGGTTCGCCGCCACCTGGTGGGGAAACGCCTGGGTGGACGCACTGGAGGACACCGCCCTCGACCCGGCGCGCCTCGCCCGCGGCAGGGCGTACGCGGGGCGGGGACACGTCGACGCGATCACGGTCACGCCCGGCCGGGTCGTTGCGTACGTCCACGGCAGCCGCCCCCGGCCGTACCGCACCGAGATCCGGCTCCGGACGCTCGGCGACCACGGCTGGGAGCGGTTCCTGGACGAGGTCGCCGCCCGCCCGGACCACATCGCCGCCCTGCTCGACAAGGACGTCCCGCACGCCCTGGAGGCCGTCGCGGGTCTGCTGCCGGCGCCCGGCGACCTCATCCCCGACTGCTCCTGCCCGGACGACGGCTTCCCCTGCAAGCACGCCGCCGCCCTCTGCTACCAGTCCGCCCGGCTCCTGGACGAGGACCCCTTCGTCCTCTTCCTGATGCGGGGCCGCGGCGAGCAGGAGATCCTCGCCGCCCTCACCCACCGCAACGCGGCCCGTTCGGCGGCGGAGAAGAGCGCGACCGCACCGCCGATGGCGACCGTCCCGGCCCGCACCGCCCTCGCGCCACTGACGGGTCACGTCCTGCCGGCGCTGCCGCCACCGTTCCCCGTGCCCGCCCAGCCCGGCCGGCCGCCCGTCTACCCGCCCGACCCGTACGCCCCAGACCCGCTCGCGCTCGACCTGCTCGCAACGGAAGCCGCCGCCCGCGCCCATGCCTTCCTGGCCACCGGCCACGACCCCGTCGCCGCGCTCACCCCCTGGCAGGACGCCGTCCGGCTGGCCGCCGCCCATCCGGGCTCCGGGCTCACCGCCTCCACCCGCGCCCTCTATCGCGACCTCGCGCACGCCCTCGACCGCACCCCCACCGACCTGGCGCGCGCCGTCGCCGCCTGGCGTCAGGGCGGACTGGCCGGACTCGCGGTCCTCGAAGAGCCCTGGGACCCGCCCGCGGGGCCCTTCGACCGGGCCCGCCCGGCCCTGCTCGCCGCCGACTTCCCGGCCTTCCGCCCCTGGCGCAACCACCTGTCGACCCGCTCCCTCCAACTCCGCTTCGGTCGCGACGGACTCTGGTACGGCTACGAGTCGGACGCCGACCGCGAGGACTGGTGGCCGCGCGGCACCCCGGACGCCGATCCCGTCGGAGCCCTCACGGACCTGCTCGGTCGCTGACCGCCCGCCGCCGCCGGTGCGCTCATCGCTCGAACGGCAGGGGTTGCCCCGTCCGTTCGAGGCCAATCCCACTCGATGGAGTGAAACGCGCCAGCGGCCTGATCCAGCCTCGCCAGCATCGCGTTAATTGCGGTACGGGCGAATGCCCGTGAATACCTCCAGAAGGCAGGAAGCCATGAGGCAGATTCGCCGAAGTGGTCTGGCCACATTGATGGTCACGGGTGGCGCACTCGCGCTCTCGGCGGGCGCCGCGCACGCCGACTCCGGTGCACAGGGCGCCGCGGTCGGTTCCCCGGGCGTCGGCTCCGGCAACACCATTCAGCTGCCGGTGCACGTCCCGGTCAACGTCTGCGGGAACACCGTCAACGTCGTCGGACTGCTCAACCCGGCCGCGGGCAACCGCTGCGCCAACACGAGCCCGTCCCAGGGGTACGGCTCGGACGCGGACGGCGGCGGCCGGCACCACAAGGACCAGCCCGGCACCCCGCGCAGCGGCGGCCACGCCGGCGGCGGCTCCCACGAGGGCGGCTCCCACGGAGGCGGTTCGTCCAACGGCGGCGGCGCCACCGCCGAGGGCATCGCCAAGGGCTCGCCCGGTGTGCTCTCCGGCAACGGCCTCCAGCTGCCGATCGACCTCCCGGTCAACGTGAGCGGCAACTCGGTCAACGTCGTCGGCGTCGGCAACCCGGCCATCGGCAACACCGCCGTCAACGGTCCTGGCGAGCCCGAGGCCCCCGTCGAGGAGCCCAAGCCGCCGGTGAAGGAGCAGCCGAAGCCGCTGCCCGCCCCGGTCGACGACGAGGCCGAGATCCCGGCCCCCGCGCCCGGCCCGCAGGGCGACTCCGTCGAGCTCGCGAGCACCGGCTCGGACCTCGTCGGCTACGGCGCCCCGGCCGCCGCCGCGATGCTGCTCGGTGGCGCGCTCCTCTACCGCCGCTCGCGTCGCACGGGCGCGCAGGTCTGAGGCCCCCCGCGCGGTTCCTCCCGGTCCTCACCCGGGTCGCCAGGTCCGGAGCACCGCCTCGATGGCGGATGCGACGCTCGTCCGGGCCTGGTGCCGGGGAACCCCGCGCATGAGTAGCGTGTCGTACTCGGTGTCGACATGCCGTACGGCGGCCCGCACCGCGGCCGTGACCGCACCCCGGTCGAGCGCCCGCCCCGCCGCCGTACGCCCCACCCGGCCGCTGCCCTTGCTGGAGGCGTGGGCCGCGATCTCCGCTGCCCGGACCCCCGGGCAGCGGGGGAAGAGCCGCAGGATCTCCGCCTCCAGGGCCGCCGTGACCTCCGCGTCCCGCTCCGCGCGGCGGGCCGCGTCCCGCACCCGGCGCCGGGACCGCGCCTCCGCGTCCGCGAGACAGGCGGCCTCGGCCCGGGCGAGCGCGTCCTCCTCGACGAGGAGGCCTTGACGTTCGTACCGGGTACGGCGCCGGTTGTGCCGGACGACCACCGCCCACAGCGTGCTGCCCTCCCGGGCCCTGCGGGTGAGGGCGGTGTTCCCGCGGCGCAGGAAGACGAGATGGCCCAGGTCGGCGCAGTCCAGGCAGACCGGAGCGTTGAACTCCACGATCATCCGCTCCAGCGGCCCCTGGAGACACTCCGAGCAGCGGCGGCGCTTGAGCGGTTCGACGACGACGGGTGCGACCAGGTCCATCACGGCCTCCTCAGTCCTGTCCCCGGCTTCAGCGCACGCCCGGCGCGGCCGCGGTGATGAACCGGTCGAGTGCCTCTTTCGCGTCCCGGGAGCGCCGCGCGCGGTCCTCCTCGTCGGGCGCCTCGTGCATGCAGTTGGTCAGCTCGAAGGCGGACTCGGCGAGTTCACGGGTGGCCGGATCGTCGCAGACCAGCTGGACACGGAAGAGCGCCTGCCGGGTGGCGGTGCGCTGGTGGTACGAGGCATAGCGCGAATCCTCCGCCCGCTCCGAGTCCGGGTCCTGAGCGGCCCGGAACCAGCGGTCGTTCTGGCTGCGCCGGTAGTCGACGACCGCGCCCGCGAACGCGCTGTACGCCGAGATCCGCTCCTGGCGCAGCTGCTCGTCCCGGGCGAGCGACGCCGTGCGGGCGTCCGCGCGGCTCTGGAACCAGTGGGTGGCGATCACCCCCAAGAGGGTGCCCGCCACGGCGATCAGGGCCGTTTCCATGACCGGTTGCTCCTCGGCACACTCACGTCGGGCCCGCGGCCGACACCCAATAATCGTTCGAACCCACGCCACTTCACCCTCTAGGGTCTGTCGCGTGGCAACGAAACTCAATCAGATCATCGCAGTGGAGAAGGGCGTCAAGTCCCGGGCGCAGCAGGACCTGACGGCGGCACACCACGG
Source organism: Streptomyces sp. NPDC014870 (assembly GCF_043081505.1). Lineage (NCBI taxonomy): Bacteria > Bacillati > Actinomycetota > Actinomycetes > Kitasatosporales > Streptomycetaceae > Streptomyces > Streptomyces sp. NPDC014870. The sequence goes on from NZ_JBIBWQ010000004.1 coordinate 483,268, forward strand.
GCTGCAGAAGCCCGCGTTGCTCGCCGGCATCTCCCGTACGTACCAGCCCAAGGACGAGGAGGGCGAGCAGTTGCCGCCCGAGTCGACGCTGGTGCAGGTGAAGGCCGAGGACGTGCTGCGCGACACCGCGCGGGCGTTGACGCGGCTGTTCGATGTGACCGCCACCAAGGACTGGGCCAACTGCGACGCGCGCGCCGACATCACGGTCGACGGGCGGGTGCTGGTGGGCCAGGTCCCCGTCGCGTACCTCCTGTTCCTGGAGAAGCAGCTGACGGACCTTCACACCTTCGTCCGCAAACTGCCCGTCCTCGACGCGGCCGAGTCGTGGACGCAGGACCCGTCGACCGACGCGTGGAAGACCGAGGTCGTCCGGACGGTGCGGACGAAGAAGGTGCCGCGCAACCACGTCAAGGCGGAGGCGACGGACAAGCACCCGGCGCAGGTCGAGGTGTACTACGAGGACGTGCCGGTCGGTTACTGGACGACCGTGAAGTTCTCCGGCGCCCTGCCGGTCCGGCGGGTGAACGATCTCCTGGAGCGGGTGGAGAAGCTCCAGCAGGCGGTGAAGTACGCCCGTGAGGAGGCGAACAGCGCCGAGGTCATCGACCAGCGGGTCGGTGACGCCGTCTTCGGCTACCTCTTCGGGTAGCGGGAAGACCCATGAACTCCCCGGCCACAGAACACGGTCGGGGTGCGCGAGGAGCGCAAAGCTGAAGCTGAGGCTTGTCGTGAATGCGCGGCCCTTCTGACGAGGGTCGCGTTCAAACTCAGACTATTGCTCCAGATTCAGTATGCGCCGCTCATCGCCGGATCGACCGGGCCCGGGCCCTGGTGCGTCGAAATGCCAGTTCGAATCTGGTCCGCCGAGCTCGATCGGCGGTGGTCCAATGGCAGGACGCGACGCAATGACGACTGACCCGGGTTCTCAAGTGTGCCGGCGTGTGATGGGAGCGGCATCCATCAGGGTCCGGGGGCCGGCTACGCCCTCGGACCCGCTCCTTTTCCCGGGCCGTCTCCCGGTCTCCCCGTCTACTGCCGGTAGCCGCTGAGGAAGCGGCCGATGCGGCTGATCGCGGCGTCGAGATCGTCGGCGTACGGCAGGGTGAGGATGCGGAAGTGGTCCGGGCGGGGCCAGTTGAAGCCGGTACCCTGCACCACCTGGATCTTCTCGCGCAGCAGCAGGTCGAGGACGAACTTCTCGTCGTCGTGGATCTTGTGGACCTTGGGGTCGAGGCGGGGGAAGGCGTACAGCGCGCCCTTCGGCTTCACGCAGGAGACCCCGGGGATCTCGTTGAGCTTCTCCCAGGCCCTGTCGCGCTGCTCGTGGAGCCTGCCGCCCGGGGCGGTGAGCTCGTGGATCGACTGCCGGCCGCCGAGCGCGGCCTGAATGGCGTACTGGGCCGGGGCGTTCGGGCAGAGCCGCATGGAGGCCAGCATCGTCAGGCCCTCCAGATAGCTCTTGGCGTGCTGCTGCGGTCCGGTGACGACCAGCCATCCCGAGCGGAAGCCCGCGACCCGGTAGGTCTTGGAGAGGCCGCCGAAGGTGAGCACGACGAGATCGGGGGCGAGGGAGGCGGCCGGGTAGTGCACGGCCTCGTCGTAGACGATCTGGTCGTAGATCTCGTCGGCGAAGACCATCAGGCCGTGGCGGCGGGCGAGGTCGAGGATGCCCTCGACGATCTCGCGCGGGTACACGGCGCCCGTGGGGTTGTTGGGGTTGATGATCACGACGGCGCGGGTGCGGTCGGTGATCTTCGCGGCCATGTCGTCGAGGTCCGGGTACCAGTCGGCCGACTCGTCGCAGAGGTAGTGCACGGCCTTGCCGCCCGAGAGGGTGGTCACCGCCGTCCACAGGGGGAAGTCGGGGGCGGGGATCAGCACCTCGTCGCCGTCCTCCAGGAGCGCCTGGACGGCCATGGAGACCAGCTCGGACACGCCGTTGCCGAGGAACACGTCGTCGACGCCGACCTCCGGAAGGCCCATCGCCTGGTAGCGCTGGGCGACCGCGCGCCGGGCCGACAGGATGCCGCGGGAGTCCGTGTAGCCGTGGGCCTTGGGGAGCATCCGGATCATGTCCTGGACGATCTCCTCGGGCGCCTCGAACCCGAAGAGGGCGGGGTTTCCGGTGTTGAGGCGCAGGACACTGTGGCCCGCCTCCTCCAGGGCGTTGGCGTGCTCGATGACCGGGCCCCGGATCTCGTAGCAGACCTCGCTCAGCTTGCTCGACTGCCGGAACTCCATGCGACGACCTCCCCAGACGTTGTGGTGCTGCTTGGTTTTACCAAGTTCGAGCTTGGAAAGTCCAACAACTTGTCTAGACTGCGTCGCATGCCACGTCGTCGAAGCTATGACCAGTACTGCGCCGCCGCCCGTGCCCTCGACGTCGTGGGCGACCGCTGGACACTGCTGATCGTCCGTGAACTCCTCGCGGGACCCCGCCGTTACACGGACCTGCACGCCGACCTCCCCGGTGTCAGCACGGACATGCTCGCCGGCCGCCTCAAGGACATGGAGGGCGCCGAACTCGTCACCCGCCGCCGGCTGCCCGCGCCCGTCTCCGCGTACGTGTACGAGCTCACCGCGCGCGGACGCGAACTGCTCACCGTCCTGCGGGCCCTGGCGGAGTGGGGCGCCCCGGCTCTGGAGGAGCCCCGGCCGACCGACGCGGTGCGCGCCCACTGGTTCGCCGTCCCGCTGATCGGCGCCCTGGAGGGGCTGGTCGAGGGGGTCGTCCAGGTGACCCTGGACGAGGGCGCGTTCCATGTACGGGTCGGGGGCGGCGGGCCGCCCGCCTACGGGGACGGTCCGCCGGCCGAACCCGCCGACGTGCTGCTGCGGACCGACGCCGCGACCTGCCGGGCCCTGGCGGCCGGGGGGACGACGCTCGCCCGGGCGGTGCGGGACGGCCGGGCCGAGGTGTCCGGCGACGGCGACCTTGCCGGTGAACTGCGGGCGCGACTGCTGCCCGCGTCGGTGAACTGATCGTCAATCCCCGTCCAGCTCATCCCCCTTACGGAGTAGCGTGGGGCTGTTTTGCGGCCTGAACCGAGAGGCCGCGGGGAAGCGGGAGGGCTGCTCCATGGGGACCGACGTCTGGATCGAACGGGGCGGAGCGCAGCCACGGCCCGGCGAGACCCTCGTGGGCCGGCGTGCGGTCACGCGGGAGGCCCGTGGCACGCTCGCCCAGGGCACCTCCGGCGGGACGCTCCGGATCAAGCCGCCCAAGGGCCGGACGGACGTCGTCTTCCGCACCGTCACGCTCGCCCCGGGCGAGTCCACCGGCTGGCACCACCACCCCGGCCAGATCATCGCCGTCGTCCAGTCGGGCACGCTCACCCGCGTCCTGCACGACTGCTCGGTCGAGACCATGTCCGCGGGCGAGGCGTTCGTCGAACCCGCGGGCCGCAGGAACCGGCACGTCGGACACAACTTCGGCACGGAACCCGTCGTGCTCTACATGACCTGCCTGCTGCCCCAGGGCGCCCCGCTCGCGATAGAAGCGGACGCGCCGGACTGCGCGCACCGCCGCCCCTAGGGCGCCTTCAGCCGCGCGTGGTGGCCAGGGCGGCGGCCAGCCGGTCGCGGGCGGCGGTCTGCGCGGCGATCCGGGCCTCCAGGACGGCCAGCCGCTCGCGGGCGATGTCGAGCCCGCGCGCGGACGGCGGCGTGGCCCGCATGTCGCCGTCGAGGCACGCACGGAACGCGGCCACGTCCTCCAAGGTCAGCCCCGCGTCCAGGAGATACCGGATATTGGCCACGCGGGCCGTCGCGGTGGAGTCGTAGATCCGGTATCCGTTCGGCTCGCGGACCGACGTGATCAGACCGGTCTTCTCGTAGTGACGCAGGGCCCGGGCCGTCACGCCCGTTCTCCGGGCCAGTTCACCGATGCGCAAGGACCCACCTCCTCGCGCAGTCGTATCACGCGACCAGCGCTCCCCCGTCCACGGGCAGGACCGTCCCCGTGAGGAACCCGGCCTCGGGAGCGGCCAGTCGGGTGATCGCCCAGGCCACCTCCTCCGGCAGCCCCAGCCGCCCGAGCGGCGTGTGGGCGATCTGCCATGTCCTGATCGCCGCGCGCTGCTCGGAGGTCAGCCCCAGGTGATCGGCGATCGGCGTCTCGATCGCGCCGGGCGCGACGGCGACCACACGGACGCCGCGCGGGGCGAGCTCCACGGCCCAGCAGCGGGTGAGCGTCTCCAGGGCGCTCTTGGTCGCCGGGTAGACCGAGTTGTTCGGCCAGCCGCGCTGACCGACCGTCGTCGTGACGTTGACGATCACACCGCCGGCCGCCTCGAGCGCGGGCACGGCGGCCTGGGTCAGCAGGATCGGAGCGACCAGATTGGTCTCGACGAGGGGGCCGATGACCGACCGGTCGAGCGTTCCCAGGGGCCCTCCGGTGGCGATGCCCGCGTTGTTGACGAGGACGTCAAGGCGTCCGTGCGCGGCGAGCGCCGACCGTACGATCTCCTCCGCCGCACCCTCGGCCGTGATGTCGGCGATGAGCGGTCGGATCCCCGGGTGGCCCCCGGCGGTCTCCGCCAGCGGTCCCGGTCTGCGGCCGACGGCGACGACGGTGTCGCCGGCGGCGGCGAACGCCCGGGCGGTGGCCCGGCCGATGCCGGTGCCGGCTCCGGTGACGAGAATGATCCTCTGCGGCTCTGCGCTGTTCATAGACTCGATGCTCGAACCCTGACGCCAAGGACAAGGTCAAGCCCGTGCGATTCGAAGCGATCACCTGGGAGCGCCTCTCCGAGGCCCTGGCCGCGCACATCGACGGCGCGACGCCCGGTGACGGGAGCGCCTGGCTGAAGGTCGGCGTCGACGGGGCGCCCGCCGCACCGACCGCGGAGACCGCGGAGCGGATCGCCGGGGCGCTGCGGCTGCGCGGCCGGTCCGTGCTCGTCGTCGGGGCCACAGGGTTCCTGCGGCCCGCGTCGCTCCGCTACGAGTACGGGAAGCAGGACCCCGACTCGTACTACAGCGGCTGGTTCGACACCGGGGCGTTGTGGCGCGAGGTGTTCGGACCGCTGGAGGCGGGCGGCAGCGGGCGCGTCCTGCCCGACCTGTGGGATCCCGCCACCGACCGTGCCACCCGCAGCCCCTACACCGAACTGGCGCCGGGCGGCGTCCTCGTGGTGCACGGGCCGTTCCTGCTCGGGCACTGGTTCCCGTTCGACACGACCGCGCATCTGCGGCTCTCGCCCGGTGCCCTCGCGCGCCGCACCGAGGAGACATGGACCCTGCCCGCCTTCGAGCGGTACGAGAACGAGGTCGGCCCGTCCGAGGCCGCGGACGTGGTCGTCCGCACCGACGACCCGCGCCACCCCGCCTGGACGGGCCTCCCCGGCTAGCTCCGCCCCGCCCGGCGCGAGCCCGGCATGATCCGAACGAGAGGCCCTAGGGTCCCGTCGACGGTGGGCGCCCGCCCACCATCGTCACGGCCTCCCCGCCCGCCAGGCAGCCCGCCTCGGCCGCCTCCAGGGGCGCCGCGCCCGCCAGCAGGGCCGCGAGGAACGCCCCGGCGAACGCGTCGCCCGCGCCCGTGGAGTCCACCGGCGTCACGTCCGGGGCCGGAAGGTGTCCGGTCACCGTGCCCGCTTCGGCGACCAGCGCCCCACCGGCGCCGAGGGTGACGGCGACGAGCGGGAACGTACGGCTCAGGGTCCGCGCGGCCTCGGTGGGATCGGCGCACCCCGTGAGCAGCAGGGCCTCGTCGGCGTTCGGGAACAGCGCCTCCACCCCGTGCGCCGCCGCGAGGAACCTCTCCGCGCCCCACTGCTTCAGGAACCCCGCCGAGGCCGGGTCCACGCTCACCGGGATGCCCGCCTCCCGCGCCCCGCGCATCGCCCGCAGCGCGGCGGCACGGCTCGACTCGGCGAAGAAGAGGTACCCCGACAGATGGAGGCGGGCCATGCCGTCGAGGAAGGCGTCGGACCAGTCGGCGGGGGAGAGGCGCAGCGCCGCGCCGCTGTCGGTCAGGAACGTCCGCTCGGCGTCGGCGTCGACCAGGGATATCACCGTCGCCGTACCGGCCGAGCAGTCCGGGACGAGCAGCGGCCGCACGCCCGCCCGGCGCAGCTGCCCGTCGTGCCACACGGCCTCGTCCGTGCCGACCCGGCCGAGCAGGGTCACCGAAGGGCAGCCCGAACGCGCCGCCCAGCAGGCGGCGTTGGCCCCCGCCCCGCCCGGTAGCCGCCGGATCTCGGCGCCCGTGTCGGTCGCCGGAGCGAGGGGCGTCCGGTGCCGGGCCACGATGTCCGTGACCACGTCACCGACGACCAGGAGACCGCTCATGCGCCGACGCCCGCGTACGCGGCGGCGATCCGGGCCCCGAGCCGCACATTGCCGCGCACCGCCGCCAGGTTCGCCTCCAGGGACGCCCCTTCGGTGTGCACCATCAGATACTCCAGCAGGAACGGGGTCACGGCCTGGCCTCCGATCCCCTTGTCCTTCGCCGCCGCGAGGCCCTGCGCGAGGACCCGGTCGTGCAGCGCGGGATCCAACTGCTCGGCCACCGGGACCGGGTTGGCGACGACCAGCGCCGCGTGCGGCCCGCCCAGGCCGTCCTTCGCCCGCATCACGCCCGCCACCTCCTCGGGGGTCCGGAGCGTCCAGTCGACCGGCTCCCCGGAGGAGGCCAGATAGAACCCGGGGAAGTGCTCCGTCCCGTACCCGGTCACCGTCACGCCCAGGGTCTCCAGGCGTTGCAGCGTCGCGGGGACGTCGAGGATCGACTTCACGCCCGCGCACACCACCGTGATCCCGACCCGGGAGAGCAGCCGCAGATCGGCCGACTCGTCCTGTGTCTCGGTCCACTCCCGGTGCACCCCGCCCAGTCCGCCGGTCGCGAAGACCCGGATGCCCGCCGCGTCCGCCAGCCACGCGGTCGCGGAGACGGTCGTCGCTCCGGTCGCCCCGGTCGCGAGAGCGGGCGCGAGGTCGCGGTGGCCCAGCTTCCGGACCGTCGGGTCCTCGGCGACCCGCGTCAACCCGGCCTCGTCGAGGCCGACATGGGCCACCCCGTCGATCACCGCGATCGTCGCGGGCACCGCGCCCTCGCTCCGTACCAGCTCCTCCAACTCCCGGGCCACCGTCAGATTGCGCGGGCGCGGCAGGCCGTGGGCGATGATCGTGGACTCAAGGGCGACGACGGGCCGGCCCTGGTGGAGCGCCTCCCGCACCTCTTCGGACACCTGTGTGGACATGTCCCATTCCTGGCCGACCACGCGCCCCTCAAACCTCGGTGGCGTGCTTCAGCCACAGCGCGGCAGCCCCGGCAACCGGACCGCGTCGACGATCTGGATGACCGGGCGCGAGTCGGCGCTCTTGGCGTTTCCCACGCTGTACGCGACCGCCAAGGCGCCGTCCCTGGCCTGTGCGTAGCCGTACGCCGGGGTGATCCGCGCGTACGAGCCCGAGCCCAGGTCCAGGGCGTACGCGGTCTCGGGCGTGCGCCAGGTGACCAGACGGCCGCTGATCCGCACCTGGTCCATGCCGTCGACGGCCGGGGAGGCGGTCACGACCGCCGTCGCCCGCGCGTCGCCCGTGCGCCACACCATCAGCCGGGGCGCGGACTCGCCCTCCACCCAGGCCCAGGTGCCGCCCCCGCCCTTGCCGCCGTCGGAGGCGACGGACCTGATGTCACGGAGCGCGGCCAGCGGGGCCGGCAGCGCGGCGGGGCGGCCGTCGGCGAGGGAGACCGCGGCGAGCCGGGTGCCGGAACCCGCCGATTCGCGCCACACGAGCAGCCCGCCCGCGGCGAACGGCGTGTCCATCACGCCCGTCCGCAGCGCTCGAGGGGCGCCGCCGGCCGCCGGCGCCGCGTACACCGTGGCCTTCCCGCCGCCGACGCCCTGCGCCCAGTGGACGGTGCCGTCGCGGACGACGGGCTGGGGGAGGGGACCCGGCCGGTCGGCCCGGGCGATCCTGCGGGACGAGCCGGTCTCGGCGTCGAAGACGTACAGGCTCCACGGGCTGTCCAGGGTCCGTCCTTCCAGGACGGCGAAGGCGGCCCACCGGCGACCGTCGAAGTCGGCCGCGAGCAGTTGGTGCTCGACGGGGTCGGCGAGGTCGAGCAGGGTGCGGGGCGCGCCGCCCGCGCGGACCAGGGCGGCACGGCGGCCGTCGCCGCCGGTGAGCTGGACGACTGTCCAGCCAGGACCGGTGTCGGTCAGCACCGCCCGCTGCCCGGCCGGGGTCCGCAGCTCGCCCGCGTCCAGTGCGGAGCGCCAGTCGGCCGGGAGCCCGACCTCGCACGCGACCGCCAGGGCGCTCGGCCGGGGGGCCGGTTCGCTGGGCCGGTCCGGCGTGGGCTCGGGGCCCGACCGCGCCGACGAGCATCCCGCGAACAGGATGCCCGTCAGCAGCAGGGCGAGACCGCGGGCCCCGGCGGACGACGGTGCGCGCGGCGGCCGGTGTGTCCTACCAGACGTAGCCACGGCCACCCATGATGGTGGTGATGGTGTCGGACGAGATGTGCGCCGACTTGGGGACGGAGCCCGCCCACGAGATCACGCTCGTGCTCACCCCGCCCACCGGGTCGAGGTAGTTGACCTGGTCGGCGGCGGTGTCCGTGTTGTAGCCGTCGATCGCGACCCAGTGGAATATCTCGACATTCGGGTGGCCGACCAGGTGGGGGCCGCCGGGCACCTCCCAGGCGTTGCCCGCGATCGCGTAGTCGTTGTCGGTGTTGTGGGTGATGTGCTGCTTGAAGTTGGCCTTGTCGGTGGCGGTCGGGGTGTACGGCAACGCCCGGGGCACGTAACCGGCACCGGGCAGGCGGCTGTTCAGGGCGTCGGCCATCGGATAGCCGGTCGGGTTGGGCACGTTGATGTTGACGCCGTACCAGGCCGTTCCGCTGCTGTTGGTCCTGAGGAGCGTCGCCGCGTCCTGCTGCGAACGGCCGGCGACCCCGTCGCGCGCGGACTGGGTGATCACGAGGGTGGCGGGCCCGCACCAGTACGAGGTCTTCTGCGACTGGTGCAGCCCGCCGGAGAGCTTGTAGCCCGCGAGCGCGGCTCGGGTGCGGACGCCGTCGAGGCCTCTGGTCGCCTCGGCCTCCTTCGCGGCGCTCAGTCTCTTCTGGGCGGGGGTGAGGCGCTGCGGGCCGAGGGTGTCGTGCGCGGCCTTGTAGGAGGCGCCGGGCGCCTGCGGCTCGGAGGCGCCGGGTCCGGTGGCGGCCGGTCCGGTGGCGGCCTGGGACGCGGGGGCGGCCGCGAGGGCCGCGACGGCCGAGAGGAGTGCGGCGGCGGTCAGTGCGGCGGTGCGGGAGACGGTGCGGGAGGGGGTGCGGGAGGTGGCACGGGAGACGGTGCGGGGGGCGACGGATATCGCGGGCATCACGCTCTCCTGTCGGAGGGGGGGAGGAGGTCACGAGGGAGTTTGACGCGCACGCGCCAACCTGGACAGGGAGCTCGGCGGATTCCGCCCGACCAACATTGGGCGCACCAAAGGCGCCAGACGTGACCAGCGGGGACATCCGTCCGCAACCTGCTCCGCCGCCCCCGGTTTCCGGCGGTGCGGCGCCGCGATGCCGCCCTCGCCGGCGTACGCGTATGAGCGATTCCGCCCCAGGAGGGGCCGAGGTGTCCATCTGCCACCTATACGACGCGGGACCGGCCGACTTCGACCCGAGGTACGCCAACTGGGCGTGTACGGCACTCCGTACGAAATCAGTGGCCGGCCCCCGCCGCGGCGGACCCCGTCGGCGGGCGCGGGTCCCTCTTCCGCCGCAGCCGCCCAGCTCGGCCCCCGGGGCGCCGGCCCCAGGGCCTCCTTCGGATTCCGTCGCCCGTCGGCGGTCGGGCGATGTCTCCTGGTCAGGAGGGAATCGGAGGCGCTCCCTCCGGCCACTCCCGGCCGTGGAGCACCCTCGAGACCCCGCTACAGTCACCGGCCATGACGACACATGACCAGCCCTCCTTCGCCGTCCACATCCCCGACGCGGAGCTCGAGCCCGAGCCGCTCGACCCCGCCCAGATCGTCTCCGGCACGCCCGAAGTGACCGGCAAGGTCCTCTGGGAGTCCGCCGACGGCAAGCAGGTGCGCGGCATCTGGCAGATCACCCCCGGCGTGGTGACCGACACGGAGGCCAACGAACTCTTCGTCGTCGTCAGCGGGAAGGCGACGGTCGCCGTCGAGGGCGGGGCCACGCTCGAGATCGGCCCGGGCGACGCGTGCGTACTGCGCGAGGGCGACCGGACCACCTGGACGGTCCACGAGACGCTGCGCAAGGCGTACCACATCAGCCTCTGAGCGGCCCGGGTCGGATATCGGATCCAAGATCCAGGATCCAGGATCCAGGATCCAGGATCTTGGATCCGATATCCGATATCCGATATCCGATATCCGATGGCCCCGGGTGCGCGCGCCGTGGGCCCGTGAGCCCCTGAGCCCGTCGGCTCCTCAGGCCGCGCGGCGCACCACGCCGCGTACTGCCAGCGCCGCCATCGGCAGCAGCAGGCACGCGCCCACCAGGTTCAGCCAGCCGTAGCCTGCCTCGGCCACGATCAGCCCCGCCATCAGGCCGCCGAGTCCGGCGGCCGTGTTCATGATGAAGTCCGACAGGCCCTGGACCGCCGCCCGCGCGGCCTGCGGTACGGAGTCGGTGAGCAGCGCGGAGCCGGACACCAGGCCCGCCGACCAGCCCAGGCCGAGGACGAAGAGCCCCGCGGCGGTCTGGCCGTGGCTCGGCCCCGCCGTGCCGGCCAGCAGCGCGGCCACGGAGAGCAGCCCGACCGCGAGCCCGATGACGGAGAGCCGGCCGAGCCGGTCCGACAGCCAGCCCATGACGGGCGAGAAGGCGTACATGCCGGCGATGTGGCCGCTGATGACGAGGCCGATCAGCTGGATCCCGGCGCCGTGGTGGCTCAGTGCCACCGGGGTCATCGACATGATCGAAACCATGGCGGTGTGCGAGGCGGCCACGGTCACCAGCGCGAGGCGGGCGCCGGCGGACTGCCGTACGGCCCGGATCCCCGCCCGCAGCGAGCGGGCGTCGGCCTCCTGGCCCTCCTCGGACGTCGCCAGGGCGCGGGCCGTCAGCAGCGGGTCGGGGCGCAGCAGCAGCGCCACGACGAGCGCGGCGACGAGGAAGACGCCGGCCGCCCAGACGAAGGGGCCGGCCGCCGCCGGAATGCCCAGGCCGGCCACGCTCTCACCGGCGGGCGCGGCGATGTTGGGCCCGAGGACCGCACCGATGGTCGTGGCCCAGACGACGGTGGAGATGGCCCGGCCGCGGCGGTCCGGCTCGGCCAGGTCGGCGGCGGCGAACCGGGCCGCGAGGTTCGCGGAGGACGCGGCGCCGAAGCCGACCAGACCGGCCAGGAGCAGCGGGAAGCTGTCGACGACGGCCCCGAGGACGACGACTCCGGCGCCCAGGGCCCCGATCAGATAGGCGAGGACGAGCCCGGGCCGCCGCCCGCGCGCGCCCATCAGGGCGGCCAGCGGCATGGCGAGCAGCGCGGGTCCGGCCACCGACGCGGTCGAGGCGAGGCCCGACAGTGCCTCCGAACCGCTGACCTCCTTGGCCAGGACGGCGGCGAGGGCGATACCGGTGGCTATGCCGAGTCCGCCGAGTATCTGTCCCGCGATGAGGACGGCCTGTATACGCCGCCGCAGCGCCGGTACCCGGCCGGCCTCGACCGGGTCGGCCGAGCCGGCGGCGGCCGCGCCGACGGCGTCGGCCGTCTTCGTCGCGAGCGCGTCCACGGGAGTACGGGGTGCGCCAGGAGCGTCGTCGGGGGCGTCAGGGGCATCGGGGCTGTTGGTCACTGACGTGAGTGTGCCAGCCGCTCCCGCGCCTGAGAACGCCCCCGGCGCGTGCGCTCGGCCACGACCCCGCCGCCTGGACGCCCCGTACAACCCACGCCACCAGCCCAGCCCCCCCACCGCCCCACCCTGGGGCGTCCGCGCTCTCAGAACAGCGGCTGCGGCAGCACTCCCTCCAGGGCGAGGAGGATCCGCTTGGTCTCCAGGCCGCCCCCGAAGCCGCCGATGCCGCCGTCGCTCTCCACCACCCGGTGACACGGCACGACCACGGGCAGCGGATTGGCGCCCATGGCCGCCCCCACGGCCTGGGCGGCGCCCGGCTGCCCGACCCGCTTCGCGAGGTCCCCGTAGCCGACCACCGCCCCGAAGGGCACACCCTCCGCCAGCTCGCGCAGCACCTGGCGGTTGAAGCCGGTCGTCAGTGTCCAGTCGAGCGGCAGCTCGAAGGAGCGCCGCCCGCCCGCGAAGTACTCGGCGAGCTGCCGTATCGGCTCGGCGAGCCTGCCCGAGGCGCTCTCCACCGGCTCCGCGCCGAGCTGCCCCGCCAGCCGGCCGACCGCCGCCTCCCGCACCGCCTCGTCGGCGTGGAAGACCACGCTCACCAGACCGCGATCGGTCGCCGCGAGCATCAGAGGGCCGATGTCGCTCGGCACGACCGCCCATTCCACCGTGGTGTCCATGCCCCTCACCGTACGACCGGCCACTGACATCGTGACCGACATCGCCACTGTCACGGCCCGGTCTCGTCTCGGTCTCGCCGGCGGCAATTCCCGGACCTCGTGGTCGCGCGGCCGTCGGCGCGCCATAATCTCGCCCCGGTAGGACTACTCAGCGGTACCGACTGATTTCGGACGACGTGGGGCACCACGGAGTGGAGGGCAGGCGCTCATGCAGGGCACGGTCGACGGTTTCAGCTACGGCCTCGTCACACCGGTCGCCGCCTTTCTCATGGCCTGCCTCGGCGGCGCCCTGGGCCTGCGCTGCACCACGCGATCCCTGCGGCACCGCGACACCTTCAAGGCGGGCTGGCTCGCCCTCGGCGCGACGTCGATAGGCACCGGCATCTGGACGATGCACTTCATCGCGATGATCGGCTTCTCCGTCGACCAGGCGCCCATCAGCTACGACCGCCCGATCACCTTCGCCAGCCTGGGCGTCGCCATCCTGATGGTGGGCATCGGCATCTTCATCGTCGGCTACCGCGGCGCCACGGCCCTCACCCTGGTCACCGGCGGCACCATCACCGGTCTGGGCATCGCGACCATGCACTACCTCGGCATGGCCGGCCTCAGGCTCCAGGGGACCGTCGACTACGACACCCTCACCGTGGCCCTCTCCGTCGTGATCGCCGTCGTCGCGGCCACCACCGCCCTCTGGGCGGCCGTCTCGGTCCGCGGCTTCATGGCCAGCGTCGGCGCCAGCATGGTGATGGGGCTCGCCGTCAGCGGCATGCACTACACGGCCATGGCGGCCGTCAACGTCCATGTGCACGGCAGGGGCGGCGCCGCGGTCGGGGGCGACTCCGCCACCTCGCTCCTCCTGCCGATGCTGATCGGCCCGGCGGTCTTCCTGCTCCTCGCCGCCGTGGTCGTCATGTTCGACCCGCTGCTCGTGATGGGCGACCCGGACTGGCAGCGCCCCACAGCCCACGGCCCGTACCGCCCCGGCGTGCCCGCCCAGCGCCGTGCGCCCGCCTACGGCGAGCCCACGAACTGGGCCGCCCGGCAGGCCCCCGGACGCGGCGCGCGCGGCGCACGGGGCGGCCGCAAGAGTGCCGGTCGGACCGCCGGCCGGGGCGCGCACCGCTCCCAGGAGTGGTGAGGGCGGGGTTTCCGAGCGCCCGGTGAGCCGGGGACGGCCCGGCTGTCAGTGGGGGGTCGTACGGTGGTCCCATGCGGCCCGTTTCCCAGATCGAACGTACGGTGGCGCCCTTCGAGGTCGTCAGTCCCTACCAGCCCAGCGGTGACCAGCCCACGGCGATCGCCGAGCTCGACCGGCGCATCCGCGCGGGCGAGAAGGACGTCGTCCTCCTCGGCGCGACCGGCACCGGAAAGTCCGCGACCACCGCGTGGATGATCGAGAAGCTGCAGCGCCCGACGCTCGTGATGGCGCCGAACAAGACGCTGGCCGCCCAGCTGGCCAACGAGTTCCGCGAGCTCCTGCCGAACAACGCGGTGGAGTACTTCGTCTCGTACTACGACTACTACCAGCCCGAGGCATACGTCCCGCAGTCGGACACCTACATCGAGAAGGACTCCTCGATCAACGAGGAGGTCGAGCGGCTGCGCCACTCCGCGACGAACTCGCTGCTGACCCGCAGGGACGTCGTCGTGGTCGCCTCCGTCTCCTGCATCTACGGTCTCGGCACGCCCCAGGAGTACGTGGACCGGATGGTCCCGCTCAAGGTCGGCGAGGAGATCGACCGGGACCAGCTGCTGCGCCGCTTCGTCGACATCCAGTACACCCGCAACGACCTGGCGTTCACCCGGGGCACCTTCCGGGTGCGCGGCGACACCATCGAGATCTTCCCGGTCTACGAGGAGCTCGCCGTCCGCATCGAGATGTTCGGTGACGAGATCGAGGCGCTCTCCACCCTCCACCCCCTCACCGGCGAGGTCATCAGCGAGGACCGCGAGCTGTACGTCTTCCCCGCCAGCCACTACGTGGCGGGACCGGAGCGCATGGAGAAGGCGGTCGACGGCATCGAGCGCGAGCTGGAGAGCCGGCTCGCCGAGCTGGAGAAGCAGGGCAAGATGCTGGAGGCGCAGCGCCTGCGCATGCGCACCACGTACGACATCGAGATGATGCGCCAGATCGGCTCCTGCTCCGGCATCGAGAACTACTCGATGCACTTCGACGACCGCGAGCCCGGCTCCGCCCCCAACACGCTCCTCGACTACTTCCCCGAGGACTTCCTCCTCGTCATCGACGAGTCGCACGTCACGGTCCCGCAGATCGGCGCCATGTACGAGGGCGACGCCTCCCGGAAGCGGACCCTCGTCGACCACGGCTTCCGGCTGCCCTCCGCGCTCGACAACCGCCCGCTGAAGTGGGAGGAGTTCCAGGAGCGGATCGGTCAGACGGTCTACCTCTCGGCCACCCCCGGCACGTACGAGCTGTCCCGCGGCGACGGCTTCGTGGAGCAGATCATCCGCCCCACCGGCCTCGTCGACCCGGAGGTCGTCGTCAAGCCCACCGAGGGCCAGATCGACGACCTGGTCCACGAGATCCGGCTGCGCACCGAGAAGGACGAGCGGGTCCTCGTCACCACGCTCACCAAGAAGATGGCCGAGGACCTCACCGACTACTTCCTGGAACTGGGCATCCAGGTCCGCTATCTGCACAGCGACGTCGACACCCTGCGCCGGATCGAGCTGCTCCGCGAGCTGCGCGCCGGCGAGTACGACGTCCTGGTCGGCATCAACCTGCTCCGTGAGGGACTCGACCTGCCCGAGGTCTCCCTCGTCGCCATCCTCGACGCCGACAAGCAGGGATTCCTGCGCTCCGGCACCTCGCTGATCCAGACCATCGGCCGCGCGGCGCGCAACGTCTCCGGACAGGTCCACATGTACGCGGACACCGTGACGCCCGCCATGGAGAAGGCGATCGACGAGACCAACCGCCGCCGTGAGAAGCAGGTCGCGTACAACAAGGCCAACGGCATCGACCCGCAGCCGCTCCGCAAGAAGATCAACGACATCGTCGCCACCATCGCCCGCGAGGAGGTCGACACCGAACAGCTCCTCGGCACCGGCTACCGCCAGGGCAAGGACGGAAGGGCCGCCAAGGCCCCGGTCCCCTCGCTCGCGGCGCACACGCCCAAGAGCAAGGCCAAGGGCGGCAAGGCGGGCTCCACGGTCGAGCTCGGCGACCGTCCGGCGACCGAACTCGCGGCGATCATCGAGGAGATGACCGACCGGATGCGCGCCGCCGCGGCGGAACTGCAGTTCGAGGTGGCCGCCCGGCTGCGGGACGAGGTCGGGGAACTGAAGAAGGAGTTGCGCCAGATGAAGGAGGCCGGACTCGCCTGACACGGCGGGTGGCCCGGAGTGCCCGGTGTGTTGCAAGACCGACACAAAACCGCTCCCGCTCTGCTGCGCTGTCAGTGCCCCTGCGTAGGGTGCTGACCAACCGCGCGCACAGCGGAGGCGGCGGCGGGGATCGCTAGAGAGGGGACAGCGCGTGACGGTCAACATGACCAAGGGTCAGGCCATCAGCCTGGAGAAGCAGGGCGGCGGCAGCCTGACGTCCGTACGGATGGGTCTCGGCTGGCAGGCGGCGCCCCGTCGCGGCCTGTTCGGTTCGCGGACGCGCGAGGTCGACCTGGACGCCTCCGCGGTGCTCTTCGCCGACAAGCAGCCGGTCGACGTGGTCTTCTTCCGGCACCTGGTCAGCGACGACGGCTCGGTCCGGCACACCGGCGACAACCTGGTGGGCGGCGCGGGCTCGGGCGGCGACGACGAGTCGATCCTGGTCGACCTCCAGCGCGTCCCCGTCCACATCGACCAGATCGTCTTCACGGTGAACTCCTTCACCGGACAGACCTTCCAGGAGGTGCAGAACGCCTTCTGCCGGATCGTCGACGAGACCAACGGCCAGGAGCTGGCGCGCTACACCCTGGACGGCGGCGGCCAGTACACCGCGCAGATCATGGCGAAGGTGCACCGGGCCGGCTCCGGATGGCAGATGACGGCCCTGGGCAACCCGGCCAACGGCCGGACGTTCCAGGACCTCATGCCCGCGATCCTGCCGCACCTCTAGTCCGGCACGTCGGAACCGCGAAGTCCGGCCCAGGCGCAGGCACAGCACCACACACACCGTCAGCTCCCGGAGGCAGCAGGCCGCCGGGAGCTGTCCCGCATCACCATCGGATCCGAGGGGACAGAGTCGATGACGGCCGAGCTGGTCCGGGGACAGAACCATCCGCTGCCCGACACCCGCCTGGAGATCCGGGTCTCGGCCGGCCATCCGGTCGTCGCCGGGGCCACCCTCGGCGACGAGGAAGGCCGGGTCGCGGGCGTCGAGTGGATCGCGCACCCCGGCTCGCCCTCGCTGCCCGGCGTCGAGGTCTCCCAGCAGGCCGCCGCCGACCACCGGCTCGCCGTCGACCTGGACGCCGTCCCGGCGGCCGTGCACCGCCTCTCGGTCCTCCTCGCGCTGCCCGTCGGCGTCGGCGGGCCGACCCGCTTCGGTGTGGCCGCGGCCCCCTTCGTCGCCGTCACCGGCCTCGACGGCGCCCCGATCGCCACGTACACGATCACCGGCCTCGACCGCGAATCCGCCGTCGTCGCCCTGGAGTTGTACCGCCGCCAGGGCGCCTGGAAGGTGCGCGCCATGGGCCAGGGGTACGAGGGCGGTCTCGCCGCCATGCTCGGCGACCAGGGGCTCCAGCGCCCCGCCGAACTCGCCGCGACGATCCTGGAGGCCGTCTCCCGGGGCCTGGCCCGTTCCGTCTCCGCCCCGCCGCCGCGCGTCCCCGAGACCGAGCGCGTACGCCAGTCGGCGCCGACGGCACCCGAGCCGATCACGGCCGCGGCCGAGCCGCCCACGACGCCGACGCCCACGACACCGACGCCCACGGCGCCCACGCTGCCGGGGACGCCGGCGCCCACCCCGGCCTCCGGGGGAGGCGGCCCGATCGACTACGCCCACCCGCGCCGCCGCGCGAAGGCCCCCGAGCCGCCCCGGCAGGCCCCGCCCGTTCCCGTCGCGGGGGACGCCAGCGGCTGGTCCATGGACGAGCGGCTCTACAACCAGGTGTGGGGCATGTTCGAGGACCTCGCCCGCACCACCGCCGCGTACCGCAGTGCCTGCGAGTTCGCGGAGTCCCGGCTCGACAAGGAACTCGACGGTCTGCTCTCGGACCCCAGGAGCCGGATCGGCGGTGCCGGGGACGCCGCCCGCGCGGCGGCCCGCGCCAAGCACGACGAGCTCACCGCCCGCGCGCAGGAGGCCCTCGACCGGGACCTGGACCAGCTCGCCGCCGAGTCCGAGGTCGTCGAACCGGCCCTGCCGGCCGCCTACGCCCGCTGGGACAACCCGGTCTGGCATGCCTACCGCGTCCCCATGGAGGCGCCGATGGCCGTCCGCCTGGGCGACCTCCACCTCCCCGAGCGGACCGAACTGCGCATCCCGATGCTGGTCAGGCTCCCGCTGGAGCGCGGGCTCTGGGTCGACATGGGACGCGAGCACTCCGAGGCGGCCGGGCTGCTCGACGAGGCCGAGCTGCGCCGCCTCGCGATGGACACCGCCGTCGCGCACGCGGCCCGCCTGCTGGCGGTGTACCCGCCCGGCGAGTTCACGGTCCATGTCATCGACCCGGCGGGCACGGCGGCCCCCGCGCTCGCGCCGCTGGTCGGGGCGGGCGTGCTCGCGGGCCCGCCGGCCGCCGGCGCCGCCGGCGTCCAGGACGTCCTCGGCCGGCTCACCGAGCGGGTGGACCTGGTGCAGATGGCGCTGCGGGCGGGCGCGCCCGACGCGCTGCCGCCGGGCCTGGACACCGCCGAGCAGCTCCTGATCGTCCATGACTTCCCGCACGGCTTCGACGACCGGGCGGTCACCCGGCTGCGGTACCTCGCGGACGAGGGGCCGGCGGTCGGGGTCCACCTCATGATGGTCGCCGACCGCGCGGACGCCTCGGCGTACGGCCCGGTGCTCGACCCGCTGTGGCGTTCCTTGCTGCGGATCACTCCCGTACCGGACGACCACCTCGCCGATCCGTGGGTCGGCCACGCCTGGACGTACGAGCCGCCGCTCGCCCCGTCCGGCAGCCGGGTGCTGTCCGATGTGCTCGCGCGGGTGGCCGAGTCGAGGCGCCAGTGGGGGAGCTGACCTGAGACGGCCCTGACCTGGTTCTTTGGGTCGCCTTTACCCTTGCCTTTACCTTTTCTTGGTTCTTCGGGTAGTGTTCTTGGCGCGGAGGGGAGTACTCCCCATGCGCGGCGTTCCCGTCAATACGGACGTACCCCGAGCGGGGGCGATCCCGGGGCGTCGGCCCGGCCCGTCCCCGCACGGCCCGGGTGGAAGAGACCTCCGGCAGCGACGACGCTGATCAAGTAGCCGTACGACGCCGGAGGCGCAGTGGACGTTTCGACGACTCTCTGGGTGCTGACCATTCTCGGTCTGAGCGCCCTCATCGCGATCGACTTCTTCATCGGGCGCAAGCCCCACGACGTGTCGGTCAAGGAAGCCGGAATCTGGACGATCGTCTGGATCGTCCTGGCCGTCCTCTTCGGCATCGGGCTTGCGGTCTTCGGCAACAGTCAGGCGTCCGGCGAGTTCTTCGCCGGATTCATCACCGAGAAGTCGCTGAGTGTCGACAACCTCTTCGTCTTCGTCCTGATCATGGCGAAGTTCTCGGTGCCGTCCCACCTCCAGCAGCGCGTGCTGCTGATCGGTGTGCTGATCGCCCTGGTCCTGCGCGCGATCTTCATCGCCGCCGGTGCCACGATCATCGCCAGCTTCTCCTGGGTCTTCTACATCTTCGGCGCGTTCCTGATCTACACCGCGTGGAAGCTCATCAAGGAGGCGCGCGCCGGCGAGGACGAGGACGAGTGGGAGGAGAACCGCCTCCTCAAGTCCGTCGAGAAGCGGTTCGGCGTCGCGGACAAGTACCACGGCACGAAGCTCTTCATCAAGGTCAACGGCAAGCGGGTGCTGACCCCGCTGATGGTCGTCATGCTCGCCATCGGCACGACGGACGTCCTCTTCGCCCTCGACTCGATCCCGGCGATCTTCGGCCTGACCCAGGACCCGTACATCGTCTTCACCGCCAACGCCTTCGCGCTGATGGGTCTGCGGCAGCTGTACTTCCTGATCGGCGGACTGCTCAAGAAGCTGGTCCACCTCAGCTACGGCCTGTCGGTGATCCTCGGCTTCATCGGTGTGAAGCTGGTGCTGCACGCCCTGCACGAGTCCGGGGTCCACGTCCCCGAGATCTCCATCCCGTTCTCGCTCACGGTCATCGGCGGTGTCCTCGTCGTCACCACGATCACCAGCCTCATCGCCTCCAAGAAGCAGGCGGAGCGAGAGGCCCTCGAGGCCGCGGACTCCGCCGAGAAGGGCGAGCAGCCCGCGGCGGAGGCCGGCGAGACCGAGAAGGACAGCGTCGGCGCCTGACGGCGTACGGCACCGTAGCAACGCACCGTGGCCGGTGCGGGCGGCTCACCACCGCCCGCACCGGCCGCGCCGCGTTTCGGGACTAACCCTGGGCGGGCACCCGCTCCATCCCCTGTGACCGCTGTGGCACGGTCTCCGGCAGGAGCGCGAAACACCCGAGGCTCACCAGGGCCACCGCCGTCAGATACGCCGCCACGCCCCACGGCGGCCCCGCTCCCTCGGACAGCGCCGTCGCCACGATCGGCGTCAGCGCCCCGCCGAGGACGCCCGCCAGGTTGTAGCCGACGGCCGCGCCCGTGCACCGCACCCTCGGCTGGTAGAGCTCGGGGAGGTACGCCGCGACCACCGCGAACATCGTGATGAAGGCCAGCAGCGCGCCCGTGAACCCGAGGAACATCAGCGTCGGCCGTCCCGTGTGCAGCAGACCGATCATCGGGAACATCCACACCGCCGAGGCCGCGCAGCCGAACAGACAGAGCGGGCGGCGGCCGTAGCGGTCGCCGAGCATCGCCGCCGGCGGCGTCACGATCCCCGAGATGGCCACCGCCGCCATGATGCAGACCAGCATGGTCGTACGGCCGACCCCGAGCCGCTCGGTGCCGTAGGCCAGGGCCCAGGTGGAGACCGTGTAGAAGACCGCGTAGCCGACGGCGAGCGCCCCGGCGGTGAG
This sequence comes from Streptomyces sp. NPDC014870, assembly GCF_043081505.1. Classification (NCBI taxonomy): domain Bacteria; kingdom Bacillati; phylum Actinomycetota; class Actinomycetes; order Kitasatosporales; family Streptomycetaceae; genus Streptomyces; species Streptomyces sp. NPDC014870. The sequence continues at coordinate 503,825 of NZ_JBIBWQ010000004.1, forward strand.
CAGGACGAGCCGCCAGTGCTCGCGCGCCACCTCGGTGAGCGGCGCGTTCGCCTTCCGCCCGGTCGCGTTCATCTCCTCGAACTGCGGGGTCTCGGCGAGCGAGGAGCGCAGCAGCAGCCCTGCCGCCGCGAGGACGCCGGCCGCCCAGAACGGCACCCGCCAGCCCCACTCCCGGAACTGGGCATCGGTGAGCGTGGCCGACAGCAGCAGCATCACGCCGTTGGCGAGCAGGAAACCGACCGGCGGACCGACCTGCGGGAAGCTCGCCCAGAGTCCCCGGCGCCGCTCCGGCGCGTGCTCGGCGGTGAGCAGGACGGCTCCGCCCCACTCGCCGCCGAGGCCGAGCCCCTGCAGGAAGCGCAGGACGAGCAGCAGGACGGGGGCGGCGATGCCGATCGCCGCGTACGTGGGGACGAGGCCGACCGCCACCGTGGCGCACCCGGTGAGCACCAGCGAGGCGAACATGACCGGGCGCCGTCCGTACCGGTCGCCGATGTGCCCGAAGACCACCGAGCCGAGCGGGCGGGCCACGAAACCGACGGCGAAGGTACCGAAGGCCAGCAGGGTCCCGGCGACGGGGGAGAACGTCGGGAAGAAGAGCGGCCCGAGGACGAGCGCGGCGGCGGTCCCGTAGACGAAGAAGTCGAAGAACTCGATGGCCGTCCCGACGAGCGAGGCGGCGGCGAGACGCGCCATGGACGGCGCGGCGGGGGAGGACGGGGAGCCCTTGCCGCCCGAGGTGCCCGAGCCGCCCAGGGCGTCCGGCCCGCCCGGAGCGTCCTGGCCGTCCGGGCCGTCGGGGGCGTCGCCCCGAGCACCCTGAGCGTGCGGATCGGTGAGGGAGTCCGGATCCGGGGACGGACGCGGAGAGTGACTTTGGCGCATGTCGCGCCAACTACCCGGCGTTCGCCGGGGTTACGGGGGCGCGCGGAGGCACGCGGTGCGCGACCGTGCGCCTCCGCCGGTCAGAGCCGCCCGGTGGCCTTCACCAACCGCGCGCGTGCCACGCGGGCAGGCTCGGCCGCTCGTCACCGAGCGTGGTGTCCTTGCCGTGGCCGGGATACACCCAGCTCTCGTCCGGCAGGACCGCGAAGAGCTTGGTCTCCACGTCCTCGATCAGGCGCGCGAAGGCCTTCGGGTCCTTCCACGTGTTGCCGACGCCGCCGGGGAACAGGCAGTCGCCGGTGAAGACGTGCGGGTGGCCGTGCGGGTCGTCGTAGACGAGCGCGATCGAGCCGGGCGTGTGCCCGACGAGATGGCGGGCGGTCAGCGTGACCCGGCCGACCGCGATCGTGTCGCCGTCCTCGACCAGGACGTCCGTCGGGACGGGGATGCCCTCCGCGTCGTGCGCCCCGGCGTACGTCCGCGCCCCGGTCGCCGCGACCACCTCGGCGAGCGCCTGCCAGTGGTCGCCGTGCTGGTGCGTGGTGACGACGGAGGCGATGCCGTCGTCACCGATCAGCGTGAGGAGCGTGTCGGCGTCGTTCGCCGCGTCGATCAGGAGCTGCTCGCCGGTCGCCCGACACCGCAGCAGGTACGCGTTGTTGTCCATCGGGCCGACGGCGACCTTGGAGATCATCAGGTCCGTCAACTCGTGCACATCGGCGGGCCCGCCGACCTTCACAGCTCCGCTGTACGTCATGGGCTCAGCCTATCGCCGGGCACCGACAGGCGGGGGGCCGACGGTGGGACTACAGCGGCGGGAGCTCCGGGAGGTGGTCGCCCGTGAGGACGGCGAGGTGGGCGCCCTTCTCGCCGCGGCCGGAGAGCCAGCCGAGCAGGTCGGCGCGGGTGCCGCCGAGGACGACGGGGTCTCCCTTGTCGCCGCCGGTGTGCCAGCTGGGGCTGTTCTCCTCGTACCCGAGGCGGAGCGTCACGGGCGGGACGTCCGGGCGGCCCGACCAGCGGTCGGCGAGGAAGTCGATCTCCCGCAGGACGAACTCCTCCGGCAGGTCCGCCAGCTCGTAGCCGATGCCGAGGTCGACGTGGTGCAGGTCCACCTCCACCCAGCGGCGGAAGGGGATGCGGGCGGCCCGGTCCGTGACGCCGTTGCGGAGCTCGACGGTCCGCTCCCAGTCGGCGGGCTCCGCGCCCACGGCCTGGAAGCGCTCGGCGGTCGCGCGGACGTCGGCGAGCTGCTCGGCCAGGGGGCGCGGGGCGTCCCGCTCGATGTCGGCGTCGCGGGTCGCGGCGTCCGCGTACATGGGGCGGCCCTGGAGGACGTTCACCAGGGCGTCGGCGTTGCGGGCGATGTGGGCCAGGACATGGCCACGGGTCCAGCCGGGAAGCCGTGACGGCTCGGCGAGCGCCGCGTTGTCCAGGGAGGCGGCCGCGTCGAGGAGTCGTTCGGTCGCTTCGTGTACAGAGGCCAGGTCACGCACGTGGTCGATCATGGGGCCGACCCTAGCGCTGCCACTCGTTCGGGTGAAGCGGTCGGAGTTCGGCCGGAAATCGAATGTGCGTGCTATAGGCTCGGTGGAAGCATCCGGCATCCTTGGTTGTTGGGTACTCACGCACATCCAGGTACTTCCAGGCATATCTGCGACCCGCACTCCTGTGCCTCCGCTTCTCTCAAGAAAGGTGCGGACCGGCGTGGCCGACCGTCTCATCGTTCGTGGCGCTCGCGAGCACAACCTCAAGAACGTCTCGCTCGACCTCCCCCGCGACTCCCTCATCGTCTTCACCGGGCTGTCGGGGTCGGGCAAGTCCTCCCTCGCGTTCGACACGATCTTCGCCGAAGGGCAGCGCCGGTACGTCGAGTCGCTCTCGTCGTACGCCCGGCAGTTCCTCGGCCAGATGGACAAGCCGGACGTCGACTTCATCGAGGGTCTCTCGCCCGCCGTCTCCATCGACCAGAAGTCGACCTCGCGCAACCCGCGCTCGACGGTCGGCACGATCACCGAGGTCTACGACTACCTCCGCCTGCTCTTCGCGCGCATCGGCAAGCCGCACTGTCCCGAGTGCCGCCGCCCGATCTCCCGCCAGTCGCCGCAGGCCATCGTCGACAAGGTCCTGGAGCTGCCCGAGGGCAGCCGCTTCCAGGTCCTCTCGCCGCTGGTGCGCGAGCGCAAGGGCGAGTTCGTCGACCTCTTCGCCGACCTCCAGACCAAGGGCTACAGCCGGGCGCGGGTCGACGGGCAGACCATCCAGCTCACCGAGCCGCCGACGCTGAAGAAGCAGGAGAAGCACACGATCGAGGTGGTCGTCGACCGCCTCACCGTCAAGGACAGCGCCAAGCGCCGGCTCACCGACTCCGTCGAGACGGCCCTCGGGCTCTCCGGCGGCATGGTCGTCCTGGACTTCGTCGACCTCGCCGAGGACGACCCCGAGCGCGAGCGGATGTACTCGGAGCACCTCTACTGCCCGTACGACGACCTCTCCTTCGAGGAGCTGGAGCCGCGCTCCTTCTCCTTCAACTCGCCCTTCGGCGCCTGCCCGGACTGCACCGGCATCGGCACCCGCATGGAGGTCGACCCCGAGCTGATCGTCCCCGACGAGGACCGCTCCCTGGACGAGGGCGCCATCCACCCCTGGTCCCACGGCCACACCAAGGAGTACTTCGGCCGGCTCATCGGCGGCCTCTCCCAGGCGCTCGGCTTCCGCACGGACCTGCCGTACGCCGCGCTCCCCGCCCGGGCCAAGAAGGCCCTGATGTACGGCCACAAGACCCAGGTCGAGGTCCGCTACCGCAACCGGTACGGACGCGAGCGGGCATACACCACCCCCGCCTTCGAGGGCGCCGTCTCCTTCGTCAAGCGGCGGCACAGCGAGGCCGAGAGCGACTCCAGCCGCGAGCGCTTCGAGGGCTATATGCGCGAGGTGCCCTGCCCCACCTGTGAGGGCACGCGCCTCAAGCCGATCGTCCTGGCCGTGACGGTCATGGAGCGGTCGATCGCCGAGGTCGCCGCGATGTCGATCAGCGAGTGCGCCGACTTCCTCGGCCGCCTGAAGCTGAACGCCCGCGACAAGAAGATCGCCGAGCGGGTCCTGAAGGAGGTCAACGAGCGGCTGCGCTTCCTGGTCGACGTCGGCCTGGACTACCTCTCCCTCAACCGCGCGGCCGGCACGCTCTCCGGCGGCGAGGCCCAGCGCATCCGGCTCGCCACCCAGATCGGCTCCGGCCTGGTCGGCGTGCTCTACGTCCTCGACGAGCCCTCCATCGGCCTCCACCAGCGCGACAACCACCGGCTCATCGAGACCCTGGTCCGGCTGCGGGACATGGGCAACACGCTCATCGTGGTCGAGCACGACGAGGACACCATCAAGGTCGCCGACTGGGTCGTGGACATCGGCCCCGGCGCCGGCGAGCACGGTGGCAAGGTCGTCCACTCCGGCCCCTTGAAGGAACTGCTCGCCAACAAGGAGTCGATGACCGGGCAGTACCTGTCCGGGCGCAAGGCCATCGGGACGCCGGACATCCGCCGTCCCGTGGACCCCTCGCGCCGGCTCACCGTGCACGGCGCCCGGGAGAACAACCTTCGGGACATCGACGTGTCGTTCCCGCTGGGCGTCCTCACGGCCGTCACCGGCGTCTCGGGGTCGGGCAAGTCGACGCTGGTCAACGACATCCTCTACACCCACCTGGCGCGCGAGCTGAACGGCGCGAAGTCGGTGCCCGGGCGGCACACGCGCGTGGACGGTGACGACCTCGTCGACAAGGTCGTGCACGTCGACCAGTCGCCGATCGGCCGCACCCCGCGGTCGAACCCGGCGACCTACACCGGAGTCTTCGACCACGTCCGCAAGCTCTTCGCCGAGACGATGGAGGCGAAGGTGCGCGGCTATCTGCCGGGCCGGTTCTCCTTCAACGTCAAGGGCGGCCGCTGCGAGAACTGCTCCGGCGACGGCACGATCAAGATCGAGATGAACTTCCTCCCGGACGTCTACGTCCCGTGCGAGGTCTGCCACGGCGCGCGGTACAACCGGGAGACCCTGGAGGTCCACTACAAGGGCAAGTCCATCGCCGAGGTCCTGGACATGCCGATCGAGGAGGCCCTGGACTTCTTCGAGGCGGTCCCGACGATCGCGCGCCATCTGCGCACGCTCAACGAGGTCGGCCTCGGGTACGTCAGGCTCGGTCAGTCCGCGCCGACGCTCTCCGGCGGCGAGGCGCAGCGCGTGAAGCTCGCGTCCGAGCTGCAGAAGCGGTCGACGGGCCGCACGGTCTACGTCCTGGACGAGCCGACGACGGGTCTGCACTTCGAGGACATCTCGAAGCTGATCAAGGTCCTCTCGGGTCTGGTCGACAAGGGGAACTCGGTGATCGTCATCGAGCACAACCTCGATGTCATCAAGACCGCGGACTGGGTCGTCGACATGGGCCCGGAGGGCGGCAGCGGCGGCGGTCTGGTGATCGCCGAGGGCACGCCGGAGGAGGTCGCCTCCGTCCCGGCGAGCCACACCGGCAAGTTCCTCCGCGAGATCCTGGGCGCGGACCGGATCAGCGACGCGAGCGTGCCGGCGGCGCGGAGCGGGACGAAGGCGCCCGCGAAGAAGGCCGCCGCCAAGAAGGTGGCCGCGCCCACGAAGAAGGCCGCGCCCGCCAGGAAGACGGCGGCGCGGGCGCGCAAGGCGTGACGGGGTGGGTGTGACGGTGCCGGGGTGACGGGGCGGGTGTGACGAGGTGGGTGGGGGTGGGCGGCGCCTGCGGCGGGCCTTCCCCCACCCCGCCCCTTCCCGAAACCGGGGGCAAGCCCCCGGACCCCCGGCCCGTGCGACGGGGGGAGCCCCCGAGCCCCCCTCACCGACACGGGCTTCGCCGTGTCGTGAAACCGGGGCGGGCCGGGTCCGGTACGCGGCGTGCGGGGTTGGCACCCGAGCCCACGACACCGGCTTCGCCGTGTCGTGGAACTGGGGAGGTCCCCGGTCCGGTGCGCGGCGTGCGGGGCCTCGCGCCCGAGCGCCCTTCAGAGGCTTCGCCGTGCCGCTGAACGCCGCGAGGGAGGCCCCAGCCTCGGCCTCCCTACCCCAGCTCGCGCGCGTACGGGGGTTCGGCGCCCGGGCGGGTGCAGGTGAGGGCCGCGGCTCTGGCCGCATAGGTGAGGAGGGCGGACCAGGACCGCGGGGGCAGGGTCGCGAGAGGGTGGTCGGGCAGGGCGTGCAGGAGCGCCGCGTTCACGGTGTCGCCCGCGCCGATCGTGTCCGCGACCTCGACGCGTACCGCGGGTACCGACACCTCGAAGGATCGCGTGTGCACCGTCAGGCCCGCCCCGCCGCGCGTCACCACGACCGCCGACGGGCCCCGCTCCAGCCACTCCGCCGGGGTGCCGCCCAGCCACGCCGCGTCCTCCTCCGAGAGCTTCAGGAGCGAGACGTACGGCAGCCAGGAGGCGAAGCGCTCGCGGTAGGCGGCCGCGTCCGGGATCAGGCCCGGCCGGATGTTGGGGTCGAGAAGGGTCAGGACGCCCCGCTCCGACTCCCGCCGCAGCAGCGCCTCGTACGCGCTCGCCCCCGGCTCGAGCGCCAGCGAGCACGTGCCGAAGGCGATCGCCCGCACCCCGTCCGGCAGCCGCTCCGGCAGGGCGAAGAGACGGTCGGCGGTGCCCTCGACGTAGAAGCCGTACTCCGCCGAGCCGTCCGCGCCCACCGAGGCGACCGCCAGCGTCGTCGGCTCCGGGCCGCGCTGGACCAGGTCCGTCCCCACCCCGGCGTCCCGCAGCCCGTCCATCAGGGCCTCGCCGAACGCGTCCGTGGAGACCCGGGAGCAGAAGGCGACCTCGGCGCCGAGACGACCGAGGGCCACGGCCGTGTTGTACGGCCCCCCGCCCCGCCGGGGCACCAGCGGGGGCAGCGGCCCGGCGGCGGCCCCGTCCGGGACCAGATCGATCAAGGACTCACCGGCGACGACGATCACGCCGTGAACGTAACCCATGCCCCACCGGCCGCGACAGCCCCCGCGCAGGCCTCCGGGAAGGCGCCGGTATCGTCGGTTCGGTCACCCCTTGCCCCGATCCCACCGTGGAGCGCTCATGCCCGGCCAGTCCGCCCGCCGCACCGTTCTGAAGGGTGCCGCACTCGTCGGCGCCGCCGGGCTCGGCGTCGCCGCCTGCTCCACGGACTCCAAGCTCGGGCACGCCCAGGTCCCGACCCCGACCGCGCCGGTGACCCTCGGCGCCCCCGAGGACGTGCCCGTCGGCGGGGCCAGGCTCTACCGCGAGCAGCGGGTCCTGGTGAGCTGCCCGGCCGAGGGCCAGTACAAGGCCTTCAGCGCCCAGTGCACCCACGCCGGCTGCGTCCTCGACAAGATCGAGAACAACGAGGGCAACTGCCCCTGCCACGGCAGCCGCTTCGACGTCACCACCGGCAAGGCCCTCCAGGGCCCGGCGACCGTCCCGCTGCCCGAGGTCCCCGTCCGCGTCGAGGGCGGAAAGCTCGTCGCCGGACCGGAGGCGTAACACCGCGTAAGCGGCGGAGCGCCTACGCCCAGTCCCAGTCGATCCCCAGGATCCCCGGCCTGACCCCCTGCTCCAGCAGGTGCACCGTGCGGTGTCGACCGCTCAGCGTGAGGTCCGCGCGGCCACCGCGCGGTGCCCCCGCCGAGGCCTGGGCAAAGCGCCGGCACCGTACCGGCAGCGCCGCCTCGTCGAACCGCACCTGCAGCACGTACTGCCCGCCCGCGAAGCTGAAGCCGCGCACGTACTCGCCGCTCGGTCCGCCGGTGCCGTCCTCGAAGCCGTAGCCGAAGAGGTACGTCTCCCCGGCCCGCAGTCGCGCGTCGAACAGCAGCTCCGCGACGACCACCCCGGTCTCCGCGTGCCAGCGCACCCGCCCCGTACGGCAGTTCTCCGTCGCCAGGACCTCCACCCGCGCGGGATCGCAGCCCGGGTCGCCGTGGTGGATGGCCAGATAGCGGTCGACGCCGTCCCGGTGCGCCCGCACCACGTGCTGCGACTCCCGCCCCACCAGCTCCCGCCCGGCCCCGATCCTGACCCGCTCGTGGTGCCCGACCGTGTGCAGCCCGCCGTCCACCGGCGACTCCAGCTCGGCGAGCAGCGCCTCCACCGCCCCCGAGGCCTCTACAAGGGAGCGGTACGAACGGGCCGCGGGACGCTCCACGTCACCGCGCGCCGCCGTGTCCTCGGTGAGCAGCCGGATCAACGAGTTGTCCGGCAGCTGCAGGACCTCCTCCAGGGCGCGGACCGCCTTCATCGACTCCGGCCGCTGCGGGCGGCGGGCGCCCTGCTGCCAGTAACTGAGGCTGGTCACCCCGACCTTGACACCCCGGTGGGCCAGATGGTGCTGCACCCGCTGCAGCGGCAGACCGCGCACCGCGAGGGCCGTGCGCAGCGCCAGATGGAACGGTCCGGTGTGCAGCAACTGCACCAGATCGGCCTCGGTGTGTCCCACGGGACTCCTCAGTGAACGTTCACGACCGCGCCGGCGGGCCCTCGCGCCGCCGGGGACGGGCCCGCAGTTGGCGCGCGGGCGCGTGTTCACACCCGGGTCACACCGTTCACAGCTCGCCGTCATCCCGCATTGAAGCGTGTTGACCGGATCCGGACAACGTTCGATGCTCCTCAGCAGCGTCCGGACGCGCTCCTCCGACTCCCCACATCCCCACCCCCCGCCTCGGGAGGAACGCGATGCGCAGTAGAAAGCTGTCCCTGGCGGCACTCGCCGCTGCCGCCCTCTTCCTGCTCCCCATGTCGTCGGCGACCGCCGCGCCGACCACCGAAGATGTCTCAGCCCTCGGGTACAAGCGGCTGAACATCACCATGCAGGCGCAGCAGAAGACCAACTGGTGCTGGGCCGCCGCCGGCAACACCATCGCCACCTGGTTCGGCCGGAACTACAGCCAGAACCAGTTCTGCAACGCCGCCTTCAACCGCCAGCAGGGCTACGACTGCCTCAACAATCAGGCCACCCTCGGCAATGTGCAGACCGGCCTGCGCTGGGCGGGCGTCAACCCCGGCTCGTACGTGACCGGCTGGCTGCGCTACTCGACCGTGCAGACCGAGATCAACGCGGACCGCCCGATCGAGACGCGGATCCAGTGGTCGAGCGGCGGCGGACACATGCACGTGATCTACGGCTACGACGACACCGACAGCTGGGTCTACTGGGGCGACCCCTGGCCCTCCAGCGACCGCTACAACTGGGCCTCGCACGCCTGGTACGTGGACAACAGCTCCTTCTCCTGGACGCACTCGCTCTACCGGATAGGGGCGTGACGGCCATGAACGCACGGAACACGCACGTTCGCGCCGTCGGCGCAGGCCTCCTGGCCGCCGCCGCCCTCCTCGCCCTCGGAGCGGTGCCGGCCGCCGCCGATGCGCCGCCGCCCGCGGCGACCCCGGAGAAGGCCGCCTCCGCCCCCGAGACCCTGGAGACGCTCTCCCGGTTCTTCGCCCGCGACGGAGCCGTCGCCCGCTCGGCGGCGCAGCCCCGGATCGAGGGCGCGTCCGTCCCGGTGCGGGTGCTCTCCCCGGACTTCGTGGCCGGGAAGGCGGGCGCGCCGGTCGCCCGGGTCGAGTTCCACGCGAGCAGGGCGGTCGCCTCGGACGGACAGACGGCCTCCCTGTGGACCGCGCGGCAGGCGGACGGGGGCTGGCAGGTGGTGAACATCGCCACCGGCGACGACGAGACCCGCTACGCGGCCCAGGGCGCCAAGGCGCTGCCGGGCGGGATCGTCTTCCGCGAGCCGCAGATCGACGCGTGGTACGTCCAGAAGGGCGCGAAGGTGCTGCCCCTGGACGAGGACGCGGTGCGGGCGGTCGGGAAGAACGGCACGAGCCTGAGCGCCTACCGGGACCGGGTCGCCCGCGCCTACGGGGACAAGCTGCCGGGCTCCGCGTACGCCCGCAAGGGCACGGCCGGCGGCTACGACACCCCGGCCGGCGGCCACGACGAGCCCCTCGTCACGGTCGCGTCCGGGACGGCGGGCGCCGGGGCGGCCGTGGCCCTCGCCCTCATCGCCACGCGCGCGTGGCGCCGCCGCAGGCCGACGGCCTGACACGCGGGGCAGGCGGGTGCCCGGAGTCCCCACCTCCGGGCACCCGCCGGCCCGCGCCGGGCCGCCGTGAGCGGACACCCCCACGCGCGCGTGCCCGGCCCGGCGGCCACCGGGAGCCGAATCCCGGCCTCCCGCTCCCCGTCCCCGCTCAGCGCGCCAGGTACCCGCCGTCCACCGGCAGCACGACGCCCGTGATGAAGGACGCCTCGTCCGAGGAGAGGAAGAGGATGGCCGCCGCCACCTCCTCCGGAGTGCCGAAGCGCCGCATCGGGTGGAGGTCCCGGATCTCGGTCAGGTACTCCGGGCCGCCCGGCTCCTTCCAGCCCGCCGCGACGCGTTCCGTGTCGATCGTGCCCGGGGCCACCGCGTTGACCCGGATCCCGCGGTCCGCCCACTCGACCGCCAGGTGCATGGTCAGCCCCGAGGCCACGAACTTGGCCGGGCCGTAGACCGCCTGGCGGGCCTGTCCGGCCACGCCGGAGATCGACGACGTACAGACGATCGCGCCGCCGCCCTCCTGCCCGGCCATCACCTCGATCGCGTACTTGCAGGTCAGGAACGTGCCCTTGCCGTCCACGGCCATGACCCGGTCCCACTGCTCCCCGGTCGCCTCCAGGACGTCCGAGAGCGGGATCAGACCGGCGTTCGCCACCAGGACGTCGAGGCGGCCGAACCGTTCCACCGCCGCCGTGATCATGCGCCGGGCGTCCCCCTCCCGGGAGACGTCGCCGACCACCCGTACCGCGGCCGCGTCCAGTGTCGCGAGCCGTTCCTCGTCCAGATCGGCGGCGACCACGTGCGCGCCCTCCCGGGCGAAGAGCAGCGCCGTCGCCCGCCCGATCCCGCTGGCCGCCCCCGTGATCACACACACCCGGCCCGCGAGCCTCCCCGCCGTCCCCGTCGCCTGTGCCGCGGCCCGTTCCGTCGCCTGTCCCGGCGCTCGTGTCGTCATGACCGGCCAACGAGCGCGCGCGGCCGGAGTGTCGGCGCCCGCCAGTAGGGTGGGGAGCATGGCCGACCCCTCCAGCTACCGCCCCAAGCCGGGGCAGATCCCCGACTCGCCGGGGGTCTACAAATTCCGCGACGAGCACCGCCGGGTGATCTACGTCGGGAAGGCGAAGTCCCTGCGTCAGCGGCTGGCGAACTACTTCCAGCCGCTCGTGAGCCTGCACCCGCGCACGGCCACGATGGTCACGACGGCCGCCTCCGTCGAGTGGACGGTGGTCTCGACCGAGGTCGAGGCGCTCCAGCTGGAGTACTCCTGGATCAAGGAGTTCGACCCCCGGTTCAACGTCAAGTACCGGGACGACAAGAGCTACCCCTACCTCGCGGTGACCCTGAACGAGGAGTTCCCGCGCGTCCAGGTCATGCGCGGCCACAAGAAGAAGGGCGTGCGCTACTTCGGCCCGTACGCCCACGCGTGGGCCATCCGCGAGACCGTCGACCTGATGCTCCGCGTCTTCCCCGTCCGTACGTGTTCCGCGGGCGTCTTCCGCAACGCGGCCTCCGCCGGACGCCCCTGCCTCCTGGGCTACATCGGCAAGTGCTCGGCCCCCTGCGTCGGCCGGGTCACCCCCGAGGAGCACCGCGAACTGGCCGATGAGTTCTGCGACTTCATGGCCGGCCGCACCGGTACGTACATCCGCCGCCTGGAGCAGCAGATGATGGCCGCGGCCGAGGAGATGGAGTACGAGAAGGCGGCCAGGCTCCGCGACGACATAGGGGCGCTGCGGCGCGCCATGGAGAAGAACGCCGTCGTCCTCGCCGACGCCACCGACGCCGACCTGATCGCGCTCGCCGAGGACGAGCTGGAGGCCGCCGTCCAGATCTTCCACGTCAGGGGCGGGCGGGTGCGCGGCCAGCGCGGCTGGGTCACGGACAAGGTCGAGGCCGTCTCGACGGCCGGCCTGGTCGAGCACGCGCTCCAGCAGCTCTACGGCGAGGAGAGCGGCGACGCGGTCCCCAAGGAGGTCCTCGTCCCGGCCGTGCCGGAGGACGCCGAGGCCGTCGCCCAGTGGCTGAGCGGCCGCCGGGGGTCCCAGGTCTCCCTGCGCGTCCCGCAGCGCGGGGACAAGAAGGACCTGATGGAGACGGTCGCGCGCAACGCCCAGCAGGCGCTGGTGCTGCACAAGACCAAGCGTGCCAGCGACCTGACCACCCGCTCCCGGGCCCTGGAGGAGATCGCCGAGGCCCTGGACCTGGACTCGGCGCCGCTGCGGATCGAGTGCTTCGACATCTCGCACCTCCAGGGGCAGGACGTCGTGGCGTCCATGGTCGTCTTCGAGGACGGGCTGCCGCGCAAGAGCGAGTACCGCCGCTTCCAGATCAAGGGCTTCGAGGGCCAGGACGACGTCCGCTCGATGCACGAGGTGATCAGCCGCCGCTTCAAGCGCTACCTCGCCGAGAAGGAGAAGACGGGGGAGTGGGGCCCCGACGGCGTCGCCGTCGACTCCGACGGCGACGCCGTGGACGCGGCCGAGACCCCGGACCGGCCGCTGGAGGCCCCGGACCGGCCCGTGAACGGCTCCGGAGCCGCCTCCGGCGAGGTGCCCGTCGACGACGGTCGCCCCAAGCGCTTCGCGTACCCGCCGCAGCTCGTCGTCGTGGACGGCGGGCAGCCGCAGGTCGCCGCGGCCCGGCGCGCCCTGGACGAGCTGGGCATCGACGACATCGCCGTCTGCGGCCTTGCCAAGCGCCTGGAGGAGGTCTGGCTGCCCGGCGACGACGACCCGGTCGTGCTGCCGCGTTCCAGCGAGGGCCTCTACCTCCTCCAGCGGGTACGTGACACGGCTCACGACTTCGCCATCCGCTACCAGCGCTCGAAGCGGAACAAGCGGGTCAGGAGCAGCCCCCTGGACGCGGTGCCGGGCCTCGGCGATACCCGCAAACAGGCGTTGATCAAGCATTTCGGCTCGGTGAAGCGGCTCCGGCAGGCGACAATCGAGCAGATCTGCGAGGTGCCCGGCATGGGCAGGAAGACGGCCGAAGCCGTGGCCGTGGCTCTCGCCCAGGCGGCCCCGGCCGCACCCGCCGTGAACACGGCCACAGGAGAGATCATGGAAGACGACGGGGGCACCACCGCATGACCGAGCACGACCGCCAGACAGAGCAAGAAACGCAAGAAGAGCCGCGAGAAGACGGAGCAGGACACGTGAGTACGGGCACGAAGGAGGCCGGCGAGGCCGCCGACGCGGCGGCCATCCCCGAGCTGGTCATCATCTCCGGCATGTCCGGCGCCGGCCGGTCCACCGCGGCGAAGTGCCTCGAGGACCTCGGCTGGTTCGTCGTCGACAACCTGCCGCCCGCGCTGATCCCCACCATGGTGGAGCTCGGCGCCCGTTCCCAGGGCAATGTGGCCCGGATCGCCGTCGTCGTCGACGTCCGCGGCCGGCAGTTCTTCGACGCCCTGCGGGAGTCCCTCGCCGCCCTCGACGCCCAGCAGGTGACCCGGCGGATCGTCTTCCTGGAGTCCTCCGACGAGGCCCTGGTCCGACGGTTCGAGTCGGTCCGCAGGCCGCACCCGCTCCAGGGCGACGGCCGTATCACCGACGGCATCGCCGCCGAGCGGGACCTGCTGCGCGAGCTGCGGGGCGACGCCGACCTGGTGATCGACACCTCCAGCCTCAACGTCCACGAGCTGCGCGCCAAGATGGACGCCCAGTTCGCCGGCGAGGAGGAGCCGGAGCTGCGGGCCACCGTCATGTCCTTCGGCTTCAAGTACGGGCTGCCCGTCGACGCCGACCTCGTCGTCGACATGCGCTTCCTGCCCAACCCGCACTGGGTCCCCGAGCTGCGCCCCTTCACCGGGCTCAACGAGGAGGTCTCGGCCTATGTCTTCAACCAGCCGGGCGCCAAGGAGTTCCTCGACCGCTACACCGAGCTGCTCCAGCTGATCGCCGCGGGCTACCGCCGCGAGGGCAAGCGGTACGTGACCATCGCCGTCGGCTGCACGGGCGGCAAGCACCGCTCCGTCGCCACGTCCGAGAAGCTCGCCGCCCGTCTCGCCGCGGAAGGGGTCGAGACCGTCGTCGTCCACCGGGACATGGGGCGCGAGTGAAGCCGTACCGCCGGCGTACGTCCACCCTCCCGGTCCGTGCGCTCCGCAGGCGCGCCGCCCAGCCCAAGGTCGTCGCGCTGGGCGGGGGCATGGGCCTCTCGGCCTCCCTCGCCGCGCTGCGCCGGATCACCGGCGACCTGACCGCCGTGGTCACCGTCGCCGACGACGGCGGCTCCAGCGGCCGGCTCCGGGAGGAGCTGGGCGTGCTGCCCCCCGGTGACCTGCGCAAGGCGCTCGCCGCGCTGTGCGGGGACGACGACTGGGGGCAGACCTGGGCCCGGGTCATCCAGCACCGCTTCCAGTCCAAGGGCGACCTGCACGAGCACGCGGTCGGCAATCTGCTGATCGTCGCGCTCTGGGAGCAGCTCGGCGACCATGTGCTCGCCCTGGACCTGGTCGGCAAGCTCCTCGGGGCGCAGGGCCGGGTGCTGCCCATGTCCGCCGTGCCGCTGGAGCTCCAGGCCCTGGTCAGGGGGCACGACCCGGCGCGCCCGGACGACGTGGACACGGTCCGCGGTCAGGCCACCGTGGCCCTCACGCCCGGGGACGTGCAGTCGGTGCACCTCGTCCCGCACGACCCGCCCGCCGTGCCGGAGGCCGTCGGGGCCGTCCGGGACGCGGACTGGGTGGTGCTGGGCCCCGGCTCCTGGTTCTCCTCGGTGATCCCGCACCTGCTGGTGCCCGAACTGCTGGACGCGCTGACCGAGACCAAGGCCCGCAAGGTCCTCTCGCTGAACCTCGCACCGCAGCCGGGAGAAACCGAGGGGTTCTCTCCGCAGCGTCATTTGGAGGTTTTGGGACGACACGCCCCTAAACTCGCCCTGGACGTGGTGCTGGCCGACGAGGCCGCCGTGCCCGATCGCGAGTCCCTCGCCGATGCCGCCAAGCGGCTCGGCGCCGCGGTCGAGCTGGCGCCGGTGGCCCGTGCCGACGGTCTCCCGAAGCATGATCCGGAGCTGTTGGCCGCCGCGTACGACCGTATTTTTCGGATGCATGGAAGGATCGGCCCATGGCGATGACGGCAGCGGTGAAGGACGAGATCTCCCGGCTTCCCGTCACCCGGACCTGCTGCAGGAAGGCAGAGGTCTCGTCGATCCTGCGGTTCGCGGGCGGTCTGCACCTGGTGAGCGGGCGGATCGTGATCGAGGCGGAGCTGGACACCGCGATGGCGGCCCGGCGCCTCAAGCGGGACATCCTGGAGATCTTCGGGCACAGCTCGGAGCTGATCGTGATGGCCCCCGGCGGTCTGCGGCGCGGCTCCCGCTTCGTCGTACGTGTGGTGGCGGGCGGCGACCAGCTGGCGCGGCAGACCGGCCTCGTCGACGGCCGGGGCCGCCCGATCCGCGGCCTGCCCCCGCAGGTCGTCTCCGGGGCCACCTGCGACGCCGAGGCGGCCTGGCGCGGTGCCTTCCTGGCGCACGGCTCGCTGACCGAGCCCGGGCGGTCCTCCTCCCTTGAGGTGACCTGTCCCGGTCCGGAGGCGGCCCTCGCCCTGGTGGGCGCGGCGCGCCGGCTGAGCATCGCCGCGAAGGCCCGTGAGGTGCGGGGCGTGGACCGGGTGGTCGTCCGCGACGGCGACGCGATCGGCGCGCTGCTGACCCGTCTCGGGGCGCACGAGTCGGTGCTCGCCTGGGAGGAGCGGCGGATGCGCCGCGAGGTCCGGGCCACGGCGAACCGGCTGGCCAACTTCGACGACGCCAACCTGCGCCGCTCGGCGCGCGCGGCGGTCGCCGCGGGCGCCCGGGTGCAGCGCGCGCTTGAGATCCTCGGCGAGGAGGTGCCCGAGCACCTCGCGGCCGCGGGCCGGCTGCGCATGGAGCACAAGCAGGCCTCCCTGGAGGAGCTGGGCGCGCTCGCCGAGCCGCCGCTGACCAAGGACGCGGTCGCGGGCCGGATCCGCCGCCTCCTCGCGATGGCCGACAAGCGGGCGCAGGACCTCGGCATCCCCGGGACGGAGTCGAGCCTGTCGGAGGAGCTGGACGACAGCCTGGTGGGCTGACGCCGTATCGACTTCCCAACTCCTCGCTGCCGGTGCCTTTCTGAGGCACCGGCAGTACCCGTTCGGCGCGCGCGGCACCCTTGACATGATCATGAATGGTGATCAGCCTGGCGTCTGTTCTCTTTCGTGGCAGACAACAGCAAGGGGGGCTTATGAGGCGCAGAGCGAGAGCGGTCCTCGCGGCGGGTTCACTGCTGATCGCGGGGCTCGTGGCGGCACCCGTCGCCGGAGCGGAACCTCAGGACGCGGGCGGCGGCGACGCCCTCTCCGTATGGCGGGCGAAGGTCAGCAAGGAACAGGTGCCGCTCATCCTCGAAGCGGGCACCGACGGCCACGAGCTGACCGAACAGGTGCCGGAGAAGGGCTCGGCCACCGTCGAGCTCCACCTCACCGAGAAGCAGGCAGGGCAGCTGCGCGGCAAGGGCGTCGAGCTCACCGAGCACACCCTCTCCGCCTCGGCCGAGAAGCGGGTCGCCGCCGCAGGGGACGGCGTGTTCCGTCCGTACGGCGGGAAGGGCGGCCTCAAGGAGGAGATCCTCGCCGCCGCCCAGGCACACCCGGACGTCACCAAGGTCGTCTCCATCGGCAAGTCCGTGCGCGGCCAGGACATCCTCGCCCTGAAGCTCTCCAAGGGCGCCAAGAAGGTCAGGGACGGCTCGAAGCCCGCGACCCTCTACCTGTCCAACCAGCACGCCCGTGAGTGGATCACCCCCGAGATGACCCGGCGGCTGATGCACCACTACCTCGACGGCTACGGCACGGACCCGCGCATCACGAAGATCGTCGACTCCACCGAGCTGTGGTTCGTGCTCTCCGCCAACCCGGACGGCTACGACTTCACCCACGCCGACCCCGCCAACCGCCAGTGGCGCAAGAACCTCCGCGACAACAACGGGGACGGTCGCGTCGAGCCCGGCGACGGCGTCGACCTCAACCGCAACTTCGCCTACAAGTGGGGCTACGACAACGAGGGTTCGTCCCCCGACCCGGCCGACGAGACCTTCCGCGGCACCGGCCCGATGTCCGAGCCGGAGACCAAGGCCCTCGACGCCTTCCAGAAGCGGATCGGCTTCCAGTACGGCATCAACTACCACTCGGCCGCCCAGCTCCTGCTCTACGGGGTCGGCTGGCAGGTCGCCACCGACACCCCCGACGACGTGGCGCTCAAGTCGCTCGCCGGCACCCCGCAGAAGTCCGCGGTCCCCGGCTACCGTCCGCAGGTCTCCTCCGAGCTGTACACCACCAACGGCGAGGCCGACGGACACGCGGCCAACGTCAACGGCATGCAGATGTTCACCCCGGAGATGTCGACCTGCGCCACCGTCTCCCGCATCGACCCGAACGACGCCTGGGAGCCCGCCGACTGCGCCTCCGTCTTCACCTTCCCCGACGACGAGAAGCTGATCCAGGCCGAGTTCGCCAAGAACGTGCCGTTCGCGCTCGCCGTCGCCGAGACCTCCGCCCACCCGGACCGGCCCGTCTCGGTCACCGGTCTCGAGGCCCCCGACTTCACCCCGGCCGCCTTCACCACCTCCTACGCCCGCGGCGGCGACCAGGAGGTCTCCGTGACCGCGCGCAAGTCGCTGCGCGGCAAGGAGCTGAAGTACCGGATCAACGGCGGCCGTACGCACGGCGAACGCCTCGAGGCCTGGCGGGGCGGTGAGACCTACGGCGGCGAGGACAACCTCTACTTCGACCAGTACCGCGCCGAGGTCGAGGACGCCGACCCCGGCGACACCGTCCAGGTCTGGTTCACCGCGCGCACCGCCGAGGGCAGGGCGACCGCCTCCACCCCGTTCACGTACACCGTGGCGGAGCGGCCGCGCGGGGACGTGCTCGTGCTCGCCGAGGAGGGCGGCACGGCCGCCGCGCAGTACACCGCCGCCTATGTGAAGGCGCTCGCCGACAACGGCCGCGGGGCCGCCGTCTGGGACGTCGCCACCCAGGGCGTCCCCGACCCGCTGGGCGTCCTGAGTCACTTCCGTACGGTCGTCTGGTACACCGGCGCCGAAGCCCCCTCCGGGCCCGTCACGCTGGCCGTGCGCGAGTACCTCAACGAGGGCGGCAAGCTGGTCAACGCCGGTGAGAAGTCCGGCGGACTCGTCGACATCGGGCGGGCCACCTCCAACGACTTCGCCCAGTACTACCTCGGCGCCTACCACCGGGCCGGGCTGAACGGCCCGACGTCCTTCGCCGGGCTCGGCGGCTTCGGCGGTCTCACCGCGGGACTCGGCGGCGCGGCGGGCAACCCGCTCGACAACGCCGGCGCGTTCACCGTCACCTCCGACACCCTGGCGCCCCGCCAGTTCCCGCAGTTCGGCAGCAGCCGCGCGGCCGGCGACTACCCGGGCGTCCGCACCCCCTTCGAGCCGTACGAGGGCGCCCACTTCGCCGCCGTCCGGCACGCCGACGACACCTGGGCCCGGCTCAGCCGCACGGTCGACCTCACCGCCGTCACGGCGGCCGACAGCCCGAGCCTGCGCTTCCAGGTCAGTTACGACACCGAACCGGGCTACGACAACCTCGTCGTCGAGGCGCACACCGTCGGCCAGGACGACTGGACCACGCTGCCCGACGCCAACGGCGGCACCTCCACCGCCGCCCCGGCCGACTGCGGCGAGGGCTACTACGTCCAGGGCCACCCCTTCCTCGCCCGCTACCTGACCGTCGGCGAGGACGGCTGCGCCACCACCGGCACCACCGGCTCCTGGAACGCCTTCACCGGCCCCTCCAACGGCTGGCGGCAGGCCTCGATCGACCTGAGCGCCTACGCGGGCAAGCAGGTCGAGCTGTCGATCTCGTACATCGCGGACCCCGGCACCGGGGAGATGGGCGCCTTCGTCGACGACACCGCGCTCGTCGTCCGTGGCACCCCGGGCCAGAGCGAGGGCTTCGAGACCGCGCTCGGCGCGTGGTCCGTACCGGGTCCGCCGGCCGGCAGCCCCGGGAACGCGAGCGACTGGAACCGCTCCGCGGGGCTCTTCCACTCCCAGGCCGCCGTCACCACCCGTGACACCGCGCTGCTCGGATTCGGGCTCGAACACGTGCCGAGTGCGACGGACCGCAGCAGGTTGATCCGCAAGGCGCTCGGAGCGGTGCACGGCTGAGCGGCAGCCCGCACCTTTGATCACAGTCAGTGATCGGGACGAAAACCGCACTGTGGCCCGAACCCGTCGGTAATAACGGGCCACAGTGCGATCCCGGGGGTTTTCGCCCGCACGCGATGTCACTCTGAGCCGATGGGAGAGGTAGGGTCGTAAGCGGTCGGGGACATCCCTAAAAAAGAATCTCGCCGGCGTCGAAACCCGGCGTACTCTCACGAGGAGATCGGTTCGTGACGATCCGCGTAGGCATCAACGGCTTTGGCCGCATCGGTCGCAACTACTTCCGCGCGCTGCTCGAGCAGGGTGCCGACATCGAGATCGTGGCTGTCAACGACCTGGGTGACACCGCGACCACCGCGCATCTGCTCAAGTACGACACGATCCTGGGACGCCTCAAGGCCGAGGTCACCCACACGGCGGACACCATCACCGTCGACGGGCACACCATCAAGGTGCTCTCCGAGCGCAACCCGGCCGACATCCCCTGGGGCGAGCTGGGCGTCGACATCGTCATCGAGTCGACCGGCATCTTCACCAAGAAGGCCGACGCCGAGAAGCACATCGCCGGTGGCGCGAAGAAGGTCCTCATCTCGGCCCCGGCCAAGGACGAGGACATCACCATCGTCATGGGCGTCAACCAGGAGAAGTACGACCCGGCGACGCACCACGTCATCTCCAACGCCTCCTGCACCACCAACTGCGTGGCGCCGATGGCCAAGGTCCTCGACGAGAACTTCGGCATCGTCAAGGGTCTGATGACGACGGTCCACGCCTACACCAACGACCAGCGCATCCTGGACTTCCCGCACTCCGACCTGCGCCGCGCCCGCGCCGCCGCGGAGAACATCATCCCGACCACGACCGGTGCCGCCAAGGCCACCGCCCTGGTCCTGCCGCAGCTCAAGGGCAAGCTGGACGGCATCGCCATGCGCGTCCCGGTCCCGACCGGCTCGGCCACCGACCTGGTCGTGGAGCTGCAGCGCGAGGTCACCAAGGACGAGGTCAACGCCGCGTTCAAGAAGGCCTCCGAGGACGGCGACCTCAAGGGCATCCTGTACTACACCGAGGACCCGATCGTGTCCTCGGACATCGTCAGCGACCCGGCGTCCTGCACCTTCGACTCCTCCCTGACCATGGTCCAGGAGGGCAAGTCGGTCAAGATCCTCGGCTGGTACGACAACGAGTGGGGCTACTCCAACCGTCTCGTCGACCTCACCGTCTTCGTCGGAAACCAGCTCTGATATTCCAGACGTAGGCACCTCGATGTGAGCACAGGGCTCGGACAGCGCAAGGATGCGCTGTCCGAGCCCTGTGCCGTGTGCTTCACCGCGTTCCAAGGAGTCCAGTAGAAGATGAAGACGATCGACGAGCTTCTCGCCGAAGGCGTCGCCGGCAAGCGGGTATTCGTCCGCGCCGACCTCAACGTGCCGCTGGCCGGCACGACCATCACCGACGACGGCCGGATCCGCGCCGTCCTCCCCACGGTCAAGGCGCTCGCCGAGGCCGGTGCCCGCGTCGTGGTCGCCTCGCACCTGGGCCGCCCCAAGGGCGCCCCGGACCCGGCGTTCTCCCTCGCCCCGGCCGCCGCGCGCCTCGGTGAACTCCTCGGCGCCGACGTGGCGTTCGCGACCGACACCGTCGGCGAGTCCGCCAAGGCGACCGTCGCGGGCCTCGCCGACGGCCAGGTGGCCGTGATCGAGAACCTGCGCTTCAACGCGGGCGAGACGGCCAAGGACGACGCCGAGCGCAAGGCGTTCGCCCAGCAGCTCGCCGAGCTGGCCGACCTCTACGTCGGCGACGGCTTCGGCGCCGTGCACCGCAAGCACGCCTCGGTCTTCGACCTCCCGGCGCTGCTGCCGCACGCCGCCGGCTACCTCATCGCCACCGAGGTCGGCGTCCTGAAGAAGCTGACCGCCGACGTCAAGCGCCCCTACGTGGTCGTGCTCGGCGGCGCCAAGGTCTCGGACAAGCTGGCCGTCATCGACGAGCTGCTCGGCAAGGCCGACCGCCTCCTCATCGGCGGCGGCATGGCCTACACCTTCCTCAAGGCCAAGGGCCACGAGGTCGGCATCTCCCTCCTCCAGGAGGACCAGATCCCGACGGTGACCGAGTACATGGAGCGCGCCGAGAAGAACGGCGTCGAGCTCGTCCTCCCCGTCGACGTGCTCGTCTCCACGGACTTCCCGGACCTGAAGACCAAGGCCCCGGCCGACTTCGAGACCGTCGGCGCCGACGCGATCCCCTCCGACAAGGAGGGCCTCGACATCGGCCCGAAGACCCGTGAGCTGTACGCCTCGAAGATCGCCGACGCCGAGACCGTCTTCTGGAACGGTCCGGTCGGTGTCTTCGAGCACCCCGACTACGCCGAAGGCACCCGCGCCGTCGCACAGGCCCTCGTCGACAGCAGCGCGTTCACCGTCGTCGGCGGTGGCGACTCGGCCGCTGCCGTGCGCACGCTGGGCTTCGACGAGAATGCCTTCGGCCACATCTCGACCGGCGGCGGCGCCTCCCTCGAATACCTCGAGGGCAAGACGCTCCCCGGCCTCGCCGCACTGGAGGACTGAACACCTGTGAGCAGCACCCGCACCCCGCTGATGGCGGGCAACTGGAAGATGAACCTCAACCACCTCGAGGCCATCGCCCACGTCCAGAAGCTCGCCTTCGCGCTGACCGACAAGGACTACGACGCCGTCGAGGTCGCGGTCCTGCCGCCCTTCACGGACCTCCGGTCCGTCCAGACCCTGGTCGACGGCGACAAGCTCAAGATCAAGTACGGCGCCCAGGACATCTCGGCGCACGACTCCGGTGCGTACACCGGCGAGATCTCGGGCGTCATGCTGTCCAAGCTGAAGTGCGCCTACGTCGCCGTGGGCCACTCCGAGCGCCGGCAGTACCACGCCGAGACGGACGAGATCTGCAACGCCAAGGTCAAGGCCGCGTACAAGCACGGGATCACCCCGATCCTCTGCGTCGGCGAGGGCCTGGACGTCCGCAAGGCGGGCAACCAGGTCGCGTACACCCTCGCCCAGCTCGACGGCGGTCTGAAGGACCTGCCGGCCGAGCAGGCCGAGTCGATCGTGATCGCGTACGAGCCGGTGTGGGCCATCGGCACCGGCGAGGTCGCCACCCCCGAGGACGCGCAGGAGGTCTGCGGAGCGATTCGCGGCCGTCTCGCGGAGCTGTACTCGCAGGAGCTGGCCGACAAGGTCCGCATCCAGTACGGCGGCTCGGTCAAGGCCGGCAACGTGGCCGCGATCATGGCGCAGCCCGATGTCGACGGCGCCCTGGTGGGCGGCGCGGCGCTGGACTCCGAGGAGTTCGTCAAGATCGTCCGCTTCCGCGATCAGTGACCTGATCGGTGAGTAGGCGGTAGCGACGATCCGTCGTACCCTTGCGGGGGTCGGGCAGGACCTGCCCGACCCCCGTCCGTATAAGTCCGAGGAAGTTGGTCCAGCCGTGGTTATGGGGTTCTCGATCGCCCTGATCGTCTTCAGCGCGCTGCTGATGCTGCTCGTGCTGATGCACAAGGGGAAGGGCGGCGGCCTCTCCGACATGTTCGGCGGTGGCATGCAGTCGTCCGTCGGCGGCTCCTCGGTCGCCGAGCGCAACCTGGACCGGATCACGGTCGTTGTCGGCCTGATGTGGTTCGCCTGCATTGTCGTGCTTGCGCTTCTGATGAAGTTGGACGTGTAACTCCAATCACTGGACGCGCGTTGGGCCTTACGTAGACTGGGGCATCTTCGAGCACCATCACGCAGGGAGTTACGACCGTGGCAAGTGGCAACGCGATCCGGGGAAGCCGGGTCGGAGCGGGGCCGATGGGGGAGGCCGAGCGGGGCGAGTCGGCACCGCGCCTCCGCATCTCCTTCTGGTGCTCGAACGGGCACGAGACGCAGCCGAGCTTCGCCAGTGACGCGCAGGTTCCGGAGACGTGGGACTGCCCGCGTTGCGGTTTCCCGGCAGGTCAGGACCGGGACAACCCCCCGGACCCGCCGCGCACCGAGCCGTACAAGACGCACCTCGCGTACGTCCGCGAGCGGCGCAGCGACGCGGACGGCGAGGCGATCCTCGCGGAGGCGCTCGCCAAGTTGCGCGGCGAGATCTGAGCGTGGTGTGACAGTGTGAGGAACGGGCCCTGCCCGCGAACCAGGTTCGCGGGCAGGGCCCGTTCGTGTATTTATGGGCGACTGTGTCCGCATGTACGTCTGTTCTAGCGGTGGTTGCCCGGAATGTGTGCGGTGAGCGCCATCGCGGCGGTCGCCCGCTCGTACGTCAGCTGCGCCACGCGCGCGTAGAGGCAGTCCAGGATCAGCAGCACCGAGTGGCGCGTCCCGAAACCGCCGCGCCGGAAGCTGGTCTCGGCCGAGGTCGACGTCAGATGGATCGAGGCGGCCCGGGCGACGGGGGAGCGGGGGTCGCCGGTCACCGCGACCGTGCGCGCGCCCCGTTCGGCGGCCAGCCGCAGCGGGGAGAGGACCTCGCGGGTGGCGCCGGAGTGGGAGAGCGCCACCACCGCGTCCGCGGGCGTGAGCAGCGCAGCCGAGGTCTCCGCCGCGTGCACCTCCGTCCAGCCGCGGGCGTCGCAGCCGATGCTGAAGAGCCGGGCCTGGGTCTCCTGGGCGACCATGCCGGAGGCGCCGACGCCGTAGACGTCGATCCGGCGGGCCTTGGCGAGGGTGCGCGCGGCGCCCTCCAGGGCGTCGAGGTCCAGGTGCTCGGCCGTGCGGCGCAGAGCCAGCAGATCGGCTTGGGCGACGGCGGCGACGACCTGGTCGAGCGGGTCGTCGGGGCCGATGTCGGGGCCGAGGGGGCGGGCCTCGCCAGGACGTTCGCTCTCGCCCCGCTCCTGTGCGAGGGCCAGCAGGAGTTCTTGGTACGAGCCGAGGCCCAGGGCCTGGCAGAAGCGCGTCACCGTGGCCTGGGAGGTACCGGTACGACGGCCCAGCTCGGCGGCCGAGACGCCGGTCACCCGGCCCGGGTCGTCGAGGACCCAGCTGCCGACCCTGCGCAAGGACCCGGACATACGGGGCAGTTCGGAGCGGATGAGAGCGGTGATCACGGCGGTGTTCCCTCCTGACCGGCCGCCCGGTGCGGGGGGCTTGTCGAGCGGTGAATCTATCAACCACCATGCGGGCTGATGAACGAATCCAGGATTCAGGAGTGCGTGCTCGGTGTCGACGCCGGGGGTACGCGGATCAGGGCACGGCTCGCGGACGCGGCGACGGGTGCGGTGCTGGCGGAGGGTGCGGGCGGCCCCGGGAACGCGCTGAGCGTCCCCGCCGCCGCTCTGGTGGAGAACCTGGCGCGCGCCCTGGCCGGCGCCGTGCCGCCGGAACGAGCGGGCGCGGTCGTCTCCGTGGTGGCCGGCTTCGCGGGCGGCGGCCCGGGCGGCGGTGTGGCGAACGCCCGGGCCGGCCTGCTGGAGGCGCTGGGCGGGGCGGGCGTCCCCGGGGGCGTCCGGGTCGAGGTTCTCGGGGACGCGGACATCGCCTTCGCCGCCGGGCCCGGTGCCCCGGAGCACGGGCTCGTGCTGATCGCGGGCACGGGCGCCACCGCCGCGCGGGTCGCCCGGCGCAGGGTGGTCCGGGCCGTGGACGGTGACGGCTGGCTGCTCGGCGACGGGGGCAGCGGCTTCTGGCTGGGGCGGGAGGCGCTGCGGGCGGTGCTGCGTGCCCTCGACGGGCGGGGCCCGCGCACGGCCCTCGCGGGGCCCGTGGCGGAGGTGTGCGGGGGCCTGAGCAAGGAGGCCGTCGTCGGGTACGGGTTCGGCGGCCACCCCGTCCGGCTGGCGGCGCTCAGCCCGCTGGTGGTGGACGCGGCCCGGGGCGGGGACGACGTGGCCCGCACGCTCCTGGACCGGGCGGCGGACGAGCTGGCCGCGACGGTGCGGGCGCTGGGGCCGCGACCGGGGGAGCCGCTGGTCGTCACGGGCGGCCTGACCGGCCCCGACGGCCCGCTGCTTGCCCGGCTCGCGGACCGGGTCGGTGCGTGGGGGCTCACGCCGGCGGCGGTGCGGGACGGGGTGGGGGGTGCGGTGGCGCTGGCGCGGCTCCTGGCGTGACGGCGGGATTCCCCCCCACCCCACCCCTTCCCGAAACCCTGCCGGGGGCTGGTGGTGCGTGCGGGCAGTGCGGGGCCGCGCCCCGCGCCCCGCACCGCGGGCGCTTCGCGCCGCGGTGGCAGTGGCGGTGGTGGGTGCGGCGAGCCGCCGCGAGGCGGCGCTGCGGCCTACCCGCCGCCCCCGTGTCGCCTCGTTCCCGCACCGCCCCGGTTCCCGCGCCGCCCCCCATTCCCGACCGCGTTCCGTCCTGGGCGGGCCTGGCTCTTGACGGTGGCGGAGGGGGCTGGTTCATTGAGCCGACGGTCTTGTTCGGAATCGGTTCTGTCATTCAATGGAGGTCTTGTCATGCCCCAAACCGCCCTCGGTGCCGAGCTGTTCGTCGATACCGCGCGTCAGGCCGTCGAGCGGGTCGTCGCGGGGAACAAGGAGGCGGTCGGTGTCGCCGCGCGGCTCTTCGCCGACTGCGTCGCCGCGGACGGGGTGATCCACGCCTTCGGCACCGGACACTCGCAGGCCGCCGCCCTGGAGGTCGCCGGACGGGCCGGCGGGCTCGTGCCGACCAGTCGGATCGCGCTCGCCGACCTCGTGCTGCGTGGCGGCGAGGACCCGTCCGTACTCGCCGATCCCCTGCTGGAACGGTCCCCCGGACTCGCCGACCGGCTCTATGACCTCGCTACGCCCCGCCCGCAGGATCTCTTCGTCGTCATCTCCAACTCCGGGGTCAACAATTCCATCGTGGAGCTGGCCCTCAAGGTGACCGGCGCGGGCCACCCGCTCGTCGCGCTCACCTCGCTCGAACACACCCACGCCGTCCCGGCCCTGCACCCGAGCGGCAAGCGCCTCGCCGACCTCGCGGACGCCGTCCTCGACAACGGCGCCCCCACCGGCGACGCCGTGCTCCCCCTCCCGGACGGCGCCGCGCTCTGCGGGGTCTCGACCCTCACCTCCTCCCTCCTCGTGCAGATGGTGGTCGCCGAAGCCGTCGCCCTGCTCCTCGCCGAGGGCCACGAGCCGCCCGTGTACGTCTCCGCCAACATCCCCGGCGGGCATGAGCGCAACGCGGTTCTGGAGGCCCGCTACGCAGGGCGGCTGCATCGCGGCGGTCACTGAGTCGCGCCGCGCCTTCCGCCCCCGCGATCAACTAGGTTGGAGTCGCAGCGGGGCAAGCAGGCAGGAAGAGAAGAAGTAGGCGATGTCCGAGATGAACGCAGAAGGACGTACGAGGCTCAACCGGACGCCGGAGTGGGCCGCCCTCGGCAAGCACCGCGAGCAGCTGGGAGACACCCATCTGCGCGAGCTGTTCGCCACCGACCCGGACCGCGGCACCGCGTACACGCTGCGCGTCGGCGATCTGTATCTGGACTACTCCAAGCACCTCGTCACCGACGAGACCCTCGCGCTGCTGCGCGAACTGGCCGCAGCCACCGGCGTGGCCGAGCTGCGCGACGCCATGTTCCGCGGCGAGAAGATCAACACCACCGAGAACCGCGCGGTCCTGCACACCGCGCTGCGCGCGCCGCGCGACGCCGTCGTCGAGGTCGACGGCGAGAACGTCGTCCCGGCCGTCCACGCCGTCCTCGACAAGATGGCGGCCTTCGCGGACAAGGTCCGCGCCGGCGCGTGGACCGGTCACACCGGCAAGCCCATCAAGAACATCGTGAACATCGGCATCGGCGGCTCCGACCTCGGCCCCGCCATGGCGTACGAGGTCCTGCGCTCCTTCACCCAGCGGGACCTGACGTTCCGTTTCGTCTCCAACGTCGACGGCGCCGACCTCCACGAGGCCGTGCACGACCTCGACCCGGCCGAGACGCTCTTCATCGTCGCCTCCAAGACCTTCACCACCATCGAGACCGTCACCAACGCCACCTCCGCCCGCGACTGGCTGCTCACCGTCCTCGGGGCCGGTCAGGACGCCGTCGCCAAGCACTTCGTCGCCCTGTCGACCAATGCCGAGAAGGTGCGGGAGTTCGGCATCGACACCGGCAACATGTTCGAGTTCTGGGACTGGGTCGGCGGCCGGTACTCGTACGACTCCGCCATCGGCCTCTCCCTGATGATCGCCATCGGCCCGGAGCGGTTCCGCGAGATGCTCGACGGCTTCCACCTCGTCGACGAGCACTTCCGCACCGCCCCGCCCGCCGAGAACGCCCCGCTCCTGCTCGGCCTCCTCGGCGTCTGGTACGGCGGCTTCTTCGACGCCCAGTCGCACGCGGTCCTGCCGTACTCGCACTACCTGTCGAAGTTCACGGCCTACCTCCAGCAGCTCGACATGGAGTCCAACGGCAAGTCCGTCGACCGCGACGGCAACCCCGTCGACTGGCAGACCGGCCCCGTCGTCTGGGGGACGCCCGGCACCAACGGGCAGCACGCGTACTACCAGTTGATCCACCAGGGCACGAAGCTGATCCCGGCCGACTTCATCGGCTTCGCCGAGCCCGTCGCCGACCTGGCACCCCGCCTCGTCGCCCAGCACGACCTGCTGATGGCCAACTTCTTCGCCCAGACCCAGGCGCTCGCCTTCGGCAAGACCGCCGACGAGGTACGCGCCGAGGGCGTCGCGGAGGAACTCGTCCCGCACAAGACCTTCCAGGGCAACCACCCGACGACGACGATCCTGGCGAAGCAGCTCACCCCCTTCGTCCTCGGCCAGCTCGTCGCGCTCTACGAGCACAAGGTCTTCGTCCAGGGCGCGATCTGGAACATCGACTCCTTCGACCAGTGGGGCGTCGAGCTGGGCAAGGTCCTCGCCAAGAAGATCGAGCCCGTGCTCACCGAGGGCGAGGGCGGGGCACACCTCGACGGGTCGACCGCCGGGCTCGTCGCCCAGTACCGGTCGCTGCGCGGGAGGTAGCAGCGATGAGGGGGGAGAACGCGGTGCGGAGCGAGCTGCGGCTGCGGCCGCCGCGCAACACACTGAACGAACGGGCCGTCGGCTGGTGGCGCACCCAGTGGCTGGTCACCACCGCCGTCCCGGTGGTCCCGCTCGCCGTGCTCGGGGAGCTCATCGAACCGGCCCGGTTCTGGCTGTGGCTGCCCGCCGCCCTCCTCGCGGTCGGCGGCCTCGCCTGCGCCGCGTTCTTCCCCTCCTGGTGGTTCCGGGTCCACCGCTGGGAGGTCACCGAGGACGCCGTCTACGTCCGCACCGGGGCCTTCTGGCAGGAGTGGCGGATCGCCCCCATGTCCAGGATCCAGACCGTCGACACCGTCCGCGGTCCGCTGGAGCAGCTCTACCGGCTCGCCACGGTCACCGTGACCACGGCCTCCGCCAAGGGCGCGCTCCGGATCGAGGGCCTCGACCACGAACTGGCGGCCGACCTCGCCGAGAAGCTCACCCGCATCACCCAGGCCACCCCTGGGGACGCGACATGAGCGGCGCGGAGGAAGGGCGAGGAGAGGACGACTGGCGGCGCCTCGACCGGCGTACGGTCCTGGTCACCGCGGTCGTCCTCGCGGGCGTCGCCGCCGGCGCCGCCCTGCCCACGTACTTCGGCCTGACCAACACGCTGTCCGCCGGGGCGACCATCGCCCTGATCCTCGCCGGGGCGCTCCTCCTCGTCGGTCTCGGCTCGGCCGGCGACTACGTCCGCTGGCGCCGTACCCGCTACCGCATCGGCGCCGAGCGGGCCGAACTCCACACCGGGCTCCTGCTGGTCAAGCGCCGCTCGCTGGCCCGCGAGCGGATCCGCAGCGTCGACCTGACCGCCAACCCGCTGCAGCGGGTCCTCGGTCTGGTCAAGGTCCGCATCGGCACCGGCGAGCACCACGGTGGCGGCGAGTCCACCCTCGAACTCGACCCCGTGGCCCGGGCCGAGGGCGAACGGCTCCGCCGCGAACTGCTCGACCGCGTGGCCCCCGCCGCCGAGGACACCCACCACGACGGCGCCCTCGCCGCACTCGACCCGCGCTGGATCCGCTACGCCCCGGTCTCCTTCGTCTCCGTCCTCCTCGGCGGCGCGGCGGCCGGTGCCGTGATGCAGGTCAGCGAGTGGTTCGGCGCCCAGGAGGAGGTCATCGACTGGATAGGGGACCGCTTCCAGGACACCTCGGTCGTGTCGATGATCCTCGTCCTGATCCTCCTCGCCGTCCTCTGCGGCACCGTCGGCGCCCTGGGGCTCTGGGTCGAGATGTGGTGGAACTACCGCCTGGAGCGCGAGCCCGGCGGCACCCTGCGGGTCCGCCGCGGTCTGTTCACCGCCCGCTCGGTCTCCATCGAGGAGCGGCGCCTGCGCGGGATCGAGCTGGTCGAGCCGCTCGGCGTCCGGATGTGCCGGGCGGCCCGTGTCGACGCCGTCGCCACCGGGCTCACCGAGCGCGACGAGGACGAGCACACCGACAACAAGACCCTGCTGCCCGCGGCGCCCCGTGCCGTCGCCGACCGGGTCGCCGCCCAGGTGCTCCGCCTGGCCGAGTCCCCGACGGACGCGCCGCTCACCGCCCATCCGCGCGCCGCCCGCACCCGACGGCTGCGCTGGGCGCTGTGGAGCGTGTCCGTCCCGGTCGCCGTCCTCGTCGTCCTCGGCCTCCTCCTCACCCCCGTCCTGCTGTACGTCGCCGCCGGCTGCGCCCTGGTGGGCGGCGCCCTCGCCGTGGTGGCCGCCCTCGACGCGTACCGCAGTCTCGGACACGGCGTCAGCGGCCTATTCCTGGTGGCCCGTTCCGGTACGGTCCGCCGGACCACGGTCGCCCTGGAGCGCGGCGGCGTCATCGGCTGGACGGTCAAGCAGTCGTACTTCCAGCGTCGCGCGGGCCTGGTCACCCTGACCGCGACGACGGCGGCGGGCAGCGGCGGGTACGACGTGTACGACGCCGGGCAGAGCGAGGGCCTGGCGTTCGCCGCCGACGCGGTCCCCGAGCTGCTCGCGCCCTTCCTGGAGCCCGTGGCGGAAACGCAGAAGGCCCGGTCCACCGTGCGGTGAACCGGGCCTCCCGATGAGCGTCCGTCAGGCCGAGGCCGGCGGGTACAGATCGCGCGGCAGCTCCGACGCGGCCGCCGCGTCGAGCAGCCAGAGCGTCCGCGAGCGGCCGCGGGCGCCCGCCGCCGGGGCCTGGATCTCGCCCGCCCCGGAGAGCGCGATGGCCGCCGCCTTCGCCTTGTCGTCACCGGCCGCGAGCAGCCAGACCTCACGCGCGGCCCGGATGGCGGGCAGCGTCAGCGAGATCCGGACCGGTGGCGGCTTCGGCGCGCCGTGCACACCCACCACCGTGCGCTCCGTCTCGCGGACCGCCGGCAGCTCGGGGAAGAGCGAGGCCACGTGCGTGTCCGGGCCGACGCCCAGCATCAGCACGTCGAAGGACGGCACCGACGCATGGTCCTCGGGACCGGCGGCAGCGGCCAGTTCGGCCGCGTACGCCTCGGCCGCGGCCTCGACGTCGTTGCCGTACGGCCCGTCCGAGGCCGGCATGGCGTGCACGCGCGCCGGGTCCAGCGGGACGCTGTCGAGCAGCGCCCCTCGGGCCTGGGTGACGTTCCGCTCCGGGTCGCCCTCGGGCAGGAACCGCTCGTCGCCCCACCACAGGTCGAGCCGCGACCAGTCGATCGCGTCCCGAGCGGGGGCCGAACTGAGCGCCGCGAGCAGCCCGTTGCCGTTCCGGCCGCCCGTGAGGACCACGGAGGCCGAGCCGCGGGCCGCCTGCGCGTCCACGATCCGGGTGATCAGCCGGGCCGCCGCGGCCTGCGCCATCAGCTCCTTGTCGCGGTGGACGACGAGCTGCGGAGTGCTCACTTGGCCGCCGCCTTCTTGGCCGGGGCCTTCTTCGCGGGCGCCTTGGCCGGCTCGGGTGCCGGGTCGGCCGCGTCCGTGACCTGCTCCTTGGGAGCCGTCACCTTCGCCTCCTCGTCCAGCCGGTCGAGCCCGAACCGCAGCGCCGAGGCGTAGGTGTCGTCCGGGTCGAGCCGGCGCAGCTCCTCCGCGATCAGCTCGGCGGTGTCGCGGCGCTTGAGCGCCACGGCACGGTCCGGCTGCCCCTGGATGGAGAGCGTCGCGAGCGAGCCGTCCGGCCGGTCGAGGATGATCGGCCCTGAGGAGGACTGCATCCGTACGGAGGTGAGTCCGGGCCCCTGCGAGGTGGACCGGCGCACCGGCACCTTCAGCCGGTCCGCCAGCCACATGGCGAGCAGCTCGACGCTCGGGTTGAACTCCTCGCCCTCGACCTCGGCCGAGGTGACCTCGCACACGACCTGGTCGAGCGCGGCGGCCAGCATCGAGCGCCACGGGGTGATCCGGGTCCAGGCCAGGTCCGTGTCGCCCGGGGTGTAGGTGTCCGCGCGGCCGGTCAGCTCCTGGATGGGCTGCTCGGCGGCGTAGGTGTCGGTCACCCGGCGCTGGGCGAGCGAGCCCAGCGGGTCGTTCGCCGGGTCGGCCGGGGCGTTGACCGCCCACCAGACGACGACGGGCGCGTCCGGAAGCAGGAGCGGCAGGACCACCGACTGGGCGTGGTCCGCGACCTCGCCGTACAGCCGGAGGACAACCGTTTCGCCGGTGCTGGCGTCGGCGCCGAGGCGGACCTCGGCGTCGAGCCGGGCCTTCGCGCGGTCCCGCGGCGAGCGGGAGGCCCGCTTGATGACCACGAGGGTGCGCGAAGGGTGTTCACGGGACGCGTCGTTGGCCGCCTTCAGCGCGTCGTAGGCGTTCTCCTCGTCGGTGACGATGACGAGGGTGAGCACCATCCCGACGGCGGGCGTGCCGATGGCACGCCGTCCGAGCACCAGCGCCTTGTTGATCTTGCTGGACGTGGTGTCCGTGAGGTCGGTCTTCATGGCCGGCGCCAGCTCCGTCCGTCTCGTGCGAGCATTTCGTCCGCCTCGACCGGACCCCAGGTCCCGGACGGGTACTGCGCCGGCTTGCCGTGCGCGTCCCAGTACTGCTCGATCGGGTCGAGGATCTTCCAGGAGAGCTCGACCTCCTCGACGCGCGGGAAGAGGTTCGAGTCGCCGAGGAGCACATCGAGGATGAGCCGCTCGTACGCCTCGGGGCTGGACTCCGTGAAGGACTCGCCGTAGGCGAAGTCCATCGACACGTCCCGGACCTCCATCGAGGTGCCCGGCACCTTGGAGCCGAACCGCATGGTCACGCCCTCGTCCGGCTGGACGCGGATGACCAGGGCGTTCTGGCCCAGCTCCTCCGTCGCCGTCTTGTCGAAGGGGGAGTGCGGAGCCCGCTGGAAGACGACCGCGATCTCGGTGACGCGGCGGCCGAGCCGCTTGCCGGTACGGAGGTAGAAGGGGACGCCCGCCCAGCGGCGGTTGTCGATCTCCACCTTGATGGCCGCGAAGGTGTCGGTCTTCGACTTGGGGTCGATCCCGTCCTCCTGCAGATAGCCGACGGCCTTGGCGCCGCCCTGCCATCCCGGCGCGTACTGGCCGCGCACGGTCGAGGCGCCCAGGTCCTTCGGCAGCTTCACCGCGCCGAGCACCTTGGTCTTCTCGGCCGCGAGCGCGTCCGCGTCGAAGGAGGCGGGCTCCTCCATCGCGGTGAGCGCGAGCAGCTGGAGGAGGTGGTTCTGGATGACGTCACGGGCGGCGCCGATGCCGTCGTAGTAGCCGGCACGGCCGCCGATGCCGATGTCCTCGGCCATGGTGATCTGCACGTGGTCGACGTACGACCGGTTCCAGATCGGCTCGAAGAGGGTGTTGGCGAAGCGGAGCGCCAGGATGTTCTGGACGGTCTCCTTGCCCAGGTAGTGGTCGATCCGGAAGACCGCCTCGGGCGGGAAGACCTCGTGGACGACCTCGTTGAGCTCCTTGGCGGAGACCAGGTCGTGGCCGAAGGGCTTCTCGATGACCGCGCGGCGCCAGGAACCGTCCTTCTGGTCGGCCAGGCCGTGCTTCTTCAGCTGCTGGACGACGAGCGGGAAGAACTTCGGCGGCACGGACAGGTAGAAGGCGAAGTTGCCTCCGGTGCCCTGCGCCTTGTCCAGCTCCTCGATGGTGGACTTCAGCTGGTCGAAGGCGTCGTCGTCGTCGAAGTCGCCCTGGACGAAACGCATCCCCTGGATCAGCTGCTGCCACACCTCCTCGCGGAACGGCGTGCGCGCGTGCTGCTCGACGGCGTCGTGGACCTCCTGCGCGAAGTCCTCGTTCTGCCACTCGCGACGGGCGAAGCCGATCAGCGAGAAGCCCGGCGGCAGCAGGCCGCGGTTCGCGAGGTCGTAGACGGCGGGCATCAGCTTCTTACGGGACAAATCGCCCGTGACGCCGAAGATCACCAGACCCGACGGCCCCGCGATACGCGGGAGCCGTCGGTCTGCGGCGTCACGGAGCGGGTTGGCTCCGTGGACTGCGCTCAAAGTGCTTACGCCTCCGAAGGTGCGAGGCGCTGCAGCTCCGCCTCGGTCGACTTGAGAAGGTCGTTCCAGGACGCCTCGAACTTCTCGACGCCCTCGTCCTCCAGCAGCTGTACCACGTCGTCGTAGCTGATGCCGAGCTTCTCGACGGCGTCCAGCTCCGCGCGGGCCTGCGCGTAGGTGCCGCGCACGGTGTCGCCGGTGACCTCGCCGTGGTCGGCGGTGGCCTCCAGGGTCGCCTCCGGCATGGTGTTCACCGTGCCGGGCGCGACCAGGTCGACGACGTACAGCGTGTCCTTGTACGCCGGGTCCTTGACGCCGGTCGAGGCCCACAGCGGACGCTGCTTGTTGGCCTGCGCCTTGTCCAGGGCGGCCCAGCGCTCGGAGGAGAACACCTCTTCGTACGCCTCGTAGGCCAGACGGGCGTTGGCGAGGGCGGCCTTGCCCTTGAGGGCGAGGGCCTCGTCGGTGCCGAGGGCGGTGAGGCGCTTGTCGATCTCCGAGTCCACACGGGAGACGAAGAAGGAGGCCACGGAGTGGATCTTGGAGAGGTCGAGGCCGCGCTCGCGGGCCTTCTCCAGACCGGCCAGGTAGGCGTCCATGACCGCGCGGTAGCGCTCCAGCGAGAAGATCAGCGTCACGTTGACACTGATGCCGAGGCCGATGACCTCGGTGATCGCCGGCAGACCCGCCTTGGTGGCCGGGATCTTGATGAGCGTGTTGGGGCGGTCCACCAGCCAGGCCAGCTGCTTGGCCTCGGCGATGGTCGCCGCCGTGTTGTGCGCGAGGCGGGGGTCGACCTCGATCGAGACCCGGCCGTCCTGGCCGTCCGTGGAGTCGAACACCGGGCGCAGGATGTCGGCGGCGTCCCTCACGTCAGCCGTCGTGATCATGCGGATGGCCTCGTCCACGGTCACCTTGCGCGCGGCGAGGTCGGCGAGCTGCTGGTCGTAACCGTGGCCCTCCGAGATCGCCTTCTGGAAGATGGACGGGTTGGTGGTGACACCCACCACGTGCTGCTGGTCGATCAGCTCGGCCAGGTTCCCGGACGTGATCCGCTGGCGCGAGAGGTCGTCCAGCCAGATCGCGACGCCTTCGTCGGAGAGGCGCTTGAGAGCGTCTGTCATGAGAGGTTCTCCAAATTCGTTTCTATGGACGTCAGCGCGCCGCGGCGGCCAGGGATTCCCGGGCGGCGGCGGCCACGGCCTCCGGCGTGAAGCCGAACTCGCGGAAGAGGACCTTCGCGTCGGCGGAGGCGCCGAAGTGCTCCAGCGAGACGATCCGGCCGGCGTCGCCGACGTACTTGTGCCAGGTGAGACCGATACCGGCCTCGACGGCCACGCGCGCCTTCACCGACGGCGGCAGGACGGAGTCCTTGTACGCCTGGTCCTGCTCCTCGAACCACTCGACGGACGGCATCGAGACCACGCGGGTCGGGACGCCGGCGGCCTGGAGCTGCTCGCGGGCCTCGACGGCCACGTGCACCTCGGAGCCGGTGCCGATCAGCACGACCTGCGCGTCGCCGCCTTCGGCCTCGAACAGGACGTATCCGCCCTTGGCCGCGGCGTCGTTCCAGTCGTACGTCGGAACGCCCTGGCGGGTCAGCGCGAGGCCGTGCGGGGCGCCCTTGCCGAACACGCGGGTGTGGCGCTTGGTGATCTCGCGCCAGGCGATGGCGGTCTCGTTGGCGTCCGCCGGGCGGACGACGTTCAGACCGGGGATCGCGCGCAGCGAGGCCAGGTGCTCCACCGGCTGGTGCGTCGGGCCGTCCTCGCCCAGACCGATCGAGTCGTGGGTCCAGACGTACGTCACCGGCAGGTGCATCAGCGCGGAGAGCCGCACCGCGTTGCGCATGTAGTCGGAGAACACCAGGAAGGTGCCGCCGTAGATGCGGGTGTTGCCGTGCAGCGCGATGCCGTTCATCTCCGCGGCCATGGAGTGCTCGCGGATGCCGAAGTGGATCGTGCGGCCGTAAGGGTGCGCCTCGGGCAGCGGGTTGCCCTCGGGCAGGAACGACGAGGTCTTGTCGATCGTCGTGTTGTTCGAGCCGGCCAGGTCGGCCGAGCCGCCCCACAGCTCCGGGATGACCGCGCCGAGCGACTGCAGGACCTTGCCGGACGCGGCGCGGGTCGCGATGCCCTTGCCCGCCTCGAAGACGGGGAGCTTCTCCTCCCAGCCCTCCGGCAGCTCGTTGGCCTGGATCCGGTCGAACGTGGCCGCGTGCTCCGGGTTGGCCGTACGCCACTCGGCGAGGGACTTCTCCCACGCGGCGCGGGCCTCACGGCCGCGGTCGCCCAGCGAGCGGGTGTGGGTGATGACCTCGTCGGCGACCTCGAAGGTCTGCTCCGGGTCGAAGCCGAGGATCCGCTTGGTGGCCGCGATCTCCTCGTCGCCGAGCGCCGAGCCGTGCGCGGCCTCGGTGTTCTGCGCGTTCGGGGCGGGCCAGGCGATGATCGAGCGCATCGCGATGAACGACGGACGCTCGGTCTCGGCCTCGGCGGCCCTGATCGCCGCGAACAGCGCGGCCGGGTCCAGGTCGCCGTTGGCCTGCGGCTCGACGCGCTGGACGTGCCAGCCGTACGCCTCGTACCGCTTCATCGTGTCCTCGGACACGGCCGTCTCGGTGTCGCCCTCGATCGAGATGTGGTTGTCGTCCCACAGCAGGATCAGGTTGCCGAGCTTCTGGTGACCGGCCAGCGAGGACGCCTCGGCGGAGATGCCCTCCTGGAGGCAGCCGTCACCGGCGATCGCGTAGATCCGGTGGTCGAACGGGGAGGTGCCGGGGGCCGCCTCCGGGTCGAACAGGCCGCGCTCGAAGCGGGCGGCCATCGCCATGCCCACGGCGTTGGCGACACCCTGGCCCAGCGGGCCCGTCGTCGTCTCGACGCCCGCGGTGTGCCCGTACTCCGGGTGGCCCGGGGTCTTCGAGCCCCAGGTGCGGAACGCCTTCAGGTCGTCCAGCTCGAGACCGAAGCCACCCAGGTACAGCTGGGTGTAGAGGGTCAGGGACGAGTGGCCGGCGGAGAGCACGAAACGGTCGCGCCCCACCCACTCCGGGTCCGCCGGGTCGTGCCGCATCACCTTCTGGAAGAGGGTGTACGCGGCGGGCGCCAGGCTCATGGCCGTACCGGGATGGCCGTTGCCGACCTTCTGTACGGCGTCCGCTGCCAGGATGCGGGCGGTGTCCACGGCCCGCTGATCCAGCTCGGTCCAGTCGAGCTCTGAGGTGGTCGGCTGAGTGCTCACCCTGAGTCAGGGCTCCTCTCCACATGTACGGGAAACCGGTGACTGAGGGTGTACCGGCGCTGCCGAGCCTACCCCCGTCAGAACGCCATCATTTCGGGTCTGGGGCCCTCAGATGAGCAGACACGTCAAGACTGCGGGCGACTCCGTCACTTCGCCTCCCGGGCGCCGGGCGCAGCGCTGTCCACCCCTTGGGACGAGCCCCCTCAACACGACCCCACCCCCGCGAAGATCGGCGTATGGGCAACGTCTAGAGTGGCGTGGTACGCGCAAGTCTTCACCCCGTCTTCATCCGGGGAGCTTGCTGGGAATTCTCTGTCAGGGGTGTGCGTGACGGCCGTCGAGTCCCGACCCGCAGGGGTCGTCTTGACTCCCAGCCCGGGGGGCCATCGGCCGTTCGGGGCCCGCGTCAAGGCATACGTGGCGCTGACCAAGCCGCGGATCATCGAGCTGCTGCTCATCACGACCGTTCCGGTGATGTTCCTCGCCGAGCAGGGCGTGCCGAACCTGTGGCTGGTCCTGGCCACCTGTTTCGGCGGCTATCTGTCGGCGGGCGGCGCCAACGCGCTGAACATGTACATCGACCGCGACATCGACGCGTTGATGGACCGCACCTCGCAGCGCCCGCTGGTCACCGGCGTCCTGACCCCGCGGGAGGGCCTCGTCTTCGGCCTGACCCTCGCGGTGGTCTCCACGCTCTGGTTCGGCCTCCTGGTCAACTGGCTCTCGGCCGCGCTCTCGCTCGGCGCGCTGCTGTTCTACGTCGTGATCTACACGATGATCCTGAAGCGGCGCACCTCCCAGAACATCGTCTGGGGCGGCATCGCCGGCTGCCTGCCGGTGCTCATCGGCTGGTCGGCCGTGACCAACTCGATGTCGTGGGCCGCGATCATCCTCTTCCTCGTCATCTTCTTCTGGACGCCGCCGCACTACTGGCCGCTGTCGATGAAGGTGAAGGACGACTACGCGCGCGCCGGCGTCCCGATGCTCCCGGTGCTCGCCTCCAACAAGGTCGTGGCCAAGCAGATCGTCGCCTACAGCTGGGTGATGGTCGCGGTCTCGCTGCTGCTCACCCCGCTCGGCTACACCGGCTGGTTCTACACGGCGGTGGCGCTGCTCACCGGCGGCTGGTGGCTCTGGGAGGCGCACGCGCTGCTGAACCGCGCGAAGAACGGCGCGACCGGCGCGAAGCTCAAGGAGATGCGCCTCTTCCACTGGTCGATCACCTATGTCTCGCTGCTCTTCGTGGCGGTCGCGGTCGACCCCTTCCTGAGGTAGGACCGCAGGACCCCCAGCTACGGCCGGTGCACGTGGGCAAGACCACGTGCACCGGCCGTCGCCAATTGATCTACCCGTCGGTAGCATCCTTGTCATGGCAGACACGAAGCAGGCGGAGCGCAGGGCGGCCAGGCTCGCCAAGCAGATCGGGACGTTCTCCAAGGAGCACGGCGGCGCCGAGGGGCAGCTCGCCCACATCGGCCAGGCCGGCACCCGGATCGTCCTCGTCGGCGAGGACGGCGGCTGGGGCGACCTGGTGGCCCCCACGTACGCGATCGCCGAGCAGGCGGCCGAGAAGGCCGGCCTCACCCTCCACGACGAGTTCGACGGCGAGTTCGCCGCGAAGGTCGTCACCGGCCCGTACGAGTGGTCCCGGATGGCCGGGATCCAGCTCGGTGGCCCGTCGAACGCGTAACCCGCCTCCCCCGCGTATCCGTTCGACGCGGAAGGCGACAACCTCGGGTGGGGCTCACCCGTTAGGACGTGTGGAAGAACGTCCACGCAGGGAGCCCCCCGAATGATCGAGACCCCGAGCCTGGTGGACCAGTACTGCCACGGGGTGCTCCGTACGGAGCTCGGCCTCGGCACCTTCGAGACCCACCTCGGCAGGACCGGCGGCCCTGCCGCGCCCGGCACCACCTTCTTCGACACCCAGACCGGATTCGCGGTCCGTCGCTGGTGCCCGCCGCTGCTGGGCCTTGAGCCGCACTGCCCACCGGCCCGCTACCTCGCCCGCCGCCGCGAGCTGGGCGTCCTGGAGTCCGGGCGCAGACTGCTGCGCGCCTCCGGGATCTCCACGTACCTGGTCGACACGGGCCTGCCCGGCGATCTGACCGATCCCGCCGAACTCGCCTCCGCGGGGGCCGCCGACGCGCACGAGATCGTCCGCCTCGAACTCCTCGCCGAGCAGGTCGCCGACACCTCGGGATCCGTCGAGTCGCTCCTCGCCAACCTCGCCGAGGCCGTCCACGGCGCCGCCACGACGGCCGTCGCCTTCACCTCGGTGGCCGGCGCGAGCCGGGGGCTCGCCCGGGCCGCCGAGCCGCCGGGGCCCGGCGAGGTACGGGGGGCGGCCGGGCGCTGGCTGGCCGGCCGCGCGGCCGGTGGCCGGATCACCGACCCGGTGCTGCTGCGCCATCTGCTCTGGGTCGCCGTCGGCGCGGGCCGGCCGCTCCAGCTGCACGTGGGGAACGAGGACCCGGCCGGGCTCGCGGAGTTCGCCGCCGCCACCGGCGGCCTGGGCGCGGACCTCGTGCTGCTGCACGGATACCCGTACCACCGTCAGGCGGCCGAGCTGACCGCCCTCTTCCCGCACGTCTACGCGGACCTGGGCTCCGTCCTCGCCAGGACCGGGGCCCGGGCGGCGGCCGTCCTCGCCGAGCTACTGGAGCAGGCGCCCTTCGGCAAGCTGCTCTTCTCCAGCGGCGCCCAGGCACTGCCCGAGCTGCACGTCGTCGCGGCGAACGTCTTCCGGGGCGCGCTCGGCCGGGTCCTCGGCGAATGGGTCGCCGACGGCTCCTGGTCCTTCACCGACGCCCAGCGGGTGGCCACGATGATCGCCTCTGGCAACGCACGCAGGATCTACGGCCTGCGCTGACAGGCTCTACGCCTTGGTGAGGACCGCGTCCGACGGGGCCGGGATCTCCGGGGCGGAGAGCGGGCGCTCGCGCAGGCTCAGGGCCAGGCGCAGGACCGCGATCCACATCAGCGCGGAGCCGAGCATATGGGCGCCGACGAGGATCTCGGGGACACCGGTGAAGTACTGGACGTACCCGATCCCGCCCTGGGCGAGCAGCACGATCAGCAGGTCACGGGCGCGCGCCCGGGTGTCGTCCGGGGCGTCGACCACCCGCAGCACCAGCCACATCGCGAGCGCGAGCGCGCACACGACCCAGGCGGCGATGGCGTGCAGATGGGCGGCGGCGGTCCAGTCCCACGGCATGCGCGGGACGTCGCTGCTGTCACCCGCGTGCTTGCCCGAGCCGGTGACGCCGGTGCCGAGGACGATCAGCAGGACCGAGGCCGCGACGATCGCCCAGGAGAGCTTGCGGACCGGTCCCGGCACCCGGCGCCTGGGGGGCGTGTCGCCCTCGCCGGCGCGGTGCCAGGTGATCACGGCGACCGTCAGGAGCGCGTTCGCGGCGAGGAAGTGACCGGCGACGGTCCACGGGTTGAGGCCCATCCACACCGTGATGCCGCCGATGACCGCGTTGCTGGCGACGATCCAGAACTGCGCCCAGCCGAGCCGGGTCAGCCCGCGCCGCCACGGCTTGGTGGAGCGCGCCGCGATGATCGCCCAGCCGACGGCGGCCGACAGGACGTACGTCAGCATCCGGTTGCCGAACTCGATCATGCCGCGGTAGCCCTGCTCGGGCGTGACGATCAGGCTGTCGTCCGTGCACTTGGGCCAGGTGTCGCAGCCGAGACCGGAACCGGTCAGCCGGACCGCGCCTCCCGTGACGATGATGAGGACGCTCATCACGACGGCGGAGAGCGCGGCGCGCCGGAGCGTCGCGGGGGACGGCGTCCAGCGCTTGGCGATGTAGGCGAGGGGGGTCAGCACGGGCCCTATCGTAGGGCGGGGCTTGTGCATGCGTTCACGAGGGGTGCGTTACGGGTGAAGTCACCCCGGAACGTCACCCTGCCGCTACTCCCAGCGGAAGAACTTTGCCGCCGCTCCGAGGCCGAGGACCGCCCAGACGGCCAGGACCAGCGCCTGGCCCCAGGGGAGCGCGGCGCCGCCCTGGAGCACGTCCCGCAGCCCGTCCGAGAGCGCCGAGATCGGCAGCAGCTCCAGGACGGAGCGGGCGGCGGCGGGGAACCGGTCGAGCGGCACGATCACCCCGCCGCCCACCAGGAGCAGCAGGAAGACCAGGTTCGCGGCGGCCAGCGTCGCCTCGGCGCGCAACGTGCCGGCCATCAGCAGGCCGAGGCCGGAGAAGGCGGCCGTACCGAGGACGAGCAGGACCACGACCGAGAAGGGGTCGCCCTCGGGCGACCAGCCGAGCCCGAGCGCGATCGAAGTGAGCAGCGCCACCTGGAGGATCTCCGTGACCAGGACGGAGAGCGTCTTGGCGGTCATCAGCGCCCAACGGGGGAGCGGCGAGGCGCCGAGCCGCTTGAGGACGCCGTAGCGGCGCTCGAAGCCGGTCGCGATGGCCTGGCCGGTGAAGGCGGTGGACATCACGGCGAGCGCGAGGACGCCGGGGGCGAGGAAGTCGACGGCCTTCTCGGAGCCGGTGTCGACGATGTCGACGGTCGAGAAGAGCACCAGCAGCAGGGACGGGATGATCACCGTGAGCAGCAGCTGCTCGCCGTTGCGCAGCAGCATCCTGGTCTCCAGGGCCGTCTGCGCCACGATCATGCGCCCGACGGGCGCGGCTCCGGGCTTCGGGGAGTACGTTCCCGTGCTCATGAGCGCAGCTCCTTGCCGGTCAGTTCGAGGCTGTGCTGTCCCGGGGGACAACCCCCGGACCCCCGGCAGGTCTTGGTGTCGACGCGCATCACGAGCGCAGCTCCTTGCCGGTCAGTTCGAGAAAGACGTCTTCGAGGGTGTGGCGCTCGACCGAGATGCCGTCCGGCATCACGCCGTGCTGCGCGCACCAGGTGGTCACGGTGGCGAGCAGCTGCGGGCCGACCTCGCCGGTGATGCGGTACGTCCCCGGGAGCGGCTCGGCGGCCTGGGTGCCGTCGGGCAGCGCCTTGAGCAGCGAGCCGAGGTCGAGCCCGGGGCGGCCGGTGAAGCGGAGGGTGTTCTCGGCGCCGCCGCGGCAGAGCGCCTCGGGGCTGCCCTGGGCGGCGACCCGGCCGGCGTCGACGATGGCGACGTCGTCCGCCAGCTCCTCGGCCTCCTGCATGAAGTGCGTGGTGAGGACGACGGTGGCGCCGTCGGTCCGCAGCTCGCGGACGAGGTCCCAGGTGGCGTGCCGGGCCTGCGGGTCGAGGCCGGCGGTCGGCTCGTCCAGGAAGACCAGCTCGGGGCGGCCGACGACGGCCATCGCGAGCGCCAGGCGCTGCTGCTGGCCGCCGGAGAGCCTGCGGTAGGTGGTCCGGCCGCAGGAGCCGAGGCCGAGGCGCTCGATCAGGGCGTCCACGTCCAGCGGGTGGGCGTGCAGCTTCGCCATGTGGCGGAGCATCTCGTCGGCCCGGGCGCCGGAGTACACGCCGCCGGACTGGAGCATCACGCCGATCCGCGGGCGCAGCCGGGCCGCGTCGGCGACCGGGTCGAGGCCGAGGACGCGGACGCTGCCGGAGTCGGCCTTCCGATAGCCCTCGCAGGTCTCGATCGTCGTGGTCTTGCCGGCCCCGTTCGGGCCGAGCACGGCGGTCACGGTGCCCGTCCTGACGTCGAGGTCGAGGCCGTCGACGGCGGTCTTGGCTCCGTACCGCTTCACCAGGCCACGGACCTGGACGGCGGCGCGGTCGACGGACTCGTTCTTCATGCCCGGAAGTCTAGAGAGCCGTCCGGGTGCTCCGGTCGGCGGGGACACCGGCCGCTTCCGGGCCCGAGGAATGGCCGAAAGTGGCGGGCCAAAGCTTTCCCACGAGCCCCGTCCGTCCTTCACGATCGGGTGATCGTGCGCACATGTGGCGCATTTTCCGTGAACGCACCTTCCGTGAAGGAGAGTCCGTGCACCTGGTTCGACCACACCGACGTGACCGCCGGAGAGCCCTTTCCGTGCTCACCGCCGCCGCACTCGCCCTGGCCGCCGCGCCCGCGCGGGCCGAGGACCCCGCCGCCTTCGACCTCACCGGGGTGGTGACCGGCGCCACCGGCGTCGAGGCGGGCGCCGTCGTCACCGCCACGCCCTCCGGGGCCACCGTGACGACCGGCGCCGACGGCCGCTACACCCTGCGGCTCCCGGCGGCCGGCGAGTACCGGCTTGCCGTCACCCCGGACCACCACTGCGCCTCCCCGGCGGACGTCCAGGTCGAGGTGACCGCGGCCGGCGGCGCCGAGGACGTCGCCCTCGCGTCCCGTACCGACACCTTCGGCACCGCCTGCTCGGTCGCCACCGGCGGCGCGTTCCCGAGCGGGACCACCAAGCTCCGCTTCGCCGACCGCGCGTCCGGCACGGCGGACATCGCGCTGCCGTTC
Source organism: Streptomyces sp. NPDC014870 (assembly GCF_043081505.1). Lineage (NCBI taxonomy): Bacteria > Bacillati > Actinomycetota > Actinomycetes > Kitasatosporales > Streptomycetaceae > Streptomyces > Streptomyces sp. NPDC014870. Next base: position 546,903 of record NZ_JBIBWQ010000004.1, read on the forward strand.
CCCGTGCCGTTCTACGGCCGGGCGTACCGCTCCCTCACCGCCTCCGTCGACGGCACGCTCTCCTTCGCCGCGCCCGGGGCGCAGACGCCCGACGGCACGTTCCACGCCTTCGGGGACGACCTCGCGGTCGACGGCCGGTCGGGCGTGTACTGGGCCGCCACCGGCACCGCCCCGCACCGGACGGTCGTCGTCGAATGGCGGAACGTGCGGATCGCCGGGCCCCCGGCCCGGGAGCGGATCAGCTTCTCCGCCGTGATCGGCGAGGACGGCACCGCCTCCCTGCACTACCGGGACCTCTCCGGGGCCGGCCGGGAGACCGGCTCGTCCGCGACGATCGGCGCCGAGAGCCACACCGGGGCGGGCGCGCTGATCTACTCCCGGGAGGAGGCCGCGCTGCGCGACGGCACGGTGATCTCCTTCCGCCAGACCAGGACCGCCGTGATCCTCGGCCGGGTGACGGACGCCAACGACCTGCTCCCGATCGCCGGCGCCCACGTCGGGGCGTACAGCGGAGGCGTGGGGCCGTCCCGCCGCGCCGACGCCGACGGCGCCTATCTGTTCCAGGTGCCCGCGAACTGGCAGGACTACGACGTCGTCCTCGGCGCCGCGCACTACTGGGGCGACCGGATCACGGTCACCGCCGTGCCCGGCAGCGTCCGCCTGGTCGACGGCGAGCTCGGCACCGGCCGGGTCACCGCCGACCAGCGGTCCCTGACCGTGCGGGCCCCGGCGGACACCCGGACCACCCGGACGCTCGTCCTGACCAACGAGGGCAGCATCCCCACCACGTACACGGTGGCCGAGAAGGACGGGCAGCCCTGGCTCACCGCCTCCCCGGCCGACGGCGCTCTGGAGGGCGCCGGGCAGGCGCCGTACGACCGAGTGGCCGTGACGCTCACCGTCGACACGACGGGCGTGGCCCCCGGCACCGTCCTGAAAGGGACAGTGCGGGTCGTCTCGGACAGCGGGCGCGAGCCCGTGATCGAGCTCCCGGTGAAGGTGATCGTCCGAGGTCATCAGGGCTCCGCGGAGGCCGGTCAAGGGCTCTGAGGCCCCTCTCGACGGCGGCGGCCGCACCCTTCGCCGGGTGCGGCCGCCGGCCGTCCCGGAGATCATTTCCGCAGGTCAGGTAAGCCTTACCTGAGTGATGCACGGCACCGTGGGCCCACCCGGACGCCGCTTGTCACTCTCCGAGGAATTACGCAACAATGGCGTTGTGAAAAACGTCGGCGAGGCTCCCGTGGAGGAACTCGCGACCGGTGAGCGCTCCACGCGCAACCGCGTCGCGCGCTCCATCCTCGACCACGGCCCGTCGACGGTCGCCGACCTGGCGACGCGGCTCGGCCTCACCCAGGCCGCCGTCCGCCGGCATCTCGACTCGCTCGTCGCCGACAATGTCGTCGAAGCCCGCGAGAAGCGCGTGTACGGGGCCCGTACGCGCGGCCGCCCCGCCAAGGTCTTCGCGCTCACCGACTGCGGCCGGGACGCCTTCGACCAGTCGTACGACTCGCTCGCCGTGGACGCCCTGCGCTGGATCGAGAAGAACGCGGGAGGGGAAGCCGCCGTCGCGGCCTTCGCCCGCGACCGGCTCGAGCACCAGGCCGAGGCCTACCGCGAGGCCGTCGAGTCGGCGGAGCCGGCGCAGCGCACGGAGGCGCTCGCGAGGGCGCTGAGCAAGGACGGGTACGCTGCCACTGCGCGGAACGCGCCGGTCGGCGAGCAGCTCTGCCAGCACCACTGCCCGGTCGCCCATGTCGCCGAGCAGTACCCCCAGCTGTGCGAGGCGGAGACGGAGATCTTCTCCCGCCTCCTGGGAACGCACGTCCAGCGTCTCGCCACCATCGCGCATGGTGACGGCGTCTGCACGACGTTCATCCCGCACAGCGCCCCACAGACCACCGAATCAGAAGCATCCGCAAGTACGGCCGGGAGGAACCCCGCATGACCACCGAGATCAGCCACCCCGAGCTCGAGGGCCTGGGTCGGTACGAGTACGGCTGGGCCGACTCCGACGCCGCCGGTGCCACCGCGAAGCGCGGTCTGAACGAGGACGTCGTCCGCGACATCTCCTCGAAGAAGAACGAGCCCGAGTGGATGCTGAAGCTGCGGCTCAAGGGTCTGCGCCTCTTCGACAAGAAGCCCATGCCGAGCTGGGGCTCCGACCTGTCGGGCATCGACTTCGACAACATCAAGTACTTCGTGCGGTCCACCGAGAAGCAGGCCGAGTCCTGGGAGGACCTGCCGGAGGACATCAAGAACACGTACGACAAGCTCGGCATCCCGGAGGCGGAGAAGCAGCGCCTCGTCGCCGGTGTCGCGGCCCAGTACGAGTCCGAGGTCGTCTACCACCAGATCCGTGAGGACCTGGAGGAGCAGGGCGTCATCTTCGTCGACACCGACACCGCGCTGAAGGAGCACGAGGAGCTCTTCCGCGAGTACTTCGGCACGGTCATCCCGGTCGGCGACAACAAGTTCGCCTCGCTGAACACGGCCGTGTGGTCCGGCGGATCGTTCATCTACGTGCCGAAGGGCGTGCACGTCGAGATCCCGCTGCAGGCCTACTTCCGTATCAACACGGAGAACATGGGCCAGTTCGAGCGGACGCTGATCATCGTCGACGAGGACGCCTACGTCCACTACGTCGAGGGCTGCACCGCCCCGATCTACTCCTCCGACTCGCTGCACTCCGCGGTCGTCGAGATCATCGTGAAGAAGGGCGGCCGCTGCCGCTACACGACGATCCAGAACTGGTCGAACAACGTCTACAACCTGGTCACCAAGCGTGCCGTGGCCTACGAGGGCGCGACCATGGAGTGGGTCGACGGCAACATCGGCTCCAAGGTCACCATGAAGTACCCGGCCGTCTACCTGATGGGCGAGCACGCCAAGGGCGAGACCCTGTCCATCGCCTTCGCGGGCGAGGGCCAGCACCAGGACGCCGGCGCCAAGATGGTCCACATGGCCCCGAACACCTCCTCCAACATCGTCTCCAAGTCGGTGGCGCGAGGCGGCGGCCGCACCTCCTACCGCGGTCTCATCGAGATCGGCGAGGGTGCCCCGGGCGCCAAGTCGAACGTGCTCTGCGACGCGCTGCTCGTGGACACGATCTCCCGCTCGGACACCTACCCGTACGTCGACGTCCGTGAGGACGACGTCTCCATGGGCCACGAGGCCACGGTCTCCAAGGTCTCCGAGGACCAGCTCTTCTACCTGATGAGCCGCGGCATGACCGAGTTCGAGGCCATGGCGATGATCGTGCGCGGCTTCGTCGAGCCGATCGCCAAGGAGCTCCCGATGGAGTACGCCCTTGAGCTCAACCGGCTGATCGAGCTGCAGATGGAAGGCTCGGTGGGCTGACACCCGCCACCGTCCGTCCGTACCGACTTGCGTAGTAACGAGGAAGAGAGCAACACGACAGCCATGGCTGAGGCTCAGAACATCCCGGCGGGCTCCACCACCGCCGGCTCGATCGCGGTGGCCGCCGAGTCGACCGTCGCCACGCGCATGAGCGCGCCCCCGTCCTTCGACGTCGCGGACTTCCCCGTCCCGCACGGTCGCGAGGAGGAGTGGCGGTTCACCCCGCTGGAGCGGCTGCGCGGCCTGCACGACGGCACCGCCGTCGCGACCGGCGAGGGCGTCAAGGTCGAGATCGAGGCCCCCGAGGGCGTCACGGTGGAGACCGTCGGCCGTGACGACGAGCGGCTCGGCAGGGCCGGCACGCCCGTCGACCGCGTCGCCGCCCAGGCGTACTCCTCCTTCGAGAAGGCCTCGGTCGTCACCGTCGCCAAGGAGGCCGTCCTCACCGAGCCGATCCGCATCGCCGTGCACGGCGAGGGCGGGGTCGCCTTCGGCCACCAGGTCATCGAGCTCGGCGCCTTCGCCGAGGTCGTCGTGGTCATCGACCACACCGGTGACGCGGTGCTCGCCGCCAACGTCGACTACGTGCTCGGCGACGGCGCCAAGCTGACCGTCGTCTCCGTCCAGGACTGGGACGAGAAGGCCGTCCACGTCGCCCAGCACAACGCGCTGGTCGGCCGGGACGCCTCCTTCAAGTCGGTCGTGGTCACCTTCGGCGGCGACGTCGTCCGCATCCACCCGCGGGTCCAGTACGCGGCCACCGGCGGCGAGGCCGAGCTCTTCGGCCTGTACTTCACCGACGCGGGCCAGCACCAGGAGCACCGCCTCCTGGTCGACCACAACACCCCGCACTGCAAGTCGAACGTGGCCTACAAGGGCGCGCTGCAGGGCCAGGACGCGCACGCCGTCTGGATCGGCGACGTCCTCATCCAGGCCGCCGCCGAGGGCACCGACACCTACGAGCTCAACCGGAACCTGGTCCTCACGGACGGCGCCCGGGTCGACTCGGTGCCGAACCTGGAGATCGAGACCGGCGAGATCGCCGGCGCCGGTCACGCCTCGGCCACCGGCCGCTTCGACGACGAGCAGCTCTTCTACCTGATGTCCCGCGGCATCGGGGAGGCCGAGGCCCGCCGTCTCGTCGTCCGCGGCTTCTTCGCCGAGCTGGTCCAGCAGATCGGTCTGCCGGACGTCGAGGAGCGCCTCATCGCCAAGATCGAGGCCGAGCTGGAGGCGTCCGTCTGATGGCCTTCGTACGCGCCTGTGCGCTGAGCGAGCTGGAGGAGGACACCCCGAAGCGGGTGGAACTCGACGGCACGCCGGTGTCCCTCGTCCACACGGACGGCGAGGTGTTCGCGATCCACGACATCTGCTCGCACGCGAACGTCTCGCTCTCCGAGGGCGAGGTGGAGGACTGCCAGATCGAGTGCTGGCTGCACGGCTCCGCGTTCGACCTCCGCACCGGCAAGCCGTCCGGCCTTCCCGCGACGCGCCCCGTCCCCGTATACCCCGTAAAGATCGAAGGGGACGATGTGCTCGTCTCCGTCACCCAGGAGTCCTGAGTCACCCATGGCAACGCTTGAAATCCGCGACCTGCACGTCTCCGTCGAGGCCGAGAACGGCCCCCGGGAGATCCTCAAGGGCGTCGACCTGACCGTGAAGCAGGGCGAGACCCACGCCATCATGGGCCCCAACGGCTCCGGCAAGTCGACCCTGGCGTACTCCCTCGCGGGCCACCCGAAGTACACGATCACCGGTGGCACCGTGACCCTGGACGGCGAGGACGTCCTGGAGATGTCGGTCGACGAGCGCGCCCGCGCCGGCGTCTTCCTGGCCATGCAGTACCCGGTCGAGGTCCCCGGTGTCTCGGTCTCCAACTTCCTGCGCACCTCCGCCACCGCCGTCCGCGGCGAGGCGCCCAAGCTGCGTACCTGGGTGAAGGAGGTCAAGGAGGCCATGGAGAAGCTCCAGATGGACCCGGCCTTCGCCGAGCGTAACGTCAACGAGGGCTTCTCCGGCGGTGAGAAGAAGCGCCACGAGATCCTCCAGCTCGAGCTGCTCAAGCCGAAGATCGCGATCCTCGACGAGACCGACTCCGGCCTCGACGTCGACGCCCTGCGCATCGTCTCCGAGGGCGTCAACCGCGTCCGCGAGACCGGCGAGGTCGGCACGCTGCTGATCACGCACTACACGCGGATCCTCCGCTACATCAAGCCCGACTTCGTGCACGTCTTCGCGAACGGCCGCATCGCCGAGTCCGGCGGCGCCGAGCTCGCCGACCAGCTGGAGAACGAGGGCTACGACAAGTACGTGAAGGGTGGCGCATCCGCGTGACATCTGCCCATCAGGGGCTCTCCGGCCTCCTCGACACCGAGGCGATCCGCAAGGACTTCCCGCTCCTGGATCGCGTGGTCCACGACGGCAAGAAGATCGTGTACCTGGACTCCGCGGCGACCTCGCAGAAGCCGCGCCAGGTGCTCGACGCGCTCAACACGTACTACGAGCGCCACAACGCCAATGTCCACCGCGGCGTCTACACGGTCGCCGAGGAGGCGACGGCGCTGTACGAGGGCGCCCGTGACAAGGTCGCGGCGTTCATCAACGCGCCGAGCCGCGACGAGGTGATCTTCACCAAGAACGCCTCGGAGTCGCTCAACCTCGTGGCCAACATGCTGGGCTGGGCCGACGAGCCCTACCGCGTGGACCACGAGACCGAGATCGCCATCACGGAGATGGAGCACCACTCCAACATCGTGCCGTGGCAGCTGCTCTCGCAGCGCACCGGCGCGAAGCTGAAGTGGTTCGGCCTGACCGACGACGGCCGTCTCGACCTCTCCAACATCGAAGAGGTCATCACCGAGAAGACCAAGATCGTCTCGTTCACGCTGGTCTCGAACCTGCTGGGCACGGTCAACCCGGTCGAGACGATCGTCCGGCGTGCGCAGGAGGTCGGCGCGCTGGTCTGCATCGACGCCTCGCAGGCGGCGCCGCACATGGTGCTCGACGTGCAGGCGCTGCAGGCCGACTTCGTGGCCTTCACCGGTCACAAGATGTGCGGCCCGACCGGCATCGGCGTGCTGTGGGGACGGCAGGAGCTCCTGGAGGACCTGCCTCCGTTCCTCGGCGGCGGCGAGATGATCGAGACCGTCTCGATGCACTCCTCCACCTACGCGCCGGCCCCGCACAAGTTCGAGGCGGGTACGCCCCCGATCGCCCAGGCCGTCGGCCTCGGCGCGGCCGTGGACTACCTGTCGGCGATCGGCATGGAGAACATCGCGCGCCACGAGCACGCGATCACCGAGTACGCCGTCCGCCGCCTCCAGGAGGTGCCGGACCTGCGGATCATCGGCCCGACCACGGCCGAGGACCGCGGCGCGGCGATCTCCTTCACGCTCGGCGACATCCACCCGCACGACGTGGGCCAGGTCCTCGACGAGCAGGGCATCGCGGTCCGGGTCGGCCACCACTGTGCGCGGCCGGTCTGCCTGCGGTACGGAATTCCCGCGACCACGCGAGCGTCGTTCTATCTGTACTCCACCCCCGGCGAGGTCGACGCGCTGGTCGAGGGTCTGGAGCACGTACGGAACTTCTTCGGCTAGGGGAACCTCGTGAAGCTGGATTCGATGTACCAGGACGTCATCCTGGACCACTACAAGCACCCGCACGGGCGCGGTCTTCGGGACGGCGACGCCGAGGTGCACCACGTCAACCCGACGTGCGGCGACGAGATCACGCTCCGTGTGAAGTACGACGGCTCGCGGATCGAGGACGTGTCGTACGAGGGTCAGGGCTGCTCGATCAGCCAGGCCTCGGCCTCGGTGCTGAACGAGCTGCTCGTCGGCAAGGAGCTGGCCGAGGCGCAGAAGATCCAGGGCACGTTCCTGGAGCTGATGCAGTCCAAGGGCCAGATCGAGCCCGATGACGCGATGGAGGAGATCCTGGAGGACGCGGTCGCGTTCGCCGGTGTCTCGAAGTACCCGGCCCGGGTGAAGTGCGCGCTGCTCAGCTGGATGGCGTGGAAGGACGCGACGGCCCAGGCGCTGGGCGACGCGGAAGGGAAGTCGGCATGACCGAGAACGTCGAGGCCACCATGAAGCCGGCCTCCGAGGAAGAGATCCGCGAGGCGCTGTACGACGTCGTCGACCCCGAGCTGGGCATCGACGTCGTCAACCTCGGCCTGATCTACGGCATCCACATCGACGACTCCAACGTCGTCACGCTGGACATGACCCTGACGTCGGCGGCCTGTCCGCTGACCGATGTGATCGAGGACCAGGCGAAGGCCGCCACCGACGGCATCGCCAGCGAGCTGAAGATCAACTGGGTCTGGATGCCGCCGTGGGGACCGGACAAGATCACGGACGACGGGCGCGAGCAGCTGCGCGCGCTCGGCTTCAACGTCTGATCGCGGACTCCCTCTCGCGCACGGCCATGATCACCAGGCAGACTGGTGATCATGGCCGTTCGCATGTACCACGTCACCGTCGACTCGCACGACATCTCGGGTCAGGCCCGGTTCTGGGCCGAGGTCCTGGACTGGAAGGTCCTCTACGAGGACGAGCACGAGGTCGTCATCGGCGCCGACGAGTTCACCCTGCCCGGGATGTGCTTCCTGCGGGTGCCCGAGTCCAAGACCGTCAAGAACCGGCTCCACCTCGACCTGACGCCCGACGACCGGGACGCCGAGGTCGAGCGGATCCTCGCCCTCGGTGCCCGGCGCGTGGATGTCGGGGCCGGTCCGGAGGCGACCTGGGCCGTCCTCGCCGACCCCGAGGGGAACGAGTTCTGCGTGCTCAGGCCGAAGCGGTCCCTGACGGACTGAGGCGCCGGCTCAGCCGGTGAAGGGGTACGGCGTCCCGGCCGCCTGGGCGAGGGCCGGGGCCAGGTTCTCTTTGCGGATCCGCTGGTCGACGTAGACCAGGCTGGTCACCAGGGGCGGGAAGAACGAGCAGAAGGCCTGGGCCGCCATCGCGCACAGGGCGAGGACCACCATCACCGGCGCGAAGGCGAGCAGTACCTCGCCCGGGGTGTCGAAGTCGGTGGTGTCCGTCAACGAGACGGGGACCGAGAGCAGCAGGCTGAGCACCTGCTGGATCATCCAGTTCGCCACCGAGGACATGATCCCCGCCACGAGCAGCGCGCCGAAGATCCGCCACCACGAGCCGCGCACCAGCTCGTTGGAGCGCCGCAGCGAGGCCACCGCGCCCTGGTTCTCGAAGACGGCCGCCGAGGGCGCCAGGCTGACCTTCACCCAGATCCAGGTGGCCAGCGGCATGGTGGCCAGGGCCAGCAGGAAGAACACCGTGGCCACGACGGGCGAGAACACCCCCGCGTCGGACGAGGAGCCCGACGCCACGATCGCCGCCACGAAGCCGACCACGGCCAGCACGAAGAGCACCATGGGAACCACGACGACCAGCGCGGACAGCAGGACCGTGCCGATCACGGCCGGAACCCGTGACCAGGAGCGGCGCCAGATCGCGCCGAAGGTCGTCCGCCGGCCGAGCACCGCCTCCTGGAGGACGGCAGGGGACGCCGCGTACACCACGGCGCTCGCGAGCAGCATTCCGACCATGGCCACCAGCCACACGGCGCCGAACGCGATCAGCAGCGGGCGGCCGTCGTCCCAGCTCGGCTCCTGGCCGCCGGGCAGGTCGAAGACCCGGGGGACGTGGTCGGAGACCACCGCGTAGGCGATGGAGACGGCTGCGCCGAGCAGCAGCAGGGCCCCGCCGTAGGCGGCCGCGGCCACGCCGAGGAGCTGCTTCCAGTGGCGGCCGATGGTGGCGAAGGCGCCGGTCAGGATCTGGCTCAGACCCAGTGGCGCCAGGGGTATCACGCCGGGCTTCGGCGGAGGGGGCGGCGGCGGGTAGCCGTAGCCGTAACCACCGTAGGACCCCGTGGGAATTGTCATGCCCCATACGATATCGACCGCCGTTGTGTACGGCCGTACACATCGTTGTGTACGCTGGTACACATGGGATACGGACTGCTGGCAGGCGCCATCACGGCCGAGATCGTCGCGACGGTCTCCATGAAGTACAGCGAGGGCTTCTCCAGGCTCTGGCCGTCGGTCGTCACAGGTCTTGGCTATGTGATCGCCTTCGCCCTGCTCGCGCAGGCGCTGAAGACCCTCCAGGTGGGGACGGCCTACGCGATATGGTCCGGCGTCGGCACCGCCGCCGTCGCCATGATCGGAATCCTCTTCATGAACGAGACCCTCAACACCGCCAAGATCGCCGGGGTGGTCCTCATCGTCGCGGGCGTCCTCGTGCTCAACCTGGGGGGAGCCCACTGATGGCCGCGGCGCGGGCCAGGCGCCACGACCCCGAGCGGCGGCAGCGGATCGTCGACGCGGCGCTGCGCGTGGTCGGCGCCCGGGGCATCGCCGGGCTGAGCCACCGTACGGTCGCCGCCGAGGCGGACGTGCCGCTCGGCTCCACCACGTACCACTTCGCCTCGCTCGACGAACTCCTCGTCGCCGCGCTGCGCCAGGCCAACGAGGGCTTCGGCCGCCAACTGCGCGAGCGCGCCGCGCTCCCCGCCATGGAGGCCGACCTCGCCGGCACCCTCGCCCGGCTGATGGGGGAGTGGGTCGGCGGCGAGCGGACCGGGGTGGAGCTGGAGTACGAGCTCTACCTCGCCGCCCTGCGCAGGCCCGCCCTGCGCCCGGTGGCGGCGGAGTGGACCGAGGCCGTCACCCAGGCACTCTCCCGCCACACCGACCCCGTCACCGCCCGCGCCCTCGTCGCCCTGATGGACGGCATCTGTCTGCAGGTGCTGCTGACGGGCGCGGAGTACGACGAGGCGTACGCCCGCGCCATGCTGGCCCGGCTCCTGGCGGACCGCCCGGGCGCCCCGGGGGATCCCACGAGCGGGGCGGCCCGGGTGTCGTCGGAAACGCCGGAGGCGTCGACCGACACCTGAGACCGGTTGGCCCGGGCGCCGCTCGGACCGTTAGGTTTTCCGCATGACCACTGCTCCTCGCACCACCGGCGCCGTCGCCGCCGGCCTCGCCACCATCGCCGGTGACGGCACCGTTCTCGACACCTGGTTCCCCGCCCCCGAGCTGACCGACGCCCCCGGGCCCGCCGGAACCGAGCGGCTCACGCCCGACGCCGCCGTCAACGCCCTCGGTGAGGGCGCGGCCAAGGCCCTCGGCGTGGACGCCCGCCGCGGCGTCGAGGTGGTCGCCGTCCGCACCGTCATCTCCTCGCTCGACGACAAGCCGCTCGACGCCCACGACGCGTACCTGCGCCTGCACCTGCTCAGCCACCGCCTGGTCCGGCCGCACGGCCAGAACCTGGACGGCGTCTTCGGCCTGCTCGCCAACGTCGCCTGGACCTCGCTCGGCCCGGTCGCCGTCGACGACGTCGAGAAGGTCCGCCTCAACGCCCGCGCCGAGGGCCTGCACCTCGCCGTGACGAGCATCGACAAGTTCCCGCGGATGACCGACTACGTCGCCCCCGCGGGCGTCCGGATCGCCGACGCCGACCGGGTCCGCCTCGGCGCGCACCTCGCCGCCGGCACCACCGTCATGCACGAGGGCTTCGTCAACTTCAACGCGGGCACGCTCGGCACCTCCATGGTCGAGGGCCGGATCTCGGCCGGCGTCGTCGTCGGCGACGGCTCCGACATCGGCGGCGGCGCCTCCACCATGGGCACCCTCTCCGGCGGCGGCAACGTCGTCATCTCCATCGGCGAGCGCTGCCTCATCGGCGCCGAGGCGGGCGTGGGCATCGCCCTGGGCGACGAGTGTGTCGTCGAGGCCGGTCTGTACGTCACCGCCGGTACGCGCGTCACGATGCCCGACGGCCAGGTCGTCAAGGCCCGGGAGCTCTCGGGTGGCGACAACATCCTCTTCCGCCGCAACTCGGTGACCGGCGCCGTCGAGGCCCGCCCGAACAACGCGGTGTGGGGCGGACTCAACGAGATCCTGCACAGCCACAACTGACGGCGGTCGGAAGTGCCGACGCCCCGCACGTGACCTGGACGTGTGACTCTGCGTTAACAGAACGACGTGGAGTCACACGAACAGACAAGGCGAGGAGTCGACATGAGGACGAGGCCCATCGTTGTCGGGGCCCTGGCGGTGGCCGCCGCCGTACTGCTGCCCGTGGGGGCGGCGTCGGCGGACGAGACGCACACGCGCACGCACAACGGCCCGACGATCCAGAACGGCCCCAGCCTCACGCTCCACACCGGTCAGATCGATGACCCGCTGGAGGACGTCCTGGAGCACGCGGCGCTGTTCGGCACCACCTACGTGTTCGACTGAACCAGATCCTCGTACGCCGCCCGCAGCCCGTCGACCGCCTCCCGGTCGGCGGGCTGCAGCGGTTCCCGGACGTAGTCGCCGAGGAGCGCCTTCGCCGTCACCGTGCCCGGAAGGCCGGCCGCCATCATCAGCTCGGCCAGCGGCAGCGTGAGCCCGTTCAGCCGGGCCGCCTCCGCCGTGTCGCCCCGGTCGAAGGCGTCGAGCACCGCCCGCAGCTGACGCGGCGCCACATTGGCCACCGTACTGACGTATCCGGCGCCGCCCACCGCGTACAGCGGCAGGTTCAGCTCCTCGCAGCCCGAGTAGTACGCGAGCGAGGTGCGGGCGATCACCTTCGAGGAGCCCAGCAGGTCGTAGGCGCAGTCCTTGACCGCGACGATGTTCGGGTGGTCGGCGAGCCGCAGCATCGTCGCGGGCTCGATCCGGGTGCCGGTGCGGCCCGGGATGTCGTACAGCATCACCGGCAGGTCCGTCGCCTCCGCGACCTTGACGAAATGGGCCTCGACGGCGGCCTGCGGGGGACGGCTGTAGTACGGGGTGACGACCAGGAGCCCGTCCGCGCCCGCCTTCTCGGCCTGGCGCGCCAGCTCGGCCGTGTGACGGGTGTCGGAGGTGCCCACGCCCGCGACGACCGAGGGGCCGGGGCCGACGGCCGCGCGGACCGCCTCGATCAGAGCGGCCTTCTCGGCGTCGGTGGTGGTCGGGGACTCGCCCGTGGTGCCGTTGAGGACCAGGCCGTCGCAGCCCTCGGCGATCAGGTGGGCGGCGTGCACGCCGGCGGCGTCGAGATCCAGCTCGCCCGAGGCGGTGAAGGGGGTGATCATCGCGCAGAGGGCCCGGCCGAAGGGGCGTTCAGTGCTCATTCGAGAAGTCTGCGGGGCTCGACGGTGAAGGTCCACTTAGTTCTGCTTGGGGTGAGAGGTAAGCAGTGCTGAAGTGTGCGGTCTGGCATGATCGGGGCGGGACGCGACAGGAGGACCAGGCCAGCAGGGAGCACACCACACCATGACCGAACAGCGCGTCGCACTCGTCACCGGCTCGTCCTCGGGCATCGGGGCAGCCGTCGCCCGTCGCCTCGCCGCCGCCGGGATCCGGGTCGTCGTCAACTCGGGCCGATCGGTCGAGGCGGGCAAGGCGCTCGCCGCCGAACTGCCCGACGCCGTCTACGTCCAGGCCGACGTCTCCGACGAGGCGCAGTCCGCGGCCCTCGTCGCCGCGGCCGTCGAGGCGTACGGACGGCTCGACATCCTCGTCAACTGCGCGGGCACCACCCGCTTCATCCCGCACGACGACCTGGCGGCGGCCTCGCCCGAGGTCTGGCGCCGGCTGTACGACGTCAACGTCATCGGGGTCTGGCAGACCGTCACCGCGGCCGTCCCGCACCTGCGGGCAGGCGGCGCGGGCTGCGTCGTGAACATCTCCTCGCAGGCCGGCGTCCGGCCCGGCGGCAGCTCCATCCCGTACGCCGTCTCCAAGGCGGCGGTCAACCACATGACGAAGCTGCTCGCGAAGACGCTCGGCCCCGACATCCGGGTCAACGCGGTCGCGCCGGGCTTCATCGACACCCCCTGGTTCGACGGCGTGGAGGGCGCCGACGAGGCCAAGGCCCATGTGGCGGGGGCGGTTCCGATGCGCCGGGTGGGGCGGCCCGAGGACATCGCCGCTGCCGTCCACGACCTCACCAACGCCTCGTACATCACCGGCGAGGTGCTGCTCGTCGACGGTGGCGGCCACCTGCTGGGCTGACCCGGCGGCTCAGAGCGCGAGCTTGAACCCGTCGTGGCTGCGGGCGAAGCCCAGGGAGGCGTAGAAACGGTGGGCCTCCGACCGGCGCTTGTCGCTGGTCAACTGGACGAGCGCGCAGCCACGTCCGCGCGCTCGCTCCACCGCGCGGCGCATCAGCTCGCGGCCGAGCCCGCCGCCCCGCCGGTCGGCCCTGATCCGGACCGCCTCGATCAGCGCCCGCTCGGCGCCGCCCTTGCCGAGACCGGGGATGTACGTCGCCTGCAGACAGCCGACGACCACGTCCTCGTCCTCGCCTTCGTCCACGAGGACCAGCATCTCGTTGCGCGGGTCGTCCTCGATCGCCGCGAAGGCCCGCTCGTACGCCTCGGTGACGAGGACGGAGGCGGGGTCCACGACCCGCTCCTCGTCGGCCAGGAGCGCGAGCACGGCGGGCAGTTCGGCACGGGTGGCGGGGCGCAGGAGCATGGCCGGAAGTCTCCCATGGGCGCTTGACCTCAAGCATGCTTGAGGTAGGAGGGTGGAGTCATCCGACGACAGGAGCTTCCCTCATGAACGCCGAACTCAAGACCGACGCCCGTCCCGACCTCACGCGCCCCGGCGTCGGGCTCGTGCTCGTCACGACCTGGCGGGTCGGCACGCCCGAGCGGCAACGGGCCGCGGTCGACGCCATCGCCAAGGCCTGGCAGAGCCGGGACTGGCCCGACCTCGGTCTGCTGTCGTACTCGGTGTACCTCGGCACCGACGGCGAGACCCTGCTCCACTACTCGCAGTGGACCGACGCGGAGGCGCACCAGGAGTTCGTCCGCACCTTCCGCGACGACCGGAACGCGGAGATCGACGCGGCCGTGCCCGGAATCGAGCGGGTCGTACTCCACCGGTTCGCGCCGCCCTACCGCTCGCTCCCGGCCCAGGACGCCAGGATCCCGGGCTGCGTGGTCGTCGTGGACGTCGAGTTCGACGGCCCGGACGCCGCGCGCCAGCGCGACTGGGTGGACGGGGTCTTCGAGGCGATGGAGACGGACCCGGCGCCCGTGCCCGGCGGCATCGCGGGCCACTTCCACCTCTCCACCGACGGGACCAGGGTCCTGAACTACGCGGAGTGGGAGAGCGAGCAGGCCCACATCGACGCGCTCGCCCGGCCCGGGGACGGTGTCGGCTCGGCGACCCCGCAGTGGGCGAAGGTGCAGTCCTACCCCGGAGTCGTCGGCGGCGGCGTACGGCGCTACGCGCCCGCCCTGAGTCTCCGGGCGGGCGCGTAGCCGGGGCTCTACGGGCGGAAGCGCAGGACCTGCGGGTCGTGGTCGCTGTTCTGGTCGGCGAACTCCGCGTTGATGTGGACGCTGTCGTACTCGAAGTGGCCGATGCCCGGGCTGGTCAGGATCTGGTCGAGGACCTGGCTGTTGCCCTGGTAGACGTACGAGTACCGCTCGGAGCGCGGCAGCGACTTCACCGCCGGGTACAGCGCCCCGCCGTCCGTCAGCGCGTTCGTCGTCGCGGAGAACTCGAAGTCGTTGATGTCACCGGCGACGACGACGTCGGCGTCCTTGCGGATCGCGAGGACGTCCTTGACGAAGGCGTTCACGGACTGCGCCTGGAGCAGTCGCTTCGCCTCGGAGGAGCGGACCGGCGGCTGGTGGTGCGAGGTCAGCGACTCGTCGCCGCCCTTGGAGCCGAAGTGGTTGGCGATCACGAAGACCGTACGGCCCCGGAAGGTGAACTCGCCGGCCAGCGGCTTGCGGCTGCTCTCCCAGGCGGTGTTCGCCGGGTCGATGCGGCCGGGGGAGAGCGTCAGCTCGGGGCGGCCGGTCGCGCCGCGCACCACGCCCGTCGCGGCGGTCGCGCTCGCGCCCGCGCGGTCGACGAAGGAGACCCGCTCCGGGTTGAAGAGGAAGACCTGGCGGATGTTGCCGCCGGGCTCGCCGCCGTCCTTGTTGTTCTCCGGGTCGACCGAGCGCCACTCGTACGCCGGGCCGCCCGCCGCCACGATGGCGTCGGTGAACTTCTTCACCGTCTGGTCGGCGGCGACCGTGCCGTCGTTCTTCGCGCCGGTGTTGTCCTGGATCTCCTCCAGGGCGAGGATGTCGGGCGAGGCCAGGTTCTCCACGACGGCCTTCGCGAGCGCGTCGAACTTCTCCTGCGGGTCGGACGGGTCGAGGTTCTCGACGTTGTACGTCGCGACCGCCAGCTCGTTCTTGTGCTGCTTGTCGGTGACCTCGCGCTCGAGGCCGCGGTCCACGACCGTGCCCAGGGTGCGGGCGGTCAGCGTGTAGCCGCCGAACTGGTTGAAGTCCAGCGGGCCCTCGGTCGACCCGGAGAGCACGTCACCGACGTTCGCCTTGGGGAAGGGCTGCTGGGCGATCGGCGTCAGCGACTGGATCTGCAGCCGCCCGGTGTTCTGCGCGGTGTACGAGCCGTAGACCGTGCCACCGCGCCAGTTGCGGTTCTCCCAGGGCTTCACCGTCACCCAGAGCTCGGCGTACGGGTCGGTGGCGCCCACCACGCGGGAGGTGCCGACGCGGACGTTGGTGCCCTCCAGGGACTCGTAGTAGTCCAGGGCGTACTTCCGCGGCTGCAGCGTGAGGCCGTTGATCGAGCCGGCCGCCGCAGTGTCGCCCTCGGGGGCGTACGCGCTCGGGACCGACCAGGCGGAGATCGTCACGGGGGCAGGCAGCGGGTTGCCGGAGGAGACCACGGTGACGGTCGGCTTGGAGATCTGGGTCACCGACTGGTTGCCGGAGTTCAGGCCGCCCGGGACGTACTCCCCGACCGTGCCGTTCACGCTGACGGAGTCGCCGACGGCCACCGTCGGGACGGAGCTGGTGAAGACGAAAACACCCTCGCTGGTGGCCGGGTTGTCGTCCGCCTGCGGGTCCTGGATCCAGAAGCCGCGCGAGCCGTACGTCCGCACACCGGTCACGATCCCCGTGACGCCGGTGACCTGGGTCCCGACGAGGGGCGAGACGCGGGTGGTGCCCTGGATGTCGTGGATGCGGACGGCGGCGGTGTCCTCGGCCGCGGCGCTGCCGGAGGAGGCGAGCAGTCCGGCCGCGAGCGCGGCCGACACGACGGCGGCGACGGCCGCGGATCTCGGTATGGAGGAAGGCATGAGGGTGCTCCGGAGACGCTTGGAGAATCGGTCGATGGATCTACGCGCGTCAATCTCTTTGCTGGGCGGGTCACTTGTCAAGGCTCGACGGGTGTACGAAGGCTGACGGCTCCATGAACCGGAAGGTGGATCGGGAAAAGCGTCTACGCTGAGGCGCGTTCGGCGCGCGCGGCGCGTACGGATCGCCACCCAGGCTCACACGCCCTTCGAGGAGAAGACCGCAGATGGCACCGGACCACCCCATCCTGCCCCCCGTTCAGCTGCACTCGGACGCGGAGCTGGCGCGGGAAGCCCTGGCCACACCCCTCCTGTCCCGCGCGGCGCGGCTCGCCCGCTGGGCCGGCCCGGAGACCCGGGTCGGTGCGGGCGGCGAACTCGTCGAGGAGCAACTGCCCGCCGCCGCCGAGGTGTTGGGTCTCGGCGCGGACGAGGACGGCGAGGCCTACGCGAGCGAGGCCTGGCGCCTCGCGGTGGACACCGGGCTCGTGGAGGCCGAGGACGGCGACGACGACGCCCCCGGCGGGGTGAGCGTCGGCGAGAACCTCGCGGTCCTCACCGGCGGGGCGCCGCTCGACGTCCTCGGGATCTGGCTCGACGCGCTGGACGTGGTGTTCGCCGACGCCACCGCGCCCGTCCTGGACGACATCGCGGACGTGATCGGCGAGGACGGCGAGATCGACTTCGAGCGGCTCGACTGGAACCCGGAGGAGGAGGCCGAGTTCCTGGAGGGCGTGCTCGGCAACCTGTACCTGCTCACCGTCGGCGAGGGCGGGCCGGGCGAGGGCCCGGTGCCGCTGCCCGCGCTCGCCGCGTCGATGATCGTCCCGGACGACATGGGCGAGCCGACGGACGACGTCCTGGAGCAGGTCTCGGAGGCGATGATGCGCCTCGACGACCAGTTCCGACTCCTCGAGCCCATCGGGCTCGTCGCGTACCAGCCCGTCGACGAGGCGCTGATGGTCGAGGAGGGCGAGGAGACCGTCGCGCGGTTCGAGGAGACCGACGAGCTCGACGACGAGGACGTCAGCCGGTACGGCATGGTCCGGCTCACCCCGCTCGGCCTCTACGGCGTCCGGGCCCGGATGCTGGAGGCGGGCGTGGACGCGCCGGCCGTCGGCGAACTGGCCGACAAGGGTGCCGACGCGCTCCTCGACGGGCTCGCGTCCTACCCGGAGACGGCGGCGCGCGCCGAGACCGTGGGCTGGCTGGAGGGCCGGAACCCGGTGGACGCGGCACGGGAGCTGCTCGGCGCGGCGCGCGGCGCCGACGAGGGCTCCCCGCTGCGCCGGCTCCACTGCCAGCAGGCGCTCTCGCTCGTGGGCGCGGAGGCGGAGCCGGCGGTACGGGAGGTGCTCGACGACCCGGAGCTGGGCGGGCTGGCCCGGGTCTGGCTCGCGGAGCTCGGGGCGGCGGACGTGCCGGCGCCCTCGGAGGCGATGATCTTCTGGCTGGCCATCGACACGATCGCCGCCCAGCTGGACGCGCGGGGCGAACTGGACGAGCTGCGGGACCTGATCGAGGGCCTGACGGGCCGCCACAGCGGCTTCTTCGAGGCGGCCTGGCGTGTGGAGCACCCGGCGACGGCGGAGGTCCTGGAGGCCATGGGCCGCCTGCACCCGGACAAGACCGCGGCGAAGGACGCCCGCAAGGCGGCCTTCAAGGCGAGGTCCCGCGGCGGCGCGTGAGGGGTTCCGGGGGCTTCGCCGCAGGGCGGGTGGCCCCGCGGTGCCCCTCGGGCGGGCCGAGGGGGGTCGGCTACGTCCGTAGGTGGGACGCGCCGTTGAGGTCCAGGATCGTGCCCGAGGACCATTCGGCGGCCGGGGACGCGAGCCAGAGGACCGCGGCGGCGATCTCCTCCGGGGTCGCCACCCGGCCGAAGGGGCTCTGGGCGCGGATGGCGTCGCCCTCCTCACCCGTGAGACGCGGCGCCACCCGCTCCGTGGCGAAGAAGCCGGGCGCGACGGACGCCACCGCGATGCGGTGCGGGGCGAGCGAGACCGCCAGGGACTGGCCCAGCGCGTGGACGGCGGCCTTGGTCGCACCGTAGGCCGGGTGGTCGGGCTCGCCCCGGAACGCGCCCCGGGAGCCGATGTTGACGATCCTGCCGCCCCCGCCCTGGGCGATCATGCGGTGGGCCGCCAGGTGGCTGAGGTTCGCCGTCGCGAGCAGGTTCACCGAGACGTGCCGCTGCCAGATCGCCACCCAGTCGTCGTACGGGGTCTCCGGCAGCGGGTGCCGCTCGTTGACCGCCGCGTTGTTCACCAGGACGTCGATCCCGCCCAGCGCCTCCGCCGCGGCGTCCGCCACCGCCGCCGCGCCCGCCGGATCCGCCAGGTCCCCCTGGACCAGGACGTGTCCGGAGCCCGGCAGCGACGCCAGGGTCGTCCGCGCCTCGTCGGCGCGGGAGCCGTAGTGGACGGCGACCCGGTCGCCGTTCTCCGCGAAGGCCCGCGCCACGGCGCGGCCGAGGCCCCGGGAGGCGCCGCTGACGAGGACGCGCCGTCCGGTGGTGGGCAGGTTCATGGAAGGCCGCCTCTCTGTTCAACTGTCGTTTATACGCGGGCGGGACCGTGTGCCCCGACACCGGGTGACGACAGGGAGACGACCACGCCATGCCCCTCAACCGCCGAGAGTTCGCCAAGCAGTCCACCGCCGCCGGAGCGGGCCTCGTCCTGACCGGCACCGTCGCGGCGCTCGCGACCGCGCCCGAGGCGCTCGCCACCCCCGACGACCGCCTCGACGCCGAGGAGCGGACGGCCTCCGGCGACCGGCACCACGACCACCGGCTCGGCTACGGCCCGCTCGTCGAGGACCCCCAGGGCGTCCTCGCGCTCCCCGCCGGGTTCACGTACCGGGTCATCACGCACAGCGGCGTCACCAAGCTGGAGTCCGGCGAGTTCACCCCGTCCAACCACGACGGCACCGCCACCTTCGCCGGGCCGCGCGGCACGACCCTGCTCGTCAACAACCACGAGCTCAAGGGCGTCCGCTCCAAGTGGAAGTACCCGGTCCCGCTCACCGAGGGGCTCGTCTACGACCCCGCCGCGTCCGGCGGCTGCACGGTCGTCGAGGTGCACCGCGACGGCACCGTCGCCGAGTGGGTCGGCATCGCCGGCACCTCGACCAACTGCGCCGGCGGCCGTACGTCCTGGGGCACCTGGCTCACCTGCGAGGAGAACTCCGACCGGGCCGGCGAGAACGGCATGACCAAGGACCACGGCTACGTCTTCGAGGTCGACCCGCGCGACCGCCGCGCCAACCGCGCCCCGAAGCCCATCAAGGCCTTCGGCCGGTACGACCACGAGGCGGTCGTCATCGACCCCAAGCGCGGTCACGCCTACCTCACCGAGGACGCCTCGGGCCCCAACGGCCTCTTCTTCCGCTGGGTGCCGCCGCGCGGCTTCGAGCACGGCCGGGGCAGGCTCCGCACCCTCGCCGACGACGCGGGCGTCCTGCAGGCGCCCCGCTGCATCGACTCCGGCGGCCGCTTCGTCGACGACCTCTCCCGCGCCACCCGGATCGGCACGGTCTACGGCGTGGACTGGGTGGACGTGCCGGACCGCGACGGCCGTGAGGTCGAGGTCCGCGAGCAGTTCGGCCCCGGCGAGGTGACCCGCGCCCGCAAGCTGGAGGGCATGTGGTGGGCCGACGGCGGCGCCTACATCGTCTCCTCGTACGCCCGCGAGGAGAGCCCCGGCGCGGCGCACGACGGCCAGGTCTGGTTCTACGACCCCAAGCGGCGCACCCTGACCCTCCAGGTCCTCCTGGGCGTCAACCCCGACCCGGACAAGGACGGCGCCTACGACGGCCCGGACAACATCACCGTCTCCCCCTACGGCGGGCTCGTGATCGCCGAGGACGGCGAGGGCGTCCAGCACCTCTTCGGCGCCACCGAGCGCGGCCGCACCTACCCGATCGCGCGCAACGACCTGAACGACAGCGAGTTCACCGGCGTCGTCTTCTCGCCCGACGGCGACACCCTCTTCGCCAACATCCAGGACCCGGGCATCATGGTCGCCATCACGGGCCCCTGGCGCCGCCAGCCGCGCCGCTGACCGCTCGTCAGCCGCCGGAAAAACCCCTGGCGGGTGGGCGTGCCACCCGCCTAAGGTCTCACTCATGCACCTCCCGGTGCGCCGGCTGCGGCTCCTTCTTCCACGAAATCACGCCGCCGCCCCTTTTGATCTCGGGAGGCACAGCATGGACACGAGGGTGCCCGGTGCGCAGGCGACGGATACTTCCTGGATCAGCGGGTTGCGGGTTCGAGTCCCGTCGCACCCCTGGGGTGTGTAGCTCAATCGGTTAGAGCAGCTGACTTGTCGCCGTCGTCGACTCCTGATCTCGGGCACCCTCGTCGTCCCTGAACCCTGTGCCGTCCCCGCACGCATGAATTCGGGGGAATTCACATGGCACGCTTCAACCTCCGCGCCACCAGGGCCCGCGCGACGTCCCCGGTGACCTCCGCGGCCCCCGCCCGCACGCATCAGGGTGGCACCGGTGTCCTGCGCGACCCGCGCTCCGAACTCTTCCTGCTCGCGGTGGCCAACTTCGTCACGCAGAAGACCTTCTACGAGAGCGGCGAGGAGCGCGACGACCGCTTCGCCGCCCTCGTACGGAAGCTGGCCGTCGAGGACCCGGAGTGGACGGCCGGCCTGCTCGGCTGGCTGCGGAGGGACGCCCACATGCGTACCGCCTCCCTCGTCGGCGCCGCCGAGTACGTCAGGGCGCGGCTCGACGCGGGCGTCGAGACCGGCCCCACCAACCGGCAGGTCGTCGACTCCGTGCTGCTCCGCGCCGACGAGCCCGGCGAACTGCTCGGCTACTGGACCGCGACGTACGGCCGGAACATCCCCAAGCCCGTCAAGCGGGGCGTCGCCGACGCCGTACGGCGGCTGTACTCCGCGAAGTCCCTGCTGAAGTACGACACGGAGTCCAAGGGCTACCGCTTCGGCGACGTCCTCAACCTCGTGCACGCGACGCCCCACCCCGAGAAGGCGTGGCAGGGCGAGCTGTTCCGGTACGCGCTCGACCGGCGCCACCACCCCGAGACCGCCGTGCCCCCGGAGGCCGGCACCGTCCTCACCGCGCACCGGGCCCTCATGGCGCTCCCGGTCGAGGAGCGGCGTGCCGTGGTCACCGGACCCGGCGGGGCGGAGCGGCTGGCCGCGGCCGGGATGACCTGGGAGGCGCTGGCGGGCTGGCTGCAGGGGCCGATGGACGCGGCGGCCTGGGAGGCCGTCATCCCGTCCATGGGCGCCATGGCGCTGCTGCGGAACCTGCGCAACTTCGACCAGGCCGGCGTCTCCGACGAGGTCGCGGCCCGGGTCGCGGCCCGGGTCGCGGACCCGGCGGAGGTCGCCGCCTCCCGGCAGTTCCCGTTCCGCTACCTCGCCGCGTACCGGCACGCGCCCTCGCTGCGCTGGGCGTACCCGCTGGAGCGGGCGCTCGGCCACTCGCTGGCCAACGTGCCCGCGCTGCCCGGCCGGACGCTGGTCCTCGTCGACCGTTCGGGTTCGATGTGGTCGCGGCTCTCCAACCGCTCCGAGCTCAACCGGGCCGACGCGGCGGCCGTGTTCGGCACGGCCGTGGCGATGCGGGCAGCCGAGGCGGACCTGGTGGAGTTCGGCACGAGCAGCCGGACGGTGACGTACCAGGCCGGTGAGTCCGTGCTCAAGGTGCTCGACCGGTTCGGCGACCTCGGTGGCACGAACACCACCGAGGCGGTGCGGGCGCACTACAAGGGGCACGACCGGGTCCTGATCGTCACCGACGAGCAGGCGGCGTACAGCCACCGGGGGGACCCGACCGCGCAGGTGCCGGACCAGGTGCCGGTCTACACCTGGAACCTGGCGGGCCACCGGGTCGGCCACGCGCCCTCGGGGACCGGCCGGCGCCACACCTTCGCGGGACTGACCGACGCCGCGTTCCGGATGGTCCCGCTGCTGGAGGCCGGCGGGCGGGCCGACTGGCCCTGGCTGTGACCTGTGGCCGGGAGCTGTGAGCCGTGAGCTGTGACGAAGGGCCCGCCGGTCACCGACCGGCGGGCCCTTCCTCGTACCGCTGAGCGTCAGAGCGCCTGGGCGGCGGGCTTCACCATGCCCCGGACCGTGCGGGACTTCACGAAGTCGCCGAGCGCCGTCATCTCCCACTCGCCGGAGAACTGCTTGATGAGCTTGGCCATCATCACGCCGGTCTGCGGCTCCGCCGTCGTCAGGTCGAAGCGGACCAGCTCCTCGCCGGTCGCCGCGTCCATCAGCCGGCAGTAGGCCTTGGCGACCTCGGTGAACTTCTGGCCGGAGAAGGAGTTCACCGTGAAGACCAGGCCCGTGGCGTCGGCGGGGAGCCGGCCGAGGTCCACGACGATGACCTCGTCGTCCCCGGCGCCCTCGCCCGTCAGGTTGTCGCCGGAGTGCTTGATCGAGCCGTTCAGGATGGAGAGCTTGCCGAAGTAGCAGCTGTCCAGGTGGTTGCGCTGGGGTCCGTACGCGATGACGGAGGCGTCGAGGTCGATGTCCTTGCCGCGGTACGCGGGCTCCCAGCCGAGGCCCATCTTGACCTGGGTGAGCAGCGGGCGGCCGCCCTTGACCAGGGAGACCGTCTGGTTCTTCTGGAGGCTGACCCGGCCCTTGTCCAGGTTGATCTTGCCCGTGGAGACCGGGGCGGCGGCGGGGGCCGCCGGGGGAGCGGGCGGCGGCGGAGGCGTCGGGGCGGCGACCCGCGGGTCGACGGGGGCGGCCGGCGGGGGCGGCGCGACGGGGGGCGCCACGGGCGTGGCGGCGGCCGGCTCCTCGTCCACCGAGACGCCGAAGTCGGTGGCGATGCCAGCGAGGCCGTTCGCATACCCCTGGCCCACGGCGCGGGCCTTCCAGGCGCCGTTGCGGAGGTAGATCTCCACGACCACCAGCGCCGTCTCCGCACCGAGCCGGGGCGGGGTGAAGGTGGCGAGGACGCTGCCGTCGTCCGCGTTCCGGACGGTCGCCGTGGGCTCGATGCCCTGGAAGGTCTGGCCCGCGGCGTCCGGGCTCGCCGTGACGACGATCTTCTCGATGCCCGGCGGCACCGCGCCGGTGTCCACGACGATCGCGTCGGGGGCCGTGCCGCCGCCGGAGCGGTAGGTCACACCGGGGCCGGCCGGCTGGTTGTAGAAGATGAAGTCGTCGTCGGAGCGCACCTTGCCGTTGGCGCCGAGCAGCAGGCCCGAGACGTCGAGCCGTACGGGAGCGGCGACGTCCACCGCCACGCGCGCGGCGGTGAGCGGGATGTTCGAGCCGGGGGTCATAGCGGTCATGCCAGGGGTAACGAGCGAGACGGCTTTGCCGTTCCCTTACCTGGGGTCCCTTCGGCCACTCCGGTTACGCGGGTGGTTCCGGGCCGCGCGCTCGTTGCCGAACTTGTACGCGCCCGTCCAGCGGGCCATGACCAGCTGGTCGTCGCCCACTCCCACCTCCGCCAGGAACTTCTCGGCGCGTCCGCCGCGCAGGGTGCTCGCCGCGCGCCCTTGATGGGTGATCACGACGGTGCCGTCCGCGCGCTGCGCGTAGCTGAATCCATGAGGTCGGGGCATGGCGGCCATGGTGCCGTGCGAGGGCGGCCGCCTCCCAGCGAATTTCGCGATGATCGTATTCTTGTGGCCCGTGGGTGGGAGCTCTTTCAGGACACGGGACGTGGACGAGGCGCGGCAGGAGATCGACGCGCGCTACTACGCCAACTTCATGGACGTCATCGAACAACGGGAACGTCCCTTCGCCGCGACCTTCGACACCGTGCAGCTGGGGCCGCTGGTCATCGGTGACCTGTCGTGCGGGGCCGACGTGCGGATGCGCTTCGGTGAACTCGGGGCCTTCCACGTCAACGCGCCGCTCGGCGGGACGATGGAACTGCGCCAGGGCCGGGCCGCGCCGGTGGTCGCGACGGCCGGCGAGGCCGTGGTGCTCGACCCGTACGGCGACACGGTCCTGGAGCGCTGGAGCGGCGACTGCCGCACGCTCTCCGTGAAGATCGACGCGGCCGCGCTGGGCGAGCGGCTCGAACGGCTCATCGGCCGCCCGCCGCGCGCCCGGCTCGCCTTCGCTCCGTACCTGGACCTCACCGGCGGCCCCGGTCGCGCCTGGGCGCGCTTCGCCCTCCAGGTGGCGCGCGACGCGCTCGCCGGGGACGGCCTGGCCCAGCACGCGCTGGTCGCCCGTCCGCTCCAGGAGGCCCTGCTCAACGGGCTGTTGCTGGCGGCCGACCACCCGTGGCGGGACGAGCTGGCCCACCCGGGCGGGCAGCTGCGGCCGGTGTCCGTGAAGCGCGCGATGGACGCCGTACGGGCCCGCCCCGAGCACCCCTTCACCACGACGGAGCTGGCCGAGCTGGCCGGGGTGGGCGTGCGCAGGCTCCAGGAGTCGTTCCGGGAGTGCGTGGGCATGTCTCCGATGGCGTACGTCCGTGACGTCCGGCTCGAACGGGTCCACCAGGAGCTGCGGGGCGCGGGGCCGGGGGAGCTGAGCGTGAGCGAGGTGGCCTGGCGCTGGGGCTTCACGCACCACGGGCGGTTCGCGGCGCAGTACCGCACGCGGTTCGGGGAGACGCCGTCCCAGACGCTGCGCTCGACGCTATGAGCGGCGGACCGGCCGCGTTCCGCGGATGGCCGCCGCGCTGAGCGGATCGCGGGGGTCCCTGTCACCGCCGTAGCGTTCCCTCTGTCGCCTGTGCCAGCGCGCGGTGCGACCCGGGCCCGGCCGGCGCCCCCGCATAAGTCCGGCCGGGCCTTGAGTTTCCTCTTCGCGGCGCTCAGTGCGGCCAGCGCGGCGGCTCCGTGCAGAAGTGGCCGCCGATGTGCGCGTCCGCGGGGTCGTCCGCCTTCGGTAGGCCCTGGGCGGCGATGATCCCTTCCGCGTACGGCTCCGAGTCGTCGCGCGGCTCGTAGCCGAGCGCCCGCGCGGACGAGAGGTCCCACCACAGCCGGGTGTTGGCGGAGGAGCCGTACACGACGGTGTGTCCCACGCCCTCGGCGGTGAGCGCCGCGTGCAGGAGCCGGGCGCAGTCGGCCGGGCTCAGCCACATCGAGAGCATCCGCACCGAGGTCGGCTCGGGGAAGCAGGAGCCGATCCGTACGGAGACGGTCTCAAGGCCGTGCTTGTCCCAGTAGAACTGGGCCAGGTCCTCGCCGAAGCACTTGGACAGGCCGTAGAAGGTGTCCGGGCGGTGGGGGGTGTCGACCGGGATCACCGGGTCGTGCCCGCGCGGGCGCGGGGTGAAGCCGACGGCGTGGTTGCTGGAGGCGAAGACGATCCGGCCCACCCCCTCCTCGCGGGCGGCCTCGTAGACGTGGTGGAGGCCGGTGATGTTCGCGGCCACGATCTTCTCGAAGGTCGACTCCAGGGAGATCCCGGCGAGATGCACGATCGCGTCGACGCCCCGGACGGCCTCGCGCAGCGCCTCGCGGTCGGCGAGGTCGGCGAGGTCGGCGACGACCGCGTCCGGCGCGCCCTCGACGGGCGCCCTGTCGAGCAGCCGGAGCTCGTAGCCGTACGCGGGCAGCAGCTCGCGCATCAGCGTGCCGACGCCACCGGCGGCGCCGGTGAGCAGGACGGTACGGGGTGTGGGCATCGAAAGTCTCCGTCCATGGATCACATTCACAACCGTGGACACGGTAGGGAGGGTGATCGTCGAGCGTCAAGAGCGCGCACGGACCGTCAAGACCGCACAGGTGGGCCTGGTTTGCGCCTTGACCGGCGCTTCGCGGCTGCTCTAGCGTGAAGGTGTTCAAGAATATGGACGGTAATCATAATTGTGCACGACGCTGCACGACGGACTTCCCTGGGAGCGCCCGTGACCACAGCCCCGCTCGCCGAACGGCTCGACGGCCTGCTGTTCTTCCCCGTCACCGCCTTCGCCCCGGACGGCACCGTCGACCTCGACCTCTTCCGCGCCCATGTCCGCGGCGGCATCGAGGCGGGCGCCGGCGCGGTCTTCGCCTGCTGCGGAACGGGCGAGTTCCACGCCCTGACGCCCGAGGAGTTCCGCGACTGCGTCGCCGCCGCCGTCGAGGAGTCGGCAGGCCGCGTCCCTGTCGTCGCGGGGGCCGGGTACGGCACGGCGCTCGCCGTCCGGTACGCGCGGCTCGCCGAGGAGGCGGGCGCGGACGGGCTCCTCGCCATGCCCCCGTACCTCGTCGTCGCCGACCAGCGGGGACTCCTGCGGCACTACACCGAACTGGCCGCCGCCACCTCGCTCGACGTCGTCGTCTACCAGCGCGACAACGCCGTCCTCACCCCCGAGACCGCCGTCGCCCTCGCCCGCGCCGAAGGCGTCATCGGCATCAAGGACGGCCTCGGCGACCTCGACCTGATGCAGCGGATCGTCAGCGCCGTCCGCGCCGAGGGCCTCGACCTGCTCTACTTCAACGGCCTGCCGACCGCCGAACTCACCGGACTCGCCTACCGGGGCATCGGCGTCACCCTCTACTCCTCCGCCGTCTTCTGCTTCGCCCCCGACATCGCCCTCGCCTTCCACCACGCCCTCGCGACCGGCGACGACGCGACCGCCGAGCGGCTCATCGACGGCTTCTACCGGCCGCTGGTCGAACTGCGCGCCAAGGGGCGCGGCTACGCGGTCTCGCTCGTCAAGGCGGCGGTACGGATGGGCGGCCTGGACGTCGGCGAGGTCCGGCCGCCGCTCAGCGAGCCCGCCCCCGAGCACCTGAAGGAACTCGCCACGATCATCGAGCGCGGCCGCGCGCTGCTGGGCGCCGAGGAGCTTCCGGGGGACGACGCGTGAGGGCCGGGGCCTTCGTCTATCCGTGGGACATCGTCGGCGACCCCGCGGCGCCGGGCCTCCTCGCCGGCCTCGGCCTCGCGAGCGTCACCCTCGCCACGGCCTACCACTCCACGCGCGCGGTGACGCCCCGCCACCCCGCGCACCGGATCGTCACCGCCGAGCACGCGGCCGTGCTCTACCCACCGGACCCGGCCCGCTGGTCCGGCCGGGCGCTGCGGCCGTACGAGGCCGGTGAGTGGGCCCCGGGCGACGCGTACGGCGAGGCGGGCCGGGCGCTCGCGGACGTCGGCCTGGAGGTCCACACCTGGGTCGTCCTCGCCCACAACTCCCGCCTGGGTGCGGAGCGTCCGGAGACCTCGGTCGTCAACGCCTACGGCGACCGCTACCCCTGGGCGCCCTGCATCGCGCGGCCCGATGTCCGCGCCTACCTCGTGGACCTCGCGGCCGAGGCGGCGGTACGGCCCGGGGCGGCCGGCACCGAACTGGAGTCCTGCGGCTGGTACGGCCTCGCCCACCTGCACGCCCACGACAAGACCGCCGGAGTCCCGCTCGGCGACCGCGAGCAGTACCTGATGTCCCTCTGCTTCTGCTCCGCCTGCCGACAGGGGTACGAGGCGGGGGGCGTCGACCCCGACGCGCTGACGGCGGCGGTGCGCGGCGCCCTGGAGCCGGTCTGGGCGGGCGCCGGGACCGCCGGAGGGCTCGGCGCGCTGGAGGAGCCGGTGCTCGACTGGCGCGTCGGAACCGCCCGCGCGCTCCAGGAGGCCGCCGTCGCCGCCGTCCGCGCGGCCGCCCCGGCCGGCTTCCGGGTGCTGCTCCACGCCGACCCCGAGCCGCACCGCTGCGGCGCCAACGTGGGGACCGACCCGGCGCACGTGCTCGCGCTCGCGGACGGGGTCGTCACCCCGGCGGCCTCCGCGGGCCCCTTCGGAGCCCGGGCCCGCCCCGGGACCGTCCTCGCGGCCAACGTCGGCGTGGTGGCGGGGATGGGCGGCTCGCCCGGCACGCTCGCCGAGGACGCGAAACGGGCGGCGGCGCACGGCGCCACCGAACTGCGCCTGTACCACGCGGGATTGGCCTCGGACGCGGACCTGGCAGCGGTCACGGAGGCGCTGCGGGCGCTTGGCTAGGGTCTTTCGTTTGGATCAGGCCGGATCCCGCGAGCCCGGCATGATCCAAACGAAAGGCCCTAGGGCTGAGGACGGCTGTGTACCGGAGGGGCGGTCCGCCGGGTCGCCAGGACGGCCGCCCCCGCCAGGCCCGCCGCAGCGAGCAGCGGGAGCAGCACCCGAACGTCGACGAGGGCGACCAGGCCCGCCCCCGCCGCGAGGGCGACCGCGTTCGGGACGAACAGGAGCGTGTTGGCCGTCGCGGCCGTGCGGCCCACCGCGTCCGCCGGGGCCTCCCGCTGGACCGCCGTCATCGCCGAGACCAGGACGAGGGGCAGGCCCACCCCGATCAGACCGCTCGCCGCCAGGGCCACGCCGTCGTGCGGGACGGCGCGGGCGCCCGCCGCCAGGGCGAAGAGGGCCAGACCCGCGGCGGCGAGTGCCCGTCCCGGCACCCGGCGCAGCAGCGGCCCCGCCGCGAGCCCCGCGACGACCGAGCCCGCGCCCTGGACCGCGTACAGTACGCCCGTGTACGTGGGGGAGTGGCCGAGGCCCCGGTCCACCACCGCGTAGATCACGGCCCCGTTGACGCCCGCGAGCAGCATCGTGAACGAGCCCGTCAGCACCAGCGGGCGCAGCACCGGAGAGGCGCGAATCGTGCGCAGGCCCTCCCCGACGTCCCGCGCCCAGCGCCCCGGTGCGGGCCGGGCCGGCTTCTCCTCCCGTACCTGCATCAGCGCGAACACCCCGGCCGCGAGCGCGAACGTCGCCGCGTCGAGCAGCGCCACGGCCGCTCCGCCGTACCGTGCGAAGAGACCGGCCGCGAGCAGCGGGGCAACGAGCTTCACGCCCTCGTTGACCGTCATCCGCAGCCCGTTGAAGTCCCCGAGCAGCCGCTTGTCGAGCGCGCCGGCCGCCAGCGCGACCTCCGCCGCGTCGTGGACGGTGCCCTGGATCCCGTACAGCAGGAGCACCGCGAACAGCAGCCACACCCGGTCCGCCGAGTCGACCCACAGCAGCGTCGGCAGCAGCGCCGCCATCGCCACGTTCGACCCGACCATGAGGGGCCGTCGCCGCACCCGGTCCGCGACCGTGCCGAGCAGCGGGCCGAGGAGCGCGGGCGCCCACAGGGCGAACACGGTCAGCGCCGCGAGGCTGTCCGAGCCCGTCAGCGACTTGACCCAGATCCCCGACGCCAGCCACATCGCCGTCGAGCCGAAGCCCGACACCAGCACCCCGGTCAGATACAGCCCCGCTGTTCCTCTCATGGGGGCAGCCTGTCGTCTGAGGTGGCCGGTGCGGATCGGGCGGATGCCCTAGGAAGTGCCTCTCCGGGCGCGGGGACCTGGTCCGTAACACGCGGGACATCTGAACGGGACCGCCGCTGGGCACAATCCAGCCAGCCGTCCGGAGGAGAGCCATGTTCGACACCAGAACCAACCTCGTCGACCGCTACTTCGCGATCAGCGCGAGAGGGTCGACGCTGGGCCGGGAGATACGCGGCGGCTTCGCCACGTTCTTCACCATGGCCTACATTCTCGTTCTCAACCCGATCATCCTGGGCAGCGCCGAGGACAAGTTCGGCCACACGCTCAGCGGCGCCCAACTGGCCACCGTCACCGCCCTGGTGGCGGCCGTCATGACCGTCATCATGGGCGTCGGCGGCAACCTCCCGCTCGCCGTCGCCGCCGGGCTCGGCCTGAACGCCGTCGTCGCCTTCCAGCTCGCACCCCTCATGAGCTGGCCGGACGCGATGGGGCTCGTCGTCCTCGAAGGCCTCCTGATCTGCGCTCTCGTGGCCACCGGGCTCCGCGAGGCCGTGATGCACGCCATCCCGCAGGCCCTCAAGCAGGCCATCAGCGTCGGCATCGGCCTCTTCATCGCCTTCATCGGCTTCGTCGACGCCGGCTTCGTGACCCGTATCCCCGGCGAGACCGGCGCCGTGCCCGTCCAGCTCGGCGCGGGCGGCCACCTCTCCGGCTGGCCCGTCCTCGTCTTCTGCCTCGGCGTCCTGCTCACCGTCGCGCTCATGGCCCGAAAGGTGAAGGGCGCGATCCTCGTCTCCATCGTCGCCATGACCGTCGTCGCGATCGTCATCGACAGGATCGCCGACATCCCGGCAGCCGCCTGGGGCCTGACCGTCCCGGCCGTACCCGAGGACATCGTCGCCGCGCCCGACTTCGGCCTCGTCGGCTCCTTCAGCCTCTTCGGAGCCTTCGAGCAGATCGGGCTCGTCACCCTCGTCCTGCTCGTCTTCACCCTGCTTCTCAGCGACTTCTTCGACACCATGGGCACCGTCGTGGGCGTCTCCAGCGAGGCCGGGCTCCTCGACGAGAACGGCAAGGTCCCGCACCTCGGCCGGATCCTGCTCATCGACGGCGCCGCGGCCGCCGCGGGCGGGGCGGCCTCCGCCTCTTCCCACACCTCCTACATCGAGTCGGCGGCCGGCGTCGGAGAGGGCGCCCGCACCGGCTTCGCCTCGGTCGTCACCGGCGGCCTCTTCGCCCTGGCCCTCTTCCTCACCCCGCTGGCCACCGTCGTACCCGCCCAGGCCGCCGCGCCGGCCCTGGTCGCCGTCGGCTTCCTGCTGATGGCCCAGGTGCGGCACATCGACTGGGCGAGCTACGAGATCGCCATCCCGGCCTTCCTGACGATCGCGGTCATGCCGTTCACGTACTCGATCACCAACGGAATCGGCGCGGGCTTCCTCGCCTATGTCGTGATCAAGGCCGTCCTCGGCAAGGCGCGCGAGGTGCACGGGCTGCTGTGGGCGGCGGCCGCGCTGTTCGCGGTCTACTTCGCGATCGACCCGATCGAGCAACTGCTCGGCGTCAAGTAGCCCTGCCGGGACCGGAGATGGCGAGCAGTGCGGCGCGGGTGGCGTCGCACAGTTCGTCGTCGTCCGGGACCGAGCGCCAGGAACCGTGCGGCACCGGTCGCTCGTCGGCGTCGAGATACCTCCGCAGGAGGGGAACGGCCTCGACGGCGGGCGGGCCGATCTCGCCGAGCAGCCTGATCGTCTCGGTGACCGCGCGGGTGGCCTTCCCGCCCTCCCCGGCGAAGGGCTCGATCGCCCCGACCAGTACGGGGACGACCTCGTGCGTCTCTCCGGTGATCCGCCACAGCGCCGCGCCGACGCGCAGCGGCAGCCAGCTCGTCCTGTGCCGGGTGAGGAGTTCGCAAAGCCGGGGGACGTACGACGCCGCCGCGGGCCCCAGTTCCCCGAGCAGCGTGGCGGCGCCCTCCCCGCCGTACGGCTTGTCGAGCGTCGGCAGCAGGTGGGCGAGGGCCGGCTCCCGGTCGCCGGTGAGCCGGCCGTACGCGCGCGCCAGAGCGGGCCCCTCGAACGACCAGCCCTCGGCGGGGGGTGGGACCAGGGCCCGCAGCCGCTCCCGGGGCACGGCCTCCGCCGCCGCGGGGCCGATCGCGGCGAGTGCGTCCAGGGCCCACACGGCGCAGTCGGTGCCCAGAAGGTGCGCCAGTTCGGGGACCGCGGGAGCCGCCGCGGGGCCCCAGCGCTCCAGGAGTTGGCAGAGCGCGCGGCGCTCGCCGAGGGCCTGGGCGGCCGCGAGCCGGGACCGCAGGGGCGGCAGCAGGACCTCGGCGTGGGCGGCGAGAGGGCCCGCGGTCTCGACCAGGCTCAGCTCGTACGTCCACCAGCCGTCGGCGTGCGTCTCGTGGTCCGCGAACCCCAGCCGCTCCCCGGCGAGACGCTCCACGAGCGGGGGTACGCACCGGGCGTCCCCGAGCCGGGACAGCGCCCAGACGGCGTGGTCCTGGGCGGGCAGGTGGGTCTCGCCCTCGTCCGTGACCATGACCGCGAGTGCGTCGGCCCAGGGGCGTGCGGCGTGACCGCACATGCCGAGGAGGCGAGCGGCGAAGAGACGGTGGTCGGGCTCGGCGGCGGACAGCAGACGGGCGACCGCCGGCAGCAGCGCGGGTACGGCGGAGCGCCTTCGGCTCATGGCTTCGGCCGCCGCCTTCAGCGCACCGGTGCGCACGGCCGCGTCCGGATGTGCCAGCAGTCTCCGGACGGCGGCGATCTGCTCCGCGGGGTCGGCGCCGAGCAGGCGGACCGTACGCGCCACCGTGAACTCGACGTGGACCGTGTCAGGCTGCCAGGTGGCCGGATCGCTGCCCAGCAGCACCTCGGACAGGGTCCGCGCGTACGCGGCGTCCGCCGCTCCTCCCAGGGCGGTGTGCAGAGCCTGCACGGCGGCCAGACGGTCGGCCGGCTCGCCGCCGTCCGCCAGACCGCGCAGCCAGCCGAGGGACGCATGCCGCCGCTCGCCGGCGTGTGGCGTCAACGAGCCGACAGATTCGACGAGTTGGCGCCGCGTGTCCGGGTCCGGCTCGACGGCCCACCGGGCCGGCAGCGCCGCGAGCACCTCGTCGGCCCGGTGACGGGCCTCCGCGAGGGCGTCCGCCACGGCCCGGCGGATCGCCGCCTCCGGCGCTTCGAGCCGCGGGAGGAGTTCCGTCACCGCCAGATCCCAGGCGGCGTGCCAGGCCGGGTCGACGAAACGGGGCGCGGCGGTGTTCCCCGAGTGGGCGAGGCACCCGACCAGCTCGACGAGTTCCTGACGGACCGCCGGTGCCACGGCCGGGTCGGCCGCGGCCCGGAGCACGTAGGGCAGGGCAGGTGCCGCCGAGGTCTCCACGCAGCCGCCCTGGTGGTGGACGTGGGTCAGCAGGTCGTCACAGGCCCGGGCCGCCTTCTCCGGTCGGTACAGGTCCCGCAGCATCAGGGGCACGTCCTCGGCCGATCCGTAGGCGTGCCGGAGCGGGGCCCAGTCGATGTCGTCGAGGCCCGCGAGCGCGTCGCCGTTCACGCCACCGCGCTCTTCCGGGCCCGGCCCTCGTACCGGAGCGCGGCCCCCGTCGCCAGCGCGCCGACGCCCTCCCACAGGCCCACGCCGAGGAAGCCGGCCGGTGCCCGGCCCGAGACGACCGCCAGGGTGAAGACGGCACAGGTCAGCAGCCGGAACGGGACCGTCCAGCGGAAGAAGGCCTTCCAGTCCGCGAACGCGGCCAGGATGTAGTACACGCCCATATTGAGCGCCGCCATCGAGGAGGCGGTGAGAAAGACGAGGGTGTGGTCCCCCTCCGCGCGCCCGTCGCCCGGTACGGGCTCGAAGCCCATGGCGGTGAGCATGGTGTCCGGGGACACCAGACCCACCACCCCCATCGACGAGGCCAGCAGCCCGAAGACCGCCATGGTCCATCCGGACAGGGAACGGGGCAGGCGCACGGCGGTCCTCCGCTTTCTCGCAAGTGTGTGCCCCGCGAGGCTACTTCAGCGCCGCCTTCATCATCTTCTGGGCCACCGGGGCCGCCAGACCGTTGCCGCTGACCTCCGAGCGCGCCGCGCCCGAGTCCTCGATCAGCACCGCCACCGCGACCTCCTTGCCGGTGTCCGCGTCCTTGGCGTACGAGGTGAACCAGGCGTACGGCGTCTTGCTGTTGTTCTCGCCGTGCTGGGCCGTACCGGTCTTGCCGCCGACCTCGGCGCCGGAGATCGCCGCGTTCGTGCCCGTGCCCTTCTCGACCACCGTCACCATCGCGCTGCGCAGCTGCTCCGCCGTCGAGGACGAGACGATCCGCTTCGTGTCCCCGTCCTCGAAGGTCTCCAGCGCGTCCCCGTCGGAGTCCACGACCTGCGAGACCATGTGCGGCGCCGCCATGAGGCCGTCGTTGGCGAGGGCGGCGGACACCATGGCGATCTGGAGCGGGGTCGCCGTCACATCGAACTGGCCGATGCCGGTCAGCGCCGTCTGCGCCTTGTCCATCCCGGACGGATACACGCTCGGGTACGCGCGTACGGGCACGTCCAGCTCCTTGTCGTTGAAGCCGAACTTCTCCGCCATCGCCTTCACCTTGTCCTGGCCGAGGTCGACCGCGATCTTGGCGAAGACGTTGTTGCAGGAGTACTGCAGCGCCGTGCGGATCGTGGCGTTCTCACAGGGCGCGGAGGGGTTCTCGTTCTCCAGGTAGCGCGTGGAGCCCGGGAGCTTGTACGGGTTCGGGCTGTTCGTCGCCATGTCGACGGAGCCGTAGAGCCCGCTCTCCAGCGCCGCCGCCGCGACGACCAGCTTGAAGGTCGAACCGGGCGGCAGCGGCTGCCGCAGGGCGCGGTTGACCAGCGGCTTGTCCTTGTCCTCGGTCAGCTGCTTCCAGGTGGACCCGTCGGTGAGACCGGCGATCCCGGAGGGGTCGTAGGAGGGGGTGGAGACCATCCCGAGGATCCGGCCGGTCCTCGGGTCGACGGCGACGGCCGCGCCCTTCTTGTTCCCGAGCGCCTCGTACGCGGCCTTCTGCACGGCCGGGTCGATCGTCGTGATCACATCACCGGGCTCCTGCTGCTTGCCGGTGAGGGCGTCGAGCGGGTTCTTCAGCCGGGTGTCGGTGCCGTCCAGGACGTCGGAGTAGATGCCCTCCAGCTGCGTGGCGCCGTAGGCCTGTGAGCTGTAGCCGGTGACGGCCGCGTAGAGCTCGCCGTCGGTGTAGTCGCGCTTGTACGCGAGATCACCACCCTCCGTCCTCTTCGAGCCCGTGACCGGAGAACCGGCCACGACGATGTTCCCGAGCGGCTGCGCGTACTGCGCGATCACGTTCCGCCGGTTCTTCTTGTCGTCCGCGAGGGCCTTGCCTTCGTACGCCTGCACCCAGGTCGCCCGGCCCAGCAGGGCGAGCACCAGGAGCAGCGAGAAGACCGAGGCGCGCCTGATCGTCTTGTTCATCCCATATGCGGGACGAGCGGAGGGAGGCATTCCGTTCCGGCTGTGTCCGGTTTCTCAGGAAACGTTCATGCGGGGCGGGGGAGGACGTGACCCACGCCACCCCGCCGCCTCAGCGCGTGCCGACGAAGCCCGACTCGTACGCCAGGATCACCGCCTGCGTACGATCCCGTGCGCCGGTCTTCGCAAGCACCGCCGCCACATGGGTCTTCACGGTCGCGGGACCCACGCCGATGCGCCCGGCGATCTCCGCGTTGGTCAGCCCCGTCGCCACGAGCCGCAGCACCTCCGCCTCGCGCTCCGTCAGCCGGGTCACCCAGGGCGGCGCCGCGGGCGGCCTGCGGCGGGCGTGCTCGGCGGCCAGGCTCCGCACCGCCGCCGGGTAGAGCAGCGAGTCGCTGCGGGCGACCAGCCGGACCGCGTCGACCAGCTCCTCCGCGCCGGCCCGCTTGAGCAGGAAGCCTGCCGCGCCCACCCGGAGCGCGTCGTAGACGTAGGCGTCGTTCTCGAAGGTGGTCACGACCACGACCCGCGGCGGTTCCGCCGCCCGCGCCGCCGTCCCCGGTGTCCCCGCCACCTGCGCCGCCGTCCCGCCCGGCTCCGGTGTCCGCGCCGTATCCGCCAGGATCTGCTCGGTCGCCCGGATCCCGTCGATCTCCGGCATCCGCACATCCATCAGGACCACGTCGGGCCGCGTCTCGCGCACGACCGAGACGGCCTCGGCCCCGGTCGACGCCTCGCCGACCACCTCCAGGTCCGGCTCCGCGTCCAGGATCACCCGCAGGGCGGTCCGCACCATCCGCTCGTCGTCCGCGAGCACGACCCGGATCACCGGCCACCGCCCGCCCGCGCCGGGCCGAGCGGCAGCCGCACCGTGAGGCGCCAGACCGCGTCGAGCGGGCCCGCCTCGGACGTGCCGCCGAGCAGGCGGGCGCGTTCGCCGACACCGCGCAGGCCCCGGCCGCCGCCCGGGCGGGTCACCGGGGCGCGGTCGGGCAGGGGATTCTCCATCGTGATCTCCAATTCGTCGTCGTCCAGGGCGATCCGCGCCGTCACGCGCGCCCCGCCCGCGTGCCGGGCCGCGTTCGTCAGCCCCTCCTGCACGATCCGGTACGCCTCCCTCGACACCGCGTCCGGCACCCGGTCCAGGGGACCGGTCACCGTCAGCGCCACGTGCCGGCCCGCGCCCCGCACCAGCGCGTCGAGCGCGTCCAGCCGGGGAGCGGGCAGCTCGCCGTCGTCCTCGCCGTCGCGCAACAGGCCGAGGACCGAGTCGAGTTCGCCGACCGTGCGACGGGTCGTCTCCTCGATCGCGGCCAGCGCCTCCCGTACGAACTCCACGTCGCTGTCCAGGACCCGGCGCGCGGCGCTCGCCTGGAGCGTCACCGCGCTCAGCGCGTGGCCGACGGAGTCGTGCAGTTCGCGGGCGAGCCGGTTGCGCACGGCCAGCTCGGCGGCGCGCCGCTCGGCCGCCGCGAGACGGTCCGCCGGGCTCGGGCCGAGCAGTCGGGGCGCCTGGCGCGCGAGCAGTGCCCCCGCGCCGGCCGCGGTGGCGGCGAGCGCGAGCAGCATCAGCAGCCCGGCGGGGAGCCCGGCCCACTGGACCCATGGCCGGTGCAGGCCCCAGTGCGCGGCCGCCGCCGACTTCTGGAGCGAAGGGGAGAACGGCAGGGCCATCACGGCGACCGCGAACGGCGGCAGGGCCAGCGTCGCCCCGCTGATCAGCGCGCCGACGCCGAGGTGGAGCGTGAACCAGCCGGCCGTGCGCGCCTTCGCGCTCCGCCCACGGGCGGGTCCGTCCGCGAGCCGGTCGCCCGCGAGCGGGTCGTCCGCGATTCCGCAGAGCGCCCGTACGGCCGCCACCGACATCGGCCGGGTCAGCGGGAAGAGCGCGGTGATCGCGGCGAGCGGCAGGCCGACCGCGTACGCCCCGAACTGCAGGGAGAGGCTCCCCCCGAACAGCGAACCGCCGTCCTCGAGGACCATCCCCATGACCACGGTGCCGACCAGCCAGTACGGCATGAACAGGGCGCCGCCCAGGATCAGATGCACCCAGCGGAGCCGGGCCCGCCGTCCCAGGACCGGTATGAGCGGGCCTCTGCCACGCCCTCTCACGCGCCCGCGCTCCGGCGGCGCAGGAAGAGGGCAAGGCAGCCGGCCAGCAGGAACCCCGTGATCATTTCGCCAGCGTAGGTCAGTTGCGCCAATCCGGTGAACGTCTTGTCGGGATCGGTGTCCGGCATGAACGTCACCAGCGTCATGTACGCGCCCCAGCACCCCACGCCGCCCGAACCGACCCAGGCCAGGGCCAGGACAGTGCGGACCGGCCACGACCGGGCCCGCTGGAGGACGAGGAGCAGCACGGTGACCACGGCGACGGCGACGAAGGCG
Organism: Streptomyces sp. NPDC014870; assembly: GCF_043081505.1. Classification (NCBI taxonomy): domain Bacteria; kingdom Bacillati; phylum Actinomycetota; class Actinomycetes; order Kitasatosporales; family Streptomycetaceae; genus Streptomyces; species Streptomyces sp. NPDC014870. Next base: position 584,391 of record NZ_JBIBWQ010000004.1, read on the forward strand.
GCGCGCATCCACTCCAGGACGTAGAAGTCGTCCGTACGCCGGGCGATCTGGGCCGGGGAGAGCCCGTGCGTCGAGCCGAGGGCCCACATCAGACGGACGGCGGCGGGGGCCAGGGCGAGCAGCGAGGCGACGACGGCCGTGACGCGCGCACCGGTGCCGCAGAGCCGGGCGGGCAGCTCGCCCAGGGTGCCGCGCCACACGTGCGACCAGCGGTCCCTCACGTAGAGGACGAACAGGGTGCCCAGCGCGAGTCCCTGGACGATGAAGCCGCCGTAGACGACCCCGAACACCCAGTCGTCGAGGAAGGGTTCACCGTCGGCGACGGGCTCCGACGGGCCGGTGAAGAGGGAGACGGCGAGCTGTGCGGGGAAGCCGATCATGATCGGGGCGAGCAGGCCGGTCGCGGCCCACAGCGGGAACGCGAGCAGCCAGGCACGCACCCTGAGGCCCCAGGGCTGGGTGAGCAGCAGGGCGAGAACGGCCACCACGGCGTCCATCACCACGGAGACCGAGTTGGCGACGATGAGCAGGGTCCGGTGCTCCAGAAGCGTGCTCCCGGCCGGAATGCCGATCTCACTGCCCGCCACCCAGGCGATCTTGAGTGAGATGTACGGGAGGCAGGCGACACCGGCGAGGGTGCGGAGGATCCGGCGGGCGGTGTCCGGACGGCGGGTCGGCCTCGGGACGGGGGGCTTCGGGACGGGGAGCTGGGGAGCGGTCTGCGTCATGGCTCCACGCTCCCGCCCGGCCCCCTCCCCGCACGTCCTGCCCGCAGACGAACCGCCTCCGCCGCGCGGGGGAGAGGCGCGTCCCCCAGGGCCGGGTCGGGTCGGCCCCGTCGGATGCCCGGTCGTCCGGCGGGGCCTCAGAGGCGGCGCGTCGCCAGGGTCAGGCGGTCGCGCGCGTCGAAGAGGGCGTCCTTGATCATCTGCTCGTGTCCCGGGGTCAGCCGGGCCACCGGCACCGAGCAGCTGATCGCGTCCCGCGCCGGCGTGCGGTAGGGGATCGCGATGCCGAAGCAGCGAAGCCCGAGGGTGTTCTCCTCGCGGTCCACCGCGTAGCCCTGCTCGCGGATGAGGTGCAGCTCCTCGATGAGCTTCTCGCGGTCGGTGATCGTGTGCTCGGTCAGCGGCGGCAGCGTCTCCGGGAGCATCTTGCGGACCTGCTCGTCGCTGTGGGTGGCGAGCAGCGCCTTGCCCAGGGAGGTCGAGTGGGCCGGCAGCCTGCGCCCGACGCGGGTGAACGGCCGCAGGTAGTGCTGGGACTGACGGGTCGCCAGATAGACCACGTTGGTGCCGTCGAGCCGGGCGAGGTGGATGGTCTCCGTGGTGTCGTCGGAGAGGCGGTCGAGGGTGGGCCGGGCAGCGGCCACCACCTCGTCGCCGTCGATGTACGAGGTGCCGACGAGCAGGGCCCGGACCCCGATGCCGTACCGCGTGCCCGTCGCGTCCGTCTCCACCCAGCCCAGCTCGACCAGGGTGCGCAGCAGCATGTACAGGCTGGACTTGGGGTATCCGACGGCCTCCTGGACGGCGGCCAGGGAGTGCATTCCGGGGCGCCCCGCGAAATACTCGAGCAACTCCACCGTCCGCACCGCGGACTTGACCTGGGCCCCACCCGTGTCGGCTGTCGACATCGCCCTCACCCCTCTTCCTGGTGCCTCTTGTGGAGTCGGCACACCCGTCAATAGAGTCCAGATTCATCTACTGGAACCCCGTTCAGAATACCGAACGGGGTGTCGCGTGAAGAGGGGCAGGGCCGTGACAGCTGAACCAGTGTGGAGTGTGGACCCCCGGACGGGGAAGCCGCGGGAGCAGGTTGCGGTGGAGGCCACAGTCGAGGACGTGGACCGGGCCGTCACCGCCGCGTCCGCCGCCCGCGAGGCGCTCGCCGACCGCGCGGTACGGGCCGCCCTGCTCCGCACCGCCGCCGACCTCCTGGACGAGGCCAGGCCGGAGGTCGTCGAGACCGCCGACGCCGAGACGGCGCTCGGCCCCGTCCGCCTCACCGGTGAACTCGCCCGGACCACCGCCCAGTTGCGGGCCTTCGCGGACGTCGTCGACGAGGGCTCCTTCCTCGACGTACGGATCGACCTGCCCGACCCCACGGCCACCCCGCCCCGGCCCGACCTGCGCCGCTGGAAGATCCCGCTCGGCGTCGTCGCCGTCTACGCCGCCAGCAACTTCCCGCTCGCCTTCTCCGTCCCGGGCGGCGACACCGCCAGCGCCCTCGCCGCCGGCTGCCCGGTCGTCGTCAAGGCCCACCCCGACCACCCCGCCACCTCGGAGCTCTGCGCCTCCCTGCTCCGCCGGGCCGCCGCCAAGGTCGGGCTGCCCGAGGACGTCGTCGGCCTGCTCCACGGCTTCGACGCGGGCGTCGCGCTCGTCCGGCACCCGCTGGTCGCGGCGGCCGGTTTCACCGGCTCGGTCCGGGGCGGCCGGGCGCTCTTCGACGCGGCCGCAGCCCGGCCCGTGCCCATCCCCTTCCACGGCGAGCTGGGCTCCCTCAACCCGGTTGTGATCACCGAGGCCGCCGCCGAGGAGCGGGCCGCGGAGATCGGGACCGGCCTCGCCGCCTCCGTGACCCTCGGCCAGGGCCAGTTCTGCACCAAGCCCGGCTTCGTCCTGGCGCCGGCCGGCGAGGCGGGCGACCGTTTCGTGGCCGCCCTCACGGACGCCATCGGCGCGGCCGAGCCCGGGGTGATGCTCGACCGGCGGATCCGCGGCACCTTCCTCACCGGGACCTACGAGCTCGCCTCGTCCGAGGGCGTCACCGCGCCCGTCCACCCCGGACCGGCCAGTCCGTCCACCGTCCGGGCGGGCTTCGTGACCTTCGACGCCGGGCTCCTGCTCGCACGCCACCGCGAGGGGTACCACGGGGCGTTCGTGAGCGAGTACTTCGGCCCCGTGACCCTGGTCGTCCGCTACGCCTCCCGGGCCGAGGTCACCGCGGTCCTCGGGCTGCTCCCCGGCAACCTCACGGCCACCCTCCAGATGGCCGAGGAGGACCCGGAGGCCGCCTCCCTGCTCGCCGAGCTGACCCCGCTGGCGGGCCGCGTGCTCGTCAACGGCTGGCCCACGGGTGTCGCGGTCTCGGCGGCCCAGCACCACGGCGGGCCCTACCCGGCCACCACCTCCACCTCCACGTCGGTCGGCGCCACCGCGATCGAGCGCTGGCTGCGCCCGGTCACGTACCAGTCGACCCCGCAGCACCTGCTCCCGCCGGAGCTGCGCGACGGCAACCCGCTCGGACTGCCGCGCCGCTGAAGCCGGGGCGCGCGGGTCGCCGGGCACCGGGCGCGGTCGGCCCGCAACCGCCGACCCGGCGCCGCGCGTCCCGGTTGTCATGATCAGAATCGCGACGCCCGACGACCTCGACGCCATCGCCGCCCTGCACCTGGAGGCCCGCGCCACCTACTACCGCGGCCACCTCCCCGAGACCGAGTTCGCCGGACCCGAAGAGCTCGCCCGCACCCGGGAGGGATGGAGCAGGGCCGTCGAGCGGGGCGACGTGCTCGTGGCCGAGCGGGACGGCGAGCCGGCCGGCGTCGCCGCGTACAGCAGAGGCGACGGCGGAACCGTCACCCTCACACAGCTCCACGTCCGCCCCGACCGCTGGCGCCGGGGCGTCGGCACCGAGCTGCACACGGCCTGCCTGGACGCGTGGCGCGCGGAGGGCTTCGCCGAGGCCCGCCTCCTCGTCTTCGAGAAGAACGAGCGGGCCCGGTCCTTCTACGCCGCCCACGCCTGGACCCCCGACCCCGACACCCCGCGCTCCGGCACCCATCTCGTGCTCCGGCTCACACTGGCGCCCGTGGCGGAATGAATCCGGTCGGCGGGGGCGTTTGCGCCCTCGGACCCCACCCGCCGACCCCGGAGAGAAGCCGAATCATGCGCGTCGAGATCTGGAGCGACATCGCCTGCCCGTGGTGCTACATCGGCAAGGCCCGCTTCGAGAAGGGCCTCGCCGCCTTCGCCCACCGCGAGGACGTCGAGGTCGTGCACCGCTCCTTCGAGCTCAACCCGAACCTGCCCAAGGGTGTCACCGCGCCGGTGATCGACACGCTGGCGAAGAAGTACGGCCGGACCCTGGACGAGGCCCGCGCCATGGAGGAGCACGTCGCGTCCAACGCGCGCTCCGAGGGGCTGGAGTACCGCACCGAGGGTCGCGACAGCGGCAACACCTTCGACATCCACCGCCTGCTCCACCTCGCCAGGGAGCGCGGCCGGCAGAACGAACTGCTCGACCTCGCCTACCGCGCGAACTTCGCCGAGGAGCGGTCCGTCTTCGACGCTGAGACGCTCGTCCGGCTCGGCGTCGAGGCCGGCCTGGACGAGGCCGAGGTCAAGGCCGTGCTCGCCGACGAGAGCGCGTACGCGGACGCGGTACGGGCGGAGGAGCGCGAGGCGGCCGAACTCGGCGCGAACGGTGTGCCGTTCTTCGTCCTCGACCGCCGCTACGGCGTCTCCGGCGGCCAGCCCGCCGAGGTCTTCACACAGGCCCTTGAGCAGGCGTGGCAGGGCCGGGTGCTCCAGCCGATCGGCGGCGCGGCCGACACGGCGGCCCCCGCCTGCGACGCGGACGGCACCTGCGAAGTCTGACGGCTTCGACCCGTCGCACCGCCCCGGACCTGGGCTTATAAGCCCCGATTGGGGCTTCCCCATGATCATTCGCCATTGACGGGGGCGGAGGGGGAGCCCAGTCTTGGGCCATGGACGCCACGGATGTCACGGATGTCATCGAACCCCTCGGCGGAGCCGAGTTCGCTCCCCGGGGGACGTACCTCAACACCTCCACCTGCGCGCTGCTGCCGCGCCGCACGGTCGAGGCCGTCACGCGGCTCTGCGAGGCTGTCGCGGCGGGCAACCCGGACGGCTCCGGCAGCTTCGACGTCGTCGACGAGGCCCGCGCCTCCTTCGCCCGGCTCGTGGCCGTCCACCCGGACCGGGTCGCGGTCGGCAGCTCGGTCTCCGTCCACGTCGGGATGATCGCGCAGTCGATGCCCGCCGGGGCCGAGATCCTCTTTCCCGAGGGCGACTTCTCCTCCCTGATCACCCCGTTCACCGTCCGCGGCGACCTCAAGACCCGTTTCGTGCCCCTGGAGCGGCTCGCCGAGTCCGTCCGCCCCGAGACCGCGCTCGTCGCCTTCTCCTCCGTCCAGTCGGCGGACGGACGGACGGTGGACTTCGCGGCGGTACGGGCCGCGGCGGCCGCGCACGGCGCCCGTACGCTCCTCGACGCCACCCAGTCCGCCGGCTGGTTGCCGCTGCGCGCGGGGGAGTGGGACTACACGGTGGCCGGCGGCTACAAGTACCTGCTCAGCCCGCGCGGAACGTCCTTCCTCACCGTCACCGAGGAGGCGCAGGACTCCCTGGTCGCGATCCACGCCGGCTGGGTCACCGGAACGGAGCTGTGGGCGAACAGCTACGGCCCGGTCCGCGAACTGGCCGCCTCCGCACGGCGGTTCGACGAGCCGCCGGCGTTCCTCTCGTACCACGGGGCGGCCCGTTCGCTCGCCCTCCTCGAAGAGATCGGCATCGAGCGGATCGAGGCCCACAACAAGGCCCTCGCGGCCCGCTTCCGCGCCGGCCTCGTGGCGCTCGGCCACGCCCCCGTGGCGGACGTCTCCGGTGTGGTCGGCGTCCCGGGCCTCGGCGACCGGCTGCCCGACCTGCGCGCCGCCGACGTCCTGATGGCCGCCCGCGCGGGCAACCTGCGGGCGTCCTTCCACCTCTACAACGGCTCGGCGGACGTCGACCGCGCCCTGGAGATCCTCGCGGGCTGAGACGCGGGTGGGGGACGGGGCCCCGTCCGGCCCCGTCCCCCACCCGTCACCTGCGAGCCCTCAGCGCACCGGGGTGAAGTCCCGCGCCCCGATGAACTCCGGCCTGCGCACCGGCGCGGCGAACGGCTCCGCCGCCGCGTTCTCCACGCTGTTGAAGACGAGGAAGACATTGCTGCGCGGGTACGGCGTGATGTTGTCGCCCGAGCCGTGCATCGCGTTGCAGTCGAACCAGGTCGCCGAGCCGGCCCGGCCCGTGAAGAGCCGGATCCCGTGCGCGTCCGCGAGCGAGGTCAGCGCCTCGTCCGACGGGGTGCCCGCGTCCTGCATCTGCAGCGAGCGCTTGTAGTTGTCCTTCGGGGTCGCCCCCGCGCAGCCCAGGAACGTCCGGTGCGAGCCCGGCATGATCATCAGGCCGCCGTTGGTGTCGTGGTTCTCGGTCAGCGCGATCGACACCGACACCGCGCGCATCCGCGGCAGGCCGTCCTCCGCGTGCCAGGTCTCGAAGTCCGAGTGCCAGTAGAACCCGGAGGCGCCGAAGCCCGGCTTGACGTTGATCCGCGACTGGTGGACGTACACGTCCGAGCCGAGGATCTCGCGCGCCCGGCCCACCACCCGCTCGTCCCGGACGAGGCGGGCGAAGACCTCGCTGATCCGGTGCACCTCGAAGACGGACCGTACCGTCGCCGACCTCGACTCGACGATCGCGCGCGGGTCGGACCGTACGGCCGGATCGGCGACAAGACGGTCCAGCTCGCGGCGGTACTCGGCGACCTCGTCGTCGGTCAGCAGCTCCGGCTCGACGAGGAAGCCGTCCCGGTCGTACGACTCCAGGCCCGGTGCGTCGCCCCACACCACCGGGTCGCGGCGGGGCGTCAGCACCTCGGAGGCGCCGCGGGTCGGGTACAGGTCGGTCAGGACGTCCGTCATGATCAGCCCTCCTCCGTGAGCAGGGGGTACACCCCGTTCTCGTCGTGGTCCTCCCGCCCGGTGACCGGCGGGTTGAAGACGCAGACGCAGCGGAAGTCGGTCTTCGGGCGCAGCGTGTGCCGCTCGTGGCCGTCGAGCAGGTACATCGTGCCCGGCTCGATCCAGTGCGTCTCGCCGGTCTCGTCGTTCGTCAGCTCGGCCTCGCCCTCGACGCACAGGACGGCCTCGACGTGGTTGGCGTACCACATGGACGTCTCGGTGCCCGCGTAGAGCACGGTCTCGTGCAGCGAGAAGCCGACCCGCTCCTTGGCGAGGACGATCCGCTTGCTCTCCCAGGTGCCGGAGGCGGCCCGGACGTGGCGTTCGGTGTTCTCGATGTCCTTGAACGATCGGACGATCACGGTGGTGCAACTCCCTGTCGTGTGTCGGTTGTTCAGGCCGTGGTGGCCGCTGCGCCCTGCGGGGCCGTCTCGCGGACCGCGCGGGACAGCGTGCGCAGCCCCTCGTCGAGCTCCTCCGGGGTGACGGTCAGCGGCGGGAGGAGTTTGACGACCTGGCTCTCCGGGCCCGAGGTCTCGAGCAGCAGCCCCAGCTCGAAGGCGCGGGCGCAGACCTTCGAGGCCCGGGTCCTGTCGGCGAACTCCAACCCCCACACCAGGCCCCGGCCCCGGTAGTGGGCGCCGTCCGCCGAGTTCTCCTCGCAGAGCGCGAGCAGCGCCTGCTCGACCTGCTCGCCCCGCGCCAGGGTCTGCTTCTCCATCTGGCCGTCGGCCCAGTAGGTGTCGAGCGCGGCGGCTGCCGTGACGAAGGCCGGGTTGTTGCCCCGGAAGGTGCCGTTGTGCTCGCCGGGCTCCCAGACGTCCAGCTCCGGCCGGAACAGGCAGAGCGACATCGGCAGCCCGTAGCCGCTGATCGACTTCGACAGCGTGACGATGTCCGGGGTGATGCCGGCCTCCTCGAAGGAGAAGAAGGCGCCGGTGCGGCCGCAGCCCATCTGGATGTCGTCGACGATCAGCAGCATGTCCTGGCGCCGGCACAGCTCGGCGAGCGCCCGCAGCCACTCGGGGCGGGCCACGTTGATGCCGCCCTCGCCCTGGACCGTCTCCACGATCACCGCGGCCGGCTTGTTGAGCCCGGAACCCTGGTCCTCCAGCAGCCGCTCGAACCAGAGGAAGTCCGGCACCTGCCCGTCGAGGTAGTGGTCGAACGGCATGGGGGTGCCGTGCACCAGCGGGATCCCGGCCCCGGCGCGCTTGAAGGCGTTGCCGGTGACGGCGAGCGAACCGAGCGACATGCCGTGGAAGGCGTTGGTGAAGGAGACGACGGACTCGCGGCCCTTCACCTTGCGCGCCAGTTTCAGCGCGGCCTCCACGGCGTTGGTGCCGGTCGGCCCCGGGAACATCACCTTGTACGGCAGGGCGCGCGGCTTCAGCACGACCTCCTGGAAGGTCTCCAGGAAGGTCCGCTTGGCGGTCGTCGCCATGTCGAGACCGTGGGTGATCCCGTCGCGTTCCAGGTAGTCGATCAACGCCCGTTTCAGTACGGGGTTGTTGTGGCCGTAGTTGAGGGAGCCGGCGCCGGCGAAGAAGTCGAGGTACTCGTGGCCGTCCTCGTCGGTGAGGCGGGCGCCGTGCGCGCGGTCGAAGACGGTGGGCCAGCCGCGGCAGTAGCTGCGGACCTCCGACTCCAGGGTCTCGAAGACGCTCAGTTCGGGCGGGGTGATGGTCACAGCGAAGCTCCGGGGGTGAGGAAGGGGCCGATGCGGTACAGGACTTCGGGCTTGTGGGCGGCGGCGCCGTCGACGCTGTCGGGGAACAGGTCCCCGTCGAAGAGGACTTCGCGCTCCAGGCGCAGCCCGTGGCGGGCGGCGTAGGCGCTGAAGAGCCGGTCCGAGGGTGTGTTGTCGGGGGTGACCGTCGTCTCGACGGCGTCCGGGCGGACCCGGGTGGTCAGCGCGTCGAGGAGCACCCCGGCCAGGCCCTGCCCGCGGTGGGTCTCGTCGACCGCGATCTGCCAGACGACGAGGGTGCCGGGCCGGTCGGGACGCAGATACCCGGTCACGAAGGCGACCGGCTCACCGCCGTCGACGGCGCGCGCGACCAGCGAGGTGGCGGCGAAGTCGCGGCACCACAGCAGATAGCTGTACGAGGAGTTCAGATCCAGCACCCGGGAATCCCGGGCGATGCGCCAGATGGCGGCTCCGTCCTCCACGCGTGGGCTTTCCAGTGTCATGGCTGCTTGTGCTGCGGTCATGGCGAGGGAATTTACCGAGCGAATTCTCGGATTGCACGGGCCTGAGGGGTGGGCTGGAGAAACCCGATGTGTTATTCGCGCGGGCGCGAATCAGTGACGTTCTGTCCGTATAAATCCGGGCGAAAAGGGCGCGATGTGGAGTCGGTCACAGAACGGAAATGAGCCGGAAGTGCTGACGGAACCTTGGCGTTTAGGCCCCGGGAAACCGGGCAGAAGAAGCGCGGAGGGTGTACGGGAATTCGAGTGAATAATGCGCGCGTAATTCAAATGGGGGAAATGGGCATTCGCGCGGCCGGACAAGACAGCCGGCCGCGCCCCCGAAAGGTCCTAGCTCCACGCCTCCGTGGCCGCGCGACGGGCCGCTTCCAGGTCGACCGGGCGGCCCGTCTCGGCGAGGGCCGCGCCCAGGGCCGCCAGGGAGGACTGGACCGCGCCCGGGGTCGCGTCCACGCCGTAGTGGTTGACCCGGATCATCTCCTTCGACAGGGCCCCGCCGCCCGCGATCAGCGGCAGCGACGGGTCCGCCGCCAGCGCCGCGGCGACCAGCGCCGAGGCGTCCACGCCGTCCGGGGAGCGCAGCGTCGTCGCGACCGGGGCCGCGTCCCGTGCCGCGTGGACGTACGGCTCCAGGCCTCCGCCGAGCGCCAGGGCGCCCGCGCGGGTCGCGGCCGCGGCGGACGCGTGACGGGCCATCAGCGCGTCGAGCCCCTCGGACTCGATGCGCTCCAGGCACGCCTCAAGGCCCAGCATCTCCAGCTGAGCCGGCGCGTGCAGCAGCGCCTTCCGGCCGCCGTCGATCCAGCGCTCCTTCCAGTCCAGGAGCGAGAGGTACGAGTGGCGCGGGGCCCGCGGGTTGGCGGCGAACCGCTCCCACGCCCGCTCGCTCACCGAGACCGCCGAGACGCCCGCCGGACCGCCCATCGCCTTCTGCGCGCCGATGATGCACATGTCCACGCCCCACGCGTCCGGCAGCACCGGCTCCGCGCCGATCGACGCCACCGCGTCCAGGTAGAACAGCGCGCCGTGCGCCCGCACCACCTCGCCGATCTCGGCCACCGGGTTCGTGTTGCCCGTCGCCGCCTCCGCGTGCACCAGGGAGACGAAGTCGATCTCCGGGTGCTCGGCGAGCGCCCGCTCCACCTGCGCGGCCGTCACCGCCGCGTGGAAGGGCACCTCCAGGTCCACGACCGTGGCACCGCAGTCCCGCAGCCAGTCGCCGAAGGTCTGCCCGTACGGACCGGTGACGATGTTCAGGGCCGTCGAACCCGGCCGGGCCCCGCTGCGGATGCAGCCCTCCAGGGGCAGCAGCGCCTCGCCCTGGGTGATCACCACGTCCTGCTCGGTGGAGAGCAGGGCGGCGACCCGCCGCTCGATGGACGCGAAGTGCGCGGCGGTCAGCGGGGCCAGGTCCAGCAGCGGGTGTGTCACGGTCACGTGGTGCCTTCTTCGAAAGGAGGGTCGAGCGTCGGTTCAGCGTACCGAGCCGGTTTCCGACCGCTTCGGACCTTCGCCCCCTTTACGGGACGTGAGTGACTCTCGTATCCGAAACCGGTCATCACGCGCGTACAACCCTGACGGGGCATCCGGTGTCGAACGGTGCGACGGACAAGGGACGGGCCCTTTCCGGACACCCCCGCAGCCGCCCGGATCATCCTCTGTTGCATCCAGGAGCCGCTCCATGCGCACCTACCGCCTCACCCGCACCCGTACCGGCACGCACCGCCTCACGCACCGCGCGCTCGCTCTCACCGCCGCGACCTTCCTCCTCACGGCCGGCGCCGGCCTGGTCACCGCGCCCGCCGCCCACGCCGGCGTGCCCGGCTCCACCCGCGCGGACGACCGCAACTGCGACTTCGACGGCGACGGTTACGACGACGTCCTCGTCGGCGCGCCCGGCGCGACCGTCGGCGGCGCGCGCGGCGCCGGTCTCGTCACCGTCCAGTACGGCTCGTCCCGGGGCATCGGCACCACCCGCGCCGCCGTCGTCAGCCAGAACACCGCGGGCGTGCCCGGCACCGCCGAGGCGGGCGACGCCTTCGGCCAGGCCCTGGCCACCGGCGACCTGGACGGCGACGGCTACGACGACGCGATCGTCGGCGTCCCCGGCGAGGACATCGGCACCCTGGCCGACACCGGCGGCGCCGTGATCCTCTGGGGCTCGCCGAAGGGGCTCGTCGGCACCCGCACCCAGGGCCTCGACAGCCTCCTCGGCCCCACCGCCGGGGCCCGCTTCGGCTCGGCGTTCGCCGCCGCCCGCTTCACCGCGGAGAGCCCGGGCGACCAACTGATCACCCTCGACCGGAACGGCGCCGAGCGGCACCTGTTCGCCGCCGCCCCGCAGCCGGGCGCGACCGCTCGCCCGGACCGGGGCTCCGCTCTGAACGGCCCGGCCCGCACGGCCGACGAGTGGCGGGAGATCTCCGAACGGTCCCTCACCACCGGCGACTACGACGGCAACGGCTTCGCCGACCTCGTGATCAGCGGGGTCTCCACCGGCACCGAACCCGGCCACGGCTGGTCCTGGTACCTCTCGGGACGCGCGGACGAACTGCGCTTCGAGCGCGCCCTGCGTGGCGGACCGGTCGCCGCGTCCGGGGACGTCGACGGCGACGGCTACGACGACCTCGTCACGGGCGAGCCGCACGGCCCGGACGACGGCGGCGAGTCCATGACCGGCGGCATGGTCGGCGTGTACCTGGGCGGTCCCTCGGGGCCCGCCGGTGTCGAGGGGCCCGGCACCCCGCCGCGCTGGTGGACCCAGGACTCGCCGGGCGTGCCGGGCGCATCCGAGCGCGGCGACGGCTGGGGCGCCGACCTCTCCGTCGCGGACACGAACGGCGACGGGCGCGCGGACGTGGCGATCGGCGCGCCCGAGGAGGACATCGGCACGGTCGCCGACGCGGGCATGGTCACCGTCCTGCGCGGCGCGCGCGGCGGACTCACCTCCGCCGGGGCGCTGTCGTGGACCCAGGACTCGCCGTCGGTGCCCGGCGCGGTCGAGCGGGCCGACCGGTTCGGCGCGCAGGTCAGGCTGGCCGACCCGAACCGCGACGGCCGCTTCGGACTGCTGGCGGCGGCCCCCGGCGAGAACACCGCCGACGGGCACGTCTGGGTCTTCTCGGCCGGTACGGGAGGGCTGACGGCGTCGGGCTCGTGGACGTACTCCGCGGGCTCGCTCGGCGGACCGGCCGTGGACGCCCGCTTCGGGGCCGCGATCGACGAATGAACCCCTGTGGGCCGGTGCCCGCCCCTCGTAGAGTGCAGTCATGAGCGATCACGTGGTGCTGCATGTGAAGGGGCGGGTGCTCGTCGGCCCGGAGGACGTACGGGACGAGCTCTGGGCGGTCGACGGGCGCGTCACGTACACCCGTCCGTCCGCCGAGGCGCTCACGATCGAGGGCTGGGCCCTGCCGGGCCTGGTCGACGCGCACTGCCACGTCGGCCTCGACCAGCACGGCCCGGTCGACGCGGGCACGGCCGAGAAGCAGGCGCTGACCGACCGGGACGCGGGCACGCTCCTGATCCGCGACGCGGGATCGCCGTCCGACACCCGGTGGATCGACGCGCGCGAGGACCTGCCGAAGATCATCCGGGCCGGCCGGCACATCGCCCGCACCCGCCGCTACATCCGCAACTACGCGCACGAGATCGAGCCCGAGGACCTGGTGGCGTACGTCGGGCAGGAGGCCAGGCGCGGCGACGGCTGGGTCAAGCTCGTCGGCGACTGGCTCGACCGGGAGGCGGGCGACCTGGGCGCCTGCTGGCCCCGCGCCGAGGTCGAGGCGGCGATCGCCGAGGCCCACCGGCTCGGGGCCCGGGTCACCGCGCACTGCTTCGCGGAGGACTCGCTGCGGGACCTGGTGGAGGCGGGCATCGACTGCATCGAGCACGCCACGGGGCTCACCGAGGAGACCATCCCGCTCTTCGCCGAGCGGGGCGTCGCGATCGTCCCGACGCTCGTCAACATCGCCACGTTCCCGAAGCTCGCGCAGGGCGGTGAGCAGAAGTTCCCGCGCTGGTCGGCGCACATGAGGCGGCTGTACGAGCGCCGGTACGACACCGTCCGCTCGGCGTACGACGCGGGCGTCCCGGTCTTCGTCGGAACGGACGCGGGCGGCTCGCTGGCCCACGGCCTGGTCGCGGCCGAGGTGGAGGAGCTGGTCAAGGCGGGCATCCCGCCGATCGAGGCCCTCTCGGCGACCACCTGGGGCGCCCGCTCCTGGCTGGGCAGGCCCGCCCTGGAGGAGGGCGCCCCGGCGGACCTCGTCGTCTACGCCGACGACCCCCGCGCGGACGTCCGCGTCCTCGCGGCACCGCGCAGGGTCGTCGTCAACGGGCGCGTGATCGGCTGACCGCGCGCCCGCCCGCCCGGGGGCTCAGCGGGTGAGGAACGCCAGACGGGCGCGCTTCTCCGGGATGAAGACCTCCGGGAGGTCCACCTCGGGCAGGACCACCTCGGGGCCAAGATCGAAACCGGCCCGCACCAGCCGGGCGAGCGCCTTCTCGTTGGCGGCGTCCGGCTCGGCGACGGCGCGCGTGCGGCCGTTGAGCGCGAACTCCGTCAGGGCGACGAACAGCCGGGCGGAGAAGCCCGGTTCGGGGGCGTCGGCGGGCGCGATCAGGATGTGCACCCCGATGTCGCCCGGCTGCACCTCGTAGCACTCGGAGACGCGGTCGGCCGAGGGCTCGTAGGTCTGGAAGAGGGCGACCGGCTCGCCGTCCCGGCGGACCAGGAAGCCGTGGTGGGTGGTGAGCGAGTCCAGGTGGGCGTAGATCTCCCGGACCTGGTCGACGGTCGTTCCGCCCATGCCCCAGAACCGGGCGCGGTCCTCGTTGACCCAGCCGTGGATGAGGGCGGCGTCGCCCTCGGGGTCGACGGGGTCGATCCGGACGGTGCCGAAGCCCTCGACGGTCTGGACGTGGACCGGTCTGGTCGGGCTGGTCGGCTCAGTGGCGGTCGTCATGCGGGTGCTCCTTGGTGAGGTGGTGCCAGTCGGTGGTGACGGGGGCGAGTCCGCCCCGCAGCCACAGGGGGAGTTGGTCGCGGTGGTGGGGGTCGTCGGCGACCCCGGAGGCGCCGAACGGCACGATCCACAGGCTCGCCTCGCGGTCGGCCAGGTCCCAGACGTAGCGGGCGGCCGAGGCGCGGGCGCTGCGGTCGGTGTAGCCGGGCACGCTGGTCGAGGACATCACGCAGTCGTGGTCCCCGGAGAGGCCCGGCCAGTCGACGTCGTCCTCGTCCTCGTCGGGGAGCGCCTGCCAGGGCGCGAGCCGGTGGGTGACGCCCCAGGCGGGCGGTTCGTCGCCGGCGGCGACCTCCTCCAGCGCCTCGCGGACGATGTCGGCGACGTCGGCGGCCGGTACGGGACCGGAGACCAGCAGGGTCTCCAGGGCCAGGGCGACGCGCGGCCCGAGGGCCAGCCAGGGCTGGAAGACCGCGGGGTACGGGGCGGGCGCACGGAGCGCCGCGAACGCCGGGTGCCCGGCGAGCCGCCGCACGACGGCGCCGCGCACGGCGGCGTACAGACCGGCGTCGGCGCTGTCCGCGTCCATCCGGCGGTCCCAGGCGAGCAGCCTGGCCCGGACGGCGAGCGCGGCGGGGGAGAGGGCGGGGACGTCCTGCCCCCGCGCGGGGGCCTCGGCGTCCTCGGCCGCGGCGCGGACCGCCGCGAGGAGCCTGGCCGCGGAGGGGTTGTCGGTGTCGGTGTGGACGCCGGCCATCGCCTCGGGCGTCCAGTCCGCGGAGGCGGCGAGCAGCGTGTCGATCCGGGCCGCCCGGTGCGGCGGGGCGAACTCGATGCCGAGCGGCGCCGCGAGCCCCCGCGCGTTGGCCATGACGGCGTGGCCCTCGACGTCCGCGCGCGGTGTCGGCACCGCGGCGCCGTCCCGCCAGTCGTACGCGGCGTCCCAGGCGGGCACCACCCGGACGGAGTTGGCGTGGTCGCGGACCGGGACGTACCCGGCGACCCGGTGCAGCAGTCCGCCGTCCACGTCGGCCGCCATGACGACGTTGACCGGCTCGACCCAGCCGTCGACGGCCCGGTCCACGTCCGCGACGGTACGGGCGGCGAGCAGCTCGGGCAGCACCGCGAACCCCAGCTCCCCGGTCACCCGCGGCGGGTACCGCAGGCTGATCGCCTCCCAGACGCCCCCGTCCGCGCCGTCCCCGCCGTCCAGGCCTTCCGCGGCGTGCCGGCCGTCCTCGCCCTCGGCGGCGTCCGGGCCGCCGATCGGGCCGCCGCCCGGGCCGATGATCACCGGGCCGCGCGCGGTCTCGATCACCTCGATCCCGACCGGGTCTCCGCCCGCCACCTCCACCGTCTCCCGGTGCACGCTCGCGGGGCGCCAGCCGTCCGGGCCCAGGGCCTCCACGCCGCCGTCGGCGGTCCGCCGGAGCCGCTCCCGGTACAGGTCCTGGTAGTCGGACATGGCGTTGGTGATCGCCCAGGCCACCTGGCCCGTGTGCCCGAAGTGGGCGAGGCCCGGGACGCCCGGGACCGCGAGGCCGAGCACGTCGTACTCCGGGCACGCGAGGCGGATCTGCTGGTACACCCCGGGCGCCTCGATGAAGCGGTGCGGGTCGCCCGCGATGATCGCAGACCCGCTTGCCGTGCGGTCGCCGGAGACGATCCAGCCGTTGGAGCCGGAGGTGGCGGGGCCGTCCGTGGCGAACAGCTCCGTCCACTCCTCGCCGAGCCGGCGCGCGACCTCCTCGCGCCACAGCTTGGCGGGGAAGCCCGCGAACAGGATGTGCGTGGTGAGCCAGACCGCCAGCGGGGTCCACGGCTCCCAGCGGCCCGGCGCGAGTCCGACCCGCGCGAACTGGCCCGCGCGCGACGCGCCTTCCGGCAGGCCCGCGTTGACCCCGTCCACGTACGCCCGGACCCAGCGCGCCGTCCGCTCGTCGAGCCGGTCGAAGCAGCGGCGCGCGGTGTCGGCGAGCCTGGCCTGCCGCGCGAAGGTGTCCCAGCCGGTCTCGCCGGCGCCGAGGAACGCGGCCGTCGTGCCCTGTGCCCGGTGGCGCTCGACCTCCAGCTGCCAGGCCCGGTCCACCGCGGTCACCCGCCCTTGCGCGAAGGCGAGTTCGTCCTGATCGGTCCCCCGCAGATGCGGAATGCCCCAATCGTCCCGGTAGACCTCGATACCCACTCCGACCCCGATCCTCTGCGCTCTCTTAGGTTAGGCTGGCCTAAATTAATCTACAGGCAACGCAAGGGGAGGCGATCGCGGTGGGGCATGGCTGGGAAGGTGTGGTCCTCAAGCTGTTCCGGGGGCGGGACTTCACGTTCACCGTGACCGGGGCGGAGCAGGTCACCGAGCACTACCGCCGGGTGCACCTCACGGACGGCGGCCTCCTCGCCGCCGCCGGCGTCCACCCGACGATGTGGGTGCGGCTCTGGTTCGAGAACGCGGGCAAGCCGCACCAGCGCGCGTACACCCTCGTCGACCCCGACCCCGAGGCGGGCACCTTCAGCCTGGAGTTCGCCCTCCACGAGGGCGCCGCCAGCGACTGGGCCCGCTCCTGCGCCCCCGGCGACACCGTCGAGGCCACCCTCCAGGGCACCGGCTTCACCGCCCCCGAGCCCCGGCCCGGCCGGATGTTCGTGATCGGCGACCCCGCCTCGCTGCCCGCCATCAACTCGCTCCTCGACGCCGCGCCCGACGTCCCGGCCACCCTCTGGTTCGAGACCTCGCACGAGGCGGACGAGGAACTGCCGCTGCGTCTCGACGCGGACCGCCACGAGCTGCGCCGGGTCCCGCGCCAGGGCGGCGGGGCCGCGCTCGTCGAGCGGGTCTGCGGCGACCTCCCCGCGCTGCTGGGGGAGGAGCGGGACCCGTACGTCTGGATCGCCTGCGACACGGCGACCACCCGCACCCTCGCCGCGTACGTCCGCAAGGAGCTCGCGCTCCCCAAGGAGCGGGTCCACTCCCTGGGCTACTGGCGCGCCTCCTGACCGGGGCCGCCCGCCGCCCCGCCGCCGAGTCGCCCCGCCGCCGGGTCGTCACCGTCGAGGCGTCGGGTTGACCGTCCGTTACCGGAGATCGGCGGGCGTCGTTGAAGCACTTCCGGCGTACGCCCCGCGTGATACGAAACGCGCGGGGCGTGCGGGAACGAGTGTGCCGAAAGAATCGAATATGGGCGCGGAAACCCCCCTTTGGAGTGAACTCACGCCAGGTGTCTGCCAGTTCACCCTCCGTGCGTAAAGATTCCGGTGTCTCAAGTCGCCGAGACCGCGTCGACCCCGTGTCCCCGTGGTGAGCGGCCGGCGACGCCATGTCTCCTGTGGGGGTACCACCAACGTGAACAGCACCACCTTCCGCATGCCCGTACGCCGTACCGCCGCCGCGGCGACCGCCGTCGCGCTGGCCGTCGGGCCTGTGGTCCTCCTCGCCCCCGCGGCCCACGCCACCGGCGGCGGCGAGGGGCGCGCGACCGCCGTCGTCCTGCGGACCGGTCTCGACGTCTCCCTGCTCGACAAGACGGTCGACGTGCCCCTGCGCGCCTCCCTCAACGAGGTCAAGGCGCCCGAGACCGAGAACAAGACCGCGCTGACCGTCAAGGTCGAGGGCGCCGAGAACGGCAAGCCGATCGACGTGCTCCGCGCCGACGTCGCCACGTCGAAGGCCACGGTCGACAAGGACAAGGCCGAGGGGTACGTCAACCTGGTCAAGGCCCGGGTCCACGTCCCCGGCGTACCCCTGCTCTCCCTGATCGAGGTCGAGAAGGTCACCGCCAAGGCGCTCTGCGAGACCGGCAAGCAGCCGGTCGCCGAGGCCAACCTGCTCGGGCACGTCACCGTCCTCGGCAAGAAGACCAAGCTGTCCACGGCGGGCCGGACCAAGGTCAGCGTGCCGGGCGTCGGCGACGTGACGCTCGACCTGTCCCGTACGTCCACCACCTCGCGCACCGCCGCCGCCACAGCCCTCGAACTGAAGGTGGAGGTCAACCCGCTGAAGCTCGGCGTGGCCGAGGTCAACGGCACGGTCACCCTCGCCGAGGCCACCTGCGAGACGCCGAAGGGCACGAAGCCCACCGAGGAGCCGACCGGCAAGCCGACCGAGAAGCCCACGGAGGAGCCGACCGGGCAGCCCTCGCAGGAGCCGTCCGGCAAGCCCACCGACGCCGGTGGCGTGCAGACCCAGAACGAGGGCACCGAGCCCACCGAGCAGAACCTCGCGGCGACCGGCGGCAGCTCGATGACCCCGTACCTGGCCGGCGGCGCCGTCGTCCTGCTCGGCGGCGGCGCGGGGGCGCTCGTCCTGGCCCGCGGTCGCGCCCGGGACTGACCGACCCGAGGGGGGAAGGGGACCATGCGGGGAGGACGGCGCGACGGCGAGCCGCCCTCCCCGCATGCATGCTCGACGGGTCTCAGCCCTCGATCAGCAGCGCCTGGTCCAGCGCCTGCAGGAAGCGGTTGGTGGTGACCCGGTCCCGCACCGCGAGCCGGAGCCAGTTCCGGTCCAGGCCCGGGAACGTGTCCCCGCGCCGTGCGGCGAAGCCGAGCGACCGCAGCCGCTCCCGTATCGCGTCCGCGCGATCCATCCGGATCAGGACGAACGGACCCTCCGCCGCGGCCACCGCGCGCACCTCGTCGAACTCCGCGAGCCCCGCGAGCAGATGGGCCCGCTCCACCGCGATCCGGTGCGCCGCGAGCTCCGCCTCCGCGAGCGCCGCACGCGACATGCACGCCTCCGCCGCCACGAGCGCGGGAGTGGACACCGGCCAGAGCGGCTGCGCCCGTTGGAGCAGCGCGATCGTCTCCGGGTGCGCGAGGACGTAGCCGATCCGCAGACCCGCCAGGCCCCAGGTCTTCGTCAGGCTCCGCAGCACCACCAGACCCGGCACGTCCGTCCGCCCGGCCAGCGACTCCCGCTCGCCCGGCACCGCGTCCATGAACGCCTCGTCCACCACGAGCGTCCGCCCGGGCCTGGCCAGGGCCGCGATCGCCGCCGCCGGATGCAGCACGGACGTCGGGTTCGTCGGATTCCCGATCACCACCAGGTCCGCGTCCTCCGGCACGGCCGCGGGATCCAGCCGGAAGCCGTCCTCCTCGCGGAGCAGCACCCGGCGCACCTCGTGGCCCGCGTCGCGCAGCGCCGCCTCCGGCTCGGTGAACTGCGGATGCACCACCACCGGCCGACGCGCCGGAAGCGCCCGCGCGAGCAGCACGAACGCCTCCGCCGCCCCGGCCGTGAGCAGCACCCGGGCAGCCGGAAGATCGTGCCGCTCGGCGACCGCCGCCCGCGCGACCCGGCCGTCCGGGTACTGCGCCAGACCTGTCAGGGAATCGGCGATCCGCGCCCGCAGCCACTCCGGTGGCGTGTGGGTCCGGACGTTGACCGCGAGATCGATCAGTTTCTCGTCCCGTACCTCCGCGTCACCGTGGTGCCGCAGATCGTGGACGTCAGAATGCGCGTGGGTATCCATGGCCGCCGTCGGGTGATGAGTGGGGGGTGTACGGGGCTCCGTCTGACCGTCGATGTACCCCCGTCCCTGCGGCAACAACCGTACGGCGGGGGCATCTTCGTTCGGACGAACCCGGAGGGACCGGGCAATCGCACACGTCACACGCGCCGACTTCCGCTTCGGTACGAGCAGCACGGCACCCGGGCCCGCCGCGAGCAGCGCCGCCGCCTCCGCCACCGACGCCGTCCCCGTCGCCGCGAGCGCGGCCCCAGAGGGGTGCGGTACGGGCACGGCGGCCAGCTCCTCGGGCCCGTAGGCGCGGAGCGGCACGCCGAGCCGCTGGGCCGCGGCAACGATCCCCGGCTCAGCGGCCCGTGCCTCCAGGGTCCCGAACGCCACGACGTCCGAGCACGCGAGACCGGCCTCCCGCAGCGCCGCGAGGACCGGAGACAGCACCTCGTCCACGGACACCCCGGACCGCGCGCCGATCCCCACGGTCGCCCCGCTCACCGTCGCACGCTCTCCCCGCGTCCCACTCATCGCGTCCCCCAGACCAGACACACCGGCGGCACCGCCGCGGTGGAGAGGGCGCCCGGCCGGTCCAGCCGCTCGGACCGCAGCAGCACCCCCTCGGCCGCGAACCCGCAGGACATCAGCGCCGACCGGACCGGCGCGATCCGTTCCGGGGCGGGCACCGCCACCACCACGGCGCGGCGGGCCCGCCGCGCCGCCGTCAGCACGACCGACTCCAGCTCGGCGGGCGCGCCGGACCGGCCCCCGACGAACACCCCGTCAGGATCCGCGAGATGGCTCAGCACCGCCGGCGCCACCCCGCGCACGGCCCGCACCTCCACCCCGTGCGCGGCCGTGTTCGCCCGGACCCGCTCGACCCCGGCCGCCGACCGCTCCACGGCGACCGCGGCCGCGCCGAGGCGGGCGCACTCGATCGCCACCGCGCCGCGGCCCGAGCCGATGTCCCAGACCAGATCCCCGGCCCGCGGCCCGAGCCGGGCCAGCGCCAACGCCCTCGCCTCGTACGGCAGTACGGTCCCGGTGCCGGCCCCCGCCCCGAACTCCCCGTCCGGCAGCGCCCAGCGGCCAGGACCGGTGAGCGGTCCGGTGACCGCGGGGGCGGGCCCCTCCTGCCGCGACTCGTCCAGGCAGAGCACCATGCTCACGCCCTCCCAGCCCCGGCACATCGCCTCCGCCGGATCCACCCGCTCGAACCGCTCGCGGAACGGATCGCCGAGCGCCGAGAACACCACCAGCGTCCGCGACGCCACCCGGTGCAGCAGCGCCGAGCCCAGCTCCGCGGGACCGAAGCCCGGCGTCGGCAGCACGGCGACCTTGGGGTGGGCCCGGCAGACGTTGACCGCGCGGTCGGGCACCGAGCCCTCCACCACGACGGCGTCGTCCCAGGCCAACCCCAGGCGCCCGAAGGCGAGTCCGATGTGCGCGAATCGCGCGCGATCGGATAGCAAGGGCGCATGGCCGTTTTCGTCGCGCTCGGCGCGTTCCTCATGACGCTCTTCGGCGGCTGGACGGCGCAGCGCGTCACCGACCGGCGCCACCTCGTCCTCGGCCTGGCCGGCGGACTGATGCTCGGCGTGGTCGGACTCGACCTGCTGCCGGAGGCCATGGAGGCCGCGGGCGAGAAGGTCTTCGGGGTGCCGCAGGCCCTGCTGCTCTTCGTGGGCGGCTTCCTCTTCGCCCATGCCGTGGAACGGCTGCTCGCGGTCCGCCAGGCCGCGCACGGGGTGGCCGCCGGCGAGCGGGTGCCGCAGGTCGGGCTGACCGCGGCGGCCGCGATGGTCGCCCACAGCCTCATGGACGGCATCGCGCTCGGCGCCGCCTTCCAGGTCGGCGGGGGCATGGGCGCGACCGTGGCGCTCGCCGTCATCACCCACGACTTCGCCGACGGGTTCAACACGTACACGATCACCAGCCTCTACGGGAACGCCCGGCGCAAGGCGGTCCTGATGCTGGTCGCGGACGCGGCCGCCCCGATCGTCGGCGCGGCGTCCACGCTGCTGTTCACCCTTCCGGAGGAACTCCTCGGCAGCTATCTGGGGTTCTTCGGCGGTGCCCTGCTGTACCTCGCCGCCGCCGAGATCCTGCCCGAGGCCCATCACGAACACCCGGCCCTCTCCACCCTGCTGTGCACGGTGGCGGGCGTCGGCTTCATCTGGCTCGTGGTGGGGGTGTCGGGCGGCTGATCTCACGCGGCCGGCCCGTTCCCGCCGTGCCCGTTCCCGTCGTGCCCGGTCCCGCAGTGCGCGACGAACCGGGCGGCCGCCTCCGGGGCCCCGGCCCAGTGGGTGTGCACATAGCTCGCGTGCACCCCGCCCTGCACGAACCCCTCCAGGCGACGGACCGGCTGCCGCAGCCCCCAGGCAGCCTCCGCCCCGGCGCCCGGCTCGATCACGGTCCGGTGGAACTCGTGCCCGCGCATCCGCGCGCCGGCCGCGGCGAGCGAACTGTCGCTCACCGCCACGGCGTCCCGGTACCCGAGCGTGAGCCGCTCCGACATCCGCGCCTCCGCGTCGAGCACCCCGCACATGGGCCGCCCGTCCAGCGAACGGGCCAGATACAGCAGCCCGGCGCACTCGGCGGCGATCGGCGCGCCGGACGCGGCCAGCTCGGAGACGGCCTTCCGCAGCGGCTCGTTGGCGGACAGCTCGCCGCCGTACATCTCGGGAAACCCGCCGCCTATGACGAGCCCGCTCGTCCCCTCGGGCAGCGCCTCGTCCCGCAGCGGATCGAAGGTCACCACCTCGGCCCCCGCGGCGGTGAGCAACTCGGCGTGCTCGGCGTACGAGAACGTGAAGGCGGCGCCGCCGGCGACGGCGACCACGGGACGCACCGGCCCGACGGCCACCGGGGGCAGGGCGCCCACGGGGTCCCAGGCCTCTCCGGGCAGCTCCGGCGCCGACCGGGCCAGGGCCCACAGCGCATCCAGATCGCACCCCTGGAGCACCTGTTCCCCCTGCGCGGCCACGGCGGCCACCGCGGCGGCCTGCCGCTCGGCCACCGGCACAAGGCCCAGGTGCCGCGACGGAGTCGCCACGGCGGGCGCCCGCCGCAGCACGCCCATGACCGGCACGCCCGACCCGCCGAGCGCCTCGCGCAGCAGGTGCTCGTGCCGGTCGGAGGCGACCTTGTTGAGGATGACCCCGCCGATCCGCACCTCCGGGTCCCACGAGGCGAACCCGTGCACCAGGGCCGCCACCGACCGCGACTGCGAGGACGCGTCGACGACCAGCACCACGGGCGCCCTGAGGATCTTCGCCACCTGGGCCGTCGACGCCAGCTCGCCCTGGTCGGCGGCCCCGTCGTACAGGCCCATGACGCCCTCGACCACCGCCAGGTCGCAGCCGCGCGCCCCGTGCGCGAAGAGCGGCGCGACCATCCCCGTACCGCACATGTACGCGTCGAGGTTGCGGCCCGGGCGGCCGGTCGCGAGCGCGTGGTAGCCCGGGTCGATGTAGTCGGGGCCGACCTTGTGCGGGGAGACGGCGAGGCCACGGCCCGCGAAGGCGGCCATCAGGCCGGTCGCGACCGTGGTCTTGCCCGCGCCGGAGGACGGCGCGGCGATGACGAGACGTGCTACCACTCGATGCCCCGCTGGCCCTTCTGACCCGCGTCCATCGGGTGCTTCACCTTCGACATGTCGGTCACCAGATCCGCGAAGTCCATCAGCTCCTGGGGGGCGTTGCGGCCCGTGATGACGACGTGCTGCTGCCCCGGCCGGTTCCGCAGCACCTCGACCACCTCGGCCGTGTCGATCCAGCCCCAGTGCAGCAGGTACGCGAACTCGTCCAGGACGTAGAACTTGTACTTCTCCTCGGCGAGGTCGCGCTTGACCTGCTCCCAGCCCTCGCGCGCCTTGTCCTCGTGCGACTGCTCGCCCTCGGCGACCTCGCGCTGGATCCAGGACCAGCCCTCGCCCATCTTGTTCCAGACGACGGTGCCGCCCTTGCCGGTCTCGCCGAGCGCCTTGAGGGCGTTCTCCTCGCCGACCTTCCACTTGGCGGACTTGACGAACTGGAACACCCCGATCGGCCAGCCCTGGTTCCAGGCGCGCAGCGCCATCCCGAAGGCCGCCGTCGACTTCCCCTTGCCGACTCCGGTGTGCACCATCACCAGCGCGCGGTTGCGGCGCTGACGGGTGGTGAGACCGTCGTCCGGTACGACGGTCGGCTGTCCCTGCGGCATCAGGCTGCCCTCCTCGTTGTGTGCTGCTCTGCCTGTACGTTCCTGACGAGACCGGCGATCGAATCGGCGCGCAGCTCGTCCAAGGTCACGGCGGTGCCGCCCAGTTCACGGGCGAGGTTCCCGGCGAGCCCGAGCCGTACGGGACCGGTCTCGCAGTCCACGACGACGGCCGCCGTGCCGTCGGCGGCGTGCAGCCGGGCGGCGCGGGAAGCGAGCGCCACCGGGTCGGCGCCGCCGCCGGTCGCCCGGCCGTCGGTCACGACGACGAGCAGCGGCCGGCGCGAAGGGTCGCGCAGCCGCTCGACGCGCAGTACGTCATGGGCCTTGAGCAGCCCCGCCGACAGCGGCGTCCGGCCGCCCGTCGGAAGCTGCTCCAGCCTGGCCGCGGCGGCGTCCACGGACGAGGTCGGCGGCAGCGCCACCTCGGCGTCCCGGCCCCGGAAGGTGACCAGACCGACCTTGTCGCGCCGCTGGTACGCGTCGAGCAGGAGCGAGAGCACCGCCCCCTTCACGGCGCTCATCCGCTGCCGGGCCGCCATCGAACCGGAGGCGTCGACGGCGAAGAGCACCAGGTTCCCCTCCCGGCCCTCGCGCGTCGCCTGGCGCAGGTCGTCCCGCCGGACCACGAGCCCCGGTCCGCTCCGGCCGCGCGCCTTCTGGTGCGGCGCGGCGGCGTGCACGGTCGCGGCCAGGTGCAGCTTGGTCAGCGCGCCCCGGGGCCGTACGGAGCCGGTGGTCCTGCCGTGTTCGGTACGGGCCCGGGAGCGGCGGCCCGCCGCGCCCTCGCCGAGTCCGGGGACGCTGAGCATCTTCGTACGGAACGGCTCGGCGGCCTTGACGGCGGCGCGCTCCCCGGCGCCGGACGGGCCCTGCGGGGCGGGCGCGGGCGCGGGTGCCTCTTCGGGGCCCGCGTCCTGCGGAGCCGTACCCTCCGGCCCGTCGCTCTGCGGCGGCACACCGCCCCCGCCGCCACCCGGGCCACCGGGACCGTCCGGACCGGGATCCGGGTCCTCGTCGCCCTCGTCCTCGCCCCTGAACTGCTCCAGGGTCTCGTCGAGCTTGTCCTCGTCGAGCCCCGGCGCGTCGAAGGGGTTGCGCCGCCTGCGGTGCGGGAGCGCGAGCAGCGCCGCCTGCCGGACGTCGTCGGAGTCGACCTCCGTGCGCCCGGCCCAGGCGGCGAGCGCGGTCGCCGTCCGGGCCATCACGATGTCCGCGCGCATGCCGTCCACCTCGAACGCGGCGCAGGTCGCGGCGATCTGGAGCAGGGCCGCGTCCCCGAGCACGACGCGCGGCAGCAGCTCCCGAGCCGCGACGATCCGCTCCCGCAGCGTGCTCTCCTCGCCCGCCCAGCGCGCGGCGAAGGCGGCCGGGTCGTCCTCGAAGGAGAGCCGCCGGCGGACCACCTCCACCCGCTGCTCGGGCTCGCGGGAGGCCGCGACCTCGACGGTCAGACCGAACCGGTCCAGCAACTGCGGCCGCAGCTCGCCCTCTTCGGGGTTCATCGTGCCGACGAGCAGGAAGCGGGCCGCGTGCCGCACGGAGACGCCTTCGCGCTCGACGTACGAGGAGCCCATGGCGGCGGCGTCGAGGAGCAGGTCGATCAGGTGGTCGTGGAGGAGGTTGACCTCGTCGACGTAGAGGATCCCGCGGTGCGCGTCCGCGAGGAGGCCGGGCTCGAACGCCTTCACGCCCTCGGCGAGGGCCCGCTCGATGTCGAGCGCGCCGACGAGCCGGTCCTCGGAGGCACCGACGGGCAGCTCGACCATCCGCGCGGCGCGCGCGTCGGCGGGGGCCGCCTCGTGCGGACCGTCGGGGCAGCCGGGGTCGGGCGCGCCCGGGTCGCAGCTGAACCGGCAGCCCGCGACCACCGGCACCTCGGGCAGCAGGTCGGCGAGCGCCCGTACGGCCGTGGACTTGGCGGTTCCCTTCTCGCCCCGCACGAGGACACCGCCCACCGCCGGGCTCACCGCGTTGAGGAGCAGCGCGAGGCGCAGGTCGTCCATGCCGACGACGGCGGTGAACGGATACCGGGTGCTCATCGTGGGGTCCTCTCTTCGAGTTCGGTTCGCTGATGGGTCAGAGGGCTCTTCGGAGCGGTGGCCGCCGACGGCGAGGCACCACCCACGAGGGCCACCCGCAGGCGACTGTCGAAGCCGCACGGGTGGTGCGGGTGGGAAACCAAGCCCGGCCGGAGGCCGGGCGTACTCCCACCGGGCCGTGCCCGGCTCCGTACCCGCCGCCCACTCACGGCGCCCCCGGTGGCACGAACGGCAGCCCCGCCGGGGCCCCGTGCTCGATCAGCCGCAGCAGCGCGTCCGTGTCCGCGTGCTCCTCGATCAGGTCGCCGAGCCGGTCCAACTGCTCCTCGCGGAGCGCCCCGAACGACGTGTCCGGCGCCGGTACGAAGCGCCGCCCGGCCGCCGCCGCGACCTCGCGCAGGAACGCCCGGCGGAAGCCGTCACTCTCCAGCGAGCCGTGCCAGTGGGTGCCCCAGACCGCGCCGACCCGGCACCCGTCCAGGAACGGATCCCCGCCGAGGACCTCGGCCACGCCGTGGTGGATCTCGTACCCCTCGACCCGCTCGCCGAGCGCCTCGCCGACCGGCCGCGCGAGGGTCTTCTCCGCCGCGAACCGGACGCGCACGGGCAGCAGTCCGAGCCCGTCGACCGTGCCGGCCTTCGACTCGACCTCGTCCTCGATCCGCTCCCCGAGCACCTGGAAGCCGCCGCAGACGCCCAGCACGGGACGGCCTTCCGCCGCGCGCCGGGCCAGCGCGTCCGCGAGCCCGCGCTCGCGCAGCCACGCCAGGGCCTTCACCGTGCCCCGGGTGCCGGGCACGACCACCAGGTCCGCGTCGACCAGCTCCTCGGCCCGGTCCACGAACCGCACCACCACGCCCGGTTCGGCCGCCAGCGCGTCCACGTCCGTGAAGTTCGACATCAGCGGCACCGCGCACACGGCGACCCGCAGCACGTCCGCGCCGACCGGCGGCGCCACGACCGACTCGCGGACGGCGCCGCGCAGCGAGACCCGGAGCCCGTCCTCCTCGTCGATGCCGAGCCCGTGCGCGTACGGCAGCACCCCGTACGTCCGCCGCCCGGTCAGCCCGAGCAGCATGTCGAGCCCCGGCTCCAACAGGGTCACGTCACCGCGGAACTTGTTGACGAGATAGCCCGCGACCAGCTCCTGGTCCTCGGGCGCGAGCAGCGCCGTCGTACCGAAGAACTGGGCGAACACCCCGCCCCTGTCGATGTCCCCGACCACGAGTACCGGCAGCCGCGCGGCCCGCGCGATGCCCATGTTCACGATGTCCGTCCGCCGCAGGTTGATCTCGGCCGGACTGCCCGCCCCCTCGCAGATCACGGCGTCATACGTGCCCCGCAGCTCCTCAAGGCACGCCAGGACCGGCTCGAAGAGCTGCCTCTGCCGCCCCCCGTGGTAGCCCCTGGCGCTCAGCTCCCCCACGGGCTTTCCCATGAGCACGACCTGGCTGGAGCGGTCGCTGCCCGGCTTCAGCAGGACCGGGTTCATCAGCGCGGTCGGTTCGACGCGCGCCGCCTGCGCCTGCATCGCCTGGGCGCGGCCGATCTCCGCGCCCTCGCGGGTCACGAAGGAGTTCAGCGACATGTTCTGGCCCTTGAACGGGGCGACCTTCACGCCCTGCCGGACCAGCCAGCGGCAGATGCCCGCCGTGACGACGCTCTTGCCCGCGTCGGACGTGGTCCCGGCGACCAGCAGCCCCCCGCCCCTCATGCCTGCCTCCGCTTCACCGCGCGTGTCCGCGCCGTAGGTGTCCTCACCGCACGCGCCTTCAGCGCGCCCGCCGCGATCCGTCCGCCCACGCAGACGGCCAGCGTCAGCGCCGTCACCCGGCGCGAGAGCCGGACCGCCCGCTCGATGTCCGCGACCTCCACGGCCCGGCCCTCCCCGTTCAGTACGGGCCGGTGCTCGATCCGGCCGCCGTACGACAGCGTCCCGCCGAGCCGTACCCCGAGCGCCCCCGCGAACGAGGCCTCCACCGGGCCCGCGTTGGGGCTCGGATGCTTCTCCGCGTCCGCCTTCCAGGCGCGCACCGCCCCGCGCGGATCGGATCCGGCCAGTGCCGTGAGGGCGGCGGTCAGCCGGGCGCCCGGCCAGCCGGCCACGTCGTCGAGCCGGGCCGAGGCCCAGCCGAAGCGCCGGTACCGCGCCGACCTGTGGCCCACCATCGCGTCCAGGGTGTTCACCGCCCGGAAGCCGACAAGGCCCGGCACGCCCGCGACCGCGCCCCAGACCAGGGCGCCCACGACGGCGTCGGAGGTGTTCTCGGCGACCGACTCCACGACCGCGCGGGCCATCGCCGGACCGTCCAGGGCCTGCGGATCGCGCCCCACCAGATGCGGCATCCGCTCCCGGGCCACCTCCAGGTCGCCGGCCGCGAGGGCTCCGCCGATCGCGCGGGCCTCCCGGCCCAGGGTCGTCCCGCCGACCACGGCCCAGACGGCGGCGGCGGTCAGCGCGGCGGAGGCCAGGGGACGGTCGCGTACGGTACGGGCGGCCAGCGCGGCGGCGCCCGCGGCGCCCGTGACGCAGACGGCGGTGTGCAGCGCGCCCCACCCGCGGTGGTCGCGCCAGAGCAGCTTCTCGACGGCCCCCGCGGCGCGCCCGAACGCGGCGACCGGATGGCCGCGGCGGGGGTCGCCGACGATCAGATCGGCGGCCAGACCGGCGGCCGCGCCGTATACGAAAACACCAGTGGCAGCAGTGCGGCCGGGCATGGCGCTGTGTCCTCACTCAGGGTCCGCGCCCTGGCTCGACGTGACCGGCGGCGAGAGTTCCTGGCTCCCGGGTGCCGACTCCTCGACTCCCCGGTCACAGTGGCGGGACCGCGCCGGATTCGCACCGGGCTTCCTCTGCTTGCCGCCGTAATGGCCCCGGAAGTCCACCACGTGTGCGAACACCCGTCAACTCGCGCTTGACCTGCGGCGAGACAGTGTGCGGAGCACCACACGGGCCCCGTGCGGACCAGGGAAACGCGGCCGGGCGGGCCGCACCTGAAGGTGCGACCCGCCCGGCCGGTGGAGCGGGACCGTCGTCAGACGACGATCAGGTAGATGCCGTACGTGACGGCCGCGGCGCAGAGCGCGAAGCAGGCGTACGCGCCGGTGCGCGCCAGGGTGGCGGAGCCTCCCTGGGCGGCGGCCTCCTCCTGCTTGGAGAGGCCGACGATGCCGAGGGTGAAGAGGCCCACGAGGGCGACGGTCGCCACGAGGCTGACTCCGAAGACGGAGCCGAGAGCTGCCCAGTCGATCTTCATGTCTCTGTTTCCTTACACCGCGGCCGGGGCGGCGGGGGCTGCCGGGTCCGTGGGAGCCGGCGAGGGGATGGTGGTCTTGAGGTCCTCGTCCGCGACGGCGGCGATGGAGCCGGCCGGGGCCGGCGGGGTGACGGCCGCGATGGCGGTGGTCACGACGCCCGCGGGCTCGCCGTCGATCTCGTCGGCCGTGACGTTGTGGTGGTCGACCGGCTTGCGGCGGGACAGCGTCCAGATGACGGCCGAGCCGGCGACGAGGAGGACCGCGACGGCGGCGATGCCCCAGTCGCCCTGCTTGGTGAGGAACTCGGCGCCGGCGCCGACCAGGCCCGCTGCGGGCAGGGTCAGACCCCAGGCGACGAACATCCGGGTGGCGGTCGACCAGCGGACGACACCGCCCTTGCGGCCGAGGCCCGCGCCCATGACGGCGCCGGAGCAGGACTGGGTCGTGGAGAGCGAGAAGCCCAGGTGCGAGGAGGCCAGGATGACCGTGGCGGCGCTGGTCTGGGCGGCGAAGCCCTGCTGCGGCTGAAGGTCGGTGAGGCCCTTGCCCATGGTGCGGATGATGCGCCAGCCGCCGAGGTAGGTGCCGAGCGCGATCGCGACACCGGCGGAGACGATGACCCACATCGGGGGGTTGGCGCCGGGGGCGAGCACGCCGCCGGTCACCAGCGCGAGGGTGATGACACCCATCGTCTTCTGGGCGTCGTTGGTGCCGTGCGCGAGCGAGACAAGACCGGCGGACGCGATCTGACCGGCGCGGTAGCCCTTGGCCTTGGCCTTGGTCTCCTTCTTGGCGCCGATCTTGTACGTCAGCTTGGTGGCCGCCATCGCGGCGAGTCCGGCGACGAGCGGCGCGGCGATCGCCGGGATCAGGACCTTGCTGACCACGGTCGAGCCGTTGACGGCGGACCAGCCGGCCGACATCACGGCCGCGCCGATGAGTCCGCCGAAGAGGGCGTGGGAGGAGCTGGACGGCAGACCCAGGAGCCAGGTCAGCAGATTCCAGAGGATGGCGCCGACGAGCGCCGCGAAGATCACTTCGGTACGAATGCCCTGTTCGTTGATGATCCCGCCGGAGATCGTCTTGGCGACCTCGACGGACAGGAACGCGCCGACCAGGTTGAGCACGGCGGACATCGCCACCGCGGTCTTGGGCTTCAGCGCACCGGTCGAGATGGTCGTCGCCATCGCGTTGGCGGTGTCGTGGAAACCGTTCGTGAAATCGAACACGAGAGCTGTCACGACCACAATCGCGAGCAGCAGCGTGATGTGTTCCATTTACCCAGGCAATCGTTTGACGTCAGTGGCTGGACGAACGTAGGCAACCTGAGTGAACGGAAGATGAACTGGGTCAGGCGTTGTGGTGTCCCAAATCGATGTCTGGGCATTCCGCTTGAGTCGGACGAGGGTCTC
The DNA here is from genome assembly GCF_043081505.1 of Streptomyces sp. NPDC014870. Taxonomy (NCBI): domain Bacteria; kingdom Bacillati; phylum Actinomycetota; class Actinomycetes; order Kitasatosporales; family Streptomycetaceae; genus Streptomyces; species Streptomyces sp. NPDC014870. The sequence continues at coordinate 614,688 of NZ_JBIBWQ010000004.1, forward strand.
CCGTGAACACCCTGTCCACGATGTGGGCACGTGCGACCCCGGGTAATCCCCGCCGTCACGGGGCCCGGGGGAGGACGTCCGCTTTCTCCCGGCTCGCCCGTGTCAGTCCGTGGACGGATCGGCCCCGCCGCCGACCGCCCCGTCAGCCCACCGGGGGACCCCGGAACGAGACCCATGTCACTCTCCCGGGGGCTGCCACCGGACGGGTTCGTCCGGTGGCAGAGCCCGCCCGACCTGTCGACACTGGGACCGTGCGCCCGGCTACAGCGACGGCAGCGGCCGTCACCACTCTGCTCGGTGCCGGCGTGGCCGCGGTCGCGGCCGGCCGGTACGCCGGTGACGTCGCCCTCAGGGCGACGTCCGGACGGCCCCTGCCCGGCGACCCCCGGCTGACCGTGCACGCCACGGGCCCCGGCCAGGTCACCCTCACCCGCAGCCTCGCCTCCCTGCGCCCCGGCACGTACGGGATCGAGGGCCCCGGCGTCCACGCGGTCGTCGGCCCGGTCCTCGACCGCGTGCCGCACACCGCGGACACCGTCGTCCGCCGCCTGGAACGCGTCGAGCACGGCGACCTGGGGCCCGGCGCCCGGGTCCGCCTCACGCCCGAGCTGCACAGCGGCACCCCGGAGACCGCCCTCGGCGTGTCCCAGGAGGACGTCGAGATCCCCGGCGAGCTCGGCTCCCTGCCCGCCTGGCTCGTCCCCGGGCCGCGCTCCACCTGGGTCATCGCCCTGCACGGGATCGGCACCACCCGTCGGCACCCGCTGAACCTCGTCCCCTTCCTCTCCCGCCGCCAGATCCCCGTGCTCTGCCTCTCCTACCGGGGGGACGAGGGCGCGCCGCAGTCCCCGGACGGCCTCGGCCACCTCGGCGACTCCGAGTGGCGCGACGTCGACGCGGCCGTCCGCTACGCCGTCCGCCGGGGCGCCGAGCACGTGGTGCTGCTCGGCTGGGGCCCGGGCGCCTCGATGGCCCTGCACGCCGCCGCCGAATCCGGCGTACGGGAGAAGATCCGCGGCCTCGTCCTGGACTCCCCGGTCCTCGACCGGGAGGCCACCCTGCGCAACCTCGCCGCCGCCCGGGGCGTCCCCGGACCGCTCCTCCCGCTCGCCGTGCGCGCCGCGACGGGCCGGGGCTGGCCGCACGGCGACCGGCTCCCGGAGGTCGCCGACCCGGCGGCGCTGCGCGTACCGACGCTGATCCTGCACGGCCCCGACGACACGATCGCCCCCTGGGAGCCCTCCCTCGAACTGGCTGCCAGGCGACCGGAACTGGTCACCCTCCACACGGTCAGGAACGCCCCGCACGCCGCGATGTGGAACGCCGACCCGGTCCGCTACGAGGAGGCCCTGCGCCGCTTCCTCACCCCCCTTCTCTAGGGCTTCTCGACGGCGCTGCGGATTCCGATTGGGCTTTCCGGCCGTCAACGGGAAGACTGCCCCCGTGACGTCTCGAAAGCCCGATGAGCATTTGGCGCGCAACTCCAGACTCCGACTTGTCCGTCCGCGGGCACTCGCCACCGCCCGGCGGGCCGTGACGAACCGGCGCACCCGCCCGGCCCCGCGCCCGCCGGAGGGCACTCCGCCCCGCGCGGAACTGGCCCGCCAGGCCCGGACCGTCCTCGCCGACGCCGTGCGGATCGCCCGCTGGGCGGCCCTCGACGCCGAGCCGAGGACCGCCGCCGAGCCCCGCCGGCGGACCTTCCTCGACCAGGAACGGGCCGCCGCCGCACTGGACCTGACACCCGGCCAGATCCGGGCCGGCTGGGACCGGGCCCGGCTCGCCGGACTCGTGGAACTCCACGGCGGCACCGCCCGCCCCGGCTGGCGGCTGCATGCCTGGGACCGCGACGACTCCGCCGTGCTGCGCGGCTGGGTCGCACTCTTCGACGCCTGGTCCCTGGTCCACCCCGCCCCCGACGGCGTCGCCCCCGGCGCCGTCGCCGAGGTCGTCGAGGCCGTTCCCCAGGTGCTCTCCCTCCTCCAGCTCTCCGCCGGACCCGTGGTGGTCCCGGCCCTGCTCGACCTGCTCGGGCAGCGCGTCGACGAACTGCGCGAGGAGCGCTGCGAGGTCCCCGTCGAGGGCGCCACCGACGGCACCGCCACCGCGACCCCGGCCGGGCCCGACGGGCGTGCCGCGCTGCTCGACTGGGCCCTGGAAGGGCTCGCCGACGTCGGCGCCCTGACCCTCGGTGAGGGCCCCGACGGCCGCCAGGCCACCCTGACCCCGCTCGGCAACTGGGCGGTCTGGGTCAAGCTGGAGCAGATCTGCGTCGCCGCCCAGAGCCCCGCCGGCAACATCGAGCAGTCCGCCGAGGACATGCTCCGCGGCTGCGCCGGTCTCACCCCCGGCCCCGCCCGCGACGAGTACCGCGCCTGGCTCGCCGCCCGCACGCTCTCCAGCGCGGTCGCCGAGCTGATCGCCGTCGCCCGCGGCGAGGACGCCCTGCTGCGCGGCCTCGCCTTCGAGGCGCTCCGGGTCGTCGGGGCCCCCGCCGAGGCGGAGGTCCGCGCCGCGGCCGAGGAGATCTCGCTGCGGCCCTACGCCCTGCTCTGGCTCGCCGAGTACGAGGGTGCCGATCCCGACGACGCCCCCGAGGTCCTCACCCGCGAGGAGGCCACCTGGCTCTGGGTGGACACCGCGGCTGCCGTCGCCGACCACGGCGAGAGCACGCTCCTCGTCCGCCACCTGGAGTCGGCCGTCCAGGGCACCGTCCCGGCGCTCCTCGACGAGGTCCGTGCCGTCGGCCACCCCCGGACGGTCCAGGTCCTGGTCGCCCTCGCCGCCGCCCACCCCGACCCCGCCCTCGCCAAGGCGGTCCGCAGGGCGGCGTTCCAGGTGCACACCGGGGGAGCCTGACCGACGGGACACCTTCCGCTCAGCCGGTGGCCCCCGGCAGATAGGTGCCGAAGCTCCAGACGTTCCCCTCGCCGTCGCGGGCGATGTAGTCCCGCGAGCCGTACTCCTGGTCCGTCGGTGGCATCACGATCTCGACGCCGTGGGCCACCGCCCGCGCGTGGTGTTCGTCCACGTCGTCCACGTGGACGTACACCCCGGTGGGGCCCGACCCCTCGACCAGCTTGTCGAACTCGGTCCCCGTGCCCTTGCTGCCGAGCATCACCATGCCGTTGCCGAACGACAGCTCGGCGTGCATGACCTTGCCGTCCTCGCCCTCGTACACCGCGGTGCGGGTGAAGCCGAACGCCTCCGTGAGCTGTCTGATCGCCGTGTGCGCGTCGTGGTAGGTCAGGGTCGGACAGATATGGGGTGCCTCAGCCATCCCGATCACTCCTTCTCGTGGCGGAATGTGACCTGGGTCTCAGTCTGGCATCCGCCGCTGACACCGGCACCGACATCGGGGCGGCTCAGCGGAAGGTGTTGCACTGCGCCATGTCCCCGGTCCGGTAGCCCGTGTAGAACCACTGCTGGCGCTGCGCCGCCGAGCCGTGCGTCCAGTTCTCCGGCGTCACCCGGCCCTGGAACTTCTCCTGGATCCGGTCGTCGCCCACCGCGGCCGCCGCGTCCAGGCCGTCCCGGATGTCCTCGTCCGTGAGCCGGTTCAGCAGCGGGCGAGCGGTCCTGTCGTCGGGTGTGGTCGTCGCGTGGCGCGCCCAGACGCCCGCGTAGCAGTCCGCCTGCAGCTCGACCCGTACGGCGTTGGAGTTCGCGCCCGTGCGTCCGTCCTGGGCGCGGGCCAGGGTGCCCATGAGGTTCTGGACGTGGTGGCCGTACTCGTGCGCCACCACGTAGGCCTGCGCGAAGGGCCCGCCGGTGGATCCGAACGTGGTCCGCAGCTCGTTGAAGAAGCCGAGGTCCAGATAGACCTGGCGGTCCCCGGGGCAGTAGAACGGCCCCACCGCCGAGGTCGCGGAACCGCAGGCCGTGGGGACCCGGTTGGCGAACATGACGGTCCGCGCGTCCCCGTACCGGCCGCCGCGCCGCGCGTACTCCGCCCGCCAGAAGTCCTGCACGCTGTTGACGACCGCCACGATCCGGCAGTCGTCGCGGGCGTTCGCGTCCGCGCCGGTCCGGCAGGTCCGCTCGACCTGGGCCAGCGAGGACGAGGTCGCCGCCGGCTCGGGATCGCCGGAGGAGAGCCCCAGCTGCTCGGGCCCCACCCCGAAGAACAGCCCCAGGATCAGTGCGATGAACCCGACGATGCCGCCGCCGACGGTCGCCTTCCCGCCCGGGACGCGGCTGCCGCGGACGTCCTTGACCTCGGAGGTGTCCAGGTTGGCGTCGTCGTCGAACTGCATGGGCCACACCCTCTGCCGTCGTGCCGCGGCAGCGGCCGCCGCCCTGCGGCCGAGTATCGGCGAATCCCCAAGCCCCCGCCCCTTTTGTCGTGCATGGGCGGTAACGGTGGGTTGGCCGACGAAAGGGGCAGGTGGCGGTAGGGGCCCTGACCGTGCCCGAAAAGCAGTTGCATGCGCCCGTTAGACTGGCCGTATGGCCATTCTCCGCGCGCATGACTAGCGGCGTCGAATCCGCTCCCCACCCCTTCCGCCGACCCGTCCGCCCTGGAGTCTGTCCGTGATCACCGCTTCCGGCATCGAGCTGCGCGCCGGCGCCCGCGTCCTCATCGAGTCCGCTTCCTTCCGTATCGCCAAGGGCGACCGCATCGGCCTCGTCGGCCGCAACGGAGCCGGCAAGACCACCCTCACCAAGTGCCTCGCGGGCGAGGGGCAGCCGGCCGGCGGCACCATCGCCCGCTCCGGCGAGGTCGGCTACCTCCCGCAGGACCCGCGCACCGGTGACCTCGACGTCCTGGCCCGCGACCGCATCCTCTCCGCCCGTGGCCTCGACGTCCTCATCAGGAAGATGCGGATGAACGAGGAGCGCATCGCCAACGGCTCCGGCGCCACGCGCGACAAGGCGATGAAGCAGTACGAGCGCCAGGAGACCGAGTTCCTCACCAAGGGCGGGTACGCCGCCGAGGCCGAGGCCTCCACCATCGCCGCCGCCCTCGGCCTGCCCGACCGTGTCCTCGGCCAGCCGCTGCACACGCTCTCGGGCGGTCAGCGCCGCCGCGTGGAGCTGGCCCGGATCCTCTTCTCCGACGCCGACACCCTGCTCCTCGACGAGCCCACCAACCACCTCGACGCCGACTCCATCGTCTGGCTGCGCGACTACCTCAAGACCTACCGCGGCGGCTTCATCGTCATCTCCCACGACGTCGACCTCGTCGAGACCGTCGTGAACAAGGTCTTCTACCTGGACGCCAACCGCTCGACGATCGACGTCTACAACATGGGCTGGAAGCTCTACCAGCAGCAGCGCGAGGCCGACGAGAAGCGCCGCAAGCGCGAACGCCAGAACGCCGAGAAGAAGGCCGCCGCCCTCAACTCGCAGGCCGACAAGATGCGCGCCAAGGCCACCAAGACCGTCGCCGCGCAGAACATGGCCAAGCGCGCCGAGCGGCTGCTCTCGGGCCTGGAGGCGGTCCGGGTCAACGACAAGGTCGCCAAGCTCCGCTTCCCCGAGCCCGCGCCCTGCGGCAAGACCCCGCTGACGGCGGAGGGCCTGTCCAAGTCGTACGGCTCGCTCGAGATCTTCACCGATGTGAACCTCGCGATCGACAAGGGCTCGCGCGTCGTCATCCTCGGCCTCAACGGCGCGGGCAAGACGACGCTGCTGCGTCTGCTCGCCGGGGCCGAGAAGGCCGACACCGGCGAGGTGACCCCCGGCCACGGCCTCAAGCTCGGCTACTACGCCCAGGAGCACGAGACGCTCGACCCGGACCGCACGGTCCTGGAGAACATGCGGTCGTCCGCGCCCGACCTCGACCTCGTCGAGGTGCGCAAGACGCTCGGCTCCTTCCTCTTCTCCGGCGACGACGTCGACAAGCCGGCCGGGGTGCTCTCCGGCGGCGAGAAGACCCGGCTCGCCCTGGCCACCCTGGTCGTCTCCTCGGCGAACGTGCTGCTCCTGGACGAGCCCACCAACAACCTCGACCCGGCCAGCCGCGAGGAGATCCTCGGCGCGCTGCGCACCTACAAGGGCGCCGTCGTCCTCGTCACGCACGACGAGGGCGCGGTGGACGCGCTGGAGCCGGAGCGGATCATCCTGCTCCCGGACGGCGTCGAGGACCTGTGGGGCCCGGACTACAAGGACCTGGTGGCGCTTGCCTGATCATCTCGGTATGGATCATTCGGCTCATGGGTGATCCATCATCTGAGTGAGGGCGTCTCATCCCCCCGGCGCGGCTCTCTGCGGAATCCTTCCGTCAGGGCCGCGCCGTCCTTTTTCGCCCCTTGCGGCGCTGACCTGGCACTTCCCGCCCGTATGTGTCCCGGAGCCTGGATCACCACGATCGGAATCATAGATTCCGCTCGTGGTGACGCGCTGTCGTCGCGCAAACCTGCTGCCACTGACCTTGTCGAATGGGTGGCCAGGACGTCCGGGAGGGGTGATCATGAGAAGTCCAGAGCGCACTTCCCATGAGGAGGCACGGGTGGCCGAGACTCTGAAGAAGGGCAGCCGGGTGACCGGCGCCGCGCGCGACAAGCTCGCGGCAGACCTGAAGAAAAAGTACGACTCCGGTGCGAGCATCCGGGCGCTGGCCGAGGAAACCGGCCGCTCCTACGGATTCGTCCACCGGATGCTCAGCGAATCCGGAGTCACGCTGCGTGGACGCGGCGGAGCGACACGGGGCAAGAAGGCCGCCTCGGCCTGACTGGGCGCGGTTCGTCGGGTCCATCGGTTCTCGCGGTGGCCACCCGGTCGCCCGCTCGGTCGACCGGGTGGTTACTGTGCAGTCACTTAGCAGTGCTGCACCGGAACCGGAGGCGCCCCATGACTTCGCTCGACTCTGTGCTCGTGTTCGACAAGGACGGTGTACGGCTCACCGTCGAGGACGCCGTTGCCACGGTGACGCTGACCAATCCGGCGAAGCGCAACGCCCAGTCTCCCGCTCTGTGGCGGGCGTTGACAGAGGCCGGCCGGTCACTGCCGGGCAGCGTGCGGGTCGTCGTACTGCGCGGCGAGGGCAAGTCCTTCTCCGCCGGGCTCGACCGGCAGGCGTTCACGCCCGAGGGCTTCGACGGAGAGCCGTCCTTCCTGGACCTGGCACGGGGTTCGGACGAGGACCTGGACGCGGTCATCGCCGAGTACCAGGAGGCGTTCACCTGGTGGCGCCGTAGCGACATCGTGTCGATCGCGGCCGTCCAGGGGCACGCCATCGGTGCCGGATTCCAGCTCGCCCTCGGCTGCGACCTGCGGGTCGTCGCCGACGACGTGCAGTTCGCCATGCGCGAGACCAGCCTGGGACTCGTCCCCGACCTCACCGGCACGCACCCGCTCGTGGCGCTTGTCGGCTACGCCCGTGCGCTGGAGATCTGCGCCACGGGCCGCTTCGTCCACGCGCAGGAGGCCGAGCGCATCGGCCTCGCCAACATCGCCGTGCCCACCGACGAACTCGACGGTGCGGTACGGGACTTGACCGCCGCGCTGCTCTCCGCCCCGCGCGACGCGGTGATCGAGACCAAGGCGCTGCTCCAGGGCGCCGCCGGCCGCTCGTACGAGGACCAGCGCGTCGCCGAGCGCGCCGCCCAGGCCCGCCGACTGCGCGACCTGGCGGGTCTCGGCGACTGACGTGCCATGCCCCCGCGGTGGGGCTCAGCGCACGTCCGCGACCAGCACCGTGACCGCCGTCGCCCCGGGGGCCGCTCCGGCCGCCCGGGTCCGGGCGGCGCGGGCCACGTCCAGGGCACGGTGCCCCGCGGCGACGGCCAGCTCCACGCGCAGCGCGCCCGGGGAGCGGTGGACCGGCGCGCCCAGGACGGACGTGAGGCCCGCCACCCCGGGCACCCCGAGCACGGCGACCGCCACGGGGTCCTCGGCGGCGCTTCCCTCGACGGTGCCTGCTTCGGCGGTGAGGTCCTCGGCGTCGTCGTCCTCGGCCTTCGGGGGCGGGATTCGCCCGGGTGGGGGAGTGGCGGTCGCCGAATCAGGCCCGTCCTCCACGAGGCCGGTCACGCGCAGGTCCACGGCCTCCACCAGCAGGCCCAGATCCCGCTCCGCCGCCGCGAACAGTGCCGCGCGCACGTCCTCGGCCAGCTCCGGCAGCGGCCGCTCCCCGATCCGCCGCGCCCGGGCCGTGAACTCCCCGGTGATCCGCAGCATTCCGGGCGGCAGCCCGCCGGGCGGTACGGGGAGCGGCGCCACGGCGACAGCCGCGCCCGCCCCCGCCACCCCGAGCCCCACTCGCAGCGGCCCCGGCACCACACCCGGTACCGCCCCCGCCGCCCGCAGCAGGACCGTCCGGGCCGCGCGCTCCGCCAGCCACGCGCCGTCCGCGGCCTCCCCGAGCGGCAGCAGCCGCCCCGGCCCGAGCCGCTCACGTACCGTTCCCGCCCATCCCGCCCCAGGTGTCGTCGTCATCGCCCCAGCCTAATGTGGGCAAAGGTAGGCATATCCCCACTGAAGGGATGAACGGTGATGAATGACCCCGCACACCCCAAGGAACCGTCCGTCATCAAGCGGGGCGGCGGCAATCCTGCCACCCGCGGCCGGACCACCATCGCCGACGGAGTCGTCGAGAAGATCGCCGGTCTCGCGGCCCGCGAGGTCGTCGGCGTCCACGCCATGGGCAGCGGCCTCTCCCGCACCCTCGGCGCCGTACGCGACCGGGTGCCCGGTGGCGGCGGCACCAAGTCGGGCGTCACCCGAGGCGTGAAGGCCGAGGTCGGCGAGGTGCAGACCGCGCTCGACCTGGAGATCGTCGTCGACTACGGCGTGTCCATCGGCGATGTCGCCGGGGCCGTGCGCGAGAACGTCATCGCCGCCGTCGAGCGGATGACCGGCCTCGAGGTCGTCGAGGTCAACATCGCCGTGAGCGACGTGAAACTGCCGGACGAAGAGGACGAGGTGCCGGAGTCACGGCTCCAGTAGTCGCTGGCTGCGCGGCGGAAAGGGCTCAGCATGAGCATGGCGGTGGTCGGCCTGGTGGCCGGAATGGCCCTCGGATTCGCCGGATACTTCGGCGGATTCGGGGCGTTCGTGCTGGTCGCGGCCTTGGGCGCGGTCGGCTTCGTCGTCGGGCGGTTCGTGGAGGGCGACCTCGAACCCGGCGACTTCTTCCGGGGTCGCGAGCGCGGCGACCGGCGGCGGTGACCGGGGGTGACAGTCGACGGGGCGGTCGACCGGGCCGCCGAGCGGGTGGGCGCGGCCGGCCGCGGCGCGACCACGATCGCCGACCGGGTCGTCGCGAAGATCGCCGCCCGGGCCGCGAGGGAGGCGCTCGACGCGGTGCCCCCGGGCGGCTCGGCCCCGCACGCCTCGGTCGTCGTGCTCCGTGACACGGCGCGGGTCTCGGTCACCCTGGACCTGGCCTACCCCTCCGACCTCGGCCGGCAGTGCGGCGCGGTGCGCGGCCGGGTGATGAGCCGGGTACGGGAGCTGGCGGGCATGGAGGTTCCCGAGGTGACCGTGCACGTCGAGCGGCTGCACTCCCCGCGCACGGCGCGCGAGTCGGACGGGCGGAGGCAGCTGCGATGACCACGGACACCGAGCCCGGCACCGGAGCCGAGGACGAACCCGTACCCGTCCTGCAGGACCCGCCCGCCGCACGCCGCTTCTGGGCGGTGCGGCGCGTCCCCGCGGCCCTCGTCGCCCTCGTCCTCCTGGCCGGCACCGGCCTGCTGCTCTACGACGTGGCCGCCGTTCGGGCCGACCGCACCGCCATGGCCTGGCGCAAGGAGCTCGCCGACGACCTGGCGACCCGGCCGCTCGACAACACCTGGGTGCTGGCCGGCGCGGCCCTCGCCGTGGCGCTCGGGCTCTGGCTGCTGATCCTGGCCGCCACCCCCGGGCTGCGCTCCGTCCTGCCGATGCGCCGGGACCACACCGACGTACGCGCCGGACTCGACCGCGAGGCCGCCGCGCTGACGCTGAGGGACCGGGCGATGGAGGTGTCGGGCGTGCAGTCGGTGCGGGTACGGATGGGGCGCAAGAAGGTGACGCTCCGGGCGGTCTCCCACTTCCGTGAACTCGACGCGGTCCGCGCCGACCTGGAGAGCGTCCTCGCCACCGGCATCGACGACCTCGGCCTCTCCCGGCCACCCGCGCCGACCGTCCGGGTGGCCCGTCCGCCGAAGAAGGGGGGCAGACGATGACCGTCGTCCTGCGCCGGGTCAACCGTGTCCTCCTCGGCCTGATCGGGCTGGTGCTCGTCGCCGTCGGCGGGGCGGTCCTCGCCGCCGGGCTCGATCTGCCCGTGCCCTCCTGGTGGCCCTGGTCGGGCCCCTCCGACGTCCTGCTGAGCCGCGCGGACCGGCTGCGGTGGCGCGACGAGGGCTGGTGGTGGCCGGTGGTGATCGCCGTCCTCGGCGTGCTGGTCCTGCTGTTCCTGTGGTGGCTGCTCGCCCAGTTCCGGCGCGCCCGCCTCACCGAGATCCTCATCGACACGGGCGACGGGGAGGGCGCGACGGTACGGGGCCGGACCCTGGAGGCCGTCCTGGAGGCGGACGCGACGGCCCAGGACGGCGTGGCCCGGGCCAGGGTCGCCCTGACCGGCCGCCGCACAGCCCCGCGCACGCGTGTCCGGCTGCTCCTGGAGCCGTACGCCTCCCCGGGCGCCGCCCTCACCTCGCTGAGCACCGAGGCCCTGGCCAACGCCCGCACCTCGGCGGGCCTGACCGCGCTTCCGACGGAGGCCCGCCTCCGCGCGGTCAAGCACCGGGCCCGCCGGGTGACGTGAGGCCGCGAGCCTTCCGTCAGAAGCCGTGCCGCGCGCCGCCGTCCACCGACACCATCACGCCCGTCACGTACGAGGCCGCCGGCGACAGCAGGAACGCCGCCGTGCGGCCGTACTCCTCGGGGGTGCCGTAGCGCCGCAGCGGGATGCGGGACTCGTTCGCCGTCCGGGACGCGTCCGCGTCGCCCGACAGGGCGTCAAGCTGCCGCACCCGGTCGGTGTCGATCCGGCCCGGCAGCACGCCGACGACCCGGATGCCCCGCGGGCCCAGGTCGCCCGCGAGGGACTTGGCGAAACCGGCGAGGCCCGGGCGCAGCCCGTTGGAGATCGTCAGGCCCGGGATCGGCTCGTGGACCGAGCCCGACAGGACGAAGCCGATGACCCCGCCCTCGGACAGCGCCTCCGCCGCCGCCCTGGCCATCCGTACCGCCCCGAGGAAGACGCTGTCGAAGGCGGCCGCCCACTGCTCGTCGGTGTTGTCCGCGGCGAAGCCGGGGGCCGGGCCGCCCACGCTCACCAGGATGCCGTCGAAGCGCCCGAAGCGGGACCGCGCCTCCGCGATCAGCCGGGCGGGCGCCTCCGGGTCCGCGTTGTCGGCGGCGAGCCCCGCCGCGTCCGGGCCCAGCTCCGCGACCGCCTCGGCGACCGTCTTCTCCTCGCGCCCGGTGACCAGCACCTTCGCACCCTCGGCGAGCAGCGCCTCGGCCGAGGCACGGCCGAGCCCCCGGGTCCCGCCGGTCACCACGTACACACGGTCCTTCAGTCCAAGATCCATGGCCCTATCCTGCCGGGTCCTCCTCGGCCAGCGCGAGAGCGGTCCCGACCAGACCGATGTGGCTGAACGCCTGCGGGAAGTTGCCCAGCTGACGCCGCGCCACCGGGTCGTACTCCTCCGCCAGCAGCCCGACGTCGTTACGGAGCTGAAGGAGCCGCTCGAACAACTCCCGGGCCTCGGCCTCCCGGCCGGTCATCCGCAGCGCGTCCGCCATCCAGAAGGAGCAGACGAGAAACGTTCCCTCGCCGCCGGGCAGGCCGTCGACCGAACCGCCCTCGGTGCTGTAGCGGCGGACGAAACCGCCGTGCGTCAGCTCCGCCCGCACCGCGTCGACCGTCCCCACCACCCGGGGGTCGTCCGGCGGCAGGAACCCGACCCGGGGGATCAGCAGTGTCGCCGCGTCCAGCTCCCGCGAGCCGTAGGACTGGGTGAAGGTGTTGCGCACGGGGTCGTACCCCTTGGCGCACACCTCCGCGTGGATCTCGTCCCGCATCGCCCGCCAGCGCGCCGGATCGCCGCGCAGCGAGGGGTCGGCCTCCAGCGTGCGCACCGCCCGGTCGGCGGCCACCCAGGCCATCACCTTGGAGTGCACGAAGTGGCGGCGCGCCCCGCGCACCTCCCAGAGACCCTCGTCCGGATCCCGCCAGGTCGACTCCAGGAAGCCGAGCAGGCTCAGCTGGAGGTTCCAGGCATGGTCCCCGGGCGGGATCCCGGCCTGCCGGGCCATGTGCAGCGAGTCCATGACCTCGCCGTACACATCGAGCTGGAACTGGTCCACCGCCGCGTTCCCGACCCGGACCGGCGCCGATTCGGCGTAGCCGCGCAGCCAGGACAGCTCCATCTCCGGCAGCCGCCGCTCGCCGGCCGGCCCGTACATGATCTGGAGATCGGCCGGGTCGCCCGCCACCGCCCGCAGCAGCCAGTCGCGCCAGGCCGCCGCCTCGTCGACGTATCCGGCCGAGAGGAGCGCGCCGAGCGTGAGCGTCGAGTCGCGCAGCCAGCAGGAGCGGTAGTCCCAGTTCCGTACGCCGCCCAGCTCCTCCGGCAGCGAGGTGGTCGCGGCGGCCATGATGCCGCCGGTCGGCGCGTAGGTGAGCGCCTTGAGGGTCAGCAGGGAGCGCAGCACCGCCTGTCGGTAGGGGCCCTCGTACGCGCAGCGCGCCGCCCAGTCCCGCCAGTCCGTCAGACACTCGTCGAGGGCGCCGAACGGGTCGATCAGGTCGGGACGCGGTTCGTGCGAGGGGTGCCAGGTGAGCACGAACGCGACCTTCTGGCCGGCGTCGACGGTGAAGGAGGAGCAGGTGGAGAACTGCTGCCCCCAGGTCTTCACCGGCGGCTCGCTGCGCAGCCAGACCGAGTCAGGACCGGCGACGGCCACCCGGTGGCCGTCGCTGCGCCGCACCCACGGCACGATGGAGCCGTAGTCGAAGCGGAGCCTGAGCACCCCGCTCATCTCGACGCTGCCCCTGACGCCCTCCACGATCCGCATCACATCGGGGTACGCGTCGCGCTGCGGCATGAAGTCGACGACCTTCACGGTGCCGGTGCGGGTCTCCCAGTACGTCTCCAGGACCAGCGAGTCACCCGCGTAGCCCCGGGTGGTGCAGGTCGTGGCGCCGGTGGGGGCGATCCGCCAGTGGCCGTTCTCCTGGTCGCCGAGGATCGCGGCGAAGCAGGCGGCCGAGTCGAAGCGCGGCAGACACAGCCAGTCGATCGACCCGTCGCGTCCGACGAGCGCCGCGGTCTGGAGATCGCCGATGAGGGCGTAGTCGTCGATACGTTGCGTCACGCTTTGGCGTGTTCCCGCGCGGGACGACGGTCAATCAGAGGGGCGCTGTGGCCTACACCGCTGCAGGCTCGGGTTCGGGAGCCCCCGCGCCGCCGTCCGTACGGGCCGCGGCCTCCTGATCGTGCTTCTCGCGGCGCACCAGGATCACCCAGCCGACGGGCACACCGGCTGTGAAGAGCCACCACTGAACGGCGTACGCCATGTGCGCGCCGATCGAGTCGTGGTCCGGCTCGGGGACCAGCTCGGGGGAGCCGCCGGGCGCTTCGGGAGCGGTCTGCTCGACGTATCCGCCGAGCACGGTGAGGCCGGACAGCTCCGCCTGCTGGGCGCTGTCGATCAGCATCACCTGGCGGTCCGGAAGGCCGCGCAGGTCCTTGATGCCGCTGGCGCCGGTCGTCTCGTCGGCCTTGAGCCGGCCGGTCACGGTCACCTCGCCCCTGGGCGCGGGCGGCACCTCGGGGTAGGCCTTCTGGTCCGTGGCGGCGGGGACCCAGCCGCGGTTGACGACGACGGCCCGGCCGTCCTTCAGGAGCAGCGGGGTGAGCACCATGTGGCCCTGCTGGTCGTCGGCGTTCGTGCGGCGGCGGACGACGACCTCGTGCGCGGGGTCGAAGGTGCCGGTGGCCGTGACCGTACGCCAGTAGTCGGCGCGCGGGACCGTGTGGCCCGGGGAGGTCAGCTTCTCGACGGCGACGGGCTCCGCCTGGAGGTTGTCCGCGATCAGGGCGTTCTGGGCGACCCGGCGCTCGTGCCGGTGGAACTGCCAGAAGCCCAGCTCGATCATCGTCGGGACGAGGACGAGGGCGACGAGGGTGAGGATCACCCACTGCCGGGACAACAGGAAGCGGTACACCCCATGACCGTACAACTGTGGTCATGGGGTGCACGCACGGGGGTTGTGGTCAGACCCTGTCGACGATCCCCACCTTTCCTTCCGCGCGGGCGCAGTGCGCCCCGCAGTACCAGTTCCCTTCGACCTCGACGCCCTGGCCGATGATCGGGACCCGGCAGTGCTCACAGATGGGCGCCATGCGGTGAATGGCGCAGGAGAAGCAGTCGAAGACGTGCACCGCGCCCTGCGCGTGCACCTCGAAGGACATGCCGTAATCGTTTCCGCAGACCTCGCAACGTGCCATGCGCCACAGGGTGCGGCCCGCGGCGGACGAGCCGCGGGCGGCACGCCCGGCGCGTCACCCGTCTGCCGGGGCCACGTCCCGCAGCAGCTGGGTGAAGGCGGCCTCGTCGACGATCGGGGTGCCGAAGGACTTCGCCTTCACCGTCTTGGAGGTGGCCGAGTCCGGATCGTTCGTCACCAGCAGGCTCGTCAGCCGGGAGACGCTGGTGGCGACATGGAGACCCGCCTCGACCGCGCGGTCCTCCAGGAGCTCGCGGTCGATGGACGTGTCGCCCGAGAACGCCACCCGCATGCCCTGCTTGAGTGGTTTGTCCGCTTCGTAGCGTCCGGGGTTCGGGTACGGGCAGGGCGGGCGCTTGCGCGTGGGGCGCCAGCTGTTCCCGGCGTACGAGGCCTGGTGGCCGATCCGGGCCGGGGCGGGCGTGGAGACCCACTCGGTCAGCGGCCGGCACTCCAGGAGCGGGAGCCGGACGTTCCGCTCGGCCGCCGTGTGCAGGCTCGGCCGGAACGCCTCGGCGAGCACCCGCGCGTCGTCCAGCGCGTTGTGCGCGCGCTGCTGGACCACGCCGAAGTGCGCGGCCAGCGACTCCAGCTTGTGGTTGGGCAGCGGGAGCGACAGCTCCTTGGCCAGCGCGATGGTGCACAGCCGCTGCCGCACGGGCGCGGTGCGGTCGGCCCGCGCGTACTCGCGGGCGATCATCGACCAGTCGAAGAGCGCGTTGTGCGCCACCAGGACCCGGCCGTCGAGCCGCGCGGAGAACTCCGCGGCGATCTCGGGAAAGAGCGGCGCGCCCTCCAGCAGGTCCCGGGTGAGCCCGTGGATCCACACCGGGCCGGGGTCGCGCTCCGGGTTGACCAGCGTGTACCAGTGGTCCTCGACGTTCCCCTGGGCGTCCAGGCGGTAGACGGCAGCCGACACTATCCGGTCGTCGCGGGCGAGTCCGGTGGTCTCCACGTCGACGACCGCGTACCCCTGTGGGTAGGCGGTCGGCCACGCTGCTGCTGTCGTACGGTCGTCGAGCATGGTCACTGAGAATACGGGCCCCCACCGACACCCCCGTCCCCCGGTGCCCCGGTCACCCCTCGCGGTCGCCGTCAGGTTGACGCCCGGAGGCTCTCGGGACCGGCGCCGCGGGCGGCCAACAGGCCCTCCACCAGGGCCCGTACGGAGGTGGTGAAGAGGCGCTCGGTGTCGATCGGGCGGGCCAGCGCGCGGGCGAGGGCGGGGTCGTCCGGGTCGCTCGTCGCGCCCTCCCAGAGTTCCTCCTCGGCGGGGGACTGGACCGGGGCCCGCTCGCGGTTGCGCTCCACCAGGACGTAGCCGACGACCTGGACCTGGACCGCCCGGACCACCTCCGCCGCCCGCGCGCCGCGCAGCCCGGCCGCGTGCACCTCGTGGGCCAGCGCGCGCTGGGCGGGCAGGAACATCCGCTCCGTCAGGCCGCGTTCGTGGACCATCGCCACCAGGTGCGGCCGGTCCCGCAGCTCGCGGCGGAGCGCGCGGGCCACCGAGACGATCCGCTCGACGGGGGTGCGGCCGCGCGCGCCGATCGCCGAGAGATCGGCGACCGTCCGCTCGACCAGCGCGTCGAGGAGCGACTCGCGGTTGCCGACGTGCCAGTAGATCGAGGTCACCGCCGTGCCCAGCTCGGCCGCGAGCTTGCGCATGGTGAGGGCGTCCGGGCCGTGCTGCTTCACCAGCGCCGCGGCGGCCGTCAGGACCTCCTCGCGGGTGAGTGCGCTGCGCGCCATGCGTTCCCCCGTTCCTCCGCCGTTGCTTCCGTCCGCTTCGTCCGTGCGCTTCGTTCGTGCGCCTCTTCCGTCCGCTTCTTCCGTGTGCACGGCTCTTTACCCTTCATCGCCGCCGGTGTAACTGTGTTACAGGCCGACGGTCCCTGAAGTCCCTGAAGTCCTTGAAGGGCGGTACGTCATGGCACGAGTACGGTACGGGGCGCGCACCGACGCCGAGATCTCGGCGGCCCGCGCCAAGAGCAGCAAGCTTCCCGACATCTGGTCCACCGGAGTGGTCGCCGTCTGGGAGACCGATCCGGACGTGGTCGCGGCGGTCCTGCCGCCGCCGCTCAAACCCACCGAGCGGCCCCTGGTACGGGCCAACATCTCCCAGGTCGACCTGCCCGGCTACCCCCTCGGCGCCGGCTCGGTCGCGGTGGCCGCCGCCCACGGCGACCAGGAGGGCTGGTACCCGCTGGTCATGCCGATGACCCTGGAGCGGGCCCTCATCGGCGGCCGCGAGGTCTTCGGCGAGCCGAAGAAGCTCGGCCAGGTCGTCGTCGAACGCGACGGACTCGTCGTCCGCGCCGCCCTCGGCCGGCACGGCATCGACTTCGTCGAGGTGCGCGGCGCGGTCTCCGGACCGCTTCCGCTCCCCGAGCCGACCGAGAAGACCGACTTCTACTTCAAGTTCCTGCCGGGCGTGGACGGCACG
Organism: Streptomyces sp. NPDC014870; assembly: GCF_043081505.1. Taxonomy (NCBI): domain Bacteria; kingdom Bacillati; phylum Actinomycetota; class Actinomycetes; order Kitasatosporales; family Streptomycetaceae; genus Streptomyces; species Streptomyces sp. NPDC014870. The sequence continues at coordinate 631,529 of NZ_JBIBWQ010000004.1, forward strand.
GGGTTCGACGCCGACCCCGTCCTCGTCCACTGCCTGCGCAACGAGAAGATCCGCAGGCTGGAGCGGATCACCGGCGACATCGTGCTCCGCGAGTCGATGTACGACCCGGTCGCCGACCTCCCCGTCCGCCGGGTCGTCGAGATCACCATCGGCGAGAAGACCACCGACCAGAAGGGCCGGGTGGCGGAACGGGTGAGCGCCCAGGCGCTCCTGCCGTACATCCACCAGCGCTACGACGACCCGCAGCAGATCCTCGACGGCCCGCCGGAAGGGAGCGTGTGATGGAGCTGCGCCAGGGGCAGGTCGCGGTCGTCACCGGCGCGGCGAGCGGCATCGGACTCGCGATGGCCCGCCGCTTCGCCGCCGAGGGGCTCGCCGTCGTCCTCGGCGACGTGGAGGAGGCCGCGCTCGCCAAGGCCGCCGAGGAACTCGTCGAGGGCGGGGCACAGGTCCTCGCCCGCACCGTCGACGTCAGCGACGCCGCGTCCGTACGCGCCCTCGCCGACGCGGCGTACGACGCCTTCGGCGCCGTGCACGTCCTCTGCAACAACGCGGGCGTCGGTTCGGGCGCCGAGGGCCGGATGTGGGAGCACGAGCCCAACGACTGGAAATGGGCCTTCTCCGTCAACGTCTGGGGCGTCTTCCACGGCATCCAGGCCTTCGTCCCGCGCATGATCGCCGGCGGCGAGCCCGGACACGTCGTCAACACCTCCTCCGGCGACGGCGGCATCGCCCCGCTGCCCACCGCCTCCGTCTACGCCGTCACCAAGGCGGCCGTCGTCACCATGACCGAGTCGCTCTACGCCCACCTGCGGGCCGAGCACGCGCGCGTGGGGGCGTCCGTGCTCTTCCCCGGCCCGCACATGCTGCGCACCGGGCTGTGGGAGTCGCACCGCAACCGGCCCGAGCGGTACGCCAAGGAGCGGCCGCGCAAGAGCCCGTACCGCAGCCTCGACCAGTGGGAGGCGGCGATGAAGGAGGCCGGACACGAGGTCGCCTTCACACCCGTCGAAGAGGTCGCGGAGCACGTCGTCGACGGCATCCGGTCCGACCGGTTCTGGATGCTGCCGGCGAGCGAGCACAGCGACCGGCAGATCCGGGCGCGTTCGCAGTCGATGCTCGACCGCGCCAACCCGTCCTACCTGGAGAGCTTCATCCTCGACTGACTCGACCGACTCGTCCGACACGTCTGACACGTCTTCTGAGGGGCTTGGACCATGAGCTATGAGGACCCGTATCTGATCATCTCCTCCGACTGTCACGCCGGACTGCCCACCGAGCGCTACCGGCCCTATCTCGACCCCCGGTTCCACCGCGACTTCGACGAGTTCCTCGCCGGGCGCGAGGCCCGCCGTGAAGCCATGACCCGGCTCGGGGTACGCAACGAGGACTTCGCGAACAAGTGGTTCAGCGACAACGAGGAAGGGCTGCGGGGCGGCTGGGACGCCGCCCAGCGGCTCAAGGAGCTCGACGGCGACGGGGTGGCGGCCGAGGTCGTCTTCCCCGACGCGGACGCCGTCGACAGTCAGACCGCCGCGCCCTTCGGGGTCGGCCTCGGGCTCTCCGGCGACCAGGACCCGGACCTCGGCATGGCGGGCGCGCAGGCGCACAACCGCTGGCTCGCCGAGTTCGTCGGACAGAACCCCGAACGGCACTGCGGGGTGGCGCTGCTGCCGATCACCGCCGAGCCGTCGAAGGTCGTCGCCGAGATCCACCGGGCCAAGGAGTCAGGCCTCGGGGCGCTGATGATCCCGTCCATGTGGGTGGACAAGGAGCCCTACCACGACCGGCGTTACGACCCGGTCTGGGCTGCGGCCGCCGAGACCGGGATGCCGCTCGTCACCCACTCCGGCGCCGCGCCGCGCGAGGAGTACGGCGACCACCTCGGCATCTACGTCAGCGAGGTCACCTGGTGGCCGGCCAGGCCGCTGTGGTTCCTGCTCTGGTCCGGCGTCTTCGAGCGGCACCCGGGACTGAGGTTCGGCGTCGCCGAGTCCGGCTGCTGGTGGCTGCCGAACCTGCTCTGGTTCATGGACCGGCTCTACCTCGGCGCCCACGGCGGCAAGAAGCTCTCCCCGTTCGCGGAGCTGAAGCGGCCGCCGAGCGAGTACCTGGACCGCCAGGTCTTCGTCTGCGCCACCAACACCAAGCGGCGCGAGCTGGCGCAGCGGTACGAGATCGGCGTGGACAACATCCTGTGGGGCTCGGACTTCCCGCACCCCGAAGGGACCTGGCCCAACACGCGCGCGTGGCTGCGGAACACCTTCCACGACATCCCCGTGGAGGAGACCCGGCGGATGCTGGGCCTCGCGGCGGCCGAGGTCTTCGGCTTCGACACCGAGGCGCTCGCCCCGCTCGCCCGCCGTATCGGCCCGACCCCCGCCGAACTCGGCCAGTCGCCCGACCAGACGGCGGTCGAAGCCTCCTGGGCGCGCTCGCGCGAGGTCGGCCGCCACTGGCTGACGGACCACGACTTCCCGGTGCTGGGGGTGAACTGATGGACCGTACGGACCACATGGACCGCTACACGGTCGTCTCCGCGGACTGCCACGCGGGCGCCGACCTCCTGGACTACAGGCCGTACCTGGAGAAGAAGCACCACGACGCCTTCGACGCCTGGGCGGCCGGCTACGTCAACCCGTACGAGGACCTGCTCGCCGACACCGCCGACCGCAACTGGAACTCCGCCCGCCGGCTGCGCGAGCTTGAGGAGGACGGCATCGTCGCCGAGGTCGTCTTCCCCAACACCATCCCGCCGTTCTTCCCCTCGGCCTCGCTGATGGCGCCCGCGCCGACGCGCGAGGAGTTCGAGCAGCGCTGGGCGGGGCTGCGCGCGCACAACCGCTGGCTCGCCGACTTCTGCGCGGACGCGCCGGGCCGCCGCGCGGGCGTCGCGCAGATCCTGCTCAACGACGTCGACGAGGCGGTACGGGAGATCCGCCGCACCAAGGAGGTCGGCCTCACCGGCGGCATCCTCCTGCCGGGCGCCCCGCCGGGCAGCGGGATCCCGGAGCTGTACTCGCAGACGTACGACCCGATCTGGGCGGTCTGCGCCGAGCTGGACGTCCCGGTCAACCACCACGGCGGCTCCGCCTCGCCGCCGCTCGGCGACGAACCGGCGGCGCGCGCGGTGTTCATGGTGGAGACGACCTGGTTCTCCCACCGGGCGCTCTGGCACCTGGTGTTCGGCGGCGCGTTCCGCCGCCACCCGTCGTTGAAGCTGGTGCTGACGGAGCAGGGTTCGGGCTGGATCCCGGGCGTCCTGGAGATGCTGGACTACTACCACGGCCGGCTGGTCGCGGCGTCCGCCAGGGCAGCCACGGCGGAGTCGAAGTTCGGCGCGGGTCTGGCGGAGTCGATGGGCCGCGGCCCGACCGAGGTCTGGCGCGACAACTGCTTCGTCGGGGCGAGCTTCATGCGCCCGCACGAGGTGCCGCTGCGCGACCGGATCGGCCTCGACAAGATCATGTGGGGCAGCGACTACCCGCACGACGAGGGCACGACGCCGTACTCCCGCGAAGGCCTCCGCATCGCCTACGCGGGACTGCCGCGGGAGGAGGTCGCGGCGATGGTCGGCGGCAACGCGGCCCGCGTCTACGGCTTCGACCTGCCGTTCCTCGACTCACTTGCGGCCGTGCACGGCCCGACCGTCGAGGAGATCGCGGAGCCCCTGAAGGAGGTCCCCGCGGGTGCGACGAGCCCCGCCTTCGCCCCGGGCGGGTCGGTCCGGGTCTGGTGACGGCCGGGGTGAGACCCTCCCCGGGTGACTGACGCCCCCACCCACACCGAAGCCCACGGCGGCGGCCTCGGAGCCCGTCTCAACTGGCTCCGGGCCGCCGTGCTCGGAGCCAACGACGGCATCGTCTCCACGGCGGGCCTCGTCGTCGGCGTGGCGGGCGCGACGCAGTCGCAGGCCGCGCTCCTGACGGCCGGCCTGGCGGGCCTGCTCGCGGGCTCGATGTCGATGGCGGCGGGGGAGTACGTATCGGTCTCCACCCAGCGCGACTCGGAGCAGGCGGCGCTCGCCCAGGAACGCCGCGAACTGCGCGAGCGGCCCGAGGCCGAACTCGCCGAACTCACCGAGCTCCTCGCCCGCCGCGGCCTCAGCGCGGACATCGCCCGCGAGGCCGCGGAACAGCTCACCGAACGCGACGCCCTGCGCGCCCACGCCCGCGTCGAACTCGGCATCGACCCCGACAGCCTCACCAACCCCTGGCACGCGGCCGTCGCCAGCTTCCTCGCCTTCACGGTCGGGGCCCTGCTCCCGCTGTTCGCGATCGTCCTCCCGCCCGCCGACGACCGCCTCTGGATCACGGTCCTCTCCGTCCTCGCCGCCCTCGCCCTCACCGGCTGGTGGAGCGCCCGCCTGGGCGCCGCCCCACCCGCCCGAGCCATCCTCCGCAACACCGCCGGCGGCGCCCTCGCGATGGCGGTGACCTACGGGGCGGGCTCGCTGCTGGGGGCGGCGGGGATCTAGGGCCTTTCGTTCGGATCATGCCGGGCTCGCGGGCCCTGGCACCGCTCCCCCAAGCTCTTCGAGCAGGGGGTACCCCCAGCCGCGTTGTCGTCGGTCGCCAACGCTCCGCGTTGACTCCCTCCTCCGCCTTGCGATCCGTCCCCTAGGCCCAGAGGGCCTGGGGAGACCCCATGCACCGGACCCCGCTCCCTGATCCGGCCTGATCCAAACGAAAGACCCTAGTCCCGCCTGACGCGGCCGGGCCCGAACAGCTCCTCGCCGAGCAGTCGCGTCTCGGGGGACACGGTGAACGTGAGGTCTTCGCGGTCCGCGAGGGGGGAGAGGTCGATGGGCGCGCCGTCCGGCGTCGTGCACTGCCAGAGCCGGATCAGGCCGAGCGCGGGGTGGTCGCGCAAGGGCGCGAGGGAGGGGATCTCGCAGCGGATCAGGAACAGCCCGCGCAAGTCCGGCAGGGCGGCGAGCGAGGCGAGATCGGGGTCGGTCAGGTCGGACAGCTGCAACGACTCCAGTCTCGGCGGTGCCGCCAGGGCGACGAGCTGCCTCAGCTGCGCCTGTCCGAAGAGGGAGAGGCTGACCAGCCGCGGCCAGCGCTCGATGCCGGCGAGTTCGACGTAGCGCGTCTGCGATCCCAGGGAGAGGTGGCTGAGTGCGGGCCCGAGGGGCAGTTCGGTCAGGCTCTCGATCAGCAGGGGGTGTCCCAGCGCGAAGCTGGAGAGGTCCGGCATGTCGCGCAAGGGCTCGACGGAGAGCTCGGGGTGCAGCTCGTACAGCGAGAGGTGCTCGAGCCCCGGCCGGGCCAGCGGCGAAAGGTCCGTCAGGAGCGGGCTGCGGCTCAGACCGACGTACCGGAGACCGGTGAACCGCCGGAGAGGGCCGAGGTCGGTCAAGGCGGTGTTCTCGAAGAAGAACACGCGCTGAAGGTCCTCGACGACGTGCAGCGGCGACAGGTCCGCGTACGGTCCGGCGAGATGGACGCTGTGCGTGCGCGGCAACAGCCTCAGCGCCGCGAGCTGCTCGGCCGACTGCACATGCAGGAAGTCCTCCTCCCACGGGCTCGCGGAGAGGACCTCGCGGGCGTACCGCTCGGTGTCGAACGACGACCAGGCCTGTGACACCTGGAACGGCACCAGGAGACGACTGTCCTCCCGGAACCGCGCCACCACCTCGAACGCCGCGTCCCCCTTGATCAGCGCGGCCGTCCGCACCACGGCCGACGCGCTCTCCTTGTCCAGCTCCGCCGGCCCCGGCAACAGCGGCAGGACCAGCTCCCCGACCTTGGCCAGCTCCTCGGCGGCGTTGAGGTCGCGCGGCGGGAGCAGCTGCCGGGTCCGGACCTCCACCAGATCCCTCACCGTCGGATCCAGTTCCGGCGCGTGCTCCAGACAGGCCGCGGCCAGCAGCACGAGCCGGTGGCGCAGCTTCGGCGCACGGTCGGCCCGCTTCAGCAACTGCTTCAGCAGCCGGGCGCGTTCCTCCGGTCGTGCGTGGCCCACGGCCATCTGGACGACGTCGTCCCACTGGTCGTCGTGCGCGTTCTTCACCAGTACGCCGATGTCTCGGGCCTCCACCGCCGACTTCGCGCCCAGGTAGTCCTGGAACGTGCGGTGCACGAAGCCCACCGCGCCGGGAGCCGGCTCGCGCAAGAGGCCGCTGCGGATCAGCAGATGCGCGAAGACCTGCGCCGCGTCGCCCCTGACCTGAGGCATCGCCGTGAGCCACTCCGCGACCATCTCCTCGGCGTCGGCTCGCTCCGCCTCCGCCTGACCGTTGCGGATCAGCCAGTACGCCAGCCGCTGCAGCAGCGACGTCTGTTCCTCCCGCGTCAGGTCCACGCCCTCGACGCCGCAGATCTCCCGCTCGGTGTCCCGGCGCACCAACAGCATGTCGAGTCCCGCGTCGTACAGCTCCTTCCTGGCCCGGGGCAGCTGCATCCGGCGGTCCCGGTTCAGGGCACACAACAGGGCGCACATCAGCGGGTTGGTGGCGAGCCGGGCCAGGTCGCGGCGGCTGCCGACGGCCTGCCGCAGCGCGGTCTCGTAGGTGTCCAGCTGCGCCCGTTCCTCGTCCGAGGCGCACTCCAGGCGGGCCGCGTCGTGCCAGTGCGCGACGAACGCCCGGATGTCGTCGCCGTCCATCGGCAGCAGCGTGTGCGCCGCGAATCCCTGGCGGGACAGCCACTCATCGGGCACGGCAGACGGCCGGGTGGTCACCACGTACCGGGCCTCCGGGTACGCGGTGACCAGGTTGCGCAGCCATGTCTCGGTCCGGTTGCGCAGCCGTACCGGGACCTCGTCCACGCCGTCCACGAGGATCAGCGCCCGGCCGCCGGTGAGGAGGTCCTCCGTCCAGCCGGGCGGCGCGGTCAGCGGTACGCCGCTCGCGCGCAGGAACTCCTCGGGCGCGGGCAGCGCGTCGGCGGTGGTGAAGGCGCGCAGCCGCAGCACGAACGGCACGCACCGGTTCCAGTCCGCGAGGTCGCCGGCGAAGGACCGGCGGGCCGCGTTGAGGGCCAGCCACTGCACGAGGGTGCTCTTGCCGGAGCCGGCGGATCCCCGCAACAGGAGCCGGTCGGTCATCGCGAAGGCCGCCTCCGCGGTCACGGCCGTCGTGCCGGTGTGCGGGAGCCCGAGGATCTCCCGTTCCCCGCCGCCGCTGACCGCGAGGCTGATGTACGCGGTGTCCAGGGGCCACTCGCGTGCCGAACGGCCCAGCGTCAGGCCGAACAGCTCCAGGCGCCCGTGGGTCGCCGCCACGTAGTCGGCGTATCGCTGCTCGAAGGCGAGTGCCACCGACACCGGGGAGGCGCGATCCGCGAGCAGCGCGTCCACCGCGTCCCGCGTCCGCCCCGAGACCCGTACCTGTTCCACCGCCGCCCGCGCCGCGAACGAAGGCTCGGCCGTCAGCTGTTCCACGAGATGGGTGCAGCAGAGACCGAGCAGGTCGTCGTACAGCTCCAGGGTCCGTCCGGCCAGGCCCCCGTCGGGGGCAGCCAGCTCGCCGCGCAGCCGCTCCGGATCCAGGCCCACCGCGAACATCCGCTCCGCGTCCACCGGCCCCGCCGCCGCGAAGGTGTCCCGTACGCCGTCGATCGCCGCCAGGCGTTCGTGCTCGGGGAGAGCGGCGTACGAGCCGGAGGCCAGGCGCGTGCCCAGGACCTTCGCCAGGCGGTCGGGCTTCGCCGGCCGGGGGAGCGGGCGGAGGGGGGAGTCGACGAGCCCGGCACCCTTGCGTGGCGTCACCACGGACCTCACGACCGCACCCAGTACGGTTCCCGCCAGTCGCGCCACGGCAACTTCCAGTCCCTGCAACGGAGTTCCTCCCCCAGTGGCCGCCGTCCACCCGATCGTACGCCGACCGCCCTTGTCGGAAGGTGCCAAAGCTTGCTGACAAGTCGTCTCGCATACTTGTTGGTAACAGCGTCTAGCCGCACCCCGACCTCCCCCTCTACCGTCGTCGGCATGCCGAACCTGCCCGATGTCGTGCTCTGGTCCATACCGGCGTTCGTCCTGCTCACCGTCCTGGAGATGGTCAGCTACCGGCTCCATCCCGACGAGGACGCCGCCGGATACGAGACCAAGGACGCCGCCACCAGCCTCGGCATGGGGATCGGCAGTCTCGTCTTCGACTTCCTCTGGAAGATCCCGATCGTCGCCATCTACACCGCGGTCTACGAGCTCACCCCGCTCCGCGTCCCGGTGCTCTGGTGGACGATCCCGCTGATGCTCCTCGCCCAGGACTTCTTCTACTACTGGCAGCACCGCGGCCATCACGTCATCCGCGTCCTGTGGGCCTGCCACGTCGTGCACCACAGCAGCCGCAAGTTCAACCTCACCACCGCGCTGCGCCAGCCCTGGACCAGCCTGACGTCCTGGCCGTTCTACCTGCCGATGATCGCCCTCGGCGTGCACCCGGCCGCCGTCGCGTTCTGCTACTCGATCAACCTCGTGTACCAGTTCTGGATCCACACCGAGCGCATCGACAAGCTGCCCCGCCCCTTCGAGTACGTCCTCAACACGCCCTCGCACCACCGCGTCCACCACGCCTCCCAGGGCGGCTACCTGGACCGGAACTTCGGCGGGATCCTGATCGTGTGGGACCGGATGTTCGGCTCCTGGGTGGGGGAGACGACCAAGCCCGTCTTCGGGCTCACCAAGAACATCGAGACCTACAACCCGCTGCGCGTCGCCACCCACGAGTACGCCTCCATCGCCCGCGACGTCCGCGCCGCGACCAGCTGGCGCGAGCGCGCCGGGCGGGTCTTCCGGGGACCGGGCTGGCAGCCCGGGCCGCCGCCCTCGCAGGGCCAGGGCACCGGCCCCGCCGCCCCGGAGCCCGCCGCGTGAGCGCCCGTACCGCCACCGCCGCCGCGACCAGCACGCTCTCGCGCGCCCTGCTCGCCGCCTTCGCGCTCGCCGTCGCCGTCGACCTGGTCTCCCTCCTCGTCGGCGCCGACCTCGGGCACCGGATCGCCAAGCCGCTCCTGATGCCGCTGCTCGCCGCGTACGCGGCCACCCGCGGCGCCCCCAGGCTCCTGATCGTCGCGCTGCTCTTCGGCTGGGGCGGTGACGTCTTCCTGCTCCTCGACGCCGACTGGGCCTTCCTCGTCGGCATGGGCTCCTTCGCCGCCGGGCACGTCTGCTACCTCACCCTCTTCGGCCGGCGGCGTACGTCCGTGCCGCTCGGGGGCCTCTACGCCGTCGCCCTCGTCGGCACCGTCGTTCTGCTCTGGCCCGACCTCCCCGCCGACCTGCGCATCCCCGTCGCCGGCTACTCCCTCCTGCTCACCGCCATGGCCTACCGCTCCAGCGCCCTCGGCCTCACCGCCGGCGCGGGCGGCGCGCTCTTCCTGCTCTCCGACACCCTCATCGCGACCGGCATCGCCGAGTGGCCCCAGCTGCCCGCCCCCGACTTCTGGATCATGGCCACCTACATCGCCGCCCAGTACCTGCTGACCACGGGCGTCCTCACACAGGCGTACGGTGAACGGAGTACCGCCGCCTGACACCGCTCGACAGCAAGGACCGCCCCGCATGCGCGCCACCACCATCCACGCCCCGTTCGACATGCGCGTGGAGGACGTGCCCGACCCTGTCGTCCAGGACCCCACCGACGTGGTCGTGCGGGTCCTGCGGGCCTGCATCTGCGGCAGCGACCTGTGGGCCTACCGGGGCGAGTCGGAGCGGCAGCCCGGCCAGCGCATCGGGCACGAGTTCCTCGGGATCGTCGAGCAGGCGGGCGCGGACGTCTCCGGCTTCGCCGCGGGCGACCTCGTCGTCGCCCCGTTCGTCTGGTCCGACGGCACCTGCGACTACTGCGCCGAGGGCCTCCAGACCTCCTGCCCGCGCGGCGGCTTCTGGGGCTCCGTAGGCTCCGACGGCGGCCAGGGCGAGGCCGTCCGCGTCCCCTTCGCCGACGGCACCCTCGTCAAGCTGCCCGCGGAGGCCGCCTCCGACGACCACCTCCTGACCGCCCTCCTCGCCCTCTCCGACGTCATGGGCACCGGCCACCACGCCGCCCTCGGCGCCGGTGTCCGCCCGGGCTCCACCGTCGCGGTCGTCGGCGACGGCGCCGTCGGCCTGTGCGGCGTCCTCGCCGCCAAGCGGCTCGGCGCCGAGCGGATCATCGCGCTCGGCCGCCACACCGCCCGTACCGACATCGCCCGCACCTTCGGCGCCACCGACGTCGTCGCGGGCCGCGGCGAAGCCGCCGAGGCGGCCGTCCTCGAACTCACCGGCGGCCAGGGCGCGCACGCCGTCATCGAGGCCGTCGGCACCGAGCAGTCGATGCGCACCGCCGTCGCCATCGCCCGCGACGGCGGTTCCATCGGCTACGTCGGCGTCCCGCACGGCAGCGGCACGGGACTCGACCTCTCCGTCATGTTCGACCGGAACATCGCCCTGCGCGGCGGCGTCGCCCCCGTCCGCGCGTACATCCCCGAGCTGCTCCCGGACGTCCTCGCCGGCACCCTCGACCCGTCCCCGGTCTTCGACCTGACCGTCGGCCTCGACGGCGTCCCCGTCGGCTACAAGGCGATGGACGAGCGCACCGCCCTGAAGGTCCTGGTCAAGCCCTGAGCCACTCCGGAGTGTCGGTTCCGGCGACGCCCGGCGGGCGCGACCAGCCCGTCGGGCCGTCCTCGTACGAGACCGGCGACAGCGCGTGCCGCAGCCGGCCCAGCGGTCCCTCGGTCTCCGTGAGGTACCGCTCGGGGGAGTAGCCAGGGAGGCCGTGCGTCAGCCAGTGGCCCGTCTGGGCAAGGGCCAGGCGTACGAGACGCGTGCCGCCGTCGCGGTCCTGCTCGGTCAGCGAGCGCAGCACCGCCGCCGCGAGCAGATAGCCCGTGCCGTGGTCGAGGGCCTGAGCGGGCAGCGCGCCAGGACCGTCCGCCGACCCCTCGGTCGCCGCGATCCCGGTCGCCACCTGCACCAGGCTGTCGAAGCCGCGCCGCTCGCCCCAGGGCCCGTAGTCGCCCCAGGCCGAGAGCCGGGCGGTCACCAGGCCGGGGCGGTGGAGGCCGAAGCGGTCCAGGGCGCCCGGGCGGTAGCCGGTGACCAGGACGTCGGCCGCGTCCAGGAGCTCGTCGAAGGTCCGCCGGTCCGAGGGGCTCGCCAGGTCGAGCGCGGCGGTCCGCTTGCCGATGTCCGTGTCGGCGTGCTGGTCGGGCAGTTCGGGGTGGGCCGGCGGGTCGATCCGCAGCACGTCCGCGCCGAGCAGCGCGAGGGTCCGCGTCGCGACCGGCCCCGCGATGACCCGGGTCAGGTCCAGGACCCTCAGCGGACCGGAACGCCGCCGGGGCGGTGCGTCGTCGAGGCGCTCCCTGGTCAGCAGTGGGCGGGCGGCCACCTCACGGCCCTGCTCGTGCGCCGCCCACTCCTCCGGCGTGCGCAGGGCGACGGCCAGGCCCCCGGCCGCGTACACCGCCGTCTCGACCTCGGCGGCCGTCCGCTCGGCGAGCGCCCCGGCCACGGCCTCCACCGGAGCCTCCACGGACTCGTCCCGTACGCCGAGCGCCGCCAGCAACGCGGCCTTGTGGTGCGGGTAGTTGGCGTGCGTACGGACCCAGCCGTCCGAGCACCGCCAGAAGCGGGAGAGCGGCGCGAACCAGACCGGAGACCTGCCGTCGATCAGCAGGTGACGCTCGCTCACGAAGGCCGTGGCGACCGCCCCGTCGTCCACCCGGACCCGCCCCGGCAGCCCCGCCCGCTCCACCGCCGCGAGCCCCGCGACCGCGACCGCCGCCCGCGCCAGGTCCATCACCGGCAGCCGGGCCGGCAGCAGCCCCGACGGACCTCCGTACGCCACCCTGTCGACCAGCGAGGGATTGCCGCCCAGAGCCGACCACAACAACTCCGTACCCGTACGCACCGTGGTGTCCATGAGCCGCATGATGGCACTCCGTGCCACGCGAAGGGGCCCTGGTGTGGCGCACCACACCAGGGCCCCTCCTCATGCACTACGTACGTGCCTAGCGGCGCTTGACCGCGTCGAGCGCGTCCACGAGACCGGCTCCGTAGAAGCCGTTCTTGCTCTTGCCGCCCTCGCAGACCGCGTCGACGACGCCGTCACCCTCGATGTCGTACGGGTTGGTGCAGGCGCGGTCGTCGGCCTGCGCGTACAGCATCGCCTTCAGCTGGGCCGGGGTCGCCTTCGGGTGCGTCGACTTCAGCAGCGCGAGCACACCGGCGGCGTGCGGCGAGGCCATCGACGTACCGGCCTTGTAGTTGTAGCCGCCGTTGACCGTGGTCGACAGGATGCGGCCGTTGACCGCCGGGGCCTCCGGGGTCTGGTACTCGGTCCGGTCGCCGCCGGGCGCCGAGATGTCGACGACGCCGAGACCGTAGTTGGAGTACGAGGCCTTCAGGTCCTTGGCGCCCGTCGCGGAGACGGTGACCACGCCGGGCAGCATCGCCGGGTAGTCGAAGCACTCCTTGGGGTCGATGACCCGCGTCACCGGCGTGGTGTCGTTCGGGCTGGTGACGTCGGTGAGCTCGTCCGCCGCCAGGTCCATCTTGGAGTTGCCGGCCGCCGCGACGTTGACCGTGCCCTTGCGCTCCGCGTAGCGGGTCGCGCGGGTGACGGCCTCGATCAGGGCCTTCTGGTCCTCGTCGTTCTTGCACGCGAACAGCCACGGGTCGGTGTAGTAGCTGTTGTTGGTGATCTCGACGCCACGCTCGGCCGCCCACATGAAGCCGCAGACGACGGCCTCGGTGTAGAAGAACCCGTCGGTCGTGGACACCTTGATGCCCGAGACCTTCACGCCCGGCGCGACACCGGTGATGCCGGTGCCGTTCTTGGCGGCGGCGATGGTGCCGGCGACGTGCGTGCCGTGGTCGCTCTCGCCCGCCTGCGGACGCCACGAGCCGGGCGTGATGTCCGGCGCACCGGTCACACAGTTGGCCGAGGCGCGGGCGTCGAAGTTCGGCGCCAGGTCCGGGTGGGTGTCGTCGACACCGGTGTCGATGACGGCGACCGTCACCTTGCTGCTGCCCAGCGTCCGCTTGTGGGCCTGGTCCGCCTTGATGGCGGGCAGGTCCCACTGCAGCGGCTCCAGCGCGTCCTGGTCGTCCGTGGCGCTCGCCGCGGACGAGGTCGCCTCGGCGGCGGTGAGCGCCTGACCGCCCTCACCGACAGAGGTGTCCTTCTGGACGGAGAGCGGGGCCGTGCGCGTCGAACCGGCCGACACCACGCCCCGGGCCTTGCGGATCGTCTTCGCGAACTCGGGGTTCTGCGAGTGGACGACTATCACGCCTATCTGGTCATACGCGATGACCACAGTGCCACCGGCCGCGGCTATCGCCTTCTTCACCGAGGCGGCCGTTCCTCGGCCCCCGTCGATGTTGACGACGTACGACAGCTTGGGGCCGTTCGTCGAGACGGCGGTCGTCGCGGCGCCGTCGCTCACTTCGGCGGCGGAGGCGCCCGCCGGAAGGAAGCCGAGCGAGGCGGTCAGCGCGAGACCGACGGGCAGAGCGAGTACTCGGCCGCGTCTCGATCCCAGATGAGCCATGGGTTCTCCACATCATCCGTCTGTACTGCCCGTACGCCGTTTGCGTACAGGCAGGTGCATGACGAGTGAAGTTATCGCTGATCTTCCCGCGTCATCAATGAGTTGAGAGGGATTGGCGTGGATCCGGAGGAATATCCAGTCAGACCGGGGAAGCAGATCCACTCCCGGTGAACCGCTTCGCCGCGCGCTCCGTGCCGTTGTGCAGGGGAGGAGCTCCGGCCGGAGCACCGTCCCCGACCCCAGTGAGGCCTCTTTGTCCATGCCCACCGCACCCGCGCCCCAAGGAGATTCCGTGGTCACCGAAGCACCGCCGCCCCCGGACGGCCCGGAGGCCGTCGCCGTCGCCGGCCCCGTCCAGCCCACGACCGAGGCCTTCGTCGAGGTGCAGGAGAGTGCGGAATTCGGCGAACTGCGCCGTACGTACCGTTCCTTCGCCTTCCCCCTGACGGTCGCCTTCATCGCCTGGTACCTGCTGTACGTGCTGCTCTCCAACTACGCGGGCGGCTTCATGGGCACCAAGCTCTTCGGCAACATCAACGTGGCCCTCGTCCTCGGCCTCGGCCAGTTCGCCACCACCTTCCTCATCGCCTGGCTCTACTCCCGCCACGCGGCCGCACGGCTCGACCCCAAGGCCGAGGCCATCAAGTCCCGTATGGAGGCCGACGCGTGAACAGCACCACCCTCCTCCTCGCGGCGGGCAACGCGACCGCCGAGCACCGGCCGCTGATCATCACCCTCTTCGGTGCCTTCGTCGTCGCCACGCTCGCCATCACCGTCTGGGCCGGCCGCCAGACCAAGAGCGCCGCCGACTTCTACGCCGGCGGCCGCCAGTTCACCGGCTTCCAGAACGGCCTCGCGATCTCCGGCGACTACATGTCCGCCGCGTCCTTCCTCGGCATCGCGGGCGCCATCGCGCTCTTCGGCTACGACGGCTTCCTCTACTCCATCGGCTTCCTGGTCGCCTGGCTGGTCGCCCTGCTCCTGGTCGCCGAGCCGCTGCGCAACTCCGGCCGGTTCACCATGGGCGACGTGCTCGCCTACCGGATGCGCCAGCGCCCGGTCCGTACCGCCGCCGGCACCTCCACGATCGTCGTCTCGATCTTCTACCTGCTCGCCCAGATGGCCGGCGCGGGCGTGCTCGTCTCACTGCTGCTCGGCATCACCAGCGACGGCGGCAAGATCGCCATCGTCGCCCTGGTCGGCGTCCTGATGATCGTGTACGTCACCATCGGCGGCATGAAGGGCACCACCTGGGTGCAGATGGTCAAGGCCGTCCTGCTCATCGCGGGCACGCTCCTGATCACCTTCCTGATCCTGCTGAAGTTCAACTTCAACCTCTCCGACCTGCTCGGCGCGGCCGCCACCAACAGCGGCAAGGGCTCGGCGTTCCTGGAGCCCGGCCTCAAGTACGGGGCCACCGGGATCTCGAAGCTGGACTTCCTCTCGCTCGGCATCGCGCTCGTCCTCGGCACGGCCGGCCTCCCGCACATCCTGATCCGCTTCTACACGGTGCCGACCGCGAAGGCCGCCCGTAAGTCGGTCAACTGGGCCATCGGCATCATCGGCGCCTTCTACCTGATGACGATCGTGCTCGGCTTCGGCGCCGCCGCGCTGCTGAAGAACAGCGACATCATCGCCTCGAACAAGGCGGGCAACACCGCCGCGCCGCTCGCGGCCCTGGAGATCGGCGGCGGCGCCGACTCCACCGGCGGCGCGATTCTGCTCGCGGTGATCTCCGCGGTCGCCTTCGCCACCATCCTCGCCGTGGTCGCCGGCCTGACCCTGGCCTCGTCGTCCTCCTTCGCGCACGACATCTACGCCAACGTCATCCGGCGCGGGAAGGCCACGGAGAAGGAGGAGGTCCGCGCGGCCCGCTGGGCGACCGTCCTCATCGGTGTCGTCTCGATCGCCCTCGGCGCGCTCGCCCGCGACCTCAACGTCGCCGGCCTGGTCGCCCTCGCCTTCGCCGTCGCCGCCTCCGCCAACCTGCCGACGATCCTCTACAGCCTGTTCTGGAAGCGGTTCACCACGCAGGGCGCGCTCTGGTCGATCTACGGCGGTCTGATCTCCTCGGTCGTCCTGGTGCTCTTCTCGCCGGTCGTCTCCGGCAAGCCCACCTCGATGTTCAAGACCG
Source organism: Streptomyces sp. NPDC014870 (assembly GCF_043081505.1). NCBI lineage: Bacteria > Bacillati > Actinomycetota > Actinomycetes > Kitasatosporales > Streptomycetaceae > Streptomyces > Streptomyces sp. NPDC014870. Next base: position 647,147 of record NZ_JBIBWQ010000004.1, read on the forward strand.
TGGACTTCTACTGGTTCCCGCTGGAGAACCCGGGCCTCGTCTCGATCCCGCTGGGCTTCCTGCTCGGCTGGCTCGGCTCGCTCCTCTCCAAGGAGGAGCCGGACAAGGGCAAGTACGCCGAGCTGGAGGTCAAGTCCCTCACCGGCGTCGGAGCGCACTGACCCGCACACGCTGAGCGATACCGGAACGGCCGCGTCGTAGAGTCCTACGACGCGGCCGTCGCGGTCCTCGTTCCAATCGGCCCCTGCTGGTTGTCGGTGGTCTCGCGTAGGCTCGCTGTAGAAATCACCGAACGAAGGGGAGGGGGCCCACAGTGCTCATCGACACGTACGGCCGCGTGGCCACCGACCTTCGCGTCTCGCTCACCGACCGGTGCAATCTGCGGTGCACGTACTGCATGCCGGAGGAGGGTCTGCAGTGGCTGGCCAAGCCCGATCTGCTGACCGACGACGAGATCGTCCGGCTGGTACGGATCGCGGTCACCGAGCTCGGTGTCACGGAGGTCCGCTTCACCGGCGGTGAGCCGCTGCTCCGCCCCGGCCTGGTCGGCATCGTCGAGCGCTGCGCGGCCCTGGAGCCCCGCCCCCGGATGTCCCTCACCACGAACGGCATCGGACTGAAGCGGACGGCCACCGCGCTCAAGGCCGCCGGCCTCGACCGGGTCAACGTCTCCCTCGACACCCTGCGGCCCGAGGTCTTCAAGACCCTGACCCGCCGCGACCGCCACCACGACGTGCTCGACGGCATGGCCGCCGCGCGGGACGCCGGGCTCACCCCGGTGAAGGTCAACGCCGTCCTGATGCCCGGGCTCAACGACGACGAGGCCCCCGACCTGCTGGCCTGGGCCGTGGAGAACGGCTACGAACTGCGGTTCATCGAGCAGATGCCGCTGGACGCCCAGCACGGCTGGAAGCGCGACGGCATGATCACCGCCGGCGACATCCTGGAGTCCCTGCGCACCCGCTTCGCCCTGACCCCCGAGGGCTCGGACGAGCGCGGCTCGGCCCCCGCCGAGCGCTGGGTCGTCGACGGCGGACCGCACACCGTGGGCGTCATCGCCTCCGTCACCCGACCGTTCTGTCGGGCCTGCGACCGGACCCGGCTCACCGCCGACGGCCAGGTGCGGACGTGTCTGTTCGCCACCGAGGAGACCGACCTGCGGGCCGCCCTGCGCTCGGACGCACCCGACACGGAGATCGCCCGGATCTGGAAGCTGGCGATGTGGGGCAAGAAGGCGGGCTCGGGCCTGGACGACCCGAGCTTCCTGCAGCCCGACCGCCCGATGTCAGCGATCGGCGGCTGAGTCCTCGACCGGTTCCCACTCGGTCAGCGGGACGACGTCCTTCAGGAAGCCCCGTACACCCAGGAACTGGGAGAGGTGCTCGCGGTGCTCCTCGCAGGCGAGCCAGGTCTTGCGGCGCTCCGGTGTGTGCAGCTTGGGGTTGTTCCAGGCCAGCACCCACACCGCGTCGGCGCGGCAGCCCTTGGCCGAACAGATCGGCGTCTCGTCGCTCATTCGATCATTGTCCAGCAATGGCGATGCCGAGCAGCCACGGGGGGAGCTGCCCGGCACCGGTCCGTCGCTCCGACGGGGGATGCGGAGCGCGTAGGAAGTATGTCACGGGGACCCGGGTGTGGTGCACCGGAACTTCATGATTGATCTGAGCTTTTCCTGAGCTTTTAGATCGCCGGGATGATCAACTCTGACCGTGTGCGCGTTCCGTACGCGGTTCCGCCGGGACGTCCCCCGTGGGCAGCTCGGGCCGGGTCGGCGCGGGCACGAACGTCGAGGGGAGGGACGGCGGCTTCTCCCGTCCCGCGTTGGCGATCACCACGGCGACATAGGGGAGCAGCGCGCCCAGTACCAGGGCCACCACGGCCACGTGGCGTTCGACGTTCCACAGGAGGACCGCGGCGATGACGGACAGGGTCCGCACCGTCATCGAGATCACGTACCGCCGCTCCCGGCCCCGCACGTCCTCGGCGAGGCCCTGCCGGGCCCCGGTGATCCGGAAGACCTCGGCTCCGCCATGCTTCCGCATCACATTCCACCACCAGCGTCCATGCCGGACTCTCCCCGTTCCGGACCTGTCTCCACGGTACGCCTGAGGTCCCAGGCCGAGGAGGCCGGGTCACGTATGGGCCCGTCCGACATGCGCCGTATGGCGGATGGGCCGAGACTGGGCCCACATGCGCAGATTGCGCCGCATGAGGAGGCGAGCATGAGCTGGTTGTGGGCAATCATCGTGGGCTTCGTCCTCGGTCTGATCGCCAAGGCGATCATCCCGGGGAAGCAGCAGATCCCGCTGTGGCTGACGACCATTTTCGGCATTCTCGGCAGCATTCTCGGCAACGCTGTCGCGGGCTGGATCGGCGTCGAGGACACCAAGGGCATCGACTGGACCCGCCACCTGCTCCAACTCGTCGGCGCGATCGTCGTGGTGGGCCTGGGCGACATGCTGTGGAACGCGGTCCGCGGCAACAAGCAACGGGCCTGACGGATCCGCCGGGCCTGGCGCGCCCGACAGCACGGAGGCCGGTACGCGCGTCCCGCGCGTACCGGCCTCCGCCGTGTCGTCACTCTCCGGAGATCAGCCCTCCGCGCCGGCCGCCACCAGCTCGATCGCCGCCAGGTTCTTCTTGCCCCGGCGCAGCACCAGCCAGCGGCCGTGCAGCAGCGCGTCCGCCGCCACCTCGGCGTCCTCGGCGGTCACCTTCACGTTGTTCACGTAGGCACCGCCCTCCTTCACCGTGCGGCGCGCGCCCGACTTGCTCGGCGCGAGACCGACCTCGGTGAACAGGTCCACGACCTGCCCGAGAGCGGTCACGCGCGCGTGCGGCAGCTCGGAGAGCGCCGCCGCCAGCGTCGCCTCGTCCAGCTCGGCCAGGTCGCCCTGCCCGAACAGCGCCTTCGAGGCGTTGATGACGGCCGCGCACTGCTCGGCGCCGTGCACCAGCGTCGTCAGCTCCTCGGCCAGCGCCCGCTGCGCGGTCCGCGCCTGCGGCCGCTCGGCGGTGAGCTGCTCCAGCTCCTCCAGCTCCGCGCGGGACTTGAAGGACAGGATCCGCATGTACGTGGAGATGTCACGGTCGTCCACGTTCAGCCAGAACTGGTAGAACGCGTACGGCGTCGTCATCTCCGCGTCGAGCCAGACGGCCCCGCCCTCGGTCTTGCCGAACTTCGTGCCGTCCGCCTTGACCATCAGCGGCGTCGCCAGGGCGTGCACCTCGGCACCCGGCTCCAGGCGGTGGATCAGGTCGAGCCCGGCCACCAGGTTGCCCCACTGGTCGGAGCCGCCCTGCTGGAGCGTGCAGCCGTACCGCCGGTACAGCTCCAGGAAGTCCATGCCCTGCAGCAGCTGGTAGCTGAACTCGGTGTAGCTGATGCCCTGCTCCGACTCCAGGCGCCGGGCGACCGAGTCCTTCGTCAGCATCTTGTTGACCCGGAAGTGCTTGCCGATGTCCCGCAGGAACTCGATCGCGGACAGGCCCGCGGTCCAGTCCAGGTTGTTCACCATGACCGCCGCGTTCTCCCCCTCGAAGGAGAGGAACGGCTCGATCTGGCCCCGCAGCCGGTTCACCCAGTTCGCGACCGTCTCCGGGTCGTTCAGGGTCCGCTCGGCCGTCGGGCGCGGGTCGCCGATCTGTCCGGTGGCCCCGCCGACCAGCGCCAGCGGCCGGTGACCGGCCTGCTGGAGCCGGCGGACGGTGAGCACCTGGACCAGGTGACCGACGTGGAGACTGGCCGCGGTCGGGTCGAAGCCGCAATAGAACGTGACGGGACCGTCCGCGAGAGCCTTGCGCAGTGCGTCCTCGTCGGTGGACTGGGCGAACAGCCCACGCCACTTCAGCTCGTCGACGATGTCCGTCACGATCTTCGGTCTCCTTGATTGATGGTCGTCACGCCGTGCCCCAGTCTATGGGGGTCAGACGCCCTTGCTGACCGAGCTCATGTTGAAGTCCGGCACGCGCAGCGCCGGCATCGCGGCCCGGGTGAACCAGTCGCTCCACTCGCGCGGCAGGGTCTTCTCGGTCCGGCCCGCCTCCGAGGCCCGCGACAGCAGGTCCACCGGCGACTCGTTGAACCGGAAGTTGTTCACCTCACCCACCACCTCGCCGTTCTCCACGAGGTAGACGCCGTCCCTGGTCAGACCGGTCAACAGCAGCGTCGCCGGGTCGACCTCACGGATGTACCAGAGGCAGGTCAGCAGCAGCCCGCGCCCGGTGGCGGCGACCATGTCCTCCAGGGACTGCTCCCCGCCGCCCTCCAGGATCAGGTTCCCCGCACCGGGCGCCACCGGCAGCCGGGTGAGCCCCGCCGTGTGCCGGGTGGTGATCAGGTGCTCCAGCCTGCCTTCCCGTACCCAGTCCGTGCGGGCCAGCGGCAGCCCGTTGTCGAAGACGGAGGAGTCGTCGCCCGAGGCGTGCGCGATCACGAACGGCGCGGATTCGAGCCCCGGCTCGTTCGGGTCGCTGCGCAGGGTCAGCGGGAGCGGGGAGAGCGTCTCGCCCAGGCGCGTCCCACCGCCCGGCTTCGAGAAGACCGTCCGGCCCTCCACCGCGTCCCGCGCCGCCGAGGACCACAGCTGGTAGATCAGCAGGTCGGCGACCGCGGTCGGCGGCAGCAGCGTCTCGTACCGCCCGGCCGGCAGCTCGATCCTGCGCTCCGCCCAGCCGAGCCGCTTCGCCAGATCGGCGTCGAGGGCCGCCGGGTCGACGTCCTTGAAGTCCCGCGTGGAGCGCCCGGCCCACGCGGAGCGCGAACGGTCCGGGGACTTGGCATTGAGCTCCAGCGTGCCGTTGGGCTGGTCGTGCCGCAGCCGCAGCCCCGTCGACGTACCCAGGTACGTCGAGGTCAGCTGGTGGTGGGCGAAGCCGTAGAGCTCGCGGCCACCGGCCCGGGCGCGGGCGAAGGCCTCGCCGAGCGCGGGCGCGAAGTCGGTGAAGACCGCGGAGGTCGTCTCGGCCGGCGCGTCCGTGAAGTCGGGGGAGGCGTCGACACCCTCCACCAGCGGCTGCGCGTCCTCGGCGGGCCCGGCGGCCCGGGCGGCGGCCTCCGCGGCCCGCACCAGGGGCTCCAGGTCCTCGGCGGTCACCGCCGCGCGCGAGACCACGCCGGAGGCCGTGCCCTGCGCGCCGTCCACGGTCGCGACGACGGTGAGCGTACGGCCCCGGGTGACGCCGTTCGTGGTGAGCGCGTTGCCCGCCCAGCGCAGGTTCGCGGAGGACTCCTCGTCGGCGATGACGACACAGCCGTCGGCCCGCGACAGTTCGAGCGCCCGCTCGACGATCTCGTGCGGCTTGGTGGAACGGGAGCTCATCGACCGGCCTCCTGCGTCGTGTTGAGACTGTGCTTGCCCGGGGGGCGACCCCCGGACCCCCGGCAGATCATGTGGCGCGGGCTCATCGACCGGCCTCCTGCGTCGTGTTGAGGATGTTGACGCCCCGGAAGAGGGCGGAAGGGCAGCCGTGGGAGACGGCCGCGACCTGGCCCGGCTGGGCCTTGCCGCAGTTGAACGCACCGCCGAGGACGTACGTCTGCGGGCCGCCGACCTTCTCCATCGAGCCCCAGAAGTCGGTCGTCGTGGCCTGGTACGCGACGTCCCGCAGCTGACCGGCCAGCCGGCCGTTCTCGATGCGGAAGAAGCGCTGCCCGGTGAACTGGAAGTTGTAGCGCTGCATGTCGATCGACCACGACCGGTCGCCGACCACGTAGATGCCCCGCTCGACCCCGCCGATCAGGTCCTCGGTGGAGAGCCCGCCCGGGTCCGGCTGCAGCGAGACGTTCGCCATCCGCTGCACCGGCACGTGCCCGGGGGCGTCGGCGAACGCGCAACCGTTCGACCGGCCGAGGCCCGTCAGCCGCGCGATCCGCCGGTCCAGCTGGTAGCCGACGAGCGTGCCGTCCTTCACCAGGTCCCAGCTCTGAGCCTCGACGCCCTCGTCGTCGAAACCGATCGTCGCGAGGCCGTGCTCGGCCGTGCGGTCACCGGTCACGTTCATGATCGACGAGCCGTACGCCAGCTTCCCCAACTGGTCGAAGGTGGCGAACGAGGTCCCCGCGTACGCCGCCTCGTAGCCGAGCGCCCGGTCCAGCTCCGTGGCGTGGCCGATCGACTCGTGGATCGTCAGCCAGAGGTTCGACGGGTCGACCACCAGGTCGTACGTCCCCGCCTCCACGCTCGGCGCCCGCATCTTCTCCGCGAGCAGCCCCGGGATCGACTCCAGCTCCGCGTCCCAGTCCCACCCGGTCCCGGTCAGGTACTCCCAGCCCCGCCCGACCGGCGGCGCGATCGTCCGCATCGAGTCGAACTCGCCCGTCGTCCCGTCCACGGCGACCGCCGTGAGCTGCGGGTGCAGCCGGATGCGCTGCTGGGTGGTGACCGTGCCCGCCGTGTCCGCGTAGAACTTGTTCTCCTGGACGGTCATCAGCGAGGCGTCCACGTGCGCCACGCCGTCCGCCCGCAGCAGCCGCTCGCTCCAGTCGGCGAGCAGCGCGCTCTTCTCGGCGTCCGGGATGTCGAAGGGGTTGATCTCGTACGCGGAGATCCAGGTCTTCTCGGCGTGCACCGGCTCCTCGGCGAGCTCCACCCTCTCGTCGGAACCCGCCGCCGCGATCACCTTGGCGGACAGCTTGGCCATGGCGACCGCCTGCGAGGCGACCCGCGCCGCGCCGTCCATGGTCAGATCCACCCCGGAGGCGAACCCCCACGCCCCGCCGTGCACCACCCGCACCGCGTAGCCCAGGTCCGTCGTGTCGGAGGACCCCGACGGCTTGGCGTCCCGCAGCCGCCACGAGGCGCTGCGCACCCGCTCGAGCCGGAAGTCCGCGTGTTCGGAGCCGAGGGCACGCGCGCGTGCCAGCGCGGCGTCGGCCAGCGCCCGCAGCGGCAGCGCCGTGAAGGCCGCGTCGATGGAATGGGTCCCAGAGGGCACAGCTGTCTCCTGTTCGTATGAGACCGGTCGACCCCGATCATGTCGCGCTTCGGGCCGCCACGCCCAGAGCTTTATGTAGGGACCCGACAGTGACATTCGTACGCCACTGTCAGGGGCCGATCCCTCGCGCCGAAGACCGGACCGATAGGTTTTCGGTATCCAGACCGCTGTTGAAAGATCGAAAGGGTGATCCGTTGAGCCGCTCGGTTCTCGTCACCGGAGGCAACCGGGGCATCGGCCTCGCCATCGCCCGCGCGTTCGCCGAGTCCGGCGACAAGGTCGCGATCACGTACCGGTCCGGTGAGCCGCCGGCAGCCCTTCTCGAACTGGGCTGCCTCGCCGTCAGGTGCGACATCACCGACGGCGAGCAGGTGGACCAGGCGTACAAGGAGATCGAGGAGACGCACGGTCCGGTGGAGGTCCTGGTGGCGAACGCCGGGGTCACCAAGGACCAGCTCCTGATGCGCATGAGTGAGGACGACTTCACCACGGTCGTCGACACCAACCTGACCGGCACCTTCCGGGTCGTCAAGCGCGCCAACCGCGGCATGCTGCGAGCCAAGAAGGGCCGAGTCGTCCTGATCTCCTCGGTCGTGGGTCTCCTCGGCTCGGCGGGGCAGGCGAACTACGCCGCCTCGAAGGCGGGCCTCGTCGGCTTCGCCCGCTCCCTGGCCCGCGAGCTCGGCTCGCGCAACATCACGTTCAATGTCGTCGCCCCCGGTTTTGTCGACACCGACATGACCGCGGTGCTGACCGAGGAGCAGCGCGCGGGCATCGTGTCCCAGGTGCCGCTCGGCCGCTACGCGCAGCCCGAGGAGATCGCCGCCGCGGTGAAGTTCCTCGCCTCCGACGACGCCTCGTACATCACTGGAGCCGTCATCCCGGTTGACGGCGGATTGGGCATGGGTCACTGACCATGAGCGGAATTCTCGAGGGCAAGCGCATCCTCATCACGGGTGTGCTGATGGAGTCCTCCATCGCCTTCCACGCCGCGAAGCTGGCCCAGGAGCAGGGCGCGGAGATCATCCTCACCGCCTGGCCCCGGCCGACGCTGACCGAGCGCATCGCCAAGAAGCTGCCCGAGCCCGACAAGGTCAAGGTCCTGGAGCTCGACGTCTCCAACGACGAGCACCTGGCGCGCCTTGAGGGCCAGGTGCGCGAGCACCTCGGCGACCGTCTCGACGGCGTCGTCCACTCCATCGGCTTCGCCCCGCAGGACGCGCTCGGCGGCAACTTCCTGAACACGCCGTTCGAGTCGGTCGCCACCGCCATGCACGTCTCGGCCTTCTCCCTGAAGTCCCTGACGATGGCGCTGCTGCCGCTGATGAACGAGGGCGGTTCGGTCGTCGGCCTCACCTTCGACGCCCAGTACGCCTGGCCGCAGTACGACTGGATGGGCCCGACCAAGGCCGCCCTGGAGGCCACCAGCCGCTACATGGCGCGGGACCTGGGCAAGCAGAACATCCGCTGCAACCTGGTCTCGGCCGGCCCGCTCGGCTCGATGGCCGCCAAGTCGATCCCCGGCTTCTCCGAGCTGGCCTCGGTCTGGGACAACCGATCCCCGCTGGAGTGGGACCTCGCCGACCCGGAGCCGGCCGGCCGTGCCATCGTGGCGCTGCTCTCCGACTGGTTCCCGAAGACGACGGGCGAGATCGTCCACGTCGACGGCGGTCTGCACGCGATCGGCGCCTGAGCGCTCACCCGTTCGGCGTACGGAAGGCCGGGTCGCCCCTGTCAGGGGGCGCCCGGCCTTCGGCGTGTCCGCGGGCCCCCGCCCGAGTCGAGAACTCCGGCGAACCAGCCCAGACTGATCAGTGCGTGATACCGGCTACTGACGGGGAGGAGGTGCGGGCATGCGCGTGCCGCACCGCAGGGCCACCGCTCTCGCCTCGGCCGCCGTACTCCTCACCGGGCTCGCGATAGCCGCCGAGGTCCGTGCCGAGCCCGCCCCGGCGGACGAGATACCGACTCCGGTGGCCCGGGACGCCGAGAACTTCGGGGCCTCCTGCCGCACGGTCGTCGAGGGCTCCCGCGTCACCGCCCACTGCCAGAACCCGTACCCGACCACCGACCGGGTCCGGCTGCACGTCGAGTGCGAGCGCTGGTGGGACGTGGACACCGACAGCGCGCCCGTCGACGTCGGCCCGGCCGCCTACGCCCAGCTCACCGGCCGTTGTTGGAAGGAGGTCAGGTCCGCCTGGCTCACGCACCAGCCGGCCGACCCGCCTCCGCTCCTGCCGCAGCGTCCGGAGCCGCTCCCGCTCCCGCCCGTGTCAACGGTTCCGGCTTCACCGGCTCCCGCGTCATCGGCTCCCGCGTCACCGGCTCCCGACTGAGTGGCCCGGATTCACCGGTCCCAGGTCCCTGAGGCACATGAACGGATAGCTCGCCGCCTCCGCCGCCGCCGTCTCCGCGTCCCCGGACCGGATCGCCTCCACGAGGCGTGCGTGGTCCATGTGGTGCTCCGCCCGCAGCTCCTGGCCCACGTCGTCGCGCAGCCACTGGCGCAGGACGTGGCCGAGGTCGGCGTAGAGCTCGGTCATCACCTCGTTGTGCGAGGCGACCACCACCGCGTGGTGGAAGGCGCCGTCCGCGATCACGAACCGCTCGGCGTCACCCGAGGCCCAGGCCTCCTCGCGGCCCGCGAGCAGGGCGTCCAGCTGCTTCAGGTCCCGGTCGGTGCGCCGCTGCGCCGCGAGCCCGGCGGCCGAGGACTCCAGCGTGGAGCGCAGCTCCGCGATGTGCCGGGGGTCGGAGTCGGCGAACCGGCGGTGCATGACCCCGGCGAGTTCGCTCGTCGCGACCACGTAGGTGCCCGAGCCCTGCCGGATGTCGAGCAGGCCGTTGTGCGCGAGCGCGCGCACCGCCTCACGCACCGTGTTGCGGGCCACGCCCAGCTGCTCGACCAGCTCCGGTTCGGTCGGGATCCGGGACCCGACCGGCCATTCACCGGAGGTGATCTGGTTCCGCAGCTCGGCGATCACCTGATCGGAGAGCCCGGAACGCCGGGGAGAGCCGAGCGCCATGAAGCACCTTCCCTGTAGATCCGGACCGGGGCAGGACGACGCCTGCCGATGCCGGACGAGAACCGGACGAGAACCGGGTCCCATCCGGATGGGACCCGGATTGGTTCCAGACTGGACAACCAATCATCCCATGATTCTATGATGGCGCCATGCCTGACGAGCCGAAGACCCTCACGACCGCCGTACCACCGGCCCGTACCCCCGTCCCCATAGCCGCCCACGGCCCGGCCGCCACCACCGCGGATTCTCCCGCACCGGACCGGCCCGCCCTCTGGGTGACCCGGCTCGTCGTCGTCGGAATCGTGCTCGCCGCGCTCAACCTCCGCCCCGCCATCACCAGCCTCGGATCCCTCCTCGAAGAGGTCCGCGAGGGGCTCCACATGAGCGGCAGCGTGGCCGGCGTCCTCACCTCCGTGCCGCCGCTCTGCTTCGCGATCTTCGGCATCACCGCACCCCGCCTCGCCCGCCGCTTCGGCCCTTCCGCCGTCGTCTGCGCCGGCATGGCGGCGATCTTCGCGGGCCTCGCGGTCCGCCCCTTCGCCTCCGGCACCGTCGGCTTCCTCGCCGCCAGCGCCCTCGCCCTCATGGGCATCGCCGTCAGCAACGTCCTCATGCCCGTCATCGTCAAGCGGTACTTCCCCGGCCGCGTCGGCACGATGACCGGGCTCTACTCGATGGCACTCGCCCTCGGCACCTCCCTCGCCGCCGCCGCGACCGTGCCCATGACCGAGGCGCTCGGCGGCAGTTGGCGCGCCGGACTCGGCCTCTGGGCGGTCCTCGCCGCCCTCGCGGTCCTGCCCTGGATCCCGCTCGTACGCGACCGGGCGAGGTCGGCGACGACCTTCCCTGCGACGGAGCCGGCCTCCCGGGGGAGCGCCCCGGAGGCCGCGAGCGCGCCGCTCCGGATCACCCGCAGCCGTACCGCCTGGGCGCTCGGCGCCTTCTTCGGCCTCCAGGCCACCGGCGCGTACATCACCATGGGCTGGATGCCGCAGATCTTCCGCGACGCAGGCGTCCCCGCCGGCACGGCCGGTGTGCTGCTCGCCGTCACCATGGTCATGGGCGTGCCGCTCGCCTTCGTCATCCCCGGCCTCGCGACCCGGCTCAAGACCCAGGGCCCGATCGTCGTCGCCCTCGGCCTGTGCGGTCTCGTCGGCTACAGCGGCCTCTACCTCGCTCCGGCGGCCGGCGCGTGGGCCTGGGCGCTGCTCCTCGGCGTCTCCAACTGCGCCTTCCCGCTGGCCCTCACCATGATCGGGCTGCGCTCGCGCACCGGCGCCGGCGTCGTGCGGCTCTCCGCCTTCGCGCAGAGCGTCGGCTACCTCATCTCCATCCCCGGACCGCTCATCGTCGGCGTCCTCTACCAGCACAGCGGCGGCTGGGGCCTCCCTCTCACGCTGATGGCCGGGCTGATGATCCCGCAGATGATCATCGGCACCCTCGCCGCCCGGGACCGGACCGTCGAGGACGAAAGCTGAGATGCGAGACTGTCTCCATGCCAGTGCTCGACCCGAACCCCCAGAACGGCCAGAAGAAGCTCCTGCTCGTGCTCGGCGCGATGCTCGGGATCTCGGTCGTCATCGCCGTCATCGCCACGATCGCCTCGCCGTGATCCCCGACCGCCCGACCCGTGGTGGGGTTAACCCCTCCATCCCCTAGGGGGTGAGTGTCAGGGTGAAGTAGGTGGATCACCGGATGGGCTGGGTCCCCGCCGCTCCGTAGCGTGGAGACAACGCCGCAGTCACCCGCTGCGGACGTCGTCCCGAGCCCCGGAGGCGGCCATGTCGGCCCGTACGCACACCCGGACCCCGTCCCCGTCCGCAGGCGGCGTCGACACCCGGCTGCCCTGGTGGGCGCTCGCCCTGCCCGTCGCCGCGTTCGTGGCGCTCTTCCTGCTCATAGCGGGCGCGGGCGGCGGCCCCGCCGCCGGTGCCGACCCCACGGTCGGCCGTCTCCTGGAGCAGATCCAGCAGTCGCTGCCCCACTGACCGCGCGCGCCCGCGAGGTGGTGACCGCGCGCGCCCGCGAGCGGGTCAACACCCTGCGCCCGGCGGCCTGTTTCATGGGAAGCTGGAACCCATGAGCGTCGATACACCCCGCAGCATCGTGCTACTCAGGCACGCCAAGGCAGACTGGCCTCAGGTGTCCGACCACGAGCGCCCGCTCGCCGAGCGCGGCCGCACGGACGCCCCCGTCGCCGGCCGCAAGCTCGCCGACACCGGGATCACCTTCGATCTGGCCCTCTGCTCGACCGCCGCCAGGACCCGTGAGACCTGGAAGCTGGCCGTGCAGGAGCTGCCGCACCGCCCCAGGACCGTGTACGAGGAGCGGCTCTACGAGGCCTCACCCGGCGAGCTGATCGCCGTGCTCAACGAGATCCCCGACGAGGTGCGGTCCCTCCTCGTCATCGGCCACAACCCCGGCATGCACGCGCTCTCCGAGATCCTCGCGGGCCAGGCCGAGGGGGACGCGCTGGCCCGGATGAACAAGGGCGGCTTCCCGACCTCCGCCTTCTCCGTCGTCTCCGTCCCGGGCTCCTGGAAGTCCGTGGAGCCCGGCGTGGGCACCCTGGTCGACTACTGGGCCCCGCACGACTGACCCCGTAGCCCCGGCCGGGGCACAGGACAGGCCGAAGGCCCGGTCACCACGCGGTGACCGGGCCTTTCGCCGCCGTGAGGACCCGGTCCGTACGAACCCGTCCGCACGAGCCGGTCCGTACGAACCCGTCCGTACGCGGCACTCAGTGCAGCAGGTCCTCGTCGCCGTCCGCCGCCTCGACCTCTTCGCGGGTGATCCCCAGCAGGTACAGGACGGTGTCGAGGAAGGGGACGTTCACCGCCGTGTGGGCGGCCTGCCGCACGACCGGCTTGGCGTTGAAGGCCACCCCGAGCCCGGCCGTGTTCAGCATGTCCAGGTCGTTCGCGCCGTCACCGATCGCCACGGTCTGCGAGAGCGGCACGCCCGCCTCCGCCGCGAACCGGCGCAGCAGCCGCGCCTTGCCCGCCCGGTCCACGATCTCGCCGGTCACCCGGCCGGTCAGCTTCCCGTCCACGACCTCCAGGGTGTTGGCCGAGGCGAAGTCGAGCCCGAGCCGCTCCTTGAGATCGTCGGTGACCTGGGTGAAGCCACCCGACACCACACCCACCTGGAAGCCGAGCCGCTTGAGCGTACGGATCAGGGTGCGGGCGCCGGGCGTCATCCGCACCTCGGCCCTGACCTTGTCCACGACCGAGGCGTCAAGACCCGCAAGCAGGGCCACCCGCGCGTGCAGCGACTGCTCGAAGTCCAGCTCGCCGCGCATCGCCGCCGCGGTGACCTCCGCGACCTGCTCCTCGCAGCCCGCGTGCGCCGCGAAGAGCTCGATCACCTCGTCCTGGATGAGCGTGGAGTCCACGTCCATCACGACGAGGCGCTGGGCGCGGCGGTGCAGCCCGGCCGAGACCACGGCCACGTCCACCCCGATCTCGTGCGCCTGGGTGGCAAGCGCCGTCCGCAGCGGCCCGGTCTCGCAGCCCGAGACGGCGAACTCGACGGCCGTCACCGGGTACTTCGCCAGCCGGAAGATACGGTCGATGTTGCCGCCGCTCTCGGCGATCCTCGCCGTTATGGCGGCGGTCTGCTCGGCGGTCAGCGGGTGCCCGAGCACGGTGACGTGCGAGCGGCCGACGCCGCGCGGACGGTTGTCACCGGTGCCCGAGATGATCTCTGCCTGGAGCTTGAGCGACTCCGCCCAGCTGTGGACGGTCGCCCGGAGCTCTCCCTGGGAGGCGACGGTCGGCTCGGTGACGAGCGCGCACAGGACGAGGCGGCCGCGGGAGACGACCTGCTCGATGTCCACGACGTCGACGGAGAAGGCGGCGAGGGTGTCGAAGAGTCCGGCGGTGATCCCGGGACGGTCCTTCCCGAAGATCTTGACGAGAAGAGTGGGAACGTCTGAGGTCTGCGATGCGCTCATGGTGCTTCCACCGTATCGGGCACGGCGTGCCACCGGTCACCCCGTCCCGCGTGGCGGACACATGGCGGTCAGGTGGTCAGACGGTCAGACGGTCAGGCGGACGGGCGATACCGCCAGGAGCGGGCGATACCGCCAGGAGTGGGGAAGTGCCATACCCCTGTGCGGGGTCTTCACACCGCCCGACTTTCGGAGTACGGGTCCGGCCTGAAATAGTTCCCCCCGATGTTCGCCATCCCTAAGCCCCCATCGACGGGGGTACATCGGGGGACAAGTAGTGGGGCATGGAGTGCCAGAACTCGTACTGGAATTGAATGGAAGGACCTGGACCCTCGATCCGTCCAGGTCGTACACCTTGGGACGTGATCCGCAGGGCGACCTGGTGATCGACGACGCCAGGGTCTCGTGGCGACACGCCACCATCAGCTGGGGCGGCCGGAGTTGGGTCATCGAGGATCACGGCTCGACCAACGGCACCTTCGTGCAGGGGCAGCGGATCCACCAGATGGAGATCGGCCCCGGCTCCGCGGTGCACCTCGGCAACGCGACCGACGGCCCCCGGCTGAATCTCGCCGCCGCGGCCGCGCCGCAGCAGGCCGCCGCGCCGCACCAGGCGCCGGCGCAGCAGCCGGCCCACGCCGCCCCGAACGCGCAGCAGGCGGGCGCCGCGCAGGCCGACTGGGCGACGCACCAGGCTCCGCCGCAGCAGGCCCAGAACCAGGCCTGGCCGCAGCAGGGCCAGCAGCAGCCGCAGCAGCACCTCCCGCACCAGCAGGGCGGCCCCGTCGAGCAGCTCGCGCAGAAGGTCCCCGCCCAGGGCGGCGGCGCCGCGGGGGCGCCACCGGTCTACGGCGACCGCAGCCCCACCACGTTCCACCAGCTGGCCCTCGGCCACGTCATGCGCATCGGTCGTGCGCTCGAGAACGAACTGGTCGTCTCCGACCTCCAGGTCTCGCGCCACCACGCCGAGTTCCACGCGACGCCCGACGGCCGCTTCGAGATCCGTGACCTCGGCTCGCACAACGGCACGTACGTCAACGGCCAGCCGATCGCCAAGGGCGGCTCCGTCCTCATCGGCCCCAACGACATCGTCGGTGTCGGTCACTCGACCTTCCGCATGGTCGGCGGCCAGCTCGAGGAGTTCGTCGACACCGGCGAGGTCTCCTTCTCGGCCCGCCACCTCACCGTCACCGTCGACGGCGGCAAGCAGATCCTCAAGGACGTCACCTTCGGCGTCCCCGAGAAGTCGCTCATCGGTGTCATCGGCCCGTCCGGCTCCGGCAAGTCGACGCTGCTCAAGGCGCTCACCGGCTACCGCCCGGCCAACGAGGGCGACGTCCTCTACGACAACCGGAGCCTCTACAAGCAGTTCGCCGAGCTGCGCCAGCGCATCGGTCTGGTCCCGCAGGACGACATCCTGCACAAGGAGCTGACCGTCCAGAAGGCGCTGCGCTACGCGGCCAAGCTCCGCTTCCCCGGCGACACCGCCGAGGCCGAGCGCGAGGCCCGCATCGACGAGGTGCTGCGCGAGCTGAAGCTCGACATCCACAAGGAGAAGAAGGTCACCTCCCTCTCCGGTGGCCAGCGCAAGCGTGTCTCCGTGGCCCTGGAGCTCCTCACCAAGCCGTCGCTGATCTTCCTGGACGAGCCGACCTCCGGCCTCGACCCGGGCATGGACCGCGACGTCATGCAGCTGCTCCGCGGCCTCGCCGACGACGGCCGTACGGTCCTCGTCGTCACGCACTCCGTGGCCGAGCTCGGCCTCTGCGACAAGCTGCTCGTGATGGCGCCCGGCGGTTCGGTGGCCTACTTCGGTCCGCCGGAGGAGGCGCTGAACTTCTTCGGCTACTCCACCTGGGCCGACGTCTTCTCCGCCTTCGAGAACTACCGCGACTACGACTGGGCGGGCCGCTGGAAGGGCTCGCAGCACTACCAGATGTACGCCGCGGACATCGACGCCGTCGCCGCCCAGCCCGTCCAGGTGCCGCAGCAGGCGATGGCCAGGCCGCCCAAGCCGCAGGGCTGGGGGTCGCAGCTGTGGACGCTGATCCGCCGCTACTCCTCGGTGATCGCATCCGACAAGGGCTTCCTGGGCCTGATGGTGATCCTGCCGGCCGTCCTCGGCGCGGTCTCGGTCGTCATCCCCGCCGACTTCGGCCTCGGCAAGCCCACTCCGCCCTCCCGCTTCAACGGAGACGCGGGCACGATCATGCTGATCCTCGCGGTCGGCATGTGCTTCAGCGGCGCCGCCAACTCCGTACGAGAACTGATCAAGGAACGGGTCATCTACGAACGCGAGCGGGCCACCGGCCTGTCCCGTTCCGCGTACCTGATGTCCAAGGTCATCGTCCTCGGCCTGATCACCGCCTTCCAGGGCGTGATCATCTGCGGGATCGGCTTCGCCACCCGCGAGCTGCCCGAAGAGGGCCTGGTCATGCCGCCGGCCGTCGAGCTCTGCGTCACGATCATCGCGCTCGGCTTCACCTCGATGATGTTCGGCCTGGTCATCTCCTCGCTGGTGAAGACCGCCGAGAAGACCATGCCGCTGCTCGTGATGTTCGCGATCGTCCAGGTCGTCTTCACCGGCATCCTCTTCCAGGTGTACGGCTCGCCCGGCCTGGAGCAGTTCGCCTGGCTGATGCCCTCGCGCTGGGCCATCGCCGCGGCGGGCTCGACCCTCGACCTCGCGCACCTGATGCCGCCGTGGGACCACAAGGACCCGACCAACCTGGACCCGCTGTGGGACCACACGGCCGGCCAGTGGGGCTTCAACCTCACCGTCCTGATCCTCATCGGCGTCGTCTGCGCCTTCGCGGTGGCGCGCCTGCTGCGCCGCCACGAGCCCGAGGTCATGCGCAAGTGACCGCCTGACCGCTCCACCGCCTGACCACAGGCACGCCGAAGGGCGGCACCCCGTACGGGGTGCCGCCCTTCGCTGCTGTTCGGGAGGCCCGGCAGGCCGGCTCAGTACGCGCTGTTGACGTTGTCCATGGAGCCGTAGCGGTCGGCCGCGTAGTTGCAGGCGGCGACGATGTTGGCGACCGGGTCGTACTGGTCGAACTTGGTGCCCGCGACGTGGTACGTCTTGAAGGTCGGGTAGATGACCTGGAGCAGGCCCTTCGAGGGGACGCCGTTGATGGCGTTGATGTCCCAGTTGTTGATGGCCCGCGGGTTACCGCTGGACTCCCGCATGATGTTGCGGTGGATGCCCTCGTAGGTGCCCGGGATGTTGTGCTTGTCCATGATGAACAGGGCCTCGCGGATCCAGCCGTCGAGGTTGTTCGCGAAGACCGGCTTGCGGGCCGCGGCGCGGCTCGCGGCCGCCTTCGCGTCGGCGCGCTTCTTCGCCTCGGCCTTCGCCTTGGCCTCGGCCTTCGCCTTCGCGTCGGCCTTGGCCTTCGCGTCGGCCTTCGCCTTGGCAGCGGCGGCGGCCTTGGCCTTCGCCTCGGCGTCCGCCTTGGCCTTGATGCTGATGGCGTTCTGCTGCTCGGTCAGGCTGGTGTGCAGCGCCTTGGCCTGCGGGCTGTTGGCGTCGTAGGCGAGAGCGACCTGCTGGGTGTTGTTCAGCGCCTGGGGCTCGGTCTCAGCGGCGGCGTTGCCGGGGACCAGAGTGACGCCGAGGGCGACGGCGCCAAGGGCGGCGACACCGGCAAGGGAAGCCTTGTGCGTCTTCTTCAGGCGATAGTGGCCAGGAGTGTTCGCGGACATGCAGGACTACCTCTTCGAATCGCAGGGGGTCGCTCAGGCCGGGGCGGCGCTGCGCCTGCTCGGCGGCGACGGACGCAATTCTTAGCGGCAGCAAAATCCTGTGGCAAAGGTGTGACGTACGATCCCGGGTAGTGGATCAGGGGCCCGTGCACGGCCCACCGAAACCCTCCCGGGACCCGTCCGTACAGTCCCCATCTGCCCGTTTCGGAACCACTAGGGGTCTTCGTAAGTGACCTGGGTCCTATGCGCGGGCTCACATCGGGCACGTAACGAACTCACCAGCCGTTGCTCGCGCAATGCGCTCAGTGAGGGCCCTCCTCCGGGAGGAGGAGATGGACGTCGCCGAACTCGTGCCAGAGGTAGAGCGCGCGTACGGCCTCGGTATAGGCGCGGTCCAGGGCGGGCCGCCCGGCGATCGCCTCCAGCATCAGCAGATGCGAGGCCCGCGGCTCGTGCAGCCCGGTCAGCAGCCCGTCCACCGCTCGCACCCCGCGCCCCGGGGTCACCACCAGGTCCGTCCACCCGGCCGCGGCCCGCACCACGCCCCGCTCGTCCGCCGCCGACTCCAGCGCCCGCACCGCCGTCGTCCCCACGGCGATCGCCCGGCCCCCGCCCGCCCTGGCCGCGTTCACGAGCCGCGCCGTGGCCTCAGGCACCGCGAACCGCTCCGGGTACGGCGGCTCGTGCGCCTCCGCCGAGGCCACCCCCGTATGCAGGGTGAGCGGGGCGAACTGCACCCCTCGGCTCACCAGCTCCGTCACGAGCCGCGCCGTGAAGGGCCGTCCCGCGCTCGGCATCTCCGCGGAGCCCGCGCCGTCGGGGGAGGGCAGCGCGAAGACCGTCTGGTACGCGGACAGCGGCTGGTCCCGCTCCGTGTACCCGTAGCGGATCGGCCGCCCGTACCGCGCGAGCAGCGCCGGTACGGCCGTGTCCACCCGCGCCCACCACAGCCGGGCCGCCCCCGGGGCCAGCGGCCCGTCCAGGACGAGACCAACCCCTCCCGGCAGCCGTACGACCGCCCCGGCCGGACCGCCCGGCCGCGGCCGGGTACTGCCCCGCCCGTCCGGCGCCCTCAGCTCGACCGCCCAGCGACCGTCCTCCCCGCGCGTCGAGAAGTGCACGACGACCGGCTCCCCGCCGCCCTCCGCGCCGAGCCGCCCGGTCACCGCGGCCGGCAGCGTCGCGCTCGTGTTCACGACCAGCACGTCCCCGGCCCGCAGCCGCTCCGGCAGCTCGCGGAAGGCGTGGTGCGACACCTCCGTGCCCCGCGACACCAGCAGCCGCACATCGTCCCGGCCCCGCCCCGCGCCGCGCTGCTCGGCCGGCACCCGCGCCGACAGCTCCGCGGGCACCCCGAGGGTCTCCAGGACGCTCACCGGCCGCCCTCCGCCCCGAGAGCCCCGAGAGCCCCGGCAGCCCCGACCGGCACGAGCTCCGCCGCCGCGTACCGCCCGCTGGCGGGCCGGGCGTCGAGCAGCGCCAGGAACCCCGGCACCACCGACTCCGGAGCCGGCCGCGGGTCCTCGTCGCCGGGGACGGCCGCCGCGTACAGATCCGTCGCCATGTCCCCCGGGTCCACCGCCCACACCCGCAGCGCCGGCTCCTCGACGGCCAGCACCGCCGCCAACTGGTCGAGCGCCGCCTTCGACGCCCCGTAACCGCCCCACGTCTCGTACGCCTCTGCCGCCGCGTCCGAACTCACCGCCACCACCGTCCCCGCCCCGCTCTCCCGCAGCAGCGGCAACGCCTCCTGTACGAGGCCCAGCGCGGCCACCACATTGGTCTCCAGGGCCGCTCGCAGGCCGTCCGGCGCCAGCGCCTCGAGACGCACCAACGGCTCGGCCCCCAGCGCGCTCGCGTTGCTCACCAGCAGATCGAGCCCGCCCAGCTCCCGCGCGGCCGCCACCAGAGCCCGGCGGTGCCCCGCGTCGGTCACGTCCCCGGGCAGCGCCACGACCCGCGCCCCACGCGCGCGTGCCGCCGCCGCGCTCTCCTGGAGCACCGGCCCCGTCCGTGCGTCGAGCACCAGGTCCCAGCCCCGCTCGGCCAGCGCCCCCGCGAGCGCCCGCCCAAGCCCCTTCGACGCCCCCGTGATGATCGCGACGCTCATGACAGCCATCCCCTCTCGTCCTGCTCTCGTCCCGCTTCGGTCGTCCCGCCTCTCGAGTGCTCGACGAGGCGATGGCTCCAGCCTCCGACCGCCCCACCGGCCGTCGCCTCGGCCGCGGGCCCCGACCGGACAAGGCACTTCGGCCTAGTCCGGTGGTCCTAGGAGAGCGCCGTCCCCGGACGGATACGGACTGTCACAACCCACCGGTACGGTTGATCCATGAGTCACCGACCGAGTTCCGGCCTCGCCGCCGTGAGCACCGCGCTCCTGGAGATGAGCCGCCATCTGGAGGTGCGCGACGTCCTCAAGACGATCGTGGCCTCTGCCCGCGAGCTCCTCGACGCGGAGTACGCGGCGCTGGGCGTCCCGGACGACCACGGCGGCTTCGCCCAGTTCGTCGTGGACGGCGTCAGCGACGAGCAGTGGCGGGCGATCGGCCCGCTGCCCCGCCAGCACGGCATCCTCGCGGCGATGCTCCACAAGGCCGAGCCCGAGCGTCTCGCCGACGTCCGCCAGGACCCCCGCTTCGAGGGCTGGCCGTCCGCCCACCCGGACATGTCCGACTTCCTCGGCCTGCCCATCCAGGACGGCGAGGAGACCATCGGCGCCCTCTTCCTCGCCAACAAGCGCTGCCCCAAGCCGGAGGGCGGCTGCGGCTTCACCGAGCAGGACGAGGAACTGCTCTCGATCCTCGCCCAGCACGCCGCGATCGCCCTGACCAACGCCCGGCTCTACGAGCGGAGCCGGGAGCTCACCATCGCCGAGGAGCGCTCGCGGCTCGCCCACGAGCTGCACGACGCGGTCAGCCAGAAGCTCTTCTCGCTCCGGCTCACCGCCCAGGCCGCCGCCGCCCTCGTCGACCGCGACCCGGCCCGCGCCAAGGGCGAGCTCCAGCAGGTCGCCGCGCTCGCCGCCGAGGCCGCCGACGAGCTGCGCGCCGCCGTCGTCGAGCTGCGCCCCGCCGCGCTCGACGAGGACGGCCTGGTCCACACGCTGCGCACGCAGATCCAGGTCCTGGACCGGGCCCACACCGCCCGGGTCACGTTCGAGAGCTCCGGGGTGCGGGCCCTGCCGGCCGCCCAGGAGGAGGCGATGCTCCGGGTCGCCCAGGAGGCCCTGCACAACGCGCTGCGGCACGGGGAGCCGGAGCGGGTCTGCGTCTCCCTGGTCCGGCACGGCCAGGGCGCCCTGCTCACCGTCGCCGACGACGGCAAGGGCTTCGACCCCCGCACGGTCCGCCGGGCGGGCCGGCACCTCGGCCTGGTCTCCATGCGGGACCGGGCGGGCGGCGTCGGCGGCTCCCTCACCGTGACGTCGGAGGCGGGCCGAGGCACCACGATCGAGATGGAGGTTCCCGGTGGCTGACACCGTCATCCGCGTCCTGCTCGTCGACGACCACCAGGTGGTCCGGCGCGGCCTGCGGACCTTTCTGGAGGTCCAGGACGGCATAGAGGTCGTCGGGGAGGCCTCCGACGGAGCCGAGGGCGTCGCGCGGGCCGAGGAGCTGCGGCCCGACGTGATCCTGATGGACGTCAAGATGCCGGGCATGGACGGCATCGAGGCGCTGCGCAAGCTCCGCGAACTGGCGAACCCGGCGAAGGTCCTGATCGTCACCAGCTTCACCGAGCAGCGCACGGTCGTCCCCGCCCTGCGCGCCGGCGCCACGGGGTACGTCTACAAGGACGTGGACCCGGACGCCCTGGCCGGCGCGATCCGCTCCGTCCACGCGGGCCATGTGCTGCTCCAGCCGGAGGTGGCGACGGCGCTGCTCTCCCAGGAGGAGGGCCACGGCGGCACGGGGCGCGGCAGCACGCTCACGGAGCGGGAGCAGGAGGTGCTCGGCCTGATCGCCGACGGCCGGTCGAACCGGGAGATCGCCCGCGCGCTGGTCCTCTCGGAGAAGACGGTCAAGACCCATGTCTCGAACATCCTGATGAAGCTCGACCTGGCGGACCGTACGCAGGCGGCGCTGTGGGCGGTACGGCACGGCCTGAGCCGCTGAGACGGACGCCACGGATGCGACGGCCGGGACGGGTGTGACGAGTGGGACGGCCGTGACGGAAGGGGCGCAGGAGGGGCACCCCCGTTCCCATCGTCATACCGTCGGGTGTATGTCCCCCGTTCGGCGCAACCCGGCGAGCGCGGGGGCGTTCTCCATGGCGTGCTGCGCCGCCCGGCCGCAGCGAAGACCAGGAGGATCCTGAAGTGAACAACCTGAAGAAGGCCGCTGCCCTCACCCTCGTCGCGGGCGGCATCGTCGCCGCCGGTGCGGGTGTCGCCTCCGCGCACGGCGCGGACGCGGACGGCAAGGCCCTCAACTCGCCGGGCGTCGGCTCCGGCAACCTCGTGCAGGTCCCGGTCCACATCCCGGTGAACGCCACCGGCAACACGGTCAACGTGATCGGCCTGCTCAACCCGGCGTTCGGCAACGGCTCCGTCAACCACTGACGCCCCACCGCCCAGCCCGGCCCCGGACGATCCCCCGGCGGTCGGGCTGCTCCATGCCCAGCCCGCCGCGCTCGCAAGCGACCGAAACCGACCGACGCACGCCACGCTTCCCGGCCACCGACGCCCCCGCCCCCTGACCGCCTCCGACGGCCCCGGTCGGTCAGCGCTCGCGTTCCCGCTCCTCCACGTACGCGTTGTACGCGGCCACCTGCGCTCTCCGGGCCACCCGCTCCACCGGCCGCAACGCAGCCCCACGCGCCGCCATCTCCGAGGCGCTCACCGCGCCCCCGTGGCCGTGGTCGTAGGCAAGGTCGATCAGCAGGCCGATCCGCTGGGCCAGCTCCAGGACCCGTACCGCCCGCGCCGGATAGCCAGGGGCCAGTACCTCGCGCCCCGCCTCCGCCCGCGCCCGGTACGCGTCCCGCGCCGTCTCCGCCATCGGGCCCGAGGCCGCCACGTCCAGCTTGGTCAGGACGGCCGTCGCCTCGCGCAGCGCCTCCGCCAGCTCACGCTCCGCCTCACCGAGCGACGGCACGTCCGCCGGCGGCGCCTCCCGCACGGTCAGGCACCGCCAGACCACCTCGACGTGCACGTCACCCGCCGGACCCGCCTCCGTGACCTCCGGCACCAGGCCGTACGGCGCGCCGAAACCGACCACCGCCTCCTCCGCCTCCAGCGCCCGCGCGTTGAAGTCCGGCGGCCCGCTCAGCCCCAGCGGATGCCCCGGCGCCGGCAGCGCCACGCGCCACCCGGTCACCCCGAGCCGCCGCAGCCGCCCGAGCGCGAGGGTCAGGCCGACCGGCCCCGCCTCGCCCGGGAGCCCCTCCACGCGGTGCACCGCGTCGTCCCCGACAATGGCCAGCGCCGCGTCGTCCGGCGACACCGATCCGGCCAACAGGGCATTGCCCCAAGCGGCCAGCCGTCCTGAGCGTGGTTCCGAAAGCATGCCCCCAGCGTAGGGGCGCCCCAGGACCTCCCCGCGCCGTTACAGGGAAGTATCCGGACCTAAGGACTGGCCCGCTCCGGCAGTGGCGTAGGTTTTCCCTGGACGCCGCGCCCACCGGTGCAAGGCGACGACACGACTCGACCGCAAGGGGAGACAACGCGCTCATGAGCGATGTACTGGAGCTGGTGGACGTATCCGTGGTCCGCGACGGACGGGCTCTGGTGGACGATGTCTCCTGGTCGGTCAAGGAGGGCGAGCGCTGGGTCATCCTCGGCCCCAACGGCGCCGGCAAGACCACCCTCCTCAACATCGCCTCCAGCTACCTCTTCCCCACCAAGGGCTCCGCGAAGATCCTCGACGAGCAGCTCGGCAAGGTCGACGTCTTCGACCTCCGCCCCCGCATCGGCATGGCCGGCATCGCCATGGCCGAGAAGCTCCCCAAGCGCCAGACCGTGCTCCAGACCGTCCTCACCGCCGCGTACGGCATGACCGCCACCTGGCACGAGGACTACGACGCCGTCGACGAGCAGCGCGCCCGCGCCTTCCTCGACCGCCTCGGCATGACCGAGTACCTGGAGCGCAAGTTCGGGACCCTCTCCGAGGGCGAGCGCAAGCGCACCCTGATCGCCCGCGCGATGATGACCGACCCCGAGCTCCTGCTCCTCGACGAGCCCGCCGCCGGTCTCGACCTCGGCGGCCGCGAGGACCTCGTCCGCCGCCTCGGCCGGCTCGCCCGCGACCCGTACGCCCCCTCCATGATCATGGTCACGCACCACGTCGAGGAGATCGCGCCCGGCTTCACGCACGTCCTGATGATCCGTCAGGGCAAGGTGCTCGCCGCGGGCCCGATGGAGACCGAGCTCACCTCCCGCAACCTCTCCCTCTGCTTCGGCCTCCCGCTCGTCGTCGAGCGCAACGGCGACCGCTACACCGCCCAGGGCCTGCCGCTGAAGTAGCAGCAATCGCAAGGGAGTCGGAACCCGGTAGCCGAGACCGCACAGCTCTGCGCCCTGTCCGACTCCACCCCACCGGCCTACCATGACCATGTGGACATCGACGCATGGGTCTGGTGGCTGATCGGCGCCGTGGGACTGGGCATTCCGCTCGTCCTCACCGCGATGCCCGAGTTCGGCATGTTCTCCGTCGGAGCGATCGCCGGAGCCGTGACCGCGGCGCTCGGCTTCGGGATCGTCGCGCAGGTGATCGTCTTCGTGGTCGTCTCCGTCGCGCTGCTCGCCGTGGTCCGCCCCATCGCGGCCCGGCACCGCAACGGGCCACCCCGGCACGCCACCGGCATCGACGCCCTGAAGGGCCGTCAGGCGGTCGTCCTGGAAAGGGTCGACGGCGGCGGTGGCCGCATCAAGCTCGCCGGCGAGGTCTGGTCGGCGCGCGCGCTCGACGCCGGACAGAGCTTCGAACCGGGCGACCAGGTCGACGTGGTCGAGATCGACGGAGCGACCGCCGTGGTCATGTGACCCTCGCGTCTCTTGCCCGAACGTCCCCCACCACGGCCCGCGTTCTGGGAAACTCGATCATCAGATCAAGCAGATCAAGCAGATCAAGCAGATCAAGCAGATCAAGCAGATCACTCGGATCAACTCGGATCGACCCGGCACATCCGGCACACCCACCAGCGAACCGGCAGCGAAGGGCACAGGGAACACGATGTCAGCCATCATCATCGTCCTGATCATTCTGGTGGTGCTTGTCTTCATCGCCCTGATCAAGACGATCCAGGTCATCCCGCAGGCGAGCGCCGCGATCGTCGAACGCTTCGGCCGCTACACCCGCACGCTCAACGCGGGCCTGAACATCGTCGTCCCGTTCATCGACTCGATCCGCAACCGGATCGACCTCCGCGAGCAGGTCGTCCCCTTCCCGCCCCAGCCGGTGATCACCCAGGACAACCTGGTCGTCAACATCGACACCGTCATCTACTACCAGGTGACCGACGCCCGCGCCGCGACCTACGAGGTCGCCAGCTACATCCAGGCCATCGAGCAGCTCACCGTCACCACCCTGCGCAACATCATCGGCGGAATGGACCTGGAACGGACCCTCACCTCCCGCGAGGAGATCAACGCAGCCCTGCGCGGCGTCCTCGACGAGGCCACCGGCAAGTGGGGCATCCGCGTCAACCGCGTCGAGCTCAAGGCCATCGAGCCCCCGACCTCCATCCAGGACTCGATGGAGAAGCAGATGCGCGCCGACCGCGACAAGCGCGCCGCGATCCTCACCGCCGAGGGCATCCGCCAGTCCCAGATCCTCACCGCCGAGGGCGAGAAGCAGTCCGCGATCCTCCGCGCCGAGGGCGAGGCCAAGGCCGCCGCCCTGCGCGCCGAGGGCGAGGCCCAGGCCGTCCGTACGGTCTTCGAGGCCATCCACGCCGGTGACCCGGACCAGAAGCTGCTCTCGTACCAGTACCTCCAGATGCTCCCGAAGATCGCCGAGGGCGACGCAAACAAGCTCTGGATCGTGCCCAGCGAGATCGGCGACGCCCTCAAGGGCCTCTCCGGCGCCTTCGGCAACCTCGGCGGCGGCACGCCCGGCTTCAACACCGGAGCGGTGCCGGGCAGCCGCAACGGCAGTGAGACCGAACGCCGCGAAGCACCCCCGGTTGACTGACACGTACACGTAATCGTGCATGATCGGTGCGAGCCCCTCGACCCCGGCGGACGTCAGGGCGGGGAGGCGAGCCACTGATCCTGTAAGGAGATGGCGTTGTCCATCTGGGAAGTCCTGGCAGTCTTCGCGGCCGGCATCGGAGCCGGCACCATCAACACGATCGTCGGATCGGGAACGCTCATCACGTTCCCCGTCCTCCTCCTCACCGGACTCCCTCCGGTGACCGCAACCGTCTCCAACGCCCTCGGCCTCATCCCCGGCTCCATCAGCGGAGCCATCGGCTACCGCGAGGAACTCAAGGGCCAGCGCCGCCGCGTCCTGCGCCTCGGCACCGTCGCCGCGATCGGCGGACTCGGCGGAGCCGTCCTCCTGCTGATGCTCCCGCCCCGGGCGTTCGAGACCATCGTCCCCGTCCTCGTCGCCCTCGCCCTGCTCCTGGTCATCCTCCAGCCCCGACTCTCCAAGGCCGTCCAGGACCGCCGCGCACGCGACGGCAAGGAGGGCGACCCCGACGGCGGCCCGCTCCTCATGACCGGACTGCTCCTCGCGAGCGTCTACGGCGGCTACTTCACCGCCGCCCAGGGCATCATCTACCTCGCCCTGATGGGCATGCTCCTCGCGGACAGCCTGCAGCGCCTCAACGCCGTCAAGAACGTCCTCGCCGCGATCGTCAACAGCATCGCCGCGCTCTTCTTCCTCTTCGTCGCCGAGTTCGACTGGACCGCCGTCGTCCTGATCGCCGTCGGCTCCGCCATCGGCGGCCAGATCGGCGCCAAGGTCGGCCGCCGCCTCCCGCCCACGGTCCTGCGCGGCGTCATCGTCGCCATCGGCACGGTCGCCATCGTCCAGCTCCTGCTCCGCTGACGACAACGGGCCCGCTCCCACCCAGGGAGACGGGCCCGCACCTCACACCCCTACGGGGTCACGCCGCCGAACCGGCCAGCCACTCCGGCAGCTCGGACCGCTCACCGGCCCGCATGGCCAGCAGCATCGCGTCCGCCGGCGTCGGCACGAACGGCTCGTGCAGCAGCGGCATCCCCGCCTGCTCCGGCGTACGGTCGGCCTTGCGGTGGTTGTCCTCGGCGCAGGACGCCACCGTGTTCAGCCAGCTGTCCCCACCACCCTGCGCCCGCGGCACGACGTGGTCCACGGTCGTCGCCCGCCGCCCGCAGTACGCGCACCGGTGCTGGTCCCTGACCAGCACACCCCGCCTCGACCACGGAGCCTGTCTTCGGAACGGCACCCGGACGTAGCGGCAGAGCCTGATGACCCGCGGCACGGGAATGTCGACAGCGGCACCACGCATACGCAGCTCGGGATGCTCCTGCTCGACGACGGCCTTGTCCTGGAGGACAAGCACCACCGCACGGTTGAGTGTGACCGTCGACAGCGGCTCGAAGCTCGCGTTCAGTACCAGCGTGTCCCGCATTGTGCCCACCTCCCGTGTGCCGGCCCAGCCCCGTTGCGGGGCTCCAGGCTTGGATCAACTGTGGCCGGGCGCGCCGGGTTGGACAACGCAATTACCGTGCAACGAAAGATGCCCGCTTCTGATCTCTCCAAGACCAGAAGCGGGCAAACAACAGACGAACGCTCAGCTGAGCCACGTGCGGACCGCTACGCGGGGATCTCGTACTCGCCGATCAGCTGGGCACGCGCCAGCGCGTGGAACCGCAGATGGAAACCGACCGCCGCGGGCGAGGCGTCGGCGTCCGGACCGAGCTTCTCCCGGTCCACGGCGAACACGGTGAAGACGTACCGGTGCGGACCGTCTCCGGCCGGGGGAGCGGCACCCCCGAAGTCCCGCGAGCCGTAGTCGTTACGGACGTGCACGGCACCGGCCGGCAGCCCCGGGAACGATCCCGACCCCGCCCCGACCGGCAGCTCGGTGACGGACACCGGGATGTCGAACAGCACCCAGTGCCAGAACCCGCTGCCCGTCGGCGCGTCCGGATCGAAGCAGGTCACGGCGAAGCTCTTCGCCTCCGCCGGGAACCCCTCCCACCGCAGCTGCGGCGAGGTGTTCCCCTCGGCGTACACCTGCGCGTCCTTCAGCACTCCGCCCGGCACGATGTCGTCGCTCACCACGGTGAACGCCGGCACGGGCGGATGGAAGTCATGAGGGAGCGGCGCCCTCTTCCCCTCGGCCACGTCCGTACCTCCGAAATCGCCAGACCTGCTGTACGAGGCCGAGCCTAGAGCCAGTTGCGCTTGCCACCGACGTCGGCGAGCCACTGGTTGAGGTACGCGGCCCAGTCGGTCGTGTGGAAGTCGTTCAGACCGACCTTGAAGGCCCGGAACGAGTCGCTGCTCTCGCTGAAGAGCCCCGGCTTCTTGTCCATCTCCAGGACGACGTCCATCTCACGGTCGTCCGCGACGAAGCTGACCTCGACCTGGTTGAGCCCGCGGTACTGCTGCGGCGGGAAGAACTCGATCTCCTGGTAGAACGGCAGCTTCTGCCGGGTACCGCGGATGTGCCCGCGCTCCATGTCGGCGCTCTTGAAGCGGAAGCCCAGCTGGATGAAGGCGTCCAGGATCGCCTGCTGCGCCGGCAGCGGGTGCACGTTGATCGGGTCCAGGTCGCCGGAGTCCACCGCACGGGCGATCTCCAGCTCGGTGGTCACACCGATGTTCATGCCGCGCAGCTGCTGACCCGCGATGGCCGTGACCGGCGTCTCCCAGGGAATCTCGAAACCGAACGGCACCACGTGCACGGCACCGGCCTGAACCGTGAAGGCACCGCCGAGCCGGACCTTGACGAACTCGATGTCCTGCTTGATCTCCTGGTCGTTGCCCTCGACCTCGACCCGCGCCTGCAGCCCGACGGACAGCCCCTCGATCTGCTGATCGACCGAACCGCCCTGGATCCGCACCTCGCCCTGGACCACACCACCGGGAACGACGTTCTCCTCGGTGAGCACCGTCTCCACGGACGCGCCGCCGGCACCCAGGCTCGCGAGCAGCTTCTTGAATCCCATGAACACTCCCTCTTGGACCTGCTTGGCCTTGACCTCTACATACGCGCGACGACCGTAGCCGGTTCCCCGTACGCTCGGACGCCATGAGCGAGAGCCCCGACCGTACGCCGCTCCCGCGGACCTTCTTCGACCGCCCCGTCCTGGAGGTCGCCCCCGATCTCCTCGGCCGCACTCTCGTCCGTACGTCACCCACAGGGCGCATCGAGCTCCGCCTCACGGAGGTGGAGGCGTACGCCGGCGCGATCGACCCCGGCTCGCACGCCTTCCGCGGCCGCACCGCCCGCAACGCGGTCATGTTCGGCCCGCCGGGACACGCCTACGTCTACTTCACCTACGGCATGTCAAGGCAGTCAGCATGAACGTTGATCTCCTCTCCCATCCCGCTGAAGAGGTCGCCCCCAAGCTGCTCGGATGCGTCCTCACCTGCAAGACCCCCGAGGGGACTGTGAGCATCGCCATTACGGAAACCGAGGCCTACTCCGGCACGGCTGACCCAGCTTCCCATGCCTACCGGGGCCGGACTGCCCGCAACGCCACCATGTTCGGGCCCGCAGGGCACCTCTACGTCTACCGGTCCCACGGACTCCACTGGTGCGCCAACGTCGTCACCGGTACGGATGGCATCGCCTCGGGTGTCCTCATCCGCGCAGGCAGGGTCATCGAGGGCGAAGACCTGGCGCGCAAGCGGCGAGGGGAGAGGGTCGAGAGCCCACGTCTTGCCCGAGGTCCGGGGAACGTCGGCCAGGCACTCGGCATCACGGCAGAGCACAACGGCGCAGACCTCCTGACAGGCACCTCGGTCATGCTCTCCGAGGGCGAGCCGGTACCTGCCGCGCTCATCCGGGTTGGTCCTCGGGTAGGCGTGAGCAAGGCCCACGACTGGCAACACCGGTTCTACCTCGCCGGTGATCCGACGGTCTCGGCATACCGATTGAGCCCGCGAGTCAAACCGACCACCGGCGCCTGACGCGCTGTGCGCCTTGCTGACGGCCCGCCGGTGAGTCGGTGCGGAGGTTGGGCCAGGCGATGCGTGATCGTCCGCGAGCGCGGCCCGTGACGCGTCCCTGGCCGGTCGAGTGACTGCCGGCGGTGGCCCGCCGGTTCCGATGTCGTACTCCGCTTCTATGCTCCTCCGATGACGTCTTACGAAGGAACGCATCCCACCGTTCTCGTCCGGGTGGGCAACCTCCAGGCCCAGATCGACGAGCAGCTCGCGCCCGCTATCCAGGCGATCTGGGAGTGTGGCATCGACACGTTCACCTGCTGCCAGGACCTGGCCGAGAGCAACGCGGACTGGCCGGTGAAGTTGCCGCACATGGCGGAGTGGGTGGGGTCCCGCCGCGGCTGGATGCTCATTGACTTCCCGGTGGACAGCGGACTCGCCTTCCTTTCGGCCGTCGCAAATGCCGGACCGCGAGACGCGTTCTACGTGCGAATGACCCACTGGGCCGCCCCCGACGCCTGGGACGTGAAGATCAAGCCGATGGACGCCGCGATGTTTCAGGGGGACGAGCCGTCGGACTTCGGGCTGCGCCTCCTACAGGTCAGCTTCCCTGCCTACGATCTGCCGGAACTGACCCGGCGCCTCGGCGAACACGCCGCAGGCCGTACGGTGCCGCCTGCCCCCGCCGACTGGAGCACAGTGGGTCGCTAGCATAAGATGCCTGGCCAGGTCGCCGCCGTCGCTCCCGACCGCACGAGGCCGAGTTCAGACCCGAAGGGCTTGAGCGTCCACCTGTGAAGAGATCGCGCCATCCGTGCACGGTCCACCCCCGCAACGAAAGGGAG
This sequence comes from Streptomyces sp. NPDC014870, assembly GCF_043081505.1. NCBI lineage: Bacteria > Bacillati > Actinomycetota > Actinomycetes > Kitasatosporales > Streptomycetaceae > Streptomyces > Streptomyces sp. NPDC014870. The sequence continues at coordinate 677,661 of NZ_JBIBWQ010000004.1, forward strand.
GCACATGTCCCGCCATCCGGCGGGGGTCACTGGCGCACCCGTGTGCGCCTCACAGGAAGGGACTGCCCAGTGGGACGTCTCCGTTTCAGTTCGAAGGCGACTTCGCCGCTGTGTCTCAAGAGCAGTACAAGCGGCGGGCACGCGATCCACGCTTCGACTACGCCCACCGCGTCGAGTACGCGGCCATGGGATGGGCCAACCAGATCGGGCACGCGGAGTTCCCGCCGGATGAGCTGAACAGGATCCTTGCCGACAGGGACGGCAAGGTGCCCAGCAACAACGCTTTGAACAACCATGTGCGCAAGGCGAAGGGGTGGGGCTTCATCGAGACGGAGTCCAACCGCCGGTGCCTCATACTCCCGGTGTTTCACTTCCAGAAGGGCATCGGGGACACAACCTGCGATGAGCACGGCATACGCAAGGCCAAGAGGTTCCGGCCGTAGCTCACAGGCGGGACGTGTCGATCAGGCATGCCCGCGACACGTGAGGCGTGCCGATCGGGCAGCCAACGACATGCGACACCTGTAAGGGCAGGGTTGTGACCTGCGGTGATGTGCTGCCCTTCTTAATCTTCTTGGTAAGCCATCGGCAACACTCGCAAGGAGTAGCGGAGGGGCGGCCGGTAGGTCGGCACAGGCGGAAGTGGTCAGCAGTAGGGCGGCCCCTTGGGGTCGAAGCGCCAAGCCTCACCGGCGAAGAGAGAAGCGGCAGGGGGCGGCCTTCCGGCCGCCACAGTCGCACGTGGTCTACGGCAGTGCGGCCCCGGAAGGGGCCGCCAGGAGCAAGCCAGCGAGACCAGGGGGCGCTGCCGCGCCCCACAGCCACAGCCGTAAGGCCCTGTTCCTTGCAGCCTTCCGCCGCCGCCAGCAAGGGCAGGGCAAGGCTGCGACCAGGTCGTACGCTCCCGCAGTGGCGGTCTGCGTGCAGGCGGACCGACCCTGAAACCGTGGCGGAATCTTGGCTGCCAAGACATGGCGGTCGAGCAAGGACCCGTCAGGGGGTCATACCCCACCCCCTTGCCGTCGCCTCACTCCCACGCTGCTGGCCGTCGAGCATGGCGCAGCGTGACCAGGTAGGGCCGTCTCGAAAACCAAGGTTTGTGAGACGAGAGGCTGGGAGCCCTCTGCGGGGGCGCAACCCTGTTCAAAACCCGTCTTGAAACTTCCATCTCGGGCTTGATCTTTTGAGATGAGTTCTGAGACAGTCTCGCCATGGCAGAGATCACCACGTCCCCGGGGCAGCTCATCGGTTACGCCCGCGTCTCGACCGATGACCAGGAAGCGCAGTTGCAGCGGGACGCACTGACGGCCGCAGGGTGCGCTCGGATCTTCGAGGACAAGGCGTCCGGCAAGAACACCAACCGACCAGAGCTCACGGCCGCACTGGACTACGCCAGACCTGGCGACACCCTGTGCGTGTGGAAGCTCGACCGATTCGCTCGGTCGTTGATCGACCTTGTGACCATGGTCGACACCCTTCGAGAGCGCGGTATCGGGTTCAAGGTGCTCACGGGTGCACTGGCCAACATCGACTCCGGTACGGCGGACGGCCGTCTCATGCTTCAGGTGGTCGGAGCCATGGCCGAGTTCGAGCGCAGCCTCATCAAGGAGCGCACCCGCGCCGGACTCGACGCAGCCAAGGCCCAGGGCCGTACCGGCGGCCGTCCGTCCGTGGTGGACGAGGACGTACTCACCGTGGCTCGTGCCAGGCAGGCCAGGGGAGAGAGCGTCAGCGCCATCGCCAAGGCCCTCGGCGTCTCCCGCGCCACGCTGTACCGACACCTGGGAGAGCGCACCTGAGACAGCAGCGCAGCAGTGCAGACAGGCCCTCGGCTCTACGCCGGGGGCTCTTGTCGTCTGTCCGGCTCGGTACGCACCACCATGGCGAACGCCGTGCAGATCCGCCGGAACCCGCGATGGTTGCTCAGGCCGGTGTGACTCATGCACTCGACGTCGACCGTCGCACTGTCCGTCGAGGGCTCCGCCTTCCACTTGCAGTGCAGGCACTCCGCCTCGAAGGTCACGTCCGTGTCCGGATGCTGCGTGATCCGGTGCGTCACGAACCGCAGGATCGTGCGCGCCATCAGCGCCCCTGGTGTTCGTTCCGGAGGTGAGCCCGCAAGCCCACGTTCGCGTCCGACACCTGTGAGTGATCCCCGACCGACGTGGCGTTCGCGCGAGCCACCGCGTACCGAAGGCAATCACGACAACCCGACACAGGGTCGGGCGGCGCAGAGGGAAGGGTCACGTATACCGGCCCGTCCATCGTCGTCTTGGGTGTGCTCATCCGTGCGACCTCCCGACTTTTCGCTTGCCGAAGGATGATCCCCCGGGGTGCGTACGGGATGGCGCTTCAGTCGCGTAGTCGACTGAAGTCATGCACGGCAAGCGGCGGACCACTCGGCGAGCCGTGCCCGGAGGTCTTCGCCGAAGAGGGCGTATTCCTCGTACCCGGCGAACTCCGTCAGGTACGCCTGAACATCTCGGCCGTCGCGGAGTACGAGACTTCCCGCCGTCGTCTCGATGGTGACCAGCGCGGCGTCGTAGACGGTGAACGTACTCAGAGGAGTTCGGGGCGTCGGTGCCCCTACGGGGATCACCCCGATCTGAACGTTCGGGAGGTAGGACAGGGAGGCCAGACGGTCCATCTGCTCGGCCAGTGCCAGCGGGGAGACAACCGGCCAGCGAACCGCCTGCTCGGTCAGAACGAACGTGAACCGCTTCGAGGCGTCGTAGAGGACGGCCTGCCGTCCGAGCTTCCCCGCTACGGCCTTGCTCGTATCGGCCGTCGAGTGAGCCAGGCTCGCCCGCACGTACTCCGGTGTTGCGAGCAGCCCGGTAACCATCGAGAGCAGGAAGTAGCGCATGTGCGTGGAGGACGCTTCGAGCGACTTCAGCTCGGCCTGTCTCGTGCCGAGCCCCTTGCGTCGAAGTTCTCGTAGGTTCCGCCACTCGGTGTTCGCCATCCTGGCGAGGGCGGAGACCTCGGCGACCAGACTCGGCGGAGCGTCCAGCGCTCGCAAGATCTGCTCGACGTCGACCAGGGACGGCCGCGTCCGGCCGTTCTCGATACGGGACACCTTCGACTGGGACATGTTGCAGCGCGCTGCGAGCCGGTCCCCTGAGAGGCCGGCTCGCTTGCGCAGATCCCGGAGCAGAGAGGCGAGTTCGGTACCGGACTCGCCAAGCTGCTCAGCTTCGAACGTCACTCCGTCACGCGCTCCGCGTACTCCAGGAAGGGAACCGACTCGGCAACGGCGATGCGCTGCCACTCGACGAACGGCGCAGGGTCACCCTCGTACAGCTCCCGGCCGATCTGCGTTCCGTCGTCCTCGTACTTCATGAGAACGACGGTCGAGCGGTCGAACATCCAGAAGTCCTCGACGTCCGGCAACGGGTTCTCTCGCTCGGTCACGTCAAGGATGCGGATGTCCTCCCCGGCGAGCACGTGCGGGGCGTAGTACCGGGAGAACTCGAAGCGCAGGTACTCGGAGAGCGGTCGAGTCAGGACGTGCACTCGCCCCTTGCTCCTTCCCTCGCCGCGCAGCCGCTTCAGGTCTTCCGTGTACGCCGACGAGTAGGTGTCCGGGTCGACGCGCTTGCCTGCCCTGAAGGCTGCGAGTTCGTCCGACTCCTGCGGTACGAGGTACTGGGGCAGGGTCTCCAGCCGCCACGCTTCCGACTGGAAGCCGCGGAGCATCGCCCGCCACTCCTCACCATCCAAGAGCACGAACGGCCTCCCGAAGAACACTCTCGGGGATCTCCACGAGCCCTTCCCCCTGCGGGGGAGTGAAGGCGTCGGACACGTCGCCCTGAACCACGATGGAGCCGGACGCGGTGCGGTAGACGTTCGGGCAGTCATCCTCTCCACACGTGCCGTTGCCGTTGCCGTTGCCAGTGAGCCGAGTCAGTTCTTCGCGTGCCATGCGGAACCCCCTTGACCTGCCAGCCCGGTTGGGCCGCCTGAGACGACCGTACGGGGGCCACTCATAGCCGTCCATGCACGGACGTGACTCATGCACGTTGTTGCATGAACTGAGGAGAGAGAGGGGGCACAGATGATCTGAGGGATGTCCGGCCCCTCCCTCGCCGACCATGGCGAAGGGCCCTGCCCGACTTTCGTCAGACAGGGCGTGTACTCGTTGAGCGCGACCGCCGGCTCAGCTCTCAGGAGCGGATCTCAGGGGTTCCGGAACGTGATCCGACAGTGCTCGCCCTTGAAGGACCGGACCCCTCGACCGCGCGGCATCAGCTCGACTCGCTCGCAGACCTGCATGACGACAGTCCGCACGTAGTCGATACGGTCGGGGTCCTCGTAGTCCAGTTCCTCCCACAGGTACTCGATGTCGCCCAGGTCGACGCGCACACGCTGCGATGCCATGTCTGCCAGCTCGGCCCGGATCTTGGTCAGCTCCGCGTCACACCTGCCGATGCCCGTCCGCAGGGTCGACGCGTCGATGTCCCCTACGGCGAACATCTCCGCCAGGGCCGTGCGCCTCTCGGACGCGGCAGTCTCCTCGGCCAGCAGTTCGGTCTCTCGCTCCTCGTCTGCGGCATCCGTGGCCGGTGCCGCGTTCCACTCCTCGGCCCTGTCGATGACCTTCCTGACCACGAAGGAGTCCAGCGGGTCGGCCGGGCAGGTGATGCACCGGCCACCCGAACAGGTGTAGATGCGGTACCGCTCTCCCGCCGCGTTCTTCTTGCTCCACCCTTGAGTGACGACGGCCTGACACTTCGAGCAGCGGACCACGCCGGACAACAGGGCCTTGCGCTTGCCGCCGCCGCCCGTGTTGCGCTCGGGGTCGCTCAGGTGGCGGACCAGGGCACGGAATATGCCCTCGGAGACGATCGCCTCCCAGTTGCCCGCCCCTGTCTCCTCGGTCCGCCGCACGCGCATCCCGTCCGGCTTCTCGACCCACTGCGAGTACGTCTGGATTCCTGCGTTCCTCGGCTTCAGGAGGACGACCCGAAGGTTCGAGCTGCGCCACTCCTTGCCGTGCGGCGAGAGCAGTCCGCGCGTGTTCCAGTCCTTCGCGATGGACCAGAGGGTGACGCCGGCCAGGACATCCCGGTACGCCTGCCGCAGGGCTTCCGCCTCTGATTCCCGGTGCCTGCCGTCCCGCTCGAAGCCGAAGGGGCGAGTACTCCAGAAGGGCCTCCCCGACTCCCTGCGTCGCTGGTGTCCGAGTACCTGACGCTCGACTCGCATCTCGGTCTCGTTGCGAGCCACCACAGCTCCGATGCGAGCAGCGAGACGGCCGGACGGCGTGGACAGGTCGAGCACTCCCTGCGCCTGTGCGGCGGCCAGCGTGACGCCGGTCGCCTCGGCCAGATCCACCAGGTCTTCAAGATCCCAGGGGGTGCGGTACATACGGTCGTAGTGGCGGGACACGATGGCGTCTGCCTTGCCGTCCTCCACCAGAGCCTTGACGCGCTCCCACTCGGCGCTCCGCTTGGTTCCCCGCTTTGTCGAAGCCGAGGTGTCCTTCTCAACGATCGTGGCTACGACTGACCAGCTCTTCCGGTCGCACAGCGCCTGACTCAGCTCGACCTGTTGTGTCAGGTTCCCACCCTTGGATTCCTCGCCCCTCGGGGTGGGGCTGAGCCTGGCGTAGATGATCGCTCGCACTACCTGTCTCCTGCTTGTCGTCGCTTTGCCGATGCTGCCGGACCAACGACATACATGCCTAGTGAGTTACCTACGGCATGTGGCACTGCCTCAACCTGGTGTACGGTGCCGAGGGCCAGGCGAGCGGAGTCCTGTTGCGCGCGGGCCGCGTCCTGACCGGGATGGAGGAGGCCCGCACCCGACGACTCTCGGCCCGGTACGACACGGAACTCGCCAAAGGCCCCGCTCGCCTCGCGACGGCCCTCGACGTCTCCCTCTCCCTCAACGGCACGGACACCTGCGCCGGCCCGAACTCCCCGCTCTCGCTCCTCACCGGCACCCCACCCGCCCCTGACCAGGTCCGCAACGGCCCGCGCACAGGAGTAGGAGGGGACGGCGCCCCCCACCCGTGGCGCTTCTGGATCGACGAGGACCCGACGGTGAGCCCCTACCGCGCCCACACGCCACGCAAGAGGTCCTCTTGACCCGACTTGACTCGGGTGCTTCGGACGCCTAACGTAGGCGAGCCGCTTGAAACGGGCAGTGCTTGTTCAAGCACCTCGGAGCGGCCATCCACTACCTACGACGAACCCCGACGGGTGCGGTTTTCGGCATGCCGAAATCTGTTCCGAAAGGCTCGATTATGAGTCGCCGGGGAATTCGGCTAAAGTAGTGAACACGCCGAAAGGCAAAGGCAGCCAACAGGCCACCGGAAACAAACTCCGAACCGGAAACGGAACGGAAAAGGATCTGGTAAGGTTGGAAACACGAAAGACCGAAGGGAAAAGCCCGGAGGAAAGCCCGAGAGGGTGAGTACGAAGGAAGCGTCCGTTCCTTGAGAACTCAACAGCGTGC
>NZ_JBIBWQ010000005.1:0-69633 GCF_043081505.1 Streptomyces sp. NPDC014870
GTTGATTTTTGGCACGCTGTTGAGTTCTCAAGGAACGGACGCTTCCTTTGTACTCACCCTCTCGGGCTTTCCTCCGGGCTTTTCCCTTCGGTCTTACGTTTCCGACTCTATCAGATCTTTCCGATCCGATTTCCTCGGTGCTTTCCAGCTTCTCGGTTTTTCCCGATCTGCTTTCCGGCGTTGATCCGACTTTATCAGAAGTTCTGAGTCGGATTTCCCGCCCCGTCCGGTCGGCCTATCGGGCACACAGAGGTGCCGGGCTTCCCTTGCTGGCGGAGACGTAAACGTACTGGAGCGGGGCGCCCCGATGCAAATCGAGGTGCCCCGCTCTCAGTTGGCGCTGGTCAGGAGGTCGTTCAGACCTCTACGACGACCGGGAGGATCATCGGGCGCCGGCGGTAGGTGTCGGAGACCCACTTGCCGATCGAGCGGCGGATCAGCTGCTGGAGCTGGTGGGGCTCGACCACGCCGTCCTGGAACGACTTGTTCAGGGCCTGCTCGACCTTCGGGATCACCGCGTCGAACGCGGAGTCCTCGATGCCGGAACCGCGGGCGTGCACGTTCGGGCCGCCCACGATCTTGCCCGTCGAGGAGTCCACCACCACGAAGACCGAGATGATGCCCTCCTCGCCGAGGATGCGGCGGTCCTTCAGGTGGGTCTCGGTGACGTCGCCGACCGAGAGGCCGTCGACGTAGACGTAGCCCGCCTGGACCTTGCCCACGATCCTGGCCTTGCCGTCCACCAGGTCGACGACGACGCCGTCCTCGGCGATGACGATGTGGTCCTTGGGGATACCCGTCATCGCGCCGAGCTCGGCGTTGGCACGCAGGTGGCGCCATTCGCCGTGGACCGGCATCAGGTTCTTCGGGCGGCAGATGTTGTAGAAGTACAGCAGCTCGCCGGCCGAGGCGTGGCCCGAGACGTGGACCTTGGCGTTGCCCTTGTGGATGACGTTGGCGCCCCAGCGGGTCAGGCCGTTGATCACGCGGTAGACCGCGTTCTCGTTGCCCGGGATGAGCGAGGACGCCAGGATCACGGTGTCGCCCTGGACGATCCGGATCTGGTGGTCGCGGTTGGCCATCCGGGAGAGGGCCGCCATCGGCTCGCCCTGGGAACCCGTGCAGACCAGCACGACCTCGTCGTCAGGGAGGTCGTCCAGGGTCTTCACGTCCACGACCAGGCCGGCCGGAACGCGGAGGTAGCCCAGGTCGCGGGCGATGCCCATGTTGCGGACCATCGAGCGGCCGACGAAGGCCACGCGGCGGCCGTATTCGTGGGCCGCGTCGAGGATCTGCTGGATGCGGTGCACGTGGCTGGCGAAGCTGGCCACGATGATGCGCTTCTGGGCGTTGGCGAAGACGTTCCGCAGGACGTTGGAGATGTCCTTCTCCGGCGGGACGAAGCCCGGGACCTCGGCGTTCGTCGAGTCGGACAGCAGGAGGTCGATGCCCTCCTCGCTGAGCCGCGCGAAGGCGTGCAGGTCGGTCAGCCGGCCGTCCATCGGGAGCTGGTCCATCTTGAAGTCGCCGGTCGCGACGGCCATGCCCGCAGGGGTGCGGATGGCGACCGCGAGGGCGTCGGGGATGGAGTGGTTGACGGCGACGAACTCGCAGTCGAAGGGGCCCAGCGCCTCCCGGTCGCCTTCCTTCACCTCGAGGGTGTAAGGGCGGATCCGGTGCTCCTGGAGCTTCGCCTCGATGAGGGCGAGGGTCAGCTTGGAGCCGATGAGCGGGATGTCCGGCTTCAGCCGGAGCAGGTACGGGACGGCGCCGATGTGGTCCTCGTGGCCGTGCGTGAGCACGATGCCCTCGACCTGGTCGAGGCGGTCCTTGATGATGGTGAAGTCGGGCAGGATCAGGTCGATGCCGGGCTGCTCCTCCTCGGGGAAGAGGACGCCGCAGTCGACGACGAGCAGACGGCCGTCGAACTCGAAGACCGTCATGTTGCGGCCGATCTCACCGAGCCCGCCGAGCGGGATGACGCGCAGGCCGCCCTTGGGCAGCTTCGGCGGGGCGCCGAGTTCAGGATGCGGATGACTCAAAAGACTCTCCTCACCACACACGCCACGTACCGCTTGGGCACGTGGCGCGCATGACATTCGTGCACTTGCTGTTGTCAGTCGATCGTTGGTCGATCGGATATTCAGTTGTGAAGTCTGTGGTTACAGCTCTACCCCGCCGGCGGCGAGATCGATCTTGAGCTGGGCGGTCTCGTCCGCCGAGAGCTCCACGAGAGGCAGCCGCAGGGGGCCGGCCGGGAGGCCCTGGAGGGCGAGGGCGGCCTTGGTGGTCATGACGCCCTGGGTGCGGAACATGCCGGTGTAGATCGGCAGGAGCCGCTGGTGGATCTCGGTGGCCTTCTGGACCTCACCGTTCAGGTGGGCGTCGAGGAGGGCGCGGAGTTCCGGGGTCACCACGTGGCCGACGACGGAGACGAAGCCGCAGGCGCCCACGGAGAGCAGCGGCAGGTTGAGCATGTCGTCGCCGGAGTACCAGGCGAGGCCCGAGCGGGCGATGGCCCAGCTGGCGCGGCCGAGGTCGCCCTTGGCGTCCTTGTTGGCGACGATCCGGGGGTGCTCGGCAAGCCGGACGATCGTCTCGGTGTCGATCGGGACGCCGCTGCGGCCGGGGATGTCGTAGAGCATCACCGGGAGCTCGGTGGCGTCGGCGATGGCCGAGAAGTGCCGGTACAGGCCCTCCTGCGGGGGCTTGTTGTAGTACGGCGTGACGGCGAGCAGGCCGTGCGCGCCGTCACGTTCGGCCGTGCGGGCGAGCTCGATGGAGTGGTGGGTGTCGTTGGTGCCGATGCCGGCAACGACGTGCGCGCGGTCGCCGACCGCCTCCAGTACCGCCCGTACCAGCTCCGATTTCTCCGCGTCGCTGGTGGTCGGGGACTCGCCGGTGGTGCCGTTGATGACGAGGCCGTCGTTGCCCGCGTCCACCAGATGGGCGGCGAGTCGCTGGGCACCGTCGAGGTCGAGTGCGCCGTCAGCCGTGAAGGGCGTGACCATGGCGGTGAGGACCCGCCCGAAGGGGGTCTGCGGAGTGGAGATCGGAGCCATGGGTAACACGCTACTCGCTGCTCATCGCCCGGTGTCCCCTCGGGGGACGTGAGAAAGGGAGCCCGGCACTGCCTGCTCGGGGGTTCAAGCAGTGCCGGGTCCGTTTGATCAGCCTAGATGAACTTCGTGAAACGTCGCAATACGGACACTTCGCGTGACTAGGTCGTACATCTGTGCTTTATGGGGCCACACGGCCGTTCTTGTTGAAGGCGGCGTGGGTCAGCGGCATGAGCTCGGCCCAGTGCTGCTCCATCTTCTCGCCGACCATCTCGATCTCCCGCTGCGGGAAGGACGGCACCTTGGCCAGCTCGTGCTGGGTGCGCAGGCCGAGGAAGTGCATCAGCGAGCGTGCGTTGCACGTGGCGTACATCGAGGAGAAAAGACCGACGGGCAGGACCGAGCGGGCGACCTCGCGGGCGACACCGGCGGCGAGCATCTCCTGGTACGCCTCGTACGCCTGGACGTACGAGTCCTCCATGACGCGGCCGGTCAGCTGCTGCTGGGCCTCGGTGCCCTCGACGAAGACGTACTTGCCGGGGCGGCCCTCCTGGACGAGCTTCCGGGAGGCGTCGGGGACGTAGAAGACCGGCTCCAGCTCCCTGTAGCGACCCGATTCCTCGTTGTACGACCAGCCGACGCGGTGCCGCATGAACTCGCGGAACACGAAGATCGGGGCGCTGATGAAGAAGGTCATCGAGTTGTGCTCGAAGGGGCTGCCGTGGCGGTCCCGCATCAGGTAGTTGATGAGCCCCTTGGACCGCTCGGGGTCCTTCTGCAGCTCGTCGAGCGACTGCTCCCCCGCGGTGGAGACGCGGGCCGCCCACAGCACGTCCGAGTCGGCGGCGCTGTGCTTCACCAGTTCGACGGTGACGTCGCTGCGGAAGCTGGGCTTGAGGTCTGCGGCGTCTGTTGAGGGGGTGTCGGTCACCGGCGGGTCCTTCCGAAGTGCGTCGCTCGGGCGGCGCCCACTCTACGGGGAGTCACTGACAGCGCAGTCCGTCGCCTGCTCCCCCACCCACCCGGACGACTTTCTTTGGCCAATTCGGGGAAATCGGGCACCGAATGGTGACTTCGCTCGTCTCTCACTGTGACACCGCGCACCACGACCCCAAGGAGAGTGGCCCCCATGTTTGGCCGGCGAGAGGCTGTCCCGTTCGCGTTCGTCGCAGAGGCCGACCGCTTCCGCAGTAACGTCACTCCGCCGCCGAGGGAGCGCCTCACCGTCTCCGAGGTCGTGGGCCGTACGCTGGTCGGGCTGACCGTCGTGGCCGGTCTCGTCGGCTCGTTGCTCTTCGGGATGCCGTCCATGCAGTCCGGCGGAGCCGACGGCCATCGGCAGCAGTCCGAGGCCTCCGACGGCCGCTGAGCAGTTCGGCCCCCCTGAGGTGGCCAGGTCGAGACCACCTGGGTAGCCTCACCGGGCACAGCCCCTTCGAGCGTGCTTGTGAGTGAGGATCAGTCGTGCCCCTGCCCTTTCTGACGGCCGACCGCGCTTTTGACGCCACCGACGACGTCGCGCTGCCGTTCGACGACCACGACGAGTGGCGTCGGCCCTACCGCCCCGGCCCGTGGCGCGTGGGCGCCTCGGCGCTCGCGCTGCTGGTCGCGTCGTTCGTGCTGTTCGCCGCGGTCATCATCACCGCCGCCGGGGCGGTGAGCGGCGCCGCCGTCACGTTCGGCCTGGCCGCTCTCATCATCGGCTCCGCGCTGCGGATGCTGCGGGTGGGCACCTGGGTCAGCCGGCACGGTGTGCGCCGGGTCGGCTTCTTCTCCACCTCCACCGTGGCGTGGGCCCGGGTGACGCATGTGCGCACGACGCAGCAGCCGGTGCGGTGGTTGGGGCTGCCCCGCACGGTGCAGGGTCAGGCGCTGGTGCTCGGGCGGCAGGGCGGTGAGCAGCTCAACCTGCTCACCGACCACAACGCCGACTTCCTCTCCCGCGTCGAGGCGTTCGACCGCGCGGCCGACACCGTCGAGGCGTGGAACGCCGAGTACGGCGTCGCCCCGGTGCCGGCTACGCGCTGACCGGGCGGCCGGCGTGCAGCGCGATCGCGCGCTGCATCGCCTTGCGGGCCCGCGGGGTGTCGCGGGCGTCGTGATACGCGACCGCGAGCCGGAACCAGCAGCGCCAGTCCTCGGGAGAGTCCTCGGTCTCGGCACGTCGCTTCGCGAAGACCTCGTCGGCCGAGTCACGGTCGATCCGGCCACCGGCCGTGCGCTTCAACTCGTCGACCGGCAGGCCGCCTTCGGCCTCCAGCTCGCGCGCGAGCCGCTGCGCGTTCCGCGCGAACGCGGTGTTCTTCCAGAGGAACCAGCCGCCCACGCAGGGCAGCAGGAACGCGACCGCTCCCATGCCCATGGCGGCCGGTTCGCCGGTCAGGATGAGCAGTACGCCCTCCATCGCCACCACGCCGAAGACGAGGACGAGGACGGTGGCGAGGAAGACGTACGTGATCTTTCCACCCATGACGGTCAGCCCAGGTCCAGGAAGTGTTCCAGGCCGAAGGTGAGGCCCGGAGCGGTGACGACGCGGCGGGCGCCCAGGAGGATGCCCGGCATGAAGCTGGAGTGGTGCAGCGAGTCATGACGGATCGTCAGGGTCTCGCCCTCGCCGCCGAGCAGCACCTCCTGATGGGCCAGCAGACCCGCGAGACGGACGGCGTGGACCCGGACGCCGTCGACGTCCGCGCCGCGGGCGCCGTCCAGGGCCGTCTCCGTCGCGTCCGGCTGGGCGCCGAGGCCGGCCTCGCGGCGGGCGGCGGCGATCAGCTGGGCGGTCCGGGTGGCGGTGCCGCTGGGGGCGTCGACCTTGTGCGGGTGGTGCAGCTCCACGACCTCGACGGACTCGAAGTACGGAGCCGCGATCTGGGCGAACTTCATGGTCAGCACAGCGCCGATGGAGAAGTTCGGGGCGATCAGGACGCCGGTCTCCGGAGAGGCGGCGAGCCAGGTGTTCAGCTGCGCGAGGCGCTCCTCGTTCCAGCCGGTGGTGCCGACGACCGCGTGCATGCCGTGGCGCACGCAGTAGTCGAGGTTCTCCATCACCGAGGCCGGGGTGGTCAGCTCGACGACGACCTGGGCGCCCGCCTCGGCGAGCGTCTCCAGCTTGTCGCCGCGGCCGAGCGCCGCGACCAGTTCCATGTCCTCGGCGGCCTCGACGGCCCGCACGGCCTCCGAACCGATACGGCCCTTGGCTCCGAGGACCGCCACGCGCAGCTTGCTCATGCTCTTGTGAACTCTCTCTAGGAGACGGATTCCTGCAGGCGTGCCGCCTGCTTGTCCTTCAGCGGCCCTATGACGGACAGCGAGGGCCGCTGTCCGAGCACATCACGGGCGACCTCGCGGACCTCGTCCGGGGTGACGGACGCGATCCGGGCGAGCATGTCGTCCACCGACATCTGCGTACCCCAGCACAGCTCGCTCTTGCCGATGCGGTTCATCAGCGCGCCGGTGTCCTCCAGGCCGAGGACGGTCGAGCCCGAGAGCTGGCCGATCGCGCGGGCGATCTCGTCGTCGGTGAGCCCGTCGGAGGCCACCTTGTCGAGCTCGTCGCGGCAGAGCTTCAGGACGTCGTGCACCTGGTTCGGGCGGCAGCCCGCGTACACCCCGAAGAGGCCGCAGTCGGCGAAGCCCGAGGTGTACGAGTACACGCTGTAGGCGAGGCCGCGCTTCTCCCGTACCTCCTGGAAGAGGCGGGAGGACATGCCGCCGCCGAGGGCCGTGTTCAGCACGCCCAGCGCCCAGCGGCGGTCGTCGGTGCGGGCCAGGCCCGGCATGCCGAGGACCACGTGGGCCTGCTCGGTCTTGCGGCCGAGGATCTCGACGGCGCCCGCGGTGCGGATCGTGCGCCGGCCGTCGCGGGGGGCGACGGGGACCGCGTCCGTGCGGGACAGGGCGCCGGCCTTCTCGAAGGCGCGGCGGACCTGGCGTACGACGGTGGCGTGGTCGATGTTGCCCGCGGCGGCGACGACCAGGTGGGTCGGGTCGTAGTGCTTCTTGTAGAAGCGGGCGATCCGACCGCGGTCGAGGGCGTTGATGGTGTCGACGGTGCCCAGGACCGGGCGGCCCAGCGGGGTGTCGCCGAACATGGTGTGCGCGAACAGGTCGTGCACGACGTCGCCCGGGTCGTCCTCGGTCATCGCGATCTCTTCGAGGATGACACCGCGCTCGGCGTCGACGTCCTCGTCGAGGATCAGCGAGCCGGTCAGCATGTCGCAGACCACGTCGATCGCCAGCGGCAGGTCGGTGTCGAGGACCCGCGCGTAGTAGCAGGTGAACTCCTTCGCGGTGAAGGCGTTCATCTCACCGCCGACCGCGTCGAGCGCGGAGGAGATGTCGAGGGCGCTGCGCCGCTTGGTGCCCTTGAAGAGGAGGTGCTCCAGGTAGTGCGTGGCGCCGTTGAGCGTGGGCGTCTCGTCGCGGGAGCCGACGTGCGCCCAGATCCCGAAGGTGGCGGAGCGTACGGACGGCAGGGTCTCGGTGACGATCCGCAGGCCGCCGGGGAGGGTGGTGCGGCGGACCGTGCCGATGCCGTCCTTGCCCGGGAGAAGCGTTTGGGTACGGGCGACGGCCCGCCCCTCCGAAGAGGGGCGGGCCGTCGTCACGGAACTACGGGACGTCACTGGTCGGTGTCGTCCTTCGCGTCCTCAGCGGCAGCGTCCTCGTCCGCGATCACGGGGATCAGGGAGAGCTTGCCGCGCTGGTCGATCTCGGCGATCTCGACCTGGACCTTGGAGCCGACCGCGAGCACGTCCTCGACGTTCTCCACGCGCTTGCCACCGGCGAGCTTGCGGATCTGCGAGATGTGCAGCAGGCCGTCCTTGCCCGGGAGCAGGGACACGAACGCACCGAAGGTGGTGGTCTTGACGACCGTACCCAGGTAGCGCTCGCCGACCTCCGGCATGGTCGGGTTGGCGATGCCGTTGATCGTGGCGCGGGCGGCCTCGGCGGCCGGGCCGTCGGCGGCACCGATGTAGATGGTGCCGTCGTCCTCGATCGTGATGTCGGCGCCGGTGTCCTCCTGGATCTGGTTGATCATCTTGCCCTTGGGGCCGATGACCTCGCCGATCTTGTCCACCGGGATCTTGACGGTGATGATGCGCGGCGCGTTCGGGGACATCTCGTCCGGAACGTCGATCGCCTCGTTCATCACGTCGAGGATGTGCAGACGCGCGTCACGGGCCTGCTTCAGCGCGGCGGCCAGGACCGAGGCGGGGATGCCGTCGAGCTTGGTGTCGAGCTGGAGCGCGGTGACGAAGGTCTTCGTACCGGCGACCTTGAAGTCCATGTCGCCGAAGGCGTCCTCCGCACCGAGGATGTCGGTGAGGGCGACGTAGTGGGTCTTGCCGTCGATCTCCTCGGAGATCAGACCCATGGCGATACCGGCGACGGGGGCCTTCAGCGGCACACCGGCGTTCAGCAGCGACATGGTGGAGGCGCAGACCGAGCCCATGGACGTCGAGCCGTTGGAGCCGAGAGCCTCGGACACCTGGCGGATCGCGTAGGGGAACTCCTCGCGCGTCGGCAGCACCGGCACGATGGCGCGCTCGGCGAGCGCGCCGTGGCCGATCTCGCGGCGCTTGGGCGAGCCCACGCGGCCGGTCTCACCGACGGAGTACGGCGGGAAGTTGTAGTTGTGCATGTAGCGCTTGCGGGTCACCGGGGAGAGGGTGTCCAGCTGCTGCTCCATGCGGAGCATGTTGAGGGTGGTGACGCCCAGGATCTGGGTCTCGCCACGCTCGAACAGCGCCGAGCCGTGCACGCGCGGGATGGCCTCGACCTCGGCGGCGAGCGTACGGATGTCCGTGATGCCGCGGCCGTCGATGCGGACCTTGTCCTTGATGATCCGCTCGCGGACCAGCTTCTTGGTCAGCGCGCGGTAGGCGCCGGAGATCTCCTTCTCGCGGCCCTCGAAGGCCGGGAGGAGCTTCTCGGCGGCGAGCTCCTTGACGCGGTCGAGCTCGGTCTCGCGCTCCTGCTTGCCGGCGATGGTGAGCGCCTGCGCGAGGTCGTTCTTGACGGCGGCGGTGAGCGCCTCCAGGACGTCGTCCTGGTAGTCGAGGTAGACCGGGAACTCGCCGGTGGGCTTGGCGGCCTTGGCGGCGAGGTCCGACTGGGCCTTGCAGAGGACCTTGATGAAGGGCTTCGCGGCCTCGAGACCGGCGGCGACGACCTCCTCGGTCGGCGCCTCGGCGCCGCCCTTGACGAGCTCGATCGTGCGCTCGGTGGCCTCGGCCTCGACCATCATGATCGCGACGTCGCCGTCCTCCAGGACGCGACCGGCGACGACCATGTCGAAGACGGCGTCCTCGAGCTCGGTGTGCGTCGGGAACGCGACCCACTGGCCGTTGATCAGGGCGACACGGGTGCCGCCGATCGGGCCGGAGAAGGGCAGGCCGGCCAGCTGCGTGGAGCAGGAGGCGGCGTTGATGGCGACCACGTCGTAGAGGTGGTCGGGGTTGAGCGCCATGATCGTCTCGACGATCTGGATCTCGTTGCGCAGGCCCTTCTTGAAGGAGGGGCGCAGCGGGCGGTCGATCAGGCGGCAGGTGAGGACGGCGTCCTCGGAGGGGCGGCCTTCCCGGCGGAAGAAGGAGCCGGGGATCTTGCCGGCCGCGTACATCCGCTCCTCGACGTCCACCGTGAGGGGGAAGAAGTCGAGCTGGTCCTTGGGCTTCTTCGACGCGGTGGTCGCGGAGAGGACCATCGTGTCGTCGTCCAGGTACGCGACGGCGGAGCCGGCGGCCTGCTTGGCCAGGCGGCCCGTCTCGAAGCGGATGGTGCGGGTGCCGAAGGTGCCGTTGTCGATGACGGCCTCGGCGTAGTGGGTCTCGTTCTCCACTAGCGGTTTCTCCTACGTGTTCGTCTTTTCGTCCGTCGGCCCGTGTGGCCGGGGACGGTGGTGGAGGAGAAGCGCGCCTTCGGATGCGGGCCGGTCTTCGATCGAAGCACCCGGGGATTCTTGGGGTCCGGGGGCCACTACCGAGGACCGGCGGCGTGCCGGCGGCTTCTCGCTCGTGATGTGTCGTTGTGCGACCAGACTAAGTGCCGGTCGGTACATCGCGCACGTACAGCAAAGGGAGCGGCCCCCTAAAAGTGGGAACCGCTCCCTTCACGGCGTACTTACTTCGCACCGCCGGCCGCACCGCGGCGGATGCCGAGGCGGTCGACCAGGGCACGGAAGCGCTGGATGTCCTTCTTGGCCAGGTACTGCAGCAGGCGGCGACGCTGGCCGACCAGGATCAGCAGACCACGACGGGAGTGGTGGTCGTGCTTGTGCTGCTTGAGGTGCTCGGTGAGGTCCGAGATGCGGCGGGAGAGCATCGCGACCTGGACCTCGGGGGAGCCGGTGTCGCCCTCCTTCTGGCCGAACTCGGCGAAAATCTGCTTCTTCGTAGCGGCGTCGAGAGACACTCGGTACTCCTCTTGGTGTTCGTGCGCCCACGAGTGCCCCTGGTCTTGGTCTCAGGGGAGCTTCCGTGACTCGGAGGCGAAGGTCCGATGAGCGCAGCTCCCAGAGAATCCGGGTGCGCGTACACAAACGGCCGTCACACAGCGTACCAGGTGAGCGGAGGGGGCCAGGTGGGGCCGGGCCGGGGCCCGGCCGGGGGCCTGGGTGGGTGACCCGGCGGGGCCCGTCTACTTGCTGGTCAGGGAGCGGGCCGCCATGAAGACGTCCAGGACCGCGAGGCAGAGCGGGACGAGGGAGAGCAGGACGACGCCCTCGGTCAGGTCGAGCAGGCGCCCCCAGAAGGGGGAGAGCCCCTTCCTGGGGATGATCAGCCCGATGGCGGTGACCAGGGCGGCGCCCGCGGCGACGGCCGCGGTGAGCCAGATCGTACGGATGTCCAGGCCGCCGCGGTCGCCGTGGATCAGCAGGTCCTTCACCAGGTCGGCCGGCGGGTTCAGGGAGAGGCCGAGGACGAGGAGCGCGATGGCGGCGATACCGGCGACCAGGGCGCAGGCGACCTGGGAGGTGTAACGGAAGAGCCGGGCGCGCAGCAGCATCGCCAGGCCCGCGGCGAGGGCGAGGAGCTGGCCCCAGACGTTCCCGGCGAAGCCGAGGACGGCGGCGGAGCCGACGACGACGGCCGCGCAGCCGCCGACGAGGCCGAGGAGCATCTCGTGGCCGCGGCGGGCCTGCAGCGCGATCCGCTCGCCGTCGACCGCCTGGGCCTCCTCCGCGCCGCGGCCGGGCTCGGCGAGGAAGTCGTCGTCGGCGGCGCTGCGCGGGGAGGCGTAGCCGATGGGCAGCCGGGCGAAGCGGGCCGAGAGGCCGGGCAGGAAGGCGACCAGGCCGACGGCGACAGGGGCGCAGACGGCGGCGGTCCCGGTGGCGGAGGCCTCGGTGACGATCGCCAGGAAGGTGGCGACGGTGCCGACGGTCGCCAGGAAGGTGGCCGCCACGAAGGGGGCGTCGCCGCTGGGAGTGAGGGCGACGAGGGTGACGGAGGCGACCAGGACCGTCACGCAGCCGAGCAGGAACTGCAGGCGCCCGGGGCCCTGGCCGGCGTCGGGGCCGACGATGCCGGAGCCGGCGATGAGCAGCAGCGGCAGCGCGCCGAGCCCGAGGGCGATGGCGGTGGCCCGGTCGGCGTAGACCCGGGCGCGGACCCCGGCGAAGGCGGTGAGCAGGACGCCCACGGCGCCGGCGACCACGCCGGGGAGGCTGTGCATGTCGTGCCGGACCGGGTCGGCGAACCACAGCACGAAGCCCATCAGGACGAGCAGGAGCACACCGCCGACGAGGCCGGCGCCGCGCAGCAGGTCGTCGCTCCACAGGTGGCGGTCGCGGGTGACGGCCGAGGCGACGGCGTCGGAGACGTCGTCGAAGACGGCGGGCGGCAGCGACTGGGCGAACGGGCGCAGCGAGAGGACCTCGCCGTCGAGGACCCGCTGGGCGACGAGCGTGCGGGCGCCGTCGAGGACGGTGCCGTCGCGGCGGACCAGGTGGTAGCCGGTCGGGGTGCCGGCCGCCTGGGTCTGGCCGGTGAGCCGCAGGATCTCCGGGTAGACGTCGGCGACGGCGATGTCCTCGGGGAGTGCGACGTCGATACGGCTGTCCGGCGCCACGACGGTGACGCGGCAGAAGCCGGTCCCTACGGTCGTACTCACGTCTCTGAACCCCCTGATTCGCGGTTGCGCACGGTGCGCGCGCCACCCTACCGGGGAGGGACCCGAGTGCCTGCAAGTAGGATCGCGGTCTCGTGGGGGAGGCCGTCGCTCGGGGGCGCCGGTGCGGAACTCCCGCGCGAAGTCCGCCCGTAACGAGGGATTGATGCGCCGGTGAGCCAGATCGTCGTCAAACGCCCGCCGAGGTCCCTTCCTCCGGAAGTACCCAGTGAGGAACTGGTCCTGGAGGCTCCTCCGGAGCTTCCCCGAGGGCAGCAGGAGGGCATGCTGATGCAGCTCCTGCCGATGCTCGGCATGGGTTCGTCGGTGGTCTTCTTCTTCATGCCTGGAGCCCATCCGTTCATGCGGATCATGGGCATCCTGATGCTCGTCTCGACGGTCGGCATGGTCATCGCGCAGCTCGTGCGGTTCCGCAGGGGTACGCAGGGGCAAATGGCGGATGTCCGGCGCGACTACCTCAAATACCTCGCGCAGACCCGGCGTACGGTCCGGCGCACGGCGCGCAGGCAGCGGGACGCCCAGCTCTATCTGCACCCCTCGCCCGAGCAGCTGTGGTCCGTGGTGGCCGAGGGCTCGCGGTTGTGGGAGCGCCGGGTGGGCGACAGCGACTTCGCGCAGGTACGGATCGGGCTCGGCGCCCAGCAGTTGGCGACGCCGCTGGCCGCGCCGGACACCGCGCCGGTGGACGAGCTGGAGCCGCTGTGCGCGGGCGCGATGCAGCAGTTCCTGGCCGTGCACGGCTCGTTGGACGGGCTGCCGATGGCGGTCTCGATGCGGGCGTTCTACCACGTGACGGTCTCCGGTGAGCCGGAGGCGGCCCAGGCCGCGGCGCGCGCCCTGGTCTCCCAGCTGGTGACGCTGCACTCCCCCGACGACCTGATGCTCGCGGTGGTGGCGGCGCGGGGTGCGCAGGAGCGCTGGGACTGGACGAAGTGGCTGCCGCACACGCAGCTTCCGGGCCAGGTCGACGGGGCGGGCACGCGACGGCTCTTCGGCGACGACCTCGGTGAGCTCGAGTCGCTGGTCCGCTCGCGGCTCGACGGGCGGCCCCGGTTCAGCCGGGACAGCCAGCCGGTCCTGGACCAGCCGCACATGGTCGTGGTCCTCGACGGCGGGATGGTGCCGCCGGACTCGCTCCTGGCCGCGCCGGAGGGCCTGCAGGGCGTGACCATCGTCGAGGTCGTCCACGGTGAGCTGGACGAGCCGCGCGGCGGGCTCTCGGTGATCGTGCGGCCCGGGCGGCTGCGCCTGGAGTCGGGCGGCGGCTTCGCGTACGAGGGGGTGCCGGACGGGATGTCGCCGGCGGCCGCCGAGGCGCTGGCGCGCCAGCTGGCCCCGCTGCGGATGGGGGGCGGCGACGACGACGAACCGCTGCTCGCCAACCTGGACTTCACGGATCTGCTGAACCTCGGCGACGCGGCGTCGGTGGACGTGGCGCGGACCTGGCGGCCGCGGTCGGTGGCCGAGCGGCTGCGGGTGCCGATCGGGGTCGGCGAGGACGGCCAGCCGATCATGCTCGACCTGAAGGAGGCGGCGCAGGAGGGCATGGGGCCGCACGGTCTGTGCGTGGGCGCGACCGGTTCCGGCAAGTCGGAGCTGCTGCGCACGCTCGTGCTCGGTCTCGCGGTGACGCACTCGTCGGAGACGCTGAACTTCGTCCTCGCGGACTTCAAGGGCGGTGCGACGTTCGCGGGCATGTCCCAGATGCCGCACGTGGCGGCCGTGATCACCAACCTGGCCGACGACCTCACGCTCGTCGACCGCATGGGCGACGCGATCCGCGGCGAGCTGCAGCGCCGTCAGGAGCTGCTGCGCTCCGCGGGCAACTACGCCAACATCCACGACTACGAGAAGGCGCGGGCGGCCGGTGCGCCGCTGGAGCCGCTGGCCTCGCTGGTCCTGGTCATCGACGAGTTCTCCGAACTGCTGACGGCGAAGCCGGACTTCATCGACATGTTCATCCAGATCGGCCGGATCGGCCGTTCGCTGGGCGTGCATCTGCTGCTGGCCTCGCAGCGCCTGGAGGAGGGCAAGCTCCGGGGCCTGGACACGTACCTCTCGTACCGGATCGGTCTGCGGACGTTCTCGGCGGCCGAGTCACGTACGGCGATCGGCGTGCCGGACGCGTACCACCTGCCGTCGGTGCCGGGTTCGGGCTATCTGAAGTTCGGTACGGACGAGATGACCCGGTTCAAGGCCGCGTACGTCTCGGGGACGTACCGGACGGGCGGGCCGCGGCTGGAGGCGGGGGCGCTGCCGATCGAGCGGCGCCCGGCGGTCTTCACGGCGACGCCGGTGCCGGTGGTCTACGCGGCGCCGGACCCCGCGTACCTGGCGGCGCGGCGCGAGGAGGAGGACGACGCGCTCGCGGACACCGTCCTCGACGTGATCGTGCGCCGTCTGGAGGGGCAGGGCGTGCCCGCGCACCAGGTGTGGCTGCCGCCGCTCGACCAGGCGCCCTCGCTGGACCAGCTGCTTCCGGGGCTCGCGCCGACCGCGCACCGCGGTCTGACGGCGACGGAGTACACCCGTCCCGGCGGTCTGACGGTGCCGCTCGGCCTGATCGACAAGCCCTTCGAGCAGCGGCGCGAGGTGCTGTACCGGGACTTCTCCGGCGCGGCGGGCCACATGATGGTGGTCGGCGGTCCGCAGTCGGGCAAGTCGACGTTGATGCGGACGCTGATCTCGTCGTTCGCGCTCACCCACACCCCGGCCGAGGTGCAGTTCTACGCCCTCGACTTCGGTGGTGGCGGTCTGGCGTCGCTGGCCGAACTGCCGCACGTCGGCGGGGTGGCGTCCCGGCTCGACCCCGAGCGGGTACGGCGTACGGTCGCGGAGGTCCTCGGCGTACTGAACCGGCGCGAGGAGTTCTTCCGCGCGCACTCCATCGACTCGATCGCCACCTACCGGCGCAAGCGGGTCGCGGGTGAACTGCCGGGAGAGCCCTGGGGCGACGTGTTCCTGGTCATCGACGGCTGGGGCGGTTTCCGCAACGAGTACGACATGCTGGAGGGGATCGTCTCCGACATCGCGGCGCGCGGTCTCGGCTACGGCATCCACGTCGTCATCACGGCCGCCCGGTACATGGAGGTCCGTGCGGCGGTCAAGGACCAGATGCTGAGCCGTCTTGAGCTGCGCCTCGGTGACGTGATGGACTCGGAGTTCGACCGGAAGGTGGCGGCGAACGTCCCGACGGGCGTCCCCGGCCGCGGTCAGGTGCCGGAGAAGCTCCACTTCATGACCGCGCTGCCGCGGATCGACGGCTCGGGCTCCTCGGACGACCTCTCGGTCGGCACGGAGGCCTTCGTCGCGGCCGTACGGGGCTCCTGGACGGGTCCGGTGGCGCCGGCGGTCCGGCTGCTGCCGCACAAGCTGCCGGCCGACCAGCTGCCGAAGGGCTTCGAGTTCCCGCAGCACGGCATCGCGTTCGGCATCGACGAGACGCGCCTGGAGCCCGTCTTCGTCAACTTCGACACCGACCCGTTCTTCCTGATCTTCGGCGAGAGCGAGTCCGGCAAGACGAACCTGCTGCGGCTGTTGGCCAAGCAGATCGCGGAGCGGTACTCCCCCGACGAGGCGAAGCTCGTCGTGGGCGACTACCGGCGGGCGCTGCTCGGCAGCCTGCCGGAGGAGCACCTGCTGGAGTACGCGCCGATGGCGAGCTCGATGCAGATGCACATGGAGGCGCTGGCCGGCGTCTTCGCGCGGCGCCAGCCGCCGCAGGACGTGACCCCGCAGCAACTGCGGGACCGCAGCTGGTGGTCGGGGCCGCAGGTCTTCATCATCGTCGACGACTACGACCTGGTGGCCACGAGCGCCGGCAACCCGCTGGCCGCGCTCGCCGAGTACCTGCCGTTCGCCCGGGACACCGGCGTCCGCTTCATCATCGCGCGCAACAGCGCCGGTGCCTCGCGCTCGATGTACGAGCCGTTCATGCAGCGCATCAAGGAGCTGGGCGCGCAGGGCGTGGTCCTCTCCGGCGACCCGCAGGAGGGCGACCTGCTCGGCAGCGCCCGCCCGCGGCCGATGCCGCCGGGGCGGGGCTACTTCGTGGGGCGGCGGGGCGGGTCGGCGCTGGTGCAGACGGGGCGGTTGGCGGAGAGGTGACGGGCGGCCCGTCCGGTCCGGCTCGTGGCTCGCTCTCGGGGGCGGGGCTGCGACAACGATGTTGGACGTGAGCACTTCAGAAGTGCAAACATCTCGGTGACCGGGGGCCCGGCGGCCTTCGCTTCTCCGCCCTCCGCACAACCGACAAGGGAGAACCTCGCATGACAGTCCGTAGGCGCATGGCGCCGGGCGTCCGTTCGGCCGCGGCGATCGCGTTGGCGGCCCTGACGCTGGTCGGTTGCGGTGCGGAGGACGGGTCGGTGGAGAAGGCGAACGACGAGCTTCGCTCGACGTCGTTCCACTCCTCCGGGACCACTACGGCGTTCAACGACGGTACGCAGGAGGCCTGGTGGGATCCCGATGAGGGGTTCCGGCTGAAGGCGTCGTGGACCGGCGGCTCCGGCGAGATGTTCTGCAAGGACGGCAAGACGTACACCCATGCGACTCTCCTCGCCAAGGGGTTGAAGGAGAAGGGGCAGTCGATCACGGTGCCCGACGAGCTGGCCGCCGTGTTCGTGACCTCGGAGACGGACGGGGGCTGCGAGACGTACTTCCAGATCCCCAAGGCGGCGGAGCACGCACCGGAGGAGGACCGCACGTCGCAGGGCAAGCTGACCCGCGCCTTCTCCGTCTCGGTGGGCACCGCGCGGGACACGTACTACATCGAGTCCGACACGTCGCGTCTCGTACAGCTGGTGTCGGGCCGGAACGGGGTGTTCAGCACCACGGAGTACGACTCCTTCGGGGAGAAGTTCTCGATCACGCTGCCTTCGGACGCCGACACGATGTCCATGGACGAGTTCCGCAGGCAGGCCACGTAAGGCGGGGCGGTCGCGCCAGTTCTCGGGCACGGCGCTCATCACAGGTGTGGCCCTGCACGGGCCAGGAACGGGGAGGTCGGTATGGGGTTCGACGAGGAATGGGACGCGCTGCGTTCGCAGGCGGCGGAACGTCAGACGACGAGCATGCAACTGAATCAGCTGCCCGCCGACAGGTCGGGGCCGACGGGTGGTGAGACGGGGACCTTCGCGTCGACGCCCGGGGAGAAGAAGGCCGCAGCGAACACGATCGAGAACGAGTTGGAGGGGAAGACCAAGAACGCCACCGACTGGGCCGATGAGGCGTCGAACAATGCGATCAAGGCATTCGACGGGTGGGACACGGCCGCGGGCCTGAAGAAAGTGCAGGAGACCTGGGACCAGCAGGTGAAGGTCCTGATGGGACGGCTCTCCGCGGAGAAGTTCGCGCTGAGGGGCGCGAACAACTACGTCCTGGGCAATGAGATCGACATCAACTCCCAGTTCGCACCGATCGCCAAGTCGGGGCTCGACGGCGTATAGGTTCCGGGATTTCGTCTCACCGACACCTCACGGGGAAGCAGGACGCATGCTGACGTACTACGAAGTCATGACGACCGACTTCGGCAAGCTCACCACGGCCGCGGAGAAGTGGGACTCCATGGCCGGCGAGATCAAGAAGGTCGAGGACCGATACAAGGACACGGTCCAGAAGATCGTCATCGGCCCGAACTGGACCGGTGTCAGCGCCGGTGTCGCAGGAACCAACTTCGCGGGGACCCGCTACGAGTACAGCGCGGCGCAGATCCAGGCGAAGGCGATAGCCTCGCTGCTCCGCGACGCCCACACTCAGTTCGTCGACCTCAAGAAGAAGCTCGAATCCGCGCGGGCCGAAGCCGTCGAGGCCGGAATGTTGGTCTCGGAACAGGGCAACGTCACGTTCGACTACGCCAGCCTGACAGAGTCCGAGCGGCGTGCGTACCGGAACGACCCCGACGGTCAGACGGTGGTCCGTGAATCCGTCGCCAAGTGGCAGAAGCACATCGACGACCGGGTGAAGGTCGTCTCGGACGCCGACGAGGGCGTCAAGATCGCCCTCGAAGCCGCGGTTGTCGACAGCAACAAGGACGCGTTCGGAAAGGGCAAGGACGACCAGCTCAACGGCTTCAACGCCGGAGCGCAGGGCGACATCGAGGTCTATGAAGCACGCAACGCCGAAGAGATAGCCACCCGTATCAACAGTGGCGAGAAGGTATCCGCCGCCGACTATGCGGAGCTCAACCGCGCTTTCCGCGACAACTCGGACAACAAAGCCTTCAGCCAGACCTTCATCGGCGGTGTCGGCGCCGACGGCACGATCAAGCTGGCGAACGCGCTGAACAACCGGGCGCACTCCGGTGACGAGTCCCAGCGCGGCCTGTACCGCGACACGAACAAGGGGCTCTCCGACACCCTGGCCGGGGCCACGATGGTGCCCGACTTCAAGGGTGCCGACGGCAAGAAGCTCGCCTACGGGACGAAGGCGTACCAGGACGCCTTCACCGACTGGTCCAAGACGTCGGACGCGCGGTTCTACAACGACTTCATGGGCGACCTGAAGAAGGCGGGCGTCGCCAAGTACGACCTCGACGTGGCCGGCGACAAGATCTCCGTCGGTACGGGACACGGCCAGGAGATCCGCGGCTACCAGGGCCTGGCCACCCTCATGCAACAGGGCGGTGGCTACTCCCCGCAGTTCCTCGGCGACGTCACGGACGACATGATCGCCGCCGAGAAGAAGGACAAGGGCATCTGGGACCTGCACGGCTCCTTCGACGGCAAGGAGGACGGCTGGTTCAAGAACGACCCCGTCGACGGTGTCCTCAACGTCATGAGCCGCGACCCGGAAGCGGCGACCGGCTACCTCGATCCGAGCGCCGACGGTGACAAGGACCGACTGCAGTACCTCCTCAAGGACCGCGACTGGGACACCGTCAACACGACGGACTGGCGCGGCAACATCGAGACGACGGGCAAGGACACCTCCGACAAGGACGTCCGCTCCGGCCTCGGTCTCGCCCTGGAGGCCGCCACGACGGGGCACACGCCTCTCAAGCCCGGCCAGGACCCGTGGCCGGCCACGCCGCACACCGAGGCGCAGGCGCGCATCATGCACGACGTCATCGGCACGCTCGGCCCGGACCAGAGCGTCCATGAGAACCTGCGCGAGCCGCTGGCCCGTTCCCTGGCCTCGTACACCGCGGACACGCACGAGATGCTGGCTGGCCTGGACGCCGACTACGTCAAGGCGGCCGGAACAGGGTTCTTCAAGGAGGGCGACACCACGCACCTGGCCGTGCCCCAGGACGATCTGGTGCAGTTCATGCGCGGACTCTCGGAGGACCCGGAGGCGTACGGCACCCTCCACAAGGCCGAGTCCCGGTACATCGACCTCTCGCTCGAGCAGATCCCGGAAGGCGCCAAGGGCGCCGAAATGACCAACCCGCTCAACAAGGCGGGTACCGCTCTGGGCGCGATGGCCTCCATCCGGGAGGACGTGATCAACGACGGCCGGATGGCGGGCTACAGCGAGGCGGACTGGAAGGCCAAGATCGCCTACCACGTCATCGGTGGCGCGGTGACGCCTCTCTACTTCACGACCGCGGGCGGCGTCTCCATCGCCTTCGGTGACTCCCTGCAGCGCGGCGTGGACACATGGGCCTGGCAATGGGGCAACGAGATGAAGGCCCAAGTGGACGCGAAGGCGAACCCGGCCATCGCGGACAACTACCTGTCCGTCAACACGCAGGTGCCGATTCTCGTCAGCGACTGGGCGACCGGACGACCCGACATCCCCGACGCCGATGTCCAGAACTACACACGCAACGTCCTGGACGGACGGGTCCGCGGTACGGAAACCGCTCAGAAGTACCTGACGGACACGACGAACTGACCTGGCTGTCGACGGAAAGGAATGAGGGCAAGCATGACTGGGCGTACTGCGCGCCGAACCACGCCGTTGACGGTGGTCATCGTTGTCGGGGTGTCTCTGGCGCTGCTGGGCGGGATCATCACGTGGTTCGTCGTCGGCCGGGACTCGTCGTCGTCCACGTGCAACGGTCTGGCCGAGAGCGAGCGGGTTGAGCGGTCCTTGGGGGCGGCCGTGCAGCCCGGCATGAGCTGCGCCGCGTTCGGTGAGGCCATCGTGAAGGCGACGGTGAACGGCGAGCCCGGACGCCACAGTCAGCAGCAGGCCCAGGCTTTGAAAGACGTCCTGTTCGCGGTCGGGTTCACGCAGCCGAGCGACTTCACCCTCGATCCCGCGCTGCGGCTCCCGCTCGCGACCGCGTTGGCGGATTACACCGCGGACGTACACGAGATACTCGCCGCCCTCGACAGCAAGTACGTCGTCGAGGGCGATCAGTTGGCCCCGCCTTGGGAGTCCGGCGGGACCTATCACCTCTCCGTGCACGGAGACTTCTTCCGGGACGTCGTGCGTGCGATCTCCGAGGACCCCCGCGCCTACGCTCTACTGCGCGCGGCCGAGACCCGGCACGTGGCGCGGGAACTGGCCGGTGTCCCCCATGACGCGAAGGAGGCGTCCCTCTCCTTGCCACCGACCAAGAGCGCTCGCGTCCTCGGTGTTCTCGACGGTATCGCAGCAGTGGCTGTAGACCGCCTGGACGAAGACGAGGCGCGAGCCTGGCGTGCGAGGGCCGTGGCTGAGCTCGAGCGTGGCCTGGCCGCCCCGGCGGGAGAGGGGAACGACCCCGACGACCGCCTTACGGCCGCCTGGCTCCAGAGCTTCGAGGGAACCGGGGCGGAGGGGCGCTTCGATCACCTGAGGACTCAGGGCGTCGATCTCGCCCGGATCTGGCTGAAGAGCAGGAACACGGACGAGGCGACACAGGAGAGCGTGCTCGCCGAAGTCGAAGGCAGCGCCCTCACTGGCTTCAAGGAGATCGAGTCGTGAGCGCGGGCGTCGGGCAGTAGTAGACCTCAGCATCGCTGCGGCTCGGCGGGCGGGACAACGCCGAGCCGCACGACGTCGTTCAGAACACGGGCAGGGCGCTCAGTGAGGTGCCGTCCATGAGGAACACGCGGTTTCCGTCGCCCGTGATCCAGTAGAGGTCGGGGGTCTTGATGATGCGGAACACCCACGGCGGACGGCCTTCGGACGAGAGGTCGATGACGTTGATGCCTCCTTGCTTCGTGTTGACCGCGACCGACCAGAGTCCGTTTCCCTGCACGACGAGCGGGCTGGGCGGATCGCACTGGAAGAGGCCGGCGTACGCCCAGTCGCTCGGCTTTCCGTCCCGGAGGTCGTAGCGGAGCGGGGATCCGAGGAAGGACGCGTACACGTGTCTGCCGTCGAGGGTCGGCGGGCCCCAGAAGGCGGCTTCGGCGTTCGGCGTTCGGGGGTTCTCGGCCGTCCAGCGTTCCTTTCCGTCGACGACGTCGACGACGGTGAGGTTCCTGCCGGTCATGCAGAGGGAGCCCCCGGACAGGGCGAGTTTGGCGCGGGTGCCTTCGGCCTGGTCGTGTCGGTCCCAGACCTTGCGGCCGTCGGCCGTGGCGAGGGCGATGACATCCCCCTCCTCCGTGCCGATCACCAGGCGGCCCTGCCCCGCCACCCCACGCGACAGGGCCTTCGTGCCGAGATCCGAGCCGACGTCGACCGTCCAGCGGATCTCGGCGTCGGACTGGCCGATGCTGCGCACGCGCCTGTCCTTGGTGATGACATAGACGGCGTCGTCGTCCGCGGCGAGGAGGGAGGACGCCTCCGCGGGGGACGTCCACTTCGGCTCTCCTGTCGAGGCGACAAAGGTCCTCAGCGTGCCGCTCCGGTCAGTGGCCGCGATCAGGCGGTCGGAGAGTGACAGATACCGCTGCGCGGACACGGTCTCCGGTGCCGACCACCGGAGGCTGCCGTCGACGACTCCACGCGCGGCGATGCCGCCCCCCGGTGCACCGACGATAACGACGTCCCGTACCGGCAGGGGTGCGGGCGTCGGGTCTCCGAGCGCCGAGGAGACGCTCCAGAGGGGCTCGGGCGTCTCGCCGAGGACGTAGTCCCCCTTCGTCGGGTCCAGGACACGGGCCTTCGGGGTCTCCACGGCCGGCGGGATGTCGAACGGGCCGCCCGCGCCGTTCGACCGCCGGCTCCACCACGCGGCGGTACCGCCGCCCACGGCGAGCACGGTCCCGCCGACGGCCAGGCCCGTCAGCAGGCGCCGGCGCGAGACGGATCGTGGTGCGACCCCGCCCGGCACCGTGGTCAGCTGATGGAGGGAGCGCCCACGGGCCGCGATGTCGCCGGCGATCGGTCCCCGCTTCCAGGCGCGTTCGGCGCCCCGCGGCGGGGCGAACGACTGGATGATCTGGTCCGGCAGCGGCCGGTACGCCGGGTCCGCGGCGAGGCACGGCCCGATCAGCGGCTGGAGCACGGGCGGTACGCGGTCCAGGCGGGGCGCGCCGTGGACCACCTCGTACTGCACGGCGGCGACGTGCGCGCCTTCGTACGCGTGGTGTCCGCTCGCCGCGTACACCAGGACCGCGCCCAGGGAGAAGACGTCGGCCGGTGGGCCGACACGTCGGCCCAGGACCTGCTCGGGCGCTCCGTAGCCGGGGGTGACCGGGATCTGGCCGGTCGTCGTGAGGGTCAGTCCGTGTTCCGGGCGGGCGATGCCGAAGTCGATGACGCGCGGGCCCGTCGAGGTGAGCACGATGTTGGCCGGTTTCAGGTCGCGGTGGACGAGGCCGGCGGCGTGGATGTCCCGGAGCGCGTGGGCGAGCGCCGCCGCGAGGGCGCGTACCGTCGGTTCGTCCAGCGGTCCGTGGGCGTGAACGGCGTCGGCGAGTGTCGGACCGGTCAGGTACTCGGTGGCGATCCACGGTCGCCCGCCCTCCGTCCGGGCGTCCAGGACGCGAGCCACGGAGCCGCTCACGACCGTACCGGCCATCTCGGCCTCGCGGACGAAGCGACGTGCGAGGTTCTCGTCGTGCGCCAGGTGGGGGTGCAGCACCTTCACGGCGGCCGCGCGGCCTTCCCCGTCCTGGCCGACGTAGACCTTGCCCATGCCTCCTTCACCGAGCACGGCGAGGATGCGGTACGGGCCCAGTCGGATCGGGTCTCCGGACTCCAGCGGCTTCATTGCGTAGGACGCTTTCTGTGGGGGTGAGTTCAGGCGAGGGGGTACGCGGCCGCGTACTCCTCGCCGATGGCGATGAGCCGCTTGGCGGAGGTGTGGGTGAAGTACCGTCCCTTGGCCGCCTTCAGGGGACGGGAAGAGACGCCGGTGCGGATGTCCGCTGCCACGAGCCCGGACGAGGACCTGCTGTACACGGAGGCGATCCCGACCACAGGAGGGTTGGCGAGGTCCTCGGCCGTGGCGGCGCGGCTCTCCGCCCAGCGCAGGGTGCCGCTCGCGGCGTCGAGCGCGACAAGGCCGCGGCCTTCCTCCACCGCGTAGACGACACCGTCCTTGACGGCCGCGGGGCCGAAACGTGCTCCCGGCGTCCGCCCTTCGAAGCGCCAGGCCGTCCCGCCGTCGGTCAGACGGAGCGCGAGCAGTTCACCGGCCGCCGGGTACACGTGCTTGTCGTCCACCGCGAGTTGGGCCCTGTCGAGAGCCGGCCGCTCGCTCTCGAGCGGCCGATTCCACAGCGCTCTGCCGGTCGCCGCGTCGCGTACGACGAGGCTCGGTACGCCGTCCGCGGACTGCTGGACGAGGACCAGGTGCTCGCCGGTGACCTGGGAGGACAGACAGTGCAGGCGCTCGGACTTGTCCGGCCGTGCGGGCAGCGGGGTCTCCCAGAGCTTCCTTCCCGAACCGGTCTCGACGGCCAGCAGGAACCACTGCTGGTCCTTGCGGAAACCGACCCTCTCGTGCGGGCCGCGGCCCGCTGCCAGGAAGACGGCGTCGCCCGTCGCGCCGAGCAGCTGGGTCCCGTAGAGGATCGCCCTGAGGTCGTCGATCTCGCAGAAGGGGTCGTCGAGCTTTCCGGTCGCCGGATCGACCGTGGAGAGGGTGAGCGGATCGGTCTCTTCGAGCGTGTAGTCGGCGGCATACATCCGCCTGCCGTCCGTGGCCATGCGGCGCCTGAAATAGACCTCGGGGTCCGCCCACTTCGTCTCTCCCGTGAGGGGATCCAGGCCCTGCACCCCGTACTCCCCCATGACGAGCAGTCCGTCGAGGACGAGCGGCGCGGGGAGGATGAGGGGGTTGAAGTAGCTGGTGCTCACCTGCCAGGAGAGGTCCCACTTGGGCTGCTGCGGAGCCGCGGTGGCGGGTGGCTTGGGATCGGTGTCGTCCTGGTTCCCGAGCAGGACCCAGGCACCGGCGCCCACCGCCGCCGCTCCGAGCGCGGAACTCCCGCCGATGGTAAGGAGCTTGCGGCGGGAGAGCGGAGAGGCGACCCTCGGGGTGCCGTTCGGGTCCGGGTTCGGGACGGTTTCGGCGAGGGCCTGTTCAGGTGGGGACGGAAGGCGGTGCGGCTTGGCCCGCCACACGCCGCCGGCGCGGCGGGCGACCTCCATGAGCAGGGGCTCGGGGAGGTAGTCGGCGAAGTCGCCCTGGTCGCGTCCGAGTTGGGTGGCGAGTTCGGTGGTCGCGGGGCGGTCGGCGGGGTTCTTGCCGAGGCAGCGGGCCAGGATCGAGACCAGCCGCGGCGGGACCGCGCCGAGGTCGGGGTCGGCATGGCGGACGCGGTAGAGGAGGTCCGCGTGCTGTCCGGCGCCGAAGGGGCCCCGGCCGGTCGCCGCGTAGGTGAGGACCCCGGCGAGGGCGAAGACGTCGCCCGCGGCGGTGTGTTCCTGTCCGGTCGCCTGCTCGGGGGACATGTAGGCGGGCGTACCCGCGGCCGCACCGGTGCGGGTGAGACGGTCGTCGCCGATGGCCCTGGCGATACCGAAGTCGATGACCTTGGGACCGTCCGCGGTGATCATGATGTTGGAGGGCTTGAGGTCCCGGTGGACGACGTCCGAGGCGTGGAGCTGCGCCAGCGCCGCGCAGAGCCGTACGCCCAGCGCCCGTACGGCGGTCTCGGGAAGCGGACCGGCGAGAGCCACGGCGTCGTCGAGAGGCGGGCCGAGCACGTACTCGGTGGCCAACCACGGGGTTTCCGCGAGCGGGTCGGCGTCGAAGACCCGGGCCCCGTGGACGGGGCCGATGACACGGGCCGCGTCCACCTCAAGCCGGAAGCGGGCACGGATGGCGGGGTCGGTGGCGATACGCGCGTGCATGGTCTTCAGCGCCGCCGTTCGCCCGGTGTCCGAACGGGCGAGGTAGACCGTTCCCATGCCGCCGCTGCCCAGGCGGGCGATGAGGCGGTACGGGCCGAGGCCGGCGGGGTCGTCGTGGGTGAGCGGAGAGAACATCGGCGTCAGTCAGTCCAGATCGGCGACGGGCGGGAGTTCGGCGGAAGTTCGGCAGCGAGTACCTGCGCCGACTGGCGTGCCAGCCAGGCGACCACCGCCGCCGGCAGGGGAAGGGGGGCCGCCGCGTCCAGGGCCGTGGCCTGATGCGCCGCCGGAGCCGTGGGGGCAGCCGTACTCGCGCCCGGGTTCAGATGGGCGAGGACCTCGTGCGCCTGGGGGCGGGTCGCGGGATCGCGGGAGATGCAGGCCGGGATCAGGGTGCGGAGGAACACGGGGAGTTCCTGGCGTTCGGGGACGGTGTGGCCGGTGCCGGCGTACGCGAGCACCGCGCCCAGGGCGTACACGTCGCCCAGCGGGCGCGGACGCCCCCCGGCGGCCTGCTCCGGAGCGAGGCTTCCGGCTTCGAGGCCGGGCAGCCCGTCGCGTCGCTCGCCGTCCGGTGCGGCGGCCCGTACGGCCCCGTAGCAGCACAGGCGCGGCCCCTCGGTGGTGAGCAGGACGGCTGCCGGGGAAAGCCCCGCGTGCGTCACGCCGCGAACGTGCGCCGTGGCCAGCGACTGGGCGAGGGCGGTGCCCAGGGCCCGTACGAAGGGTTCGGGCAGCGGCCCGCCGTGCGCCCGCAGGGCGGCGGGAAGCGGGAGCGAGGGGACGTACGGCGTCGCGCTCCAGGGAAACTCCGCCGTGCCACCGGTCTCCTCCACCGGCTGGAACCCCGGGATCGAGAGCCGACGGGCCTCCTCCGCCTCGATGGCCCAGCGGCCGGGGTCGGCGGCGGCGTGCGGGCGGGCGGCGAGGTACGTGC
This sequence comes from Streptomyces sp. NPDC014870, assembly GCF_043081505.1. NCBI lineage: Bacteria > Bacillati > Actinomycetota > Actinomycetes > Kitasatosporales > Streptomycetaceae > Streptomyces > Streptomyces sp. NPDC014870. The sequence continues at coordinate 26,260 of NZ_JBIBWQ010000005.1, forward strand.
GGTCACCGTCGACACCGCGCACGATGAACCGGCGTGCGGGCACGGGCTGCTCGGAGTCCGCGTCGAGGCGGGCCAGGGTGACGAAGGATCCAGCCCACGGAGGGTCGCCGTGGCGTAGCCGCGACATTTCACGCACCCCTGCAATCTGTTGTTGAGCCTGGACGAGCCTACTTGAGCGCTACTGCGAGGGCCGGAGCGGGTACGGGAGCAGTGCGGGGCCCGAGGCGGCAGGTGGATTCCGGAGGTTCAGAGGTTCAGGGAGGTTCAGAGGTTCAGGGAGGTTCAAAGGATCCGGGAGGTCCAAAGGATCCGGGAGGTCCAAAGGATCCGGGAGGTTCAAAGGTTCAGGTGACAGGGGACCCTCTCGACGCCGATCATTGACCTGCAAGGACGTTCCACGTTCCGCCACCGCACGAAGGGGCCGGCCAGATGGGCACTCAGCAGGAGAAGGACGAGCTGTACGCGCTCGACATCAGCGACGTCGAGTGGCAGGGCGCGCCCGGCACGAGCCCCGACGAGGAGCGCGTGGAGATCGCCCATCTCCCGGGTGGAGCGGTCGCGATGCGCTCGTCGCTCGACCCCGACACCGTTCTGCGCTACACGGAGGCCGAGTGGACGGCGTTCGTCCTGGGCGCGAAGGACGGCGAGTTCGACCTGACGTAGGTCGCGCGGGATTGCCGCCACGCAGTGGAAGGGGCCCGTTCCGGGTGGAACGGGCCCTTCGCGCGTGCCGCACGGCATTCCGCCGTGGGGTCAGAACCCCTCGGTGAACAGGCGCGAGGCCTTGATGTCCGTGCCTCGGTAGCTGTCCTTGCCCTGCTCGATCTGCTTGGCGACGAGTTCGAGCCGCTCCTTCATGTCCGTGGCGCGCTTCTTGTACTTGCCCTGGAGGATCACGTACTCCGCGTGGGCCTCACCGTCCCAGGTGTCGGTGACGACCCGGAGGGCGGCGTTCATCTCTTCGAGGTCCTTGATGATGTTCGAGGAGACGACCCGGAGGCGGTTCGCCATCTCCTGGACGCTCTCGTACCGGACCTTGGTGTTCTGGTCGATGCCGGACATCGTGCTCTCCTCGGGCTCAGATGTTGTTCAGCGCGGAGTTGTTGGCCTTGAGGGTCTGGTACACCTCGAAGTCGTTCGCCGCGCTCAGGTTCTTGGTCTCGTTGACCGCCGTGAGCAGCACGTTGAGCAGGCGGCGGATGGTGTCGTGGTCCTCGTTGAGAAGCGACTGCGCCGTCTTGAAGCCGGCGGCACCGGCACCCGTCCAGCCCGCGTGGACCGTTTCGAGGATGTTGGCCATCTCGCGGGCCTGCTTGGAGACCTCTTCACCGGTCTGCATGATCTTGTTCTTGGCCTGGGTTACCGGATCCTCGGCAAGCCCGAACCCACCTGCGGGGCTGGTCATGTGACGCTCCTCGTTGTCGGGAAGTGCTCGTGCTCGTTGCGCGTACGCGTAGCTCAGCTCTGGCTACGCTCTCCTGTTGCGTCTGCCTGCCGTCACGACGACGCCGATGACGACGGCGACGACCGCGACGGCACTCACGGCGATGCCCCAGAGCGGGAATCCGCCCTCGTCGGGCCGGGCCGCGGACTCAGGCTTCTTGGATTCCTGGTCCGGCCCGTTGGTGCCGCTTGCCCCCGTGCTGTCAGGAGAGGGGGAAGTCTGAGGTGTGGGCGACTGCGACTGCGTTTTGTCCTGTGCCTGCTGCTGCGCGGTGAGCAGCGGGTTGACGTTCGGGTCGCCCGGGTTGCCCTTGCCCTCCAGGAGAACCTGGGCGGGCCGGATGGAGCCCCAGCCGATGTACTTGCTCGGCACCTCACCGACGTGGCCTGCGGTCTCCATCATGACCCGGAGGACCTGGTTGGCGGTCCAGTCGGGGTGCGCGGACCAGATGAGGGCGGCGGTGCCGGAGGCGATGGCGGTGGCTTGGCTTGTGCCCCAGCCCGCGCAGTACTTCGACTTGTCGTCCGTGCAGCGCCCGGGGATCTCTACGCCTGGGGCGGCGAGTGCCAGGTGGTCGCCGTAGTTGGAGAACTTGGCGACCTTGCCCTTCGTGTCGAGGGCGCCGACGGCGACCACTCCGGGGATGGCTGCGGGGTATTGCGGGTTCTCGAATCCGTCGTTGCCGGAAGCCGCGAAAATCAATGCCCCCTTCTGCCCCGCGTAGCTCACTGCCTCCTGCCACTCCTGATCTTCCTCCGGATCAGCAGGGCCACCCGACGAGATGTTGATGACACGCGCGCCATTGTCTACGGCGTAGCGGATCCCCTTCAGAGTCGCGCCGTTTCCGAAGAAGGCCTGATCACCCGTCCTAACAGGAAGGATCTTCGCATCGGGGGCGATTCCCTTGATACCACCACCGGCTCCGCTGCCCGCGATGGCGATAGCCATGTTCGTGCCGTGCCGGTCGTCCTCCCGCTCATCGAGGCGACCGGGCCCTCCACCGGCGTCGTAGAAGTTGTAGCCGGGCAACACCTTGCCGCGAAGCTCCGACACCGTCGAGTCGACTCCGGTGTCCAGTACTGCGACGGTCATGCCTTTACCCGTGGCGACCTTCCACAGATCGTCCGCCTTCATCGCGTCGAGGTACCACTGACGTCCGCGCATGTCTTCCGCCTGCGCCGCCGGAGCCGCGATGGTCGACATCGCGACGACAGCGCTCAGTACACCGAGTGAACCCGCCGCGCGACGGCAAGAGACTCGGACAAGCTGGGGCATGGACGAAGCACTCCTAGTCGATGACAGGCGGGACGATCTGGCGTCGGCCCGTGGCCCACGTCTCCTCGTCCTCAGTTAGATAGTCAGGCCGGGAACGACTCGTGCGGCGCTCCTCCTCGCCCCGCTCGGTCGAGGTCGGGCGGACCAGGCCAGTGCCACCCGGGGTGAATGCCCGAGCACCGGACCCGGTGGGATTCCCAACGGTGCCACCTGGCTGTACGGCCAGCCGTCGGCCCACCGCACCGCTGGCGTTGCCACCCGGAGCGCCGTGCATGCCCGCGCCAGGCCCGTGCGCGCCCGCCGCTCCGCGAGCGTACTGAGCAGCGCGTTCCTCGCCGATCACCGGGCCCATCGGCAGGCGCGGCCCCTGGCCGGGAAGCGGCGTACGGCCAGGCACCTGGCGGCCGCCTGTGATGCCTTCCGCACGTGGCGGTGTCGCGAGCGGGCTGGGGCCCTTCAGGCCGCCGTTGGCAGGACCCGGAAGCCCCGGGTTCCCGCGAGGCGGACCCGAGGTCGGCTGTGGTGCAAGGGGCGGCAAGGGGGGCGTCGGCGGACCGGCCGTTGTCACCGGCGGCGTGGTCGGCGGTTGCCCGGTGGTGCGGGGCGGAGCCTCCGGCGTGACTGTCACGGAGTCAAGGTTGGTGTTCACCTCAGATTCCGGCACCCTCTGTGCAGCGGGAGGCACGGCAACGTCAGGGACTGTCCGCCCCGGGGACGCACCATCACGTGTCCTGGTCGACGACTGGTCGACATCAGTAGCGCCTCCTCCGGCGGAAGCCCCAAAGGTTGCGCCGCCAGTGGCATTCGGCCCGTACGCGTACTCGCCGCCCCGGTCTTGCCCCCCAAGTGGCTTGAACTCCGGCTCTCGCTCCGCCCCCATCCGCTCCCGCGTCGCGTCGTAGTACGACGACAGACGCTCCAGCTGGTGGATCGCCTCCTGGAGCTTCGGGCCCGTTTCCGACTCGATGCGGGCCTTCTCCTTCTCCGGGTCCGCGAAGCACATGCCCGCCGGCTTCGGGACCGCGGCCTTAGCCTCGGAGAGGGCCTGGCCCGCGCGCTGCATCTCGTCCGCCACGACCTTGGTGAAGTCGCCCAGGACGAGCGTTTCGGTGGCCACGCCACCGGCCCAGGTGCGGAACGCGTTGCCGCCTTCGCCCTCCCACTGGACACGGCTGACGTACAACCGCAGGTCCGCGGCGATGTCCAGGATCTTCGGGACCGCCGCCGCCAGCGCCGAGCCGGTGGTGGTGATCTCCTCCGGCTTGGCGGACGCGATCATCGCGTAGAGGGCGTCCAGGGACTTCCCCTCGAACTCTCCTGCCATGGTGTTGCCACTCCCCCCGTTTAGCTGAATCCGCCGGTGTCGCCCGTGTCCTTGGCGGGCTGCTCGGGCTTGTCCTTGTCGGTGCCCGTTCCCTCGCCGCCCTGGCGCTCGCGGTACTCCTCCTGCGTGCGCTTCTGGATCGCGGCGTACCGCTCGCGTTCCTCCTCGTCCACGCCCGCGTAGCCCTTGTCGGCGATCGTCGCCGCGAGGCCCATGCCTTCGATCGTCTCGCCGAAGGTTCTGGTGAGCTCTTCGAGTCGGGTGCGTACCTTTTCGTATGCACTGTGCAGTTCCGTCGCGGCCGTGAATCCCGTGCCGTACGAAGCCGCCGTGACCTTCTGCTCGCCGATCTTCGTGTGCTCGGCCGGCGAGCCCTGCAGTTCCTCGACGAGCTTCTGCATGCGTGAGTAGAAGCTCTGGAGAGTCACCTCTCCGACTTCCAGCCCCTTGTTGCCGCCCCCGCCCGGCCCCGTCATCTCAGTGCCCCCTCGTCAGGCTCATGAACTCGTTCACCACTCTAGCCATTTGGTACGACAGTTCCAATTGCAAAGCTGGATCGTTGACGCCGCTCATCCGGCCGGTCTCCGGCTCCGGCGTCGGCTGTCTCTGATGACCGTCGCCGTGCCCGCGACCACGGCCACCAGGACGACGCCCACGCCCAGGGCGTACGTGCCGATGCGCTCCGCCCGTTCCTGGGGGGTCTCCGTCATCGCCAGGTGGGCCGGTTCCGGGGCCGGGGGCTTCGGTGGGGCCGGGTCGGGGACCGGGGCCGTCGGGGCCGGGTCGGGGGCGTCGGACAGGGCCCGTACCGGGTCGACCACGCCCCAACCCACGTGGTTGTCACGGCCGTTGACGGACCGTACCGCCGTCTGTTCGATACGGGCCACGATCTGGGCCGGGGTCCACTTCGGGTGCTTGGCGCGCAGGAGCGCGGCGACGCCCGAGACGTACGGGGCCGAGAAGCTCGTGCCGTTGTCGACGCACTGGCCGCCGCCGGGGACCGTGGAGACCATGTCGACGCCCGGGGCCGCTACGCCCACGAACGTGCCGGATTGAGAGAACTCCGCCCGTTCGTTGTTGCGGTCCGAGGACGCCACCGCGAGGACGCCCGGGAAGGCCGCCGGGTATGTGTTCTTGAGCTTGCCGTCCATGCCGTCGTTCCCGGCCGAGGCCACCACCACTACGTTCTCCGCCAAGGCTCGGGCCACCGCCCTGCCCATCGCCGAGTCCTCGCTCAGGGCCTGGGTGGTGTCCTGGGAGATGTTGATGACGTCGGCGCCCTTGTCGACCGCGTGGTCGATCGCCAGGGCCATGGTGTCCGACTTGCCGCTGTTCTTCTCGTCGTTCTGGCGGATCGGGATGATCGTCGCCTCGGGCGCCAGGCCGACGAAGCCCGTCCCGACCCGCGGGCGGGCGGCGATGATGCCGGCCACCTTGGTGCCGTGTCCGACCTCGTCGACCGTGCCGTCCGTCTTACCCCGCTGGGAGTCGTCCGCGCCGCCCGGGTTGTCCTTGTCCGGCTTCAGGTAGTCCTTGCCGGACTTGGCGTCCACCGCCGACTTGAGCTGCGGGTTGACGTCGTCCACGCCCGTGTCGATGACCGCGACCCGTACGCCCTTGCCCTTGGTGTCCTGCCACAGCTCGTCCAGCAGGACCCGCTGGAGGGACCAGGGGATGCCCTCGATCTGCTTCTTCATCGGGAACGTGCACTCGCCGCTGCCGTCGAGGGCCAAAGAAGGCTGCGCGGCCGACGCCGGCGGCGCCGCCAGCAGCGCCGTCAGCGTCGTCGCCGTGAGCCAGGAGAGTTTCCGGGTCGTCGTCATCCGGCGCCCCCTACGAACCCTGCGGCTGACGCGCGCTGTTGGTGTCCAGCCTCGGGCCCTTCGACAGGAACTCCGACCAGGCGATCGGCACCAGGACCGGGGTGACCTTCTCGTAGCCGAGACGGGTCTGCGCCTCGCTCGGTTCCGGGCGGCCGTCCGTCGGCTGCTTGGTGCCGTCGCCGCTGCCGATGTCGGAGCGTGCGGCATCGCTGTCGCCGTTCGCCTGGACCGCGTACCGCAGTCCGGTGTCCGTGACCAGGAAGAGCGAGCCGTCGGGCTTGGTCTGGTTGCCCTGGACCTGGGTGTAGAGCAGGCCGCTGCCGGGGGTGACGTACGTGCTGGTGCCGCCGGCCGTGATCTCGGCCGGGTACTTCGTACCGGCCCAGGTCGTGAGGGTCGTGCTGCCCTTGTCGTCGACGCTGTTGAGGACGCTGCAGATCGTGTCCCGGGCGCCGGCCCCCGTCTCGGCGTTGATCTGCTGCGACTTGCGGGTCGGCCAGCGGTACTGGGTGCCGAAGGTGGTGGCGTCCGGGGTGAAGGAGGCCGCGTCGACGGTGGTCACCCGGCCGTCCATGTCGAGCGGGTCGGTCTGCGGGGAGTTGATGAGCAACCAGGCCGTGAACTCGGAGACCGGCTGCACCTTGCCCGGCAGGACGACGTAGTGCTGCGGCCCGGAGCCGGTCTGCGCCAGCAGGACCATGCCGACCCGGTCCTCGGTCTGGCTGAGGCCGCCGCCGACCCCGGCGGACGCGCCCACCCGGCCCGGGATCTGCGGGAACGCGATGGGGCTGCCGGTGTGCAGGGTGGCCAGCCAGTCGTCGGTGACCTGCTGCGGCTCCTTCTGGAGGCCGACCAGGGCGGTGGTGAGTCCGGCGGATTCGTCGGGCGCTCCGGGGATCAGGTACTTCGTACCCCGGTGGTCGACGAGGTAGCGGGCGCTGCCCTTCTGCCCCTTGACGTACATGACCTGGCCGTCCTTCAGCCGCCCCGCGCCCTCGGTGCGGCTGAAGTCCCGCTGCGCGAAGACGAACGTGGCCTTCTGGACGCTGCTCCCCTTGCCGCCGCCCGGCTGTTCGCACACGGCCCACCGCTTCGCGGTGCCGGCGTCGCCCGGGGAGGGGAGCCGGTCGGGGGCGTAGGGGATGCCGAGGATCGGGCCGCGCGGCGGCGTGCCGGCATCGAGGACCTCGTCGGCGACCTGGATGACCGAGAAGGCCTGGGGGGTGAGGAGGAGGCGCGCGGAGGCGAGGTTGAGGACCGGGTGGAGCAGGGTCTTGCTGTCCTTTCCCTTGCCGGTCGTGAGGACGACGTACCGGGTCGTCGACTGCTTGCCGACGATCACCTTCGTGCCGGGCTTGTCCCAACCCTTCGGGGCCTTGGGGCTGAACATGCCCCAGGCGCCGAAACCGGCCAGGACCAGCGCGCCGACGATGAGCCCGGGCACGACCGCCCGCAACGGCCTCGGCGCCCCTTCCTCGGTACCGGAGGGAGAAGGTTGGAGGAATGCGGCCACCGTGCGCTTCTTCGCAAAGGTGTACGCGTTGAGCTCATCCCGCCGTGATGCCATGAGTCCCCAATTTTCGTCAGGCGCAGTCTCCGCCGGCGTCTTCACGGGTTCTCCACACCCGGGCTCCAGCTGTCGGACCGGCCCCTACTATGCCTGCTGTCTCCTGGCGCCCAGGGGGCGGGTAGGGTGATCCGGCCGCCAAAGCACGGGCGAGCGAGGGTGATCGGGACGGATTTGGGGGGATTCTCGATGATGGCATCCGCGACGCGGACACGACCGCGATCCGCGACGCCCGCCCGCTCGTCCCGTTCTGTCCCCTCCCCCGCGACCGGTGCGCCGTCCGCCGTCTCGCCGCGCCTTCAGGCCCGGCCGGGACACTTCGGATCATTCCGATTGCAACAACTCGTCCTGATCGAGGGCGCGGTCGCCCTGCTGCTCGTGGCATGGGTCGTCGAGCCGATGCTGCTGGTCCCTGCCGGGCTCCTCGCGGCGGTGCTTGTGCTGCTCGCGGTCGTGCGCAGGCACCGCCGTTCGATGCCCGAGTGGCTCGGTACGTTCCTGACCCTGCGGGCGCGTACGCGCCGCGCCGCCTCCTTCGTCGTGCCGGAGGGTACGGAGCCGGGGCTCGCCCCGGTCGTGGAGTGCGACCCCGCGCTGCGTACCTACACGTACAGCGACCGCGACCGCCGTCCGGTCGGGTTGATCGGCGACGGGACGTTCCTGACCGTCGTCGTGCGGGTCGACGCGGAGACCACGGCGCTGCGCCCGGATCGCGCGGCGCGACCACTGCCGGTCGGGCTCCTCCGTGACGTGCTGGAAGTGGACGGGATCCGGCTGGAGTCCGCGCAGATCGTGCAGCACACCCAGCCCGCGCCCGCCCCGCATCTGCCGGCGCAGTCGATGGCCGCGCTCAACTACGGCCCGCTGCAGGCGCAGACGGGTTCTCCGGCGGTACGGGTGACCTGGGTGGCCCTCAAGCTCGACCCGGAGCTGTGCCCGGAGGCGGTCGCCGCGCGCGGTGGCGGCCTGGTGGGCGCGCAGAAGTGCGTGGTGCGGTCGGCGGACCAGCTGGCGAGCCGGCTGGCCGGTGCCGGGTTCCGGGCGACCGTGCTCACGGAGCAGGAGCTGACCGCCGCGCTCGCCACGTCGACCTGCGCGAGCCCGGCGGCGATCACACAGGCCGGACGCGGGCAGGCGCAGGCTCGGCGGACCCTGGAGACCGCGCGGACCTGGCGGGTCGACGACCGCCGGCACACGACGTACTGGGTGGGGCGCTGGCCGCACCTCGGCGGCGCCGGCGGCACGGGCGGCCCTGGCGCGTCGATGCCGCAGCTGATCGCGCTGCTGACCTCGCTCCCCGCACTCGCGACGACCTTCAGCCTGACGCTGAGCGGCGGTGACCGCCAGGAGGTGACGGTGGCCGGGCACGTACGGATCACCGGGCGCAGCGACGAGGAGCTGGTGGCCGCGCGGCACGAACTGGAGCGTGCGGCGCGCGGGGTGAAGACGGGTCTGGTACGGCTCGACCGCGAACAGGTGCCGGGCATGCTGGCCTCGCTGCCGCTGGGGGGTGCGCGCTGATGTCGTTCTCCGGTCCTCATCACTCTGGTTCGAATCCGACTCCGGCTCCGAGTCCGCAGCATCAGGCGCAGCCACAGGCCGGTTTCCATCCCGTTCTCGTTCCCGCTCCCGCCCCTGCTCCCGTTCCCGCTCCCCTTCCCGGCCCGGGTGCGCCCGCCGCCGCCGGCGGCGGTTCGCGTGGGCGGTCCGCGGGCAGGCCCCGTCGGGGTGCGGGGCGGAGCGCACGGCCCCGGTTCGGTTTCGGGCTGATCGGTCCGCGCCGCGACCGGCACTCCGTACCACTGGACCAGCTCGGCGCGCTCAGCGTGCCCGTCGGCGACGACGGCATGGTCATCGGCGTGGACGCCGAGGCCCGGCCCGCCGTCCTGGGCATCAACCGGCCCACTCCGTACGACGTGACGCTCATCGGCGGCCTCTGGACGGCCCAGGTGATGGCGCTGCGGGCGGCCGCGACGGGCGCGCGGGTCGCGGTGGAGACCGGCCGGGCGCAGGTCTGGGCGTCGCTCGCGCAGGCCGCGGGCGGCGGTCAGCCGTGCATCACGCTGCACGACGTCGGCCGGGTGCCCCCACAGGGCGCGTCGGCCGGCAGCCCGGTGGTCGTGGTGCGGGACTGCGGCATGCGTCCGCCGCGCGGCCGCGTCGTCTCGGGGCCCTGGCAGTCGGTGGTGACACTGCTGCCGTACCTGAGCCCCGTGGCACCCCGCCTGCTGGAGAAGTCCTCCCTCGTGGGGATCCAGCGCGTTTCACCGGATGAGGCCACGCAGATCGGCCGGATCATGGGGTTGCCGAGCGCGGAGTCGGAGGCGTTGTCGACGCTCGCGGACGGGGTGACGCTGTGGTGTACACCGGGTGACCGCCAGTTCGTCATGACCCAGGCGACCGAGGCCGAGACCGGATTGTTGGGCAGCGCGCGCCGGATGGACTGATCGGCACGAGCCATCAATTCCGTCCGTTTTTGTATGGATTTGGAGCGCCCCGTGGCGCTGTGGAGTTCACTCTGCGGTGCGCGCAGGTCACTTGGGGGCGATACGTGACCTACGGGACAGCCGTGTACGGGCGATCGGGCCTGCCCGCCACACACGGTTGGCGATTAGGGTGGGAGGGCCCGCCCACGACAGCACAAGGGTGCGCGACCACACCAGGAGGCAATAGTGAACGGCGATCGGGACGAGATCCACGGGGGTTGGAATCCATCCGCCGATGATCAGTCCGACGCGGATCCCGCCGAGATGACGGGTGAGTTCACCATCGACTACACCCCTCCGGCCTGGTACACGCAGAACGCGGGGGGAAGCGGTGGTGCGGGTGGTGTGACGCCACCGCCGCCGAGCGGTGCGCCCGTTGCCGTCCCGGGGCTCCCGGCGGGCAGCGGCTTCGAACCCGAGGCGGCTCCGCAGGCGCCTGTTCCGCCGGCTGCGATGCCTGTTCCGCCGCTGCCGACGCCTGTTCCGCCGCCGGCGATGCCGGGGATGCCCATGGCGCCGGGCGCGGTTCAGCCGACGGCTCCTGGTCAGCCGGTGGCTCCTGGCCAGCCCGGGCCCGTGCAGCCGGGTGCGGTTCAGCCCGGTGCCGTGCAGCCCGGTGCCGTGCAGCCGGGTGCGGTGCAGCCGGGTGCCGTTCAGCCCGCGACGCCGGTCGACCCCGCGCCCGTGCAGCCCGGCCCGGTTCAGCCGGGTGCTGCCGCTGACGCCGGCCCGGTCGCTCCGGTCGCCTCCGCCGCGCCCGCCGACGGCGCGGCCTCCGGCAACGGCGACATCGAGAGCGGCGCGACGATGCGCTTCTCCTCGGCCGCGCTCAAGCGCGAGATGGCGGAGATCGCCGAGCGCGCGGCCGGAACGGCCGCCCCGGAGGACGCCGCGCCCGCCGCGCAGCCGACCGCCGACGCGGGAAACGCCCCTCAGCCTGACGGCGGTTACGCCCTCCCGCTGCCCACCCCTGTCCCGGCGCCGGAAGCCGAAGCGGCAGCGGAAGCCGCGGAGGCTCCGCAGGCGGCCGGGCCCTCCGACGAGGACGCCCAGCCGGGCGAGCCCGCGGCCGAGGCGCGGGAGCCCGAGCCGGTCGACGCGGCTGCCGTGGCGCCGCCCGCCGCGGCCGAGCCGCAGGACGCCGTGCCGCCCGCCGTACCGCCGGTGCCCGTCGCTCCGACGAACCCCGTCGCCCCGCAGGGCGCCGAGGGGCTGCCGCCGCTGCCGCCGTCGTTCCAGCCGGCGGCTCCCCCTGCCGTACCCCAGTGGCCCGCCCAGGCACCGGCGGGCGACCAGCCCGCACCGCCGCCCGCGGTGCCGCAGCCCGCCGGCTGGCCGGCGCAGCCGACTCCCGTACCGCCGCAGGGTGGTTACGGCTTCCCGCAGCCCGGCCTGCCGCAGCCGCTGCCGCAGCCCGTCGCGCCGCAGGCGGCCGACGCCCCCGCGCCGCAGGGCGGCTACGGCTTCCCCCAGCCCGGCCAGCCCCAGCCGCAGCCGGGTCAGCCGCAGCCTGGCCTGCCGCAGCCCCTGCCCACCCCCGTACCCCCGCAGGCACAGGGCGGTTACGGCTTCCCGCAGCCCGGTCAGCCGCTCCCGCAGCCCATCCCCCCGCAGGCAGCCGACGCCCCCGCACCGCAGGGCGGCTACGGCTTCCCCCAGCCCGCGCAGCCCGGACAGCCGCTCCCGCAGCCCATCCCGCCCCAGGCAGCCGACGCCCCCGCACCGCAAGGCGGCTACGGCTTCCCCCAGCCCGGCCAGCCCGGGCAGCCCCTCCCGCAGCCGCTGCCCACGCCCGTGCCTCCGCAGGCGCAGGACCCGGCGCAGCCGCAGGGTGGTTACGGCTTCCCGCATCCCGGGGCCCAGCCCGCCGCCCCGGGTCAGCCGCAGCACGAGGCGCAGCAGTTGCCGCCGCAGGCGGCGCCCGTCGATCCGCGGAGCGGTGCCGGGTGGCCCACTCCCGTCGCGCACGACCAGCGTGAGCGGTCCGTGCCGGGGGCTCCGCTCGGGTACACCGCGGCCGTCGAGCTCTCCTCCGACCGGCTGCTGCGCAACAACAAGCAGAAGGCCAAGTCGAGCCGTAACCCCGGCCCGTCCGCCCGCTTCAAGCTCGGCGGGAAGCGGGAGGAGGCCGAGCGGCAGCGGAAGCTCGACCTGATCCGTACGCCCGTCCTGTCCTGCTACCGGATCGCGGTCATCTCGCTCAAGGGCGGTGTCGGCAAGACCACGACGACCACCGCGCTGGGTGCGACCCTCGCCAGCGAGCGGCAGGACAAGATCCTGGCGATCGACGCCAACCCCGACGCCGGTACGCTCGGCCGTCGCGTGCGGCGCGAGACCGGGGCCACCATCCGTGACCTCGTGCAGGCGATCCCGTACCTGCACTCGTACATGGACATCCGCCGCTTCACCTCGCAGGCGCCCTCCGGTCTGGAGATCCTCGCCAACGACGTGGACCCGGCCGTCTCGACCACGTTCAACGACGAGGACTACCGGCGGGCGATCGAGGTCCTGGGCAAGCAGTACCCGATCATCCTCACCGACTCCGGTACCGGTCTGCTCTACAGCGCCATGCGCGGTGTGCTCGACCTCGCCGACCAGCTGATCATCATCTCCACGCCATCCGTCGACGGCGCCTCCAGCGCGTCCACCACGCTCGACTGGCTCTCCGCCCATGGGTACGCGGACCTGGTGCAGCGCTCGATCACGGTCATCTCGGGGGTCCGCGAGACCGGCAAGATGATCAAGGTCGACGACATCGTGCAGCACTTCCAGACGCGGTGCCGGGGTGTCGTCGTCGTACCGTTCGACGAGCACCTGTCGGCGGGTGCCGAGGTCGACCTCGACATGATGCGGCCGAAGACCCGCGAGGCGTACTTCCACCTCTCGGCGATGGTGGCCGAGGACTTCGCGCGGGCGCAGCAGGTCCAGGGCCTGTGGACGGGTGACGGCGGCCAGGGTGGCGGCGTGCCGCCGCAGATGGCCCCGCCGGTCCCGGGTCAGCAGATGCCCGGCCAGCCCATGCCCGGCCAGCCCATGCCGGGCCAGCAGATGCCCGGTCAGCAGGGGTACGCCCCGCAGGGCATGCCCGGTCAGCCCGTCCCTGGTCAGCCCATGCCAGGCCAGGCCGACCCCGGTCAGCAGCCGTACCCGCCGCAGCAGGGTCAGCCGTACGCGCCCCAGCCGTACCCGCAGCCCCAGCAGCCCCAGCCGTACCCACAGGCGCCGGGCCACCCCCAGCCCTACCCGCCGCAGCACGAGCAGCCTGGCGCCCCGCAGGGCTGGCAGCAGCCCCCGGCGCAGGCTCAGCCGCAGCCGCAGGCGCCGGTGGATCCGAACGCTCCGGTACCGCAGCCGGGTTGGCCCCAGCAGACGCAGCAGACGCCTCCGCAGGCTCCGCCAGCCCCTCAGCAGTAGGGCGTCACAGGAGTAGACCAATGAGGCCCCGCACCGGCTCCCCGGTGCGGGGCCTCATTGCATTACCGCAGCCCACAAGGGGTTTGAGTCATCGTTGACGATGCTTGTCCACCGCTGATAAACCTTCGCTTCACCAGTTGGCGCCCAAGATCCACGACGCGAGGTACGTCCTATGGTCATGGTCACGAAGGTCCCGCCCCGCCCCGCAGCCCCACGCAGACGCGCTCCCCGACGACTCCCCCGGCTGCTCCTCGCCGCAGGCGTCACCGCCACCACGCTCATGGCCGTCCCCCAGGTCGGCGCCCCCTCCGCGCACGCCGCCGAGGGCGACGGGAAGAGCGGGGGCACCACCCTCACCGTCGCCGTCTCGCAGAGCGTCGACTCCCTGAGCCCGTTCCTCGCCCAGAAGCTCGTCTCGACGAGCATCCACCGGTTGGCGTACGAGTACCTGACCAATTACGACGCGAAGGACGCCAAGCCGATCCCGGGGCTCGCGACCGAGTGGACGTCCTCGCCCGACAAGCTGACCTGGACGTACACGATCCGCAAGGACTCGAAGTGGTCCGACGGGAAGCAGGCCACCGCCGAGGACGCCGCCTGGACCTTCAACAAGATGATGACGGACGAGAACGCCGCCACCGCGAACGGCAGCTTCACGGCCAACTTCAAGAAGGTCACCGCGCCCGACCCGCAGACGCTCGTGATCGAGCTGAAGAAGCCGCAGGCGACGATGACGGCCCTGGACGTGCCGATCGTGCCCAAGCACGTCTGGGAGAAGGTCGGCGACTTCTCGAAGTTCAACAACGACAAGCAGTTCCCGATCGTCGGCAACGGCCCGTTCGTCATCACGGACTTCAAGGTCGACCAGTACATCAGGATGAAGCCGAACAAGAGCTTCTGGCGTGGCGCACCCAAGTTCGACGAGCTGGTGTTCAAGTACTACAAGGACGGCGACGCGGCCGTCGCCGCGCTGCAGAAGGGCGAGGTGTCCTTCGTACCGAACCTGACGCCCGCTCAGGCCGCCGCCCTGAAGTCCATGAAGAACATCAAGGTCAACGACGCCCCCGGCCGGCGCTTCTTCGCGCTCGCCACCAACCCGGGCGCGCGGGCGAAGGACGGCAAGACCTTCGGCAACGGCCATCCGGCGCTGCTCGACCCGGCCGTACGGAAGGCGCTCTTCCTCGCCGTCGACCGGACCACCATCGTCGACAAGGTCTTCCAGGGCCACGCCGTCGAGGGCGAGGGCTACATCCCGCCCCGCTTCGGCTCGTACTTCTGGAAGCCGAGCGCCCAGCAGAAGCTCGGCTACGACCCGGCCAAGGCCGCACAGCTCCTGGACCAGGCCGGCTACAAGAAGAACGGCGACGGGAAGCGGGCGGGCAAGGACGGCAAGGCCCTGGACTTCCGGATCCTGTGCCACGCCACCGACCCGAACGACAAGGCGATCGGCAAGTACCTCCAGGAGTGGTGGGGGGCGCTCGGCATCGGGCTGAAGGTCGAGTGCCTCGACAACGTCAGCGACCCGTGGGTCAAGGGCGACTACGACCTCGCCTTCGACGGCTGGTCGGTCAACCCCGACCCCGACTACGTCCTGTCGATCCACACCTGCGGCACACTGCCCGCGACCCCGAAGGACACCGGCGCGACCGACAACTTCATCTGCGACCAGAGCTTCGACGCGCTCTACGCGCAGCAGGCGGTGGAGTACGACGCCGCCAAGCGGGCGGATCTGGTCAAGCAGATGCAGTCCCGGCTGTACGACACGGGGTACATGAACATCATGGCCTACCCGAACGCCCTCGAGGCGTACCGCACGGACCAGATCAAGTCCATCACGACCATGCCGGCCGCGGCAGGCAACCTCTGGGGCCAGGACGGCTACTGGAGCTGGTGGTCGGCCGTGCCGACCACGTCCGCCGCCGGTTCCGAGTCCGGCTCGGGCGGTGGTTCGTCCGCCGGGGTGATCGTCGGCATCGGCGCGGCCATGGTCGCCGTGGTCGGGTTGGGGATCTTCCTCTCGATGCGGCGCCGCTCCTCGGCCGACGACCGCGAGTAGACGAGCAGAGCCGTGACGACAGCGAGCACCCCCGCCGACGTGGCGCGGACCGAACCGGTCCGCGCCACGGACGGCGCCTCCTCCCGTACCGGTACGACGCTCCAGTACCTCCGCTACGTGGCCGGCAAGCTGGGCGGCGCGGCCGTCTCGCTCTTCGCCGTGCTGGTCACCAGCTTCTTCCTGTTCCGGATCATCCCCGGCGACCCGGTCAAGGCGATGACCCACGGCATCCCCACCTCGGCCGAGCAGCTCGCCACCCTGCGGCGCCAGTTCGGCCTCGATCTGCCGCTGTGGCAGCAGTTCACCGACTACTGCGCGAAGGCGCTGAGCGGCGACCTCGGCACCTCGTACCAGTTCCGCGCCCCGGTCGGCGAGCTCATCGCGCAGAAGCTGCCGGCGACGCTGCTGCTGACCGGGGTCGCCGTGGTGCTCTACTCGGCTCTCGGGCTCTGGCTCGGCACCCGCTCCGCCTGGAACCACGGCCGCCTCGGGGACAAGATCAACACCGGCGTCGCGCTGACCCTGTGGTCCGTGCCCTCGTTCTGGCTCGGACTGCTCCTGATCATCGTCTTCTCCGTCGGCATCGGCCCGATCCCGGGGCTCTTCCCGACCGGCGGCATGGAGTCGGGGACGGGCGAGACGGGCTTCGCGTACGTCCTGGACGTCGCCCACCACATGGTGCTTCCGGTGGTGACGCTTGTGGCGGTCGGCTACGCCCAGACGCTCCTGGTGATGCGCTCCTCGCTGCTCGACGAGATGGGCGGCGACTATCTGACGACCGCGCGGGCGAAGGGGCTGCGCGACGACGTCGTACGGCGTCGGCACGCCGTACCGAACGCGCTGCTGCCGACGGTCACCATGATCTTCATCAACCTCGGCCATGTGGCGGCCGGTTCGATCCTGGTGGAGACGGTGTTCTCCTGGCCGGGGCTCGGCGGGCTCTTCTACCAGGCGCTCAGCGTGCCCGATCTGCCGCTGGTGCAGGGCCTGTTCGTGGTCTTCGCCGGCGCGATGATCGTGGCGAACCTGATCGCCGACCTGCTCTATCCGCTGCTCGACCCCCGGGTGGGCCGATGACCTCCTCGTCCTCGTCACTCTCCTCTCTCGCGTGGGAACGCCGGCGCGGCACGGTCTCCCGCTTCTGGAAGCAGTACCGCACCCACCGCGCGGGCCTCTACGGTCTCGCCGGGCTCGCCCTGATCGCGCTGCTCGCGCTCACCGCCCCGCTGACGGTCGGCGCGGACGTCCAGTCGGTGACGAACGCGCCCGGTACGGCCCTGGAGTCGCCGAGTGCCGAATTCCCGCTCGGGACAGACCAGTTCGGGCGGTCGCTGCTCGGTCTGCTGATCTGGGGCGCGCGGATCTCGCTGCTCGTCGGGCTGCTCGCGGCGGTGCTCTCGGTCGCGATCGGCACCCTCGTCGGGATCATCGCCGGGCACTACGGCGGCTGGTTCTCGACGGTCGTCATGCGGATCACGGACTGGTTCCTCGTGATGCCGACGCTGGTCCTCGCGATCGTGCTCGCGACGGTCATGTCCCGTTCGATGTGGACGGTGATCCTCGCGATCGGCGTCACCAGCTGGCCGACCACGGCCCGCCTTGTCCGCGCGCAGACGATCGCGGTGGAGTCCCGGCCGTACATCGAGCGGGCCACGGCCCTCGGCGGCGGACACGGGCACATCATGAGCCGGCACGTGCTGCCGAACGTGATGCCGCTGGTGCTCGCCCAGACCACGCTCGGCATCTCGACCGCGATCCTCACCGAGGCGACGCTGGCCTTCCTCGGCCTCGGCGACCCGACGGTGGTCTCCTGGGGCGGCATGCTCCAGGACGCGCGGGAGGCGGGCGCGGTGTCGTCCGGCCACTGGTGGTACCTGGCCCCGCCAGGGATCGCGATCGCCCTTGTCGCGCTGGCCTTCACGCTGTGCGGGCGGGCGGTCGAGTCCGTGCTGAACCCGAAGCTGGGGGTGGGGCGATGAGCCTCCTGGAGGTACGGAACCTGAGCGTGACGTACGGCTCGGGGGCGGGCGCCGTCCCCGCCGTACGGGGCGTCGACCTCACTCTCGCCGCCGGGCAGAAGCTCGGGGTCGCGGGCGAGTCGGGGTGCGGGAAGTCGACGATGGCGCTGGCGCTGCTGCGGCTGCTGCCCGCCTCCGCGCGGCTGAGCGGCCAGATCCTGCTCGACGGCGAGGACGTCCTGGCCATGAAGTGGGGTCGGCTGCGGGCGGTGCGCTGGGCGGGCGCGTCGATCGTCTTCCAGGGCGCCATGCACTCGCTGAACGCGGTGCGCCGGATCGGCGACCAGATCGCGGAGCCGATGCTCGTGCACGGGCGGCCGACGCCTGCGGCGGCCCGCAAGCGGGTCGGGGAGCTCCTGGAGCACGTCGGTCTGCCGGCGGCGCGCGCGGCGGCCTACCCGCACGAGCTGTCCGGTGGTCAGCGGCAGCGGGTGATGATCGCGATGGCGCTCGCCTGCGATCCGCGGCTGATCGTGGCGGACGAGCCGACGACGGCGCTCGACGTGATGATCCAGGCGCAGATCCTGCGGCTGATCGAGCGCCTGGTGGCCGACGACGACATCAGTCTGCTGATGATCAGCCACGACCTGGCGGTCCTCGCCGACACCTGTGACCGGCTCGCGGTGATGTACGCGGGGCGGGTGGTGGAGGAGGGCCCGGCGCGGGCGGTGTACGACGCGGCGGAGCACCCGTACGGGCGGGCGCTGTCCTCGGCGTTCCCGAGGATCGGCGACCCGGCGTCCCGGCGGGCGCCGCGCGGGCTGCCCGGCGACCCGCCCGACCCGGCCGACCTGCCGGGCGGGTGCGCGTTCCATCCGCGCTGCCCGGTGGCGGTGGCGGACGTGTGCGGGACACGGGACCAGGAACTGCGGGACGCGGGCGCGGGGCGCCGGGCGGCCTGCGTACATGTGGGGAGCGGCTCATGAACCCGTTGACACCGGACGGCGCTCCGTCGGGGGCGGGTGCCTCCTCGGTGGCCGGTGCGTCGGTCGTGACCGAGGTTCCCGCGTCCGAGGCCGTTCCGCTGCTGTCGGCGCGCGGACTGCGCGTCACCTTCCCCGGTCGGCGGGGCGCGCCCGCCGCGCGCGCGGTGGACGGGGTGGACCTGGACATCGGCCCCGGGGAGATCGTGGCGCTCGTCGGCGAGTCGGGGTGCGGCAAGACGACACTGGCGCGCTCGCTGCTCGGGCTCGTGCCGCCGACGGCGGGAGCGGTCGCCTTCGCCGGTGAGCCGCTGGCGCACACCTCGCGCGCGCTCAAGGCCTACCGCAGGCGGGCGCAGCTGGTCCTGCAGGACCCGAGCGGCTCGCTGAACCCGCGGCACACCGTGTACGACGCGGTGGCCGAGGGGCTGCGGATCCACGGCCACGCCGGGGACGAGCGGGCGGCGGTCGCCGAGGCGCTCGCCCGGGCCGGGCTGCGCCCGCCGGAGCGGTTCTTCCTGCGGTACCCGCACGAGCTGTCGGGTGGTCAGCGGCAGCGCGTCGTCATCGCGGGCGCGCTGGTCCTGCAGCCGGAGCTGATCGTCGCGGACGAGCCGGTGGCCTCGCTCGACGCGTCGGTACGGGGCGAGATCCTGGCGCTGCTGCTACGGCTCAGGGACGAACTGGGGCTCTCGGCGCTGGTCGTGACCCACGACCTGGGGCTCGCGTGGAACATCGCGGACCGGGTCGCGGTGATGTACCTGGGCCGGATCGTGGAGACCGGGACGGTGGAGTCCGTCCTGACGGCCCCTCGGCATCCGTACACCCGGGCCCTGTTGTCGGTGCTGCCCGAGTCCGAGGGCGCGCCGGTGGTCCTGACGGGTGAGCCGCCGGACCCGGCCCGTATCCCGTCCGGCTGCCGCTTCCACGCCCGCTGCCAGGTCCTCGCCTCGGGTGAGGCGGCCCCGGTGGCGGACCGTTGCCGCACCGAGGACCTGCCGGTCCTCCCCGGCGGCGGCGTCCGGGGCGTGGCCTGCCACTGGGTGGATGCGGGCGCGGGGGCCGACGGATAGGCGCGCGCCCGGCGGGTCTCGTCGTGCGACGGGACCCGCCGGGCGGCGGGGCGGCTCCTCAGTTCTTCCGGTCGTACGCCCCGGTGAGTTCGCGACTGCGCTGCACGTCCCCGGCCATCGCCGTGAGCAGGTCGTCCAGGGTGTCGAACTTCAGCATGCCGCGTACGTACGCCAGGAAGTCCACGGCCACGTGCAGGCCGTACAGATCGAGGCCCTCGCGGTCGATGGCGTACGCCTCGACGGTCCGCTCGGTGCCGTCGAACTGGGGGTTCGTGCCGACCGAGATCGCGGCGGGCATACGCTCCCCCGCGGCGGTCAGCCAGCCGGCGTACACGCCGTCGGCCGGGATCGCGGTGTGCGGGAGCGTCTCGACGTTGGCCGTCGGGAAGCCGAGCTCGCGGCCGCGCTGCGCGCCCCGGACGACGATGCCCTCGACGCGGTGCGGGCGGCCCAGGATCTCGGCGGCGCCCTCCACGTCGCCCTCGGCGACCAGTCGGCGGGTGAGCGTGGAGGAGAACGGGTCGCCGCCGCCCGCCGTCCCGCTCACGAACAGGTCGATGACCTCGACCTCGTAGTCGTAGGTGGCACCGAGTTCGGTGAGGAAGCCGACGTTGCCCGCGGCACGGTGGCCGAAGCGGAAGTTCGGTCCCTCGATGACGGCCTTCGCGTGCAGCTTGTCGACGAGGACCTTCACGATGAAGTCCGCCGGGGAGAGCTGGGAGAACTCGGCCGTGAACGGCAGGACGAGGACCGCGTCCACGCCCAGCTCCGCCATGAGTTCCGCGCGGCGGGGGTGCGGGGCGAGCAGCGGCGGGTGGCTGCCGGGCCGCACGACCTCGGAGGGGTGCGGTTCGAAGGTGACGACGACCGAGGGAACGCCCAGTTCACGGGCGCGCTCGACGGCCCGTCCGATGATCAGCTGGTGTCCGCGGTGCACACCGTCGTAGGAGCCGATGGTGACGACGCTGCGCCCCCAGTCCTGGGGGATGTCCTCCAAGCCACGCCAGCGCTGCACTGTGACCGCTCCTCGTCCGCCTGTTCGCCGATTACGCAGGTCTAAGACTGCCATGCCCACGGCCGTCGCCCCGCATCGGCATGGATCTGCCGAGCCGCTCGACCGTGCGGCGGGTGCTGGGGCCGACGACGACGGCCCAGTCGTCGGGTGCGGCGGCCAGCCAGCCGGCCAGTCGGTCGGCGAACGCGGGCACCTCGTGGGCCAGCTCGACGAGCCCGCGGTCGAGGCGGGTGGCGCCCTCGGGGGTGCGGACGAGGAGCAGCCCCGTGCGGTGGACCAGCTCGCGGGTGCGGACCTCGGGGCGCCGTTCGCAGTCGAGGGCGGCGGCCCGCAGCAGCGCGTCGAGGACGGTCAGATCCCGTGCGGCCCCGTACCGCTCGTGGTCGAGGAGTACGTCGAGGAGTTCGGTGCGCATCAGCCGGGAGGCTCCGCTGCCGGGGGCGGCGAGCACCGGGGCGAGGGCGCTGCGGACCTCGGCGGGACGGCCCCGGATCAGCCCGCAGACCAGCGGGAAGAGGACGGCCCGGGCGGCGGGCCCGTGTTCGAGGCGGCGGTCGACGAAGGCGGCGGCGTGGCGGGCGCCGTCGGGGTGGCGGTCGACGTACCCGCGGACCAGGTCGGCGGCGCGGCGGGCGAGGGCGGGGGTGGTGACCTCGGCGAGCGCCCGCAGGACGGCCCCGGCGTCCTCGCCCGGGCCGTGCAGCCGGGCCCGGAGGGCGGCGAGGACGGGTTCGGGGTGGGCGGCGATCGCGGTGGTGAGCGCTTCGGCGGGGACGCGGGGGTCGGCCAGGGCGCGGGGCAGATGGCGGGAGCGGGTGTGCGGGTCGCGGACGAGGAGGCCGAGGGCGGCGCCGTGCAGCGCGGCGTCTGCGGGGCGGGCGAGCAGGGCGAAGGCGGCGTAGCGAAGGAGCTCGCGGTCGGGTCCGGTCGTGGCGTACGGGGTGACGAGGGCGCCGTAGGTGGCGGCGGCGGCGCGGCGGGCGGGTCTGCCGTCGTCGTGGGCCCAGCGGTCGACGGCCCGGCAGAGGGCGGCCGGCTCGTCCTCGGCGAGCGCGGCGAGCAGCCCGTCGGCCAGCGGGTGCGCGGTGGCGACGAGCGCCTCGCACAGGTCGTCGACGGCGAGGTGGCGGTGGGTGTGCAGCAGGGCCTGGGCGGCGGTGCCGACGGTGGCGTCCGGGGCGGCGCCCAGGGCGCGGCCGTCGCCGAACCAGCGGCACAACAGCGGCTGGACGCCCCGGGGCTCGGCGACGAGCCGTTCGGCGACGACGTCGAGGAACCGGGGCGCGGTGTGCGTGCCGGGCGGCGGGTCGGCGGGCACGATCCGCCGCAGCAGGTCGAACCGCTCCCCCTCGCCGACCCGCAGCGCCGCCCAGAACGCGGGCCCGAAGAGGGTGGAGGGGGCGGGGGTCGAGGCGGTGGCGGTGGCCGAGGCCGCGGATCTCGCGTCCGGTCCCTGCCGGGGCGCCGGGACGCCCGCCGAGCCGGGGGCGGTCGCCGGGCCGGAGACCCCCGCCGGATCCGGAGCGGTCGCCGGGCCGGGGACGGCCGGGCGGCTGCCCAGGTGGTCGGCCAGGTGGCGGAGGGTCGGTAGGTAGGGCCTGGGGTCCGGGAGGCCGAGCAGGGTCCCGTGCAGGAGCCGGGAGGCCCACCAGGTGGCTTCGGTGGCCGTCCGGCCCTCCGCGCGGAGCCGGTCGAGCGCCTCGACCAGGTCGGTCAGCCGGTGCCCGAGCGGGTCGGCGCCGTGCTCGCGGTCCATCAGGAGGAGGGCCTGGACGACGGGGCCGATCCGGTGACGCGGTACGGGGAGGGGGTCGGGGGCCCCGGCCGTGTGCGGCGTGCCGGGACGGGCCGGGAGGCGCACCGGCGCGCCCTCGCCCCGGCGGTGGACCAGCGCGCGCAGGGCCGCGTCGACGTCCAGATGGGCGCCCTGGATCCAGTCGGCGAGCTCCTCGTGGCCGAAACGGTACCCGGAGCCGGCCGGGACGAGGAGCCCTTCGGTCAGGACGGCGGAGGCCCAGCCGGTCCGCCACGGGAAGACCTCCTCGAAGGAGCCGCGGTCCAGTTCCCCCTGGCCGGGCCCCAGGCACCTGCGGGCGGCCTCGTGGACCTGCCCGGCGACCCGCGCCGCGAGCCGGCGCACGGCAGTGCCGCGCGGGACCGGGCGGGTGCCCGCGGCGATCCGTACCGCGATCCGCAGGCACATCAGGTCGAGATGGGCCCCGAAGACCTCCTCCCGCCCGGGCCTGCCGGGCGCGCCCCCGGGCACGGCCGCCCGCACCTCGGCGAGCAACCGCAGGACGAGCGGGTGCCGGGCGTCGTCGGCGGCCAGATCGCCCGTCGCGAGCCCGTACCGCTCCCTGGCGAGCGCCGCCTCGTCCTCGGTGAGGTCGCCGAGCGGTACGGCACGGTGCGTGGACTCCGCGGCGTGCGGGCGGGCGGCCCCCTCCCAGAACTCCGGTCGGCAGCCGAGCAGCAGCCGGCCGCCGTGGTCGCGGAGCCAGGCTTCGGTGCCCGTCGTCCAGGCCGGGAGCCGGTGGGCCAGGGCGGGGGGCATCTCCTCCGGGCCGTCGAGGACGACCAGGAGGGGGCGGCCCGCCGTGCGCGCGAGCGCGGCGGCCCGTTCGGGGGTGGCGGTCGACATGTCGGCATGGACACCGGAGGCGGTGACGATCCGGCCCGCCTGGCGCAGGGCGCGGCCCACGGCGTCGGCGACCGAGGCGTCGTCGGCGCGCAGGTCCGCGCCGCGCAGCCAGATCGTGGGGGCGGGTTCGGCGCTCCGGGCCCGCTCCGCGCAGTGCGCGGCGAGGGCGGTGGTCCGTCCGGTGCCGGGCGCGCCGACGAGGGCGAGGACCAGGGTGTCGGACGCGGTGAAGGCCGTGAACTCCCGTGCGCAGTCGGCCCGTTCGACCGGCGGCGGCCACGCCGAACGGCTGCCCGCGCCGCCGGCCGCTCCGGCGGCTCCGGCGGCGGTGGCGGTGGTGTGGGCTGTCGCGGTCGCCGTGGCGGTCGCCGTCAGTTCCAGGACGCCCGCCAGGTTGAGCTCGCGGCCGTAGCACGGCGCGGTCGCCGCGTTGCGCCGCAGCAGCTCGGCCAGCGGGCCCACGGGCGGCAGGGGCAGCGCGTATCCGGCGGCCCGGTGGTCGCCGTGCAGCGCGGTGCCGAGGACGCCGAGGACGGCTCCGGTCGCCGGGTCCACGACGGGCCCGCCGGTGGCCTGCCCGCCGAGCCGCAGGGCGTCGGCGCCCTCGGTGCCGATGGCCAGCTCCCAGGCCGCCCGGCCGAGGGCCTGCCGCCTGCCACCGGTGGCGTACGTGACGGGTGCCGTGCCGAGCACCCGCGCCTCCCGCCAGCCGTGCGCCGCGATCCTTACGTACGTCCCGGCCTCGATCTCGGTCCGCGCCGAGACCGGCAGCGGACGGACCCCGATCCCCTCGGCCCGCAGCAGGGCGAGGCCGGAGCCGGGCAGCAGGGTGACGGCGTCGCCCTCGGCGAACCGGTCGCGCTCGCCGGGGACCCGCAGCAGGATCCGCGCGAGTCCGTCCACGGCCTCGTGGCTGGTGACGACCGTCCCCCGGTCGTCGGCCACGAAGCCCGTCCCGCGGGGGCGGCCCGCCGGATCGCAGATCCGTACCAGCGTTCCGAGGTCCCCGCTTCCCATAGGTCGACGGTAGGTCGGCGGTGATCACCGCGAGAACCACACCGGCCGAACGCGCCCCCAAGCGCTCCCCCGTTTCACTCCGAGCGCCTGCCCGATGGAGTGAAAACGACGATCGGAATGGATAACACTCCTCTGGGGGAGGGGAACGTGGGGCGGCACGCATGCGTGCCGCCCCACGAAATACCGTCGCGATGTACCCGGACGCGATCGAACGCGACCGGGCCTCAGCCGAAGACGGCCAGGCTCTTCGCCTTGCCCTTCTGCTCCTCCACGAGGGCCAGCAGCCGCCCGTCCGGACCGAAGACGGCCACCGGCCCCTCGGGGTACGCCGGCATCTCCAGACGTACGCCGTTCAGCAGCAGCCGGCCCCGCTTCTCGTCGACGTCCCAGCGCGGGAACGCCGCCGAGGCCGCGTCGGCGACCGGCATGACCGTCAGCTCCTCCTGGAGCTGGTCGAGCGTCCGCGCCGAGTCGAGCTTGTAGGGGCCGACCCGGGTACGTCGCAGCGCGGTCAGATGACCGCCCACGCCGAGCCCGGCGCCCAGGTCACGGGCGAGCGCCCGGATGTACGTACCGGAGGAGCACACCACCGAGACGACCAGGTCCACGACCTGCGTGCCGTCCTCGGCGACGGCCTCCCGGACGTCGTACACCCGGAACGAGGAGACGGTGACCGGCCGCGCCGGGATCTCGAACTCCTCGCCGCCGCGCACCCGCGCGTACGAACGCTTGCCGTCGATCTTGATGGCGGAGACCTTCGACGGCACCTGCATGATGGCGCCGGTCAGCTCGGCCACGCCCGCGTCGATCTGCTCGCGGGTGACCTTCGACGCGTCCACGGACGCCGTGATCTCGCCCTCGGCGTCGTCGGTGATGGTCGTCTGGCCGAGCCGGATCGTGCCGAGGTACTCCTTCTCGGTCAGCGCCAGGTGACCGAGCAGCTTGGTCGCCCGCTCCACACCGAGGACGAGGACGCCCGTCGCCATGGGGTCGAGCGTTCCCGCGTGGCCGACCCGGCGGGTCTTGGCGATCCCGCGCATCTTGGCCACGACGTCGTGCGAAGTGAAGCCCGACGGCTTGTCGACGATGACAAGCCCGTCGGGCGTCTTCCCTGCGTTGCTCATCAGGCGGTGGTGCCCTCTTCGTCCTCGTCCTCGGGCTTGCGGTACGGGTCGGCCTCGCCGGCGTACTTCGCGCCGGAGGACGCCTCGCGCACGGCCGCGTCGGAGGCCCGCGCCTTGTCGAGGAGGTCCTCGATCGTCTTCGCGGTCTCCGGGAGGGCGTCCGCGACGAAGGTCAGCGTCGGGGTGAACTTCGTCCCCGCCGCGGCACCCACGGCGGACCGGAGGATGCCCTTGGCGCTCTCCAGGCCGGCGGCCGCGCTGGCCCGCTCCTCGTCGTCGCCGTAGACCGTGTAGAAGACCGTGGCCTCCCGCAGGTCACCGGTGACGCGGGTGTCCGTGATGGTCACGTGCGTACCCAGGCGCGGGTCCTTGATGCCGCGCTGCAGCTTCTCGGCGACCACCTCCCGGATGAGGTCCGCCAGCTTCTTCGCCCGCGCGTTGTCGGCCACTGGTCCTTCTCCTTCTTTGCCTTGCTCATTCAGTCTTCATCAGTGTGGAGCCTGCGTCGCACCGACAGCAGCTCCACCTCGGGCCTCGCCGCGACCAGCCGCTCGCAGCGGTCCAGCACGTCCGACACGAACCCCGCGTCCCCGGCCACCAGAGCGACCCCGAGACGGGCCCTGCGATGGAGGTCCTGGTCGCCCACCTCGGCCGCGCTCACGGAGAACTTGCGCTGGAGCTCGGCGACGATGGGCCGGACGACGGAGCGTTTCTCCTTCAGCGAATGAACGTCGCCGAGGAGCAGATCGAAGGACAGAGTCCCCACGTACATGTAGTGCCGGATGTCCCGCCGGTTCGGGTTCGGTGGCCTGCCAGGCCCTCGCTTGGCAGGAACACCAGAACCGTACACGCAACGGCCGGGGCCGATCGACGGAATACTTTCCGCCGACCGGCCCCGGTACTACCGCTGCCGTCAGGCGCGCGGCTTCTCGCGCATCTCGTACGTCGCGATGACGTCGTCGATCTTGATGTCGTTGAAGTTTCCGAGGTTGATACCGCCCTCGAAGCCTTCGCGGATCTCGGTGACATCGTCCTTGAAGCGGCGCAGACCGTGGATCGTGAGGTCCTCGGCGATGACCTTGCCGTCGCGGACGAGGCGCGCCTTGGTGTTGCGCTTGACCTCGCCGGAGCGGATGAGGACACCGGCGATGTTGCCCAGCTTGGACGAGCGGAAGACCTCGCGGATCTCCGCCGTACCGAGCTCGACCTCTTCGTACTCCGGCTTGAGGAGGCCCTTGAGCGCCGCCTCGATCTCCTCGATGGCCTGGTAGATCACCGAGTAGTACCGGACGTCGACACCCTCGCGCTCCGCCATCTGCGCCGCACGGCCGGCAGCCCGGACGTTGTAGCCGATGACGATGGCGTCGGAGCCCATGGCCAGGTCGATGTCGGACTCGGTGACCGCACCCACACCGCGGTGCAGGACACGGATGTCGACCTCTTCGCCGACGTCGAGCTGGAGCAGCGAGGCCTCGAGAGCCTCGACCGCACCGGACGCGTCGCCCTTGATGATGAGGTTGAGTTCCTGGACCAGACCGGCCTTGAGCACCTTGTCGAGGTCCTCGAGGGACACCCGGCGGACGCGCTTGGCGAAGGCGGCGTTGCGCTCACGCGCAGCGCGCTTCTCGGCGATCTGACGCGCCGTACGGTCCTCGTCGACGACCAGGAGGTTGTCGCCGGCACCCGGCACGTTGGTGAGACCGAGCACCAGGACGGGAGTCGACGGGGCCGCCTCCTCGACGTTGTTGCCCTTGTCGTCGAGCATCGCCCGGACACGGCCGTACGCGTCGCCGACCACCACGGTGTCGCCGATGCGCAGCGTTCCGCGCTGGACGAGGACGGTCGAGACGGCACCGCGACCGCGGTCGAGGTGGGACTCGATCGCGATGCCCTGCGCGTCCTGGTTCGGGTTGGCCCGCAGGTCGAGCGAGGCGTCCGCGGTGAGGACCACGGCCTCGAGCAGGGAGTCGATGTTGAGACCCTGCTTGGCGGAGATGTCGACGAACATGGTGTCGCCGCCGTACTCCTCGGCCACCAGACCGAACTCGGTCAGCTGACCGCGGACCTTGGTCGGGTCGGCGCCCTCGACGTCGATCTTGTTGACCGCGACGACGATCGGCACGTCGGCCGCCTTGGCGTGGTTGAGCGCCTCGATCGTCTGGGGCATCACACCGTCGTTGGCCGCCACCACGAGGATCGCGATGTCGGTCGACTTCGCACCACGGGCACGCATGGCGGTGAACGCCTCGTGACCCGGGGTGTCGATGAAGGTGATGGCCCGGTCCTCGTCGTTGACCTGGGTCGTGACCTGGTAGGCACCGATGTGCTGGGTGATGCCGCCGGCCTCGCCCGCGACGACGTTGGTCTTGCGGATGGCGTCGAGCAGTCGGGTCTTTCCGTGGTCGACGTGACCCATGACGGTGACGACCGGCGGACGGGAGACCAGAGCCTCTTCGCCGCCCTCGTCCTCGCCGAACTCGATGTCGAAGGACTCGAGGAGCTCGCGGTCCTCCTCCTCCGGCGAGACGATCTGAACGGTGTAGTTCATCTCTTCGCCGAGCATGGTCAGCGTGTCGTCGGAGACGGACTGCGTGGCCGTGACCATCTCACCGAGGTTCATCATCACCGCGACGAGCGACGCCGGGTTGGCGCCGATCTTCTCGGCGAAGTCGGTGAGGGACGCACCGCGCGACAGGCGAATGGTCTCGCCGTTGCCGCGAGGCAGCATCACGCCGCCGACCGACGGGGCCTGCATGGCCTCGTACTCCTGGCGCCTCTGACGCTTCGACTTGCGACCGCGACGCGCGGGACCACCGGGACGACCGAAGGCACCCTGCGTGCCACCACGGGCACCGGGACCACCGGGACGGCCACCGAAGCCGCCGGGACGACCGCCGAAGCCGCCGCCACCGCCGCCGGGACCACCCGGACGACCGCCGCCGCCACCGGGACCGCCGGGACGGCCGGCGAAGCCGCCGCCGCCACCACCGGGACCGGCCGGACGGCCGGCGAAGCCGCCGCCACCGGGACGACCGCCGCCGCCACCCGGACGACCACCGGGGCCACCGGGGCCACGGCCGCCGGGGCCACCACCGGGACGCGGGCCGGCAGCGGGACGCTGCGGCATCATGCCCGGGTTCGGACGGTTACCGCCGGGCGCGCCGCCCGGACGGGGAGCCTGCGGACGAGGCATGCCACCGGGGGTCGGACGGGGGCCGCCCTGACCCTGGGGACGCGGGGCGCCACCGGGGCCGCCCTGCGGACGCGGGGCACCCGGAACGGCACCGCCGCCGGGACGGGGGGCGCCGCCACCCGGACGGGGCGCCTGCGGGCGCGCCATTCCGGTGGAGCCACCCGAGGTGAAGGGGTTGTTGCCCGGACGAGGACCGGCCGGACGGGCACCGCCCGGACGCGGAGCGCCCTGGCCCTGCGGACGCGGGGCACCCTGGCCCTGCGGACGCGGCGCGCCCTGACCCGGACGGGCCGGACGCTCGCCGGTGGGCCGGGGGCCCGGGGTGGCGCCACCGGGGCGCTGACCGGCGGCGGGAGCCGACGGAGGCGCGGTGAACTCGGGGGCGGCCGGAGCCGGCGTGGCCGGCTTGGGCGCGGGCTTCGGGCCCGGGCGGGGGCCCGAGGCGGCCGGAGCCGGAGAGGGGGTGCTGCTCGCGGGGGCCGCCGGCGTGACCGGGGCGGCCGGGGCCGCGGGCGCGGCGGGGGCCGGCTTGGGGGCCGGTGCGCCGGGCTTGGGGGCAGCGGGACGTGCCGCGGCGGCCGGAGACGGCGCCGCGGGCTTCGCGGGGGCGGCCTTACGAGGCGCGCCAGGCTTCGCAGCGGTCTTGCCGGCGCCACCGCCGGGACCCTGCAACGCATCAGTCAACTTGCGCACGACCGGCGCCTCGATCGTCGAGGACGCCGAACGGACGAATTCACCGAGTTCTTGGAGCTTGGCCATGACGACCTTGCTCTCCACACCGAACTCCTTGGCGAGTTCGTATACCCGGACCTTAGCCACTTCGCTCCTTTTAGGTCCGGTTACCGCCGGACCGTCGCTACTTCATGGGCGTACTCATCGCGTACTCATCGAGTGCTCATCGCAATCTCGACCTACTTCCAACTCGCGAGGTACCTGACCGCACGGTTATCCGTGCCGTACTTCTTCTTACGGTGCTGCCTGCTCGACATGAAAGCGGATTTCCGCCGTTTCGAGCGGACCCTGGACCTTGAAGGCCCTCGGGAACGCCCGGCGGCGGACCGCCAGGTCGAGACAGACCGAGGCGGGGTGCAGATACGCACCCCGGCCGGGCAGCGTACCGCGATGATCGGGGACGCACGCGCCCTCGACCGCCACGATGCGCAGCAGATCGCTCTTGGCCGCTCGCTCCCGGCATCCCACACAGGTTCGCTCAGGGCACGCTCGGTCTTGCGTCCGGCCAGACACGCTTAAGTCTACCTCCCCGTAGCGACCCCACCCGTTTGGGGCAAGAATCGAACGGTCGTCTGTCGTGATCTCGCCGTCGCACCACGTGACGACGGCGAGATTCATTCCCCGGGACCCTCGCGGGTCCCTCGGTGCGCTCAGTCCCGGGCGCGCGCGTCCTCGGACGGCTGCTCGGTGTCCGGCCGGATGTCGATGCGCCAGCCGGTGAGCCGGGCGGCCAGGCGGGCGTTCTGGCCCTCCTTGCCGATCGCCAGCGACAGCTGGTAGTCCGGCACGGTCACCCGGGCCGAGCGGGCCGCCAGGTCGACGATCTCGACCTTGGAGACCCGGGCCGGGGAGAGCGCGCTGGCCACCATCTCGGCCGGGTCGTCGGACCAGTCCACGATGTCGATCTTCTCGCCGTGCAGCTCCGCCATCACGTTGCGCACCCGGCTGCCCATGGGGCCGATGCAGGCGCCCTTGGCGTTCAGGCCCGAACGGGTGGACCGTACGGCGATCTTGGTGCGGTGGCCGGCCTCACGGGCGATCGCCGCGATCTCGACGGAACCGTCGGCGATCTCGGGGACCTCCAGGGCGAACAGCTTCTTCACCAGATTGGGGTGCGTACGCGAAAGGGTGACGGACGGACCGCGGACACCCTTGGCTACCCGGACGACGTACGTGCGCAGCCGCAGACCGTGCGTGTACTCCTCGCCCGGCACCTGCTCCTGCACCGGAAGGATGGCTTCCAGCTTGTCGTCGAGGCGGACGAGGACGTTCTTCGGGTCCTTGCCCTGCTGCACCTGCCCGGCGACGATGTCGCCCTCACGGCGGGCGTACTCGCCGAAGGTGACGTCGTTCTCGGCGTCCCGCAGCCGCTGCTGGATGACCTGGCGGGCGGTGCTGGCCGCGATCCGGCCGAAATCCGACGGCGTGTCGTCGAAGTCCTTGGGCTCCTGGCCCTCCTCCAGCTCGGAGGGGTCCTCCTTCGCCCACACCGTCACATGACCGGTCTGCCGGTTCAGCTCCACGCGCGCGTGGCGGCGGGCCGAGGGGGTGCGGTGGTACGCGATGAGGAGGGCCGACTCGATCGCCTCGACCAGCATCTCGAAGGAGATCTCCTTCTCCTGTGCCAAGCCCTTCAGGAGCTTCACGTCGATGTCCACGGCTACGCCTCCTCTTCCTTCTTGTCCTTGCGGTTGAACTCGATCTCGACACGCGCCTTGGCGATGTCCGCGAACTCGGCCCGGCGGGCGGTGGGCTTGCGCCCCTTCACGCCCGGCACCTCGAGGTCGACGCCGGTCTCGTCCACGGCGAGGATCCGGGCGACGAGCTCGGCGCCGTCGGTCAGCTGCAGCTTGGCGAGGCGCCCGGTGGCGCGCACGTAGTGGCGGGGCTCGGTGAGCGGGCGCTCCGCGCCCGGGGTGCCGACCTCGAGGGTGTACTCCCCCTCGCCCATCGCGTCGGTCTCGTCCAGCGTCTCCGAGAGCGCGCGGCTCACATCGGCGACCTGGTCCAGATCGGCACCTTCGTCGGAGTCGACGACCACGCGCAGCACCCGCTTGCGTCCCACGGAGGCCACCTCGATCTCTTCGAGGTCGAGTCCCTGCGCGGCGATGAGCGGCTCAAGGAGTGCTCGCAGCCTGTCGCTCTGGGTGGTGCTCATCCGGGTGACTCCTCGGCCGCGTGTGCTGTTGTGGGTTTCGTCGCGTGTCAGACCAAAGGGTATCCGGTCGCGGGGGGTGTTGCCGTCCACGGGCCCGGGGGCCGCGGGTACGCTCGCCAGCGGTGATCTTCGACCGGGCCGAGGGAGTGAATGTGGGGCGCACGGGGACGTTGGGCAGGCGCGCGCTCCTGGCCGCGGGGGCGGTGACGCTGGTCGGCTGCACCGCCGAGGGCGGCCCCGGGCGGCCGAGGAAGCCGAGCGCGGACGAGCTGGCGGCGCGGGCCGAGGCGGCGCTGCGGCGCCGCTCGGCGGCGACGAGCCGGACCCTGCTGGAACGTTACGACGCGGTGCTCGCCGCCCATCCGGCGCTGACCGCGCGGCTGACCCCGCTGCGGTCGGCGGTGGCGGCGCACGCCGCCGCGCTCGCGGAGGGCGCGGAGGCCCTGGACGCCTACGGCCGCTCCGGGAGCGGGACGACGGGCGGCACACCCGGCGCGGCGGGGAACGGGGCGGCCGGGAAGGCGGCCGGGAACCCGACGGCCGCCGGCACGCCCGGGGAGGCCGGGCAGGCCGTGGACGCCGCGGAGACCGGGAACGCCGGGGGCGCCGGAAACGCCGCTCCTTCGGCCGACACCCGGTCGGCGGATCCGGGCGACGGGCGGACCACGACACCCGCCGCCTCCGCCCCGGCGACCCCCACCCCGCTTCCCGTACCGGCCGATCCGGCGCTCGCGCTCAAGGACCTCGCGGCGCTCGCGCGCAGGACCGCCGACACGCACGCGGCGGCGCTGCTCGACGCCCCGCCCGAGTACGCCCGGCTGCTCGCCTCGGTGGCGGCCTCCGGCGCCGCGCACGCGTATCTGCTGACCGAAGGAGGCCGGGCATGAGCGCCCTGGAAGCGGCCCGGGCGGCGCTCGCCGCCGAGCACGCGGCGGTGTACGGGTACGGGGTCGTCGGCGGCCGGATCGGCGCCGAGCGGCGGGCGGAGGCCATGGCCGCGCACGAGGCGCACCGGGCCAGGCGCGACGCCCTGCGCAGGACCGTGCGGGACCTGGGCGGTGAGCCGGTCGCCGCGGCGGCCGGCTATCAGCTGCCGTTCGCGGTGCCCGACCCGGCCGCGGCCGTGCGGCTCGCCGCCGTCCTGGAGGACCGGGTGGCCGGGGTGTACTCCGACCTGGTCCGGGCGGCGGAGGGGCCGCTGCGGCGGGACGCCGCCGCCGCGCTGCGCGAGGCGGCGGTCCGGGCCGTCCGCTGGCGCGGCACCGACGTAACCTTTCCTGGGCTCGCCGAGCGGGTGTGACTCGGGGCCGGAACCGGCCCCGACCAGGCTTTCGTACTGCAGAAGGAACAACGCACGCATGGCTTTCGAACCGCCGCAGCGACTGGCGCGGACGCTCGGCGAGACGTACGGGGACGCGGTCGCGGCCGAGTGGCTCGGGAAGCTGCCCGAGCTCGCCCTGACCGCGGTCGAGCACGCCTCCCTGGACGTCGAGCGGGTGATGGCGCCCGGCGGGCGCAGCAGCCTGGTGGT
The DNA here is from genome assembly GCF_043081505.1 of Streptomyces sp. NPDC014870. NCBI lineage: Bacteria > Bacillati > Actinomycetota > Actinomycetes > Kitasatosporales > Streptomycetaceae > Streptomyces > Streptomyces sp. NPDC014870. The sequence goes on from NZ_JBIBWQ010000005.1 coordinate 59,074, forward strand.
GCTGGTGCGGCGCCCCGACGGCTCCCCCGCCGCGCTGAAGATCGCCCCCGAGGCCGCGCGGCCCGATCTGGAGCGGGACGCGCTGGCGCACTGGGACGGCTGGGGCGCGGTACGGCTGCTCGACGCGCCCGAGGACGGTTCGCTGCTGCTGGAACGGCTGCACCCCGAGGTGTCGCTGCGGTCGCTGCCGGAGGCCAAGGCGCTCCTGGAGGCGGCGGGCACGGTACGCAGGCTGTGGGTCGAGCCGCCCGCAGGGCACGGCTTCGAGACGGTCGCCGAGCGCACGGCCCGGCAGGCGACGGCGATGGACGCCTACCGCGCCGATGCCGAGACGGCCGCGCTGACCGCCGCAGCGCTCGATGTGCGCGAGGAGCTGGTCGCGCTGTCCCCGGAGAGCCTGCTCCTGCACGGGAACTTCCGGCAGGGCAAGGTGCTCGCGGGTGACCGGGCGCCGTGGCTGGCCGTGGGCCCCGAGCCGCTGGTCGGCGAGCGCGCCTACGACCTGGCGCGTCTTGTGCGGGACCGGGTCGAGGACCTGGTGGCGGCTTCTGCGGGGGCTTCGGCGGCCCGGCGGCGGGTCAACCGTCTCGCGGACTCGCTGGAGGTGGACCGGGAGCGGCTGCGCGGCTGGACGCTGTTCCGAGCGGTCGAGTCGGCGACGCGGGCGCTGTCCGCGGGCCGTCGGCAGGACGCGGAGCTGCTCCTGGAGTTCGCGGGCTGGCTGTAGGGGAATACCTTTGCTGTAAGACTCGGCTCGGACCTTTGGGGGCCGTGATGGTCGAGGAGCTTCTGGCGGCGGCTGCGGCGACCGGAGTAGCTGTCGTGGTGTACGTGGGCGCGGCGGCGCGCGTGGTGAAGCAGTACGAGCGGGGCGTGGTCTTCCGCTTCGGCCGGTTGCTGGGCGATGTCCGCCAGCCGGGCTTCACGATGATCCTTCCGTTCGTGGACCGGCTCCACAAGGTGAACCTGCAGATCGTGACGATGCCGGTGCCCGCGCAGGAGGGCATCACGCGGGACAACGTGACGGTGCGCGTGGACGCGGTCGTCTACTTCAAGGTGGTGGACGCGGCCGAGGCGCTGGTGCGGGTGGAGGACTACAAGTTCGCGGTCTCGCAGATGGCGCAGACCTCGTTGCGGTCGATCATCGGCAAGAGCGATCTGGACGACCTGCTCTCCAACCGGGAGAAACTCAACCAGGGCCTTGAGCTGATGCTGGACTCGCCTGCGATCGGATGGGGCGTGCAGATCGACCGCGTGGAGATCAAGGACGTGTCCCTGCCGGAGACCATGAAGCGGTCGATGGCCCGGCAGGCGGAGGCGGACCGGGAGCGGCGCGCGCGGGTGATCAACGCGGACGCGGAGCTGCAGGCGTCGAAGAAGCTGGCGGAGGCGGCGGGCGTGATGTCGGCGGAGCCGGCGGCGCTGCAGCTGAGGCTGTTGCAGACGGTGATGGCGGTGTCGGCGGAGAAGAACTCGACGCTGGTGCTGCCGATCCCGGTGGAGCTGCTGAGGTTCCTCGAGCGTGCCGCGCCCGCGCCAGGCGAGAGCGCGGCGCCCCGGCAGGAGGCCCTGCCGGGTGTCCCTGCCATGGAGGACCTGGCTCTTCCGGAACCCCCGCTCACCCTGGACGAGACGCTGACGGGCGCGCCCGTGGAGCCGTTCCCCCGGGACGAGGCGGCGTGACGCCACGCGGGGGCGGGTGCCCGAAGGCTCCCGCCCCCGCGTACGGCCTGTGTCAGGCGCTCAGGCGGGCGATGGCCTCGTCGACCGGCAGTTCCTCGCGCTCGCCCGTGCGGCGGTCCTTCAGCTCCAGAACGCCCTCGGCCGAGCGGCGGCCCGCGACGAGGATCTTCGGGACGCCGATGAGCTCCGCGTCGGTGAACTTGACGCCGGGCGAGACGCCCGCGCGGTCGTCGACCAGGACACGGAGGCCCGCGGCGCGCAGCTTCTCGGACACCTCCAGGGCCAGTTCGGTCTGGAGCGCCTTGCCGGCGGCGACCACGTGCACGTCGGCCGGGGCGACCTCGGCGGGCCAGCACAGTCCCTTGTCGTCGGCGGACTGCTCGGCGAGGGCGGCGACGGCGCGGGAGACGCCGATGCCGTACGAGCCCATGGTGACGCGGACCGGCTTGCCGTTCTGGCCGAGGACGTCGAGCTTGAGGGCGTCGGCGTACTTGCGGCCGAGCTGGAAGATGTGGCCGATCTCGATGGCGCGGTCCAGCTTCAGGCCGGTGCCGCACTTGGGGCACGGGTCGCCTTCCTGGACGACGACCACGTCGACGTAGCGGTCGACCTCGAAGTCACGCCCCGCGACGACGTTCTTCGCGTGCATGCCCTCCTTGTTGGCGCCCGTGATCCACGCGGTGCCGGGGGCCACGCGCGGGTCGGCGATGTACGTGACCTTCTCCAGGCCCTGCGGACCGACGTAGCCGCGTACGAGGTCGGCGCGCTCGGCGAAGTCGGCCTCGGTGACCATCTCGACGGCGGCGGGGGCGAAGTGCTCCTCGACCTTGCCCAGGTCGACCTCGCGGTCGCCGGGCACGCCCACGGCGATGATCTCTCCGTCGACCTTCACCAGGAGGTTCTTGAGGGTGGCGGAGGCCGGGACGCCGAGGGAGGCGGCCAGGGTCTCGATGGTCGGGGTGTCGGGGGTGGGGATCTCCTCGGCGGCGGGGACGGCGGAGCCGTCGACCGGCTGGAGCTCGTAGGAGATCGCCTCGGTGTTGGCGGCGAAGTCGCAGTTCGGGCAGTCGGCGAAGGTGTCCTCGCCGGCCTCGGCCGGCGCGAGGAACTCCTCGGACTTGGAGCCGCCCATGGCGCCGGCGGTGGCGGCGACGATGCGGTAGTCGAGGCCGAGGCGCTCGAAGACGCGCCGGTATGCCTCGCGGTGCAGGGCGTAGGACTGGGCGAGGCCCTCGTCCTCCGTGTCGAAGGAGTAGGAGTCCTTCATCTGGAACTCGCGGCCGCGCAGGATGCCGGCGCGGGGACGGGCCTCGTCGCGGAACTTCGTCTGGATCTGGTACAGGATGACCGGCAGGTCCTTGTAGGACGAGCACTGGTCCTTCACCAGGAGGGTGAAGATCTCCTCGTGGGTCGGGCCGAGGAGGTAGTCGCCGCCCTTGCGGTCGTTGAGGCGGAAGAGCTCGGCGCCGTACTCGTCCCAGCGGCCGGTCGCCTCGTAGGGCTCCCGGGGCAGCAGGGCGGGGAGGAGGACCTCCTGGGCGCCGATGGCGTCCATCTCCTCGCGGACGATCCGCTCGACGTTGGAGAAGACCTTCTTGCCCAGGGGCAGCCAGCTCCAGATGCCGGCGGCGGTACGGCGCACGTAGCCGGCCCGGACGAGGAGCTTGTGGCTGAGGACCTCGGCGTCCGCCGGGTCGTCGCGCAGCGTCTTCGCCATCAACTGGGACATGCGCTGGACCGGTGCGTTGGCCATGGTTCTCGTACTCCTGCCGGAAATCTGGGTGATGGCTAGGAGGTTAGCCGGGTGCCCCGCGCGGGCGGAAATCAGTTCCCGCTCGCGGCCCGTCGCGGCAGCGGGAGCGGGGCGCCCATCACGGCGTACGGGCGGGGGGCGCTCGGGAAGTGGACCTGGCGGGCGAGGTCGATGTAGCCGAGGGAGCGGTAGAGGCCGCGGGCGGGGCTCTCGGTGTCGATGGCGGAGAGGATCGAGCGGGGCAGTTTCGACTGGTCGGTGATGGTGGTGATCAGCTCGCGGCCGACGCCCCGGCCCTGGTGGCCGGGGTGGACGTGCAGCTCGGTGATCACGAAGGAGTCGTCGAGCCAGTCGACGGTGCCGTTGGCGCGGAGGTACGGCTCGACGATGCCGGACCACCAGTGGGCGCGGTCGTTGGGCATCCCGTACACGAAGCCGACGAGCCGGCCCGAGTCGGTGGTCGCGCCGTACGCGCGGGCGCCGGGGTTCTGGAGGTGGCGCAGCACGATGTGGCGGCGGACGACGACCTCGTCCTGACTCAGTCCGAAGGCGACCGCCTGAACGGCGAGGGCCTCGTCGACCCGTTCGGCGAGGTCGATCGGTCCGATCCTGACGTGGGTCTCGGCGTCATCCATGCGCCGCACCTTACAAGCGCTCCCGAACGCGTGCTTCCGAACAGGACGCTTCAGAACAGGACGCTCATGAAGGCGCCGACCTCGCGGAAGCCGACGCGGCGGTACGCGGCGCGGGCGGGGGTGTTGTAGTCGTTGACGTACAGGCTGACGACGGGGGCGACGTCGGCGAGCGCGTAGCGGAGCACGGCGGCCATGCCGGTCTCGGACAGGCCGCGGCCGCGGTGTTCGGGGGCGACCCAGACGCCCTGGATCTGGCAGGCCTGGCGGGTGGCGGCGCCGATCTCCGCCTTGAAGACGACCTTGCCGTCCTCGACGCGGGCGAAGGAGCGGCCGGTGCCGACGAGCTCGGCGACGCGGGCCTGGTAGAGCAGGCCGCCGTCGCCGGCCATCGGGGAGATGCCGACCTCCTCGGTGAACATGGCCACGCACGCGGGCATGATCAGCTCCATCTCGTCCTTGCGGACGCGGCGGACGAGCGGGTCGGCCTCGACGGTCGCGGAGGGCGCCTCGGTGACCATCAGCGGCTGGTGGGCGCGGATGTCGCGGGCGGGGCCCCAGCTGGGCTCCAGGAGGTTCCAGAGCTGGGTGGTGGGCTCGGCGGGGCCGACGATCGAGGAGCAGCGGCGGCCGGTCCTGCGGGCGCGGTCGGCGAAGGCGCGGACGGCGTCGGGGGTGGCGCAGACGGGGACGAGGTTGGCGCCGGAGTAGCACAGCGAGCGCAGCCGTCCGTCGGTGTACCAGCCCCACATCTCGCCGCCCAGACGCCAGGGGTCGAGTCCGGCGGCCTGGACGCGGGCGGTCACGAAGGCGTTCTCGACGGGGGCGCTCTCCAGGACGGCGAGCGCGGCGCCGAGGTCGGCGGGTTCGAGGACCCGGGTGGTGGTCTGCGTCAACACGAGGGGGCCTCACCATGCGGTCTGCTGATTCTCCGCACTGTACCTGGCGCGTCGGGGAGGCGGCGGGCGAGCGCCGGGGAGCCCGTCCGGGGACCGGGGGCGCGGGCGGGCGCCGGGGCACAGGGGCCGGACGCCCCGATGGCCCGGTGGGCTCGGGGACCGGGTTCCGGAGTTCGGACGCGACGGACGGGGCGTGGCGCCGGGACGGGGCGAGGCCCCGGCGCGGGTGCGGCGGGGCCTCGTGGGGGTGATTGCGGGGCGGGGTCAGACGCCGATGGCGACCGTCGGCTCGCCCGAGGCGACGCCGTCCTTCTCCATCTGCTCGGCGATCTTCAGCGCCTCCTCGATGAGGGTCTCGACGATCTTCGACTCGGGGACGGTCTTGATGACCTCGCCCTTGACGAAGATCTGGCCCTTGCCGTTGCCGGAGGCGACGCCGAGGTCGGCCTCGCGGGCCTCGCCGGGGCCGTTGACGACGCAGCCCATGACGGCGACGCGCAGCGGGACCTCCATGCCCTCGAGGCCGGCGGTGACCTCCTCGGCGAGCTTGTACACGTCGACCTGGGCGCGGCCGCAGGACGGGCAGGAGACGATCTCCAGGCGGCGCGGCTTGAGGTTCAGCGACTCCAGGATCTGGTTGCCGACCTTGACCTCCTCGACCGGCGGCGCGGAGAGCGAGACGCGGATGGTGTCGCCGATGCCCTCGGACAGCAGCGCACCGAAGGCGACCGCGGACTTGATGGTGCCCTGGAAGGCGGGGCCGGCCTCGGTGACGCCGAGGTGCAGCGGGTAGTCGCACTGGGCGGCGAGCTGGCGGTAGGCGTTGACCATCACGACCGGGTCGTTGTGCTTGACCGAGATCTTGATGTCGCCGAAGCCGTGCTCCTCGAAGAGGGACGCCTCCCAGAGGGCGGACTCGACGAGCGCCTCCGGGGTGGCCTTGCCGTACTTCTTCAGCAGCCGGGCGTCGAGCGAGCCCGCGTTGACGCCGATCCGGATCGGGGTGCCCGCGTCCTTGGCGGCGTGCGCGATCTCCTTGACCTTGTCGTCGAACTGCTTGATGTTGCCGGGGTTGACGCGGACGGCCGCACAGCCGGCGTCGATGGCGGCGAAGACGTACTTCGGCTGGAAGTGGATGTCGGCGATCACCGGAATCTGCGACTTCCTCGCGATCGTCGCGAGCGCGTCGGCGTCGTCCTGCGTGGGGCAGGCGACGCGCACGATCTGGCAGCCGGAGGCGGTCAGCTCGGCGATCTGCTGGAGCGTGGCGCCGATGTCGGACGTACGGGTCGTCGTCATCGACTGCACCGAGACGGGCGCGTCCCCGCCCACCGCGACCGATCCGACCTGGATCTGGCGGCTCTTGCGCCGCTCGGCGAGCCGGGTCGGAACGGACGGGATACCGAGAGAAATCGCGGTCATCAGCTGTACAACCCCAAGGTGTGGTTCATCGGGCTCAGGTATTCGAGATTACCGCCCCGGGCACGGGTGGCCGGACACCCAGGGGGTCCGGCCACCGATCGGTCACGTCAGCTTCACCGGGTTGACGATGTCCGCCGCGAGGACGAGCAGGGTGAAGCAGACGAACACGCCCGCCACGACGTACGCGGCCGGCATCAGCTTGGCCACGTCGAACGGGCCCGGGTCGGGGCGCCGGAAGATCCGCGCGGTGTGGCGGCGGACGGACTCCCACAGGGCGCCTGCGATGTGACCGCCGTCGAGCGGGAGCAGCGGCAGCATGTTGAACAGGAACAGCGACACGTTGAACATCACGAGCAGCTGGAGGAAGAAGACCAGCCGGGTCTCCGCCGGTGCCTCGATGCTCATCAGCTCGCCGCTGATGCGGGCCGCGCCGACGACGCCCACGGGCGAGTCCTGCTTGCGCTCGCCGTCGCCGAAGGTGGCGTCCCAGAGGTCCGGGATCTTGCCGGGCAGGGCGAGGACGGACTCGAAGCCGGCCTGGAGCTGGTCGGTCATCCGGGAGGCGGACTCGCCGAAGGTGAGCGGGACGACCTCGCGGCCGGACTCGAAGCCGAGGTAGCCGGCGGAGACGTACTGCGCGGGCTGCACGACCCGGCCGTCCGCGTCCTTCTTGAGGACCTTGTTCTCCAGGAGGGTGGCCTTGAGGTCCACCTCCTTGCCGTCGCGCAGCACGGTGACCGTGGCGGCCCCGGTGGTGGCGCGGATGCGGTCGGAGAGGGTGTTCCAGTCGGTGACGCGCTCGCCGTTGAAGGCGACGATCCGGTCGCCCTTGAGCAGGCCGGCCGCCTTGGCCGGGGAGGGCCGGTCGGTCGCCTTGCAGGTGTCGCGCTTCTCGCTCTGGTCGATGACGCAGTTGGTGACGCCCGCGACCTTGGTGGTCTGGGTCTCGAAGCCGACGGCCATCGCGCTGCCGAAGAAGAGCAGGACGGCGAGGATCAGGTTCATGAACGGGCCGGCGAACATCACGATGACGCGCTTCCACGGCTTGCGCGTGTAGAAGAGCCGCTTCTCGTCGCCGGGCTTGAGCTCCTCGAAGGAGGCCTCGCGGGCGTCCTCGATCATCGCCCGCCAGGGCGAGGTGGAGCGGGCCTCGATCCGGCCGTCCTTGCCGGGCGGGAACATGCCGATCATCCGGATGTAGCCGCCGGCCGGGATGGCCTTGATGCCGTACTCCGTCTCACCCTTCTTCCGGGACCAGATGGTGGGGCCGAAGCCGACCATGTACTGGGGCACGCGGATGCCGAAGAGCTTGGCCGTGGAGAGGTGGCCGAGCTCGTGCCAGGCGATGGAGACGAGCAGCCCGAACGCGAACAGCGCGATGCCGAGGAGCGTCAGAAGTACGGTCATGCGTGCGCCTCCGCGGTCGCCTTCGCAGCCTGTGCTGCCAGTTCCCGGGCCCGGGCCCTGGCCCAGGTCTCCGCTTCAAGGACGTCCGACACCGTGAGCGGGGTTCCCCGGTCGGGGGTGCCGTGCTCGGTGACGACAGCCGTGACCGTATCCATGATTCCGTTGAAGGGCAGCCTTCCGGCGAGAAACGCCTCGACGCACTCCTCGTTCGCCGCGTTGAAGACGGCGGGGGCCGTGGAGCCCAGCTCGCCGACGTGCCGGGCGAGGCCGACGGAGGGGAAGGCCTCGGTGTCGAGCGGGAAGAACTCCCAGCTGGAGGCCTTGGTCCAGTCGAAGGCGGGGGCCGCGTCGGGGACGCGCTCCGGCCAGCCGATGCCGAGGGCGATCGGACCGCGCATGTCGGGCGGGGTGGCCTGGGCGAGGGTGGAGCCGTCGGTGAACTCCACCATGGAGTGGACGTACGACTGGGGGTGGACGACGACCTCGATGCGGTCGAAGGGGATGTCGTAGAGGAGGTGCGCCTCGATGACTTCCAGGCCCTTGTTCACCAGGGTCGCGCTGTTGACCGTGATGACGGGGCCCATGGCCCAGGTCGGGTGGGCGAGCGCGTCCTCGCGGGTGACGTGTGCCAGCTCCGCGCGCGTACGGCCGCGGAAGGGGCCTCCGGAGGCGGTGACGACCAGCTTGCGGACGTCGGCGCGGGTGCCGGCGGCGAGCGCCTGGAAGAGCGCGGCGTGCTCGGAGTCGACCGGGATGATCTGGCCGGGCTTGGCGACCGCCTTGACCAGCGGGCCGCCGACGATCAGCGACTCCTTGTTGGCGAGGGCGAGGGTGCGGCCGGCTTCGAGGGCGGCGAGGGTGGGCGCGAGGCCGATGGAGCCGGTGATGCCGTTGAGGACCGTGTGGCAGGGCGAGGCGGCGAGCTGGGTGGCCGCGTCGGGCCCGGCGAGGATCTCGGGGAGCGCCGCGCCGGGGCCGTAGAGCGCGGTGAGCGCCTCCCGCAGCTCGGCGGCCTTGTCCTCGCGGGCGACGGCCACCGCCCCGACGCGCAGCCGGTGGGCCTGCTCGGCGAGCAGTTCGACCCGGCCGCCGGAGGCGGCGAGGGCGGTCACCCGGAAGCGGTCGGGGTGGCGCAGGACCAGATCGATGGCCTGCGTGCCGATGGACCCGGTGGAGCCGAGGACGACGATGTCCCGGCGGCCTTCGGTCGGATCGAAGACCAGGTGCGGGTCGGCGAGAGGAGAGGGGCGGTCGCTCATGCCCCCATTCTTGCCGCAAAGACCGCGCGCCCTTCACCGGGTGCGGGTGAACGCTCCGAACGCGGCGCCGAAGACCTGGTGGAACGCGGGGAACGTCTTCCGTACGCAGCCGGGGTCGTCGAAGGTGATGCCGGGGGTGCGCAGGGCGGTCACGGCGAAGGACATGACGATCCGGTGGTCGCCGTGGGTGGCGATCTCGGCGGGTCCGGTGGGGGTGCCGGGCAGGATCTCGATCCAGTCGGGGCCGGTGGCGACGGTGACGCCCAGGCGGCGGAGGTTCTCGGCGCAGGCGTCGAGGCGGTCGCACTCCTTGACCCGGGTGTTGGCGACGTCCTCGATGCGGACGGGCCCTTCGGCGAAGGGCGCGAGGGCGGCGAGGGTCGGCATGGTGTCGGAGATGTCGCGCATGTTGACGGTCAGCCCGCGCAGCCGGCCGGTGGAGCGGACGGTGGTGGCCGCGTCGGTGGTCTCCACCTCGGCGCCCATCCGGCGGAGCACGTCGACGAAGCCGAGGTCGCCCTGGAGGGCGCCGGTGGTGAGGCCGGGGACGGTGACCTCGCGGCCGGGGGTGGGGTCGAGCGCGGCGGCGGCGAAGAAGTACGAGGAGGTGGAGGCGTCGGGCTCGACGGCGTAGGTGGTGGCGGTGTAGCCGGTGGGCGCGACGGTGTACGTACGCCCCTCCTGGCCGTCCCGGGCCACGGTGACGTCCGCGCCGAAGGCACGCATCATCGCGAGGGTGATCTCGACGTACGGCTCCGAGACCAGGTCGGTCACGGTGATGGTGAGGCCCTCGGCGGTGAGCGGGCCGAGCATGAGGAGCGCGGTCAGGTACTGGGAGGACTGGCCGGCGTCGAGGGTGAGCGCACCGCCCTTGATCCCCGCGGCGTGCACGGTGAGGGGGTGGTGGCCCTCGCGCTCGTGGTGGCGCAGGTCGACGCCGAGGGCGCGCAGGGCGGTGGTGAGGGGGCCGAGGGGGCGGCGGCGCATCTGGGCGGAGGCGTCGAAGCGGTACGTGCCGTGGGCGCCGGCGGCGGCGAGGGTGGGGAGGAAGCGGGCGGTCGTGGCGCCGTCGCGGCAGTAGACGTCGGCCTCGCCGGCGGCGGGGCCCTGGGGACGCCCCTGGATGTGCCAGGCGTCGGCCTCCTGCCGGACCTCGTACCCGAGGGCCTTGAGCCCTTCGGCGAAGCCCTCGGTGTCGTCGGAGACGAGCGGCCGCAGGAGCGTGCTGGTCCCGTCGGCCGCGGCGGCGAGGAAGAGCGCGCGAGCGGTGACGGACTTGGAGCCGGGGATGTCGATGACGGTCACGGGCCCATGGTGCCGTGGGCCCGGGTGGTGGGCGTTTCCCGTCCGGCCCGTGGACGGGGTCGGGTGGGGTGGGGTGGGGTGGGGGGACGGGCGGCGCCGCGCCCCGGGGGGGGGGGCCCCGGGGCCCCGGGGGGGGGGCCCCCCCCCCCCCCCGGGGGGGGGGGCGGCGCCGCGGGGCGCGCCCCCCGAAAGTGGCTCGG